>JAEWWU010000010.1 GCA_023396255.1 Bacteroidota bacterium
CGCAGATTATTTTACGCTTTCAAACTCATCGGTCGGGGAGCGGCCAGCGCCAAGGGGCGGGACCACCCGTCCCGACGAGCGTAAAAATCCAGTAAGCTAATGTAGCGAATCTGTTGTTATAGCACACCTAACCCATTCTTCTCGGTTCGTTTTTCTATGCGACAAATTCGTCACTATCTACCAATGCAGTTTATGCTGCGCATCAAAGACTACGGATTACCCATTTCCATCCTAAGCGGGATTATTCTGTATCGCCCTCTCTCTTTGCTCAAAGGCGTAGTCCCTTATATGATTGTCTTGATGCTCTTTTTCACCTTCCTCAAACTTTCACCCAAGGAGATCAAAGTGACCAAAGTGCATTGGCAACTACTGTTCTTACAGATGGGACTTGGTTTGGCTGCCTATTTCTCCATCCGTTACTTACCCATACCGTATGCTGAAGTATTGGCACAGGGTTTTATGATGTGCTTTCTCTGCCCTGTGGCTTCCGCTTCTCCGGTTGTTGTGGGGATTCTTAACGGAAGTGTAGGAATTGCAACCTCTTATGTTCTCTTGGGTAGTTTGAGTACGGCAATCTCATCTCCCATTATTTTGGGATGGTTGGGCAACGCACACGAGCCGTTTATAGTCTCTTTCCTAAAGATTTTAGGAGGTATAACCCCTTTGGTGGTTCTTCCCCTGATATTGGCTCAAGGTGCAAGGAAATATACCCCCAAACTACATTCCCGGCTCAATCTGATTCCATCTGCTGCTTTTTGGATTTGGGTTTTTGCCCTTGCTCTTATCATCGCGAACACAGTCAAGTATATGGTACAAGAACCTGTTAGTATGATTCCGACAATGATTTATCTGGGGATTTTGGGGTTAATTGCCTGCATCATTCAGTTTTCCATCGGAAAAATCCTGAGCAAAAAAATCTTGGGCGAATCGGTTACCCTGGGACAGGGTTTGGCTCAGAAAAACTCTACTTTGGGGATTTGGCTCATTCACACCTATCTTAACCCCTTAGCTTCAGTCGGGATGGCGACCTATTCCATTTGGCAAAATCTATTCAACACCTTTCAGCTCTTGCTGCACCACAAAAGAGAAAGAAAAAGGCTCACAAAGGATAACGGATGAAGAATTAGAACGAACAAGAACAAGCTGGAAATAGGGGCACGGTGCTACTAATGATCAACAGAACCATCTCACGAGCATTATTCTGAGACGAAAACTCTTGGATATGAAGGGTACAATGATGATAGCTTATTTCATAAGGAGCAAGAGGATATCCCAGAATAATTTCAAAGAGAAAAAACGGCAAAGTTTTTATGTCTGTTTAGTAAAGAGTATTTGGCAAGCATTCATAACCAATCAACGGAAAATCAACAGGAAATCAACAGATGGATTCCAAGAAAGAGAACAAGTATAGAAATAGTTTTAACAGTATACTACAAACCCAAGAAGATTCCATACCATCTTCCCCTCTTAAGACTCTCTTATCCGAGGGCTTCTCGATAAAAATCCAAGCATTCTTTAATTTCCTCCTCGGAAAGCGAAACCATTGAGGGTTTACCTGGCTGCGACAGAGCCACACAATTGACACAAGCATCTTTCTTCTGAGAGGCATCATTCTTTTTATCGTACAACATATACCCCACAATTTCTTTATACTCCTTGCAGGTTATCAAGAAACGTGGATACAACTCTTTGTAGTGATATATATATTGGAAAAGGACTTGCCGAGGAAGCCCACATCGAAGCACAGAAGCATACAATTCGCAGACCAACCCGGCAGCTACAGCCGCCCCGTGGCTGAGTGCCTCCAAACCATCTTTACGATGGTGGGACAAAGTCTCCAAAGCGTGCCCAAAGGTATGTCCCAAATTAAGATAACGGCGTACTCCCCTGTCGTAAAAATCCCGAGTAACCACCGACTGCTTATACGCGACTGCACCTTCGACCACGGAGCCCCACTGTAGAGTTGATTGCTTCCAAGGGTCGAAGCAAAGCAGCTGTCTCCAAGCTTCCTCTCCTTGCAAAAGGGCGTGTTTGAGCAATTCGCCATAACCGCTCATCAAATCGGATTCAGAAAGGGTTGATAAGAAAGAAACATCGCAGAAAACAGCCTCGGCAGGAGCAAATGTTCCCAATACATTTTTCACCCCACAGAGATTAACGGCACTTTTCCCCCCCACCGAAGCATCGACCATAGCTAACAAAGTAGTAGGCAGCAAAATACAAGAAACTCCTCTCATATAGATGGAAGCAAGAAAGGCAACCATATCTGTAACCACTCCTCCCCCGATTGCCACAAAAGTCGATTGTCGATTAGCTCCGGCTTGCAACAGACGTCCGGCATACTCTTGTACCGAAGAGAGTTCTTTGGCTGCTTCGACCCCATCAATTTCAAAAAAATGACCGGAGGGTAAAGTTTCTCGCAAAGATGACAAATAAGATTGGTGTAAGTTTTCTACCTGTCTATCAACGAGTACGTAAACCTTCTCTAATCCTTTAGCTCGAAGAAGGGGCATTACCTTCTCCAAAAGAAAGCAATGCCCCACGTAGATCTCCTGTTGGTACAACACAACTATTTACTTACTTTACTTTTCCCAACCTCCTGTTTTCAAAATCTTGGTAACTGCTTCGCCCAAGCCCTGTGGGTTGCGTCCACCAGCCATCGCAAAATGGGGTTGTCCACCACCTCCGCCCTTGATGAGTTGCGCCACAGAAGCAATCAATTTGGCAGCATTGAATCCTTTTTCCGTAAGATCTTTGGATAGAACCACCGTTAGGTTACACTTGTCTCCCTCTTGAGTTCCCACCACCAAGATAAAAGATTCGTTAGAAAGGGAGTCGCGTACCATCCCCGCTACGTTCTTGGCAATCGCTGTTGGGACTTCTCCCTCCAAAAGCAACACCCGCGTATCGCCAATCTTGTAGGAAGCATTCAAGACATCGGCTTTTAGTGACAAAGCCCGCTGATGTTCTATCTCCTCTACTTTCTTGCGCAAATCGGTATGCTCGGCAATTAGTTTCTCTATTGCCTTGGAAATATTGGGTGCATTGTTGAGTAAAGCAGATACTGTTTCCAAGAGATCTTCCTGAGCATAGATATGCTGTTCCACTTGAGAGCCCGTAATAGCCTCAATACGGCGAATTCCAGCAGCGGTAGAACTTTCGCCAACAATTTTAAAGGCACCTATTCGTCCGGTAGAAGCTACGTGAGTTCCCCCACAAAGTTCTATTGAGTCGCCATACTGCATTACGCGTACCTCTTCACCATATTTCTCGCCAAAAAGAGCCATAGCCCCCAAAGCTCGCGCTTCCGCAATCGGAACAGAACGCCTTTCCTGTTTGGGATAATCGGCACGGATTGCCTCATTGACCAGCTGCTCTACTTGCCTAATTTCTTCTTGAGACAATTTTTTGAAGTGGGAGAAATCGAATCGCAAAAGATCAGCTCCCACAAACGAACCTTTTTGCTCCACGTGATTGCCCAGAACAGTTCGCAAAGCCTTGTGCATAAGGTGAGTTGCCGTATGATTGGCTTCTGTCTTTGCCCTCCTATCAACATCAATTTGAGCCTGCAAAATACCGTCAATAGGTTCCGGCAACTGGGGCATAATATGTATGGGTAGGTTATTTTCCTGCTTGGTATCTGTTACCTTAAAGGCTTTACCATCGGCATTGACCAAAACTCCGGCGTCCCCCGTCTGCCCCCCCATCTCTGCATAGAACGGAGTAGTTTGCAATACAACTTGATAAAAACTCTTATTTTTTTGCTTCACGGCACGGTAACGGAGCACTTGGGTAGCTGCTTCGGTTGCATCGTACCCGATAAAAGTTGTCTCTCCTTCGTGTACAGTGACCCAGTCGGCAGCCTCAACCTCAGCAGCTGCGCGTGCCCGATCTTTTTGTCGCTGCATCAAAAGGGCAAAACCATCGCTATCGAGTGTCATCTTATGCTCCCGTAAAATGAGTTCCGTGAGATCCAATGGGAAACCATAAGTATCGTAGAGAGCAAAGGCGTCTTCTCCACTAAGAGGGCTTCCTTCAGGGGTTTCCTGGATACGTCTTTCCAACAACTTCATTCCGGTTTCAAGAGTACGCAAAAAGCTCTCCTCTTCTTCCCGTATAACGTTTTCTATTAGGCTGCGTTGAGCCTCCAATTCCGGGTAAGCCTCTCCCATATTGGCAACCAAGGCCGGGACCAAGGCATATAGAAACGGTTCATTACGTTCCAAGAAAGTGTATCCATAGCGCACCGCTCTACGTAAGATGCGACGAATCACATAACCGGCTTTTGCATTGGAGGGTAACTGTCCGTCCGTGATGGCAAAAGCGATGGTTCGGATGTGGTCAGCGATCACACGCATCGCCACATCAACCGATTCGTTGACTCCATACTGCTTACCGGTCAATGTTTCCACTGCTCTGATGAGGGGAGTAAAAACATCCGTATCGTAGTTGGATTGCTTGCCTTGGATTGCCATACAAAGACGTTCAAAACCCATTCCGGTATCTATAACCTTGTGAGGCAGCGGCTCCAAGTGACCATCTGCCTTTCGGTCATATTGCATAAATACCAAATTCCAGATTTCCACCACCTGGGGATGATCACTATTAACCAATGAGGCTCCATCGATCTTGCTCCGCTCTTCAGAAGAGCGGAGGTCTATGTGAACCTCGGAACAAGGGCCACAGGGTCCGGTATCACCCATTTCCCAAAAATTATCTTTCTTGTTCCCCAAAAGGATTCTGTCTTGGGGTATATGTCGGCTCCAAAAATCAAAGGCTTCTTGATCTCTATCTATGGAATCTGCCTTGTCTCCTTCAAAGATGGTCACATAAAGACGATCTTTTTCTATCCCCAAACGTTCGGTAAGGAACTCCCAAGCCCAAGCAATGGCATTTTCTTTGAAATAGTCACCAAAAGACCAGTTCCCCAACATCTCAAACATCGTGTGGTGATAGGTGTCGTGTCCCACTTCTTCGAGATCATTGTGTTTACCACTTACCCGGAGACACTTTTGAGAGTCTGCCACTCTTCTGTACTTGGCTTCTTTATTGCCCAGAATGATGTCTTTGAATTGGTTCATACCGGCATTGGTAAACATCAATGTGGGGTCATCCTTAATTACCATAGGTGCAGAGGGTACTATGTGATGCTCTTTGCCCCGAAAAAAATCCAAAAAGGCAGCTCTTATTTCTTTTGAAGTCATAACACTTTCTTTATTCTAATAGTGAGCAAAGGTACAAAAAGTTAGTTATCAGCGCCTCGCGTCCGAAGGTAAAGAACTACTTCCCAAACATTCGCAATCAGCCACTTGACAAAGAGCTACAAGGAAAAAACTACCTTTGTGACCGTAAAAAAGAAATAAGGAAATAAGAACAAAAAAACGTTATGACAAAGCAGGTCAGAGCCAAAAAGAATTTGGGGCAACACTTTCTCACCAACCTTGAGGCTGCAGAACGCATTGCCCATTTGATAGATAAGTACAAGGGAACTCCCGTATTGGAAATAGGACCCGGTATGGGAGTACTGACCCGACCTTTGGAACAATTGGGGCACAATCTTTATGTACTGGACATCGACCACGAATCCATTGAGTACCTGCACCAAACCTTTCCAACCCTCTCGGCGCAAAAACGCATTATTCAGGGGGACTTCTTACACCTGCCGGCAGAGGATTTTATTCCCCAACACCCCGATACCACCTTGGTAATCATAGGAAATTATCCGTACAACATATCGAGCCAAATCTTTTTCCGGGTTTTAGATCACAAAGAGCGGATCCCCTGCATCTGTGGGATGCTCCAAAAAGAGGTGGCAGTGCGTTTGTGTGCCCCTCCCGGAAATAGAGATTATGGCATTTTGAGTGTTTTGTTGCAGTGCTGGTATCATTGCCGATATGTATTTACAGTATCTCATTTAGACTTCAACCCTCCTCCCAAAGTCGATGGCGGAGTACTCATCTTGGAGCGCAATAGTCGCTCTTCTATTCCTTGTAGCGAAGAAAACTTCAAACGAGTAATAAAGGCTGCTTTTGGACAACGGCGCAAAACTCTTCGCAACGCTTTGATGGGATTGTTTGGCAAAGACTACGACTACACTTCAGAGCCTATGTTTGCTCTAAGAGCAGAGCGACTCAGTCCCGATGATTTTATTCATCTCGCCCAACTCTACGAAGCCTTACCTTCCTCTATGGAACAAGCAAAAGAATAAACCTAAGTTCGACCCGTAGATAAAGAGCCACTTCCTCTTAGGGCAAAAGTTCCCCTCAATATATCTTTGGGTAAACAGATTAAGCCCCGAAAGTTTTGTAAAACTTTCGGGGCTTAATCTTATAGGGATTTCTACCACTCGGCATCCCTGAATTTAGAATACCGGAATTTGCCAAATAAACCCGAGAGAGAGGCGATTGGTATTGAAATCTTTCTGTACGGGGTTGGTATAATCGAAATGTTTCCCCGTATAAACCAAGAAGAAATGAAGATCACTCTTTGGCATAGGATAGTACTCTACCCCACCCACATAACTCAAGGTTGTAAGCTCTTTCTTTTGATCGCCCCAACGAGAGGAGGAGCCGGCTCCTGCCGTTTCGTACATTCCTTTGGCAAAAACTTTCCAACGATCAGAAAGGCTATACTTGGCTTTGAGAACATAAGAGTGATACTCACCATTTTCCTGTGCCGGAATTACTCGTCCCGCATTGAGCCCCACCCGGGCAAACATAGCATCGAAGTACCCTTCCCAACGACCGCAGTGAAACAAATTGCCCAAAGCTATGTACTGCGTAGCGTGCCTATCCGTCTCGGTAATGTAAGAATAAGACCAACGGGTATCAAAACAATTGGCAATCTTTCCGTTCCAATTGAATGTGTAATCCAGAGGCACTAATGCCTCTTTGAACTGTGGCTTAGAGGGATCGTTTTGGTAGAGATTTTTCAAATTATCGTTCTGCGAGTTGAGCACCTGCAATTGAAACTGTTGCCCAGAAACTGGTTCATAAGCCACTTTGACTCCCGTAAGGAAGATCGGCAAGGTGTTTAGGATGGAGACATACTCGTACACCTGCACCGGATTGTAGTCGAATTGAATTCCCCCGTAAGCAGCACACTGACGCCCCAAGAAAGCCGACCATTGTTTGTTGAACTTTATGCCAATACCTGCCACATCCAAAGATCCGGGTTGACCGTCAACCGCCCTTGTAGCGTCCTGCATCACATTGAGACGGTACATCAATCGGTACGAGAAACGTTCCGTAACATTCCCTCTGGCCTCCATTCTCAGCTCTCGTGCGTTAAAAGTAAACGGCTTCACCCCCTCCGTACCCCACTTCTGGTCGGCACTCATATGGGTGTGCATATAGAAATTGAACTTGTCCTGCTTTTCTTTGATGACACTGATCTGCTGCACCAAAGGAGATTCGTCGGTCACACGTTCTTGCTGTGCGTAAGCTACAAAGGGGAGTGCCCAAAAAGCGCAAAAGGCGCAAAGGAGTGTTTTTCTCTTCATCTTATTCTTGTGCGTTATTTATTTTGAGGATTATAATACATAAAAGAAATACCTCCCCCCTCACATACGATGCAGCAAGGGGGGAGGTAGTAAAAGTCTATTACATAAAAGCGGCATAAAGCCAATGGGCAAAAATTCCGGCACAGAGACCTCCAATCGTGTGTGCCACTATTGCCTGAGAAATCAGTTTGCGATAACCAAGCGAGTCCAACATAGCTGTATGAGTACTAAGGAATCCGCTCCAACACATACCCATTGCAGTAAATACAGCCACGGCATTTCCATTCAAAATTCCCTGTTCTATAAAATTGGGAACCAAACCCAAGGCTGCTCCTACCGCCCCTAAAGTGGTGATGGGGAAAGCAATCAATTTGGGATCTTGAAAACCAAAAAGCCATTGAAAAACAAAATCTATCTTAGAAGCCAAATAGGGCAACAACCCCACCCCTTCATAGGCCGCACCGATGTAGGTACCATCCGGTCCCTTGGGCTCATTGGTAAGCATCATCACAGCAGTAGAAATAATCAATACCCCCGGAATAATTGCTAAGCCCAAATCCACTCCGGTTTTGCCCCCATCGAGCATAGAGTTGAGCACGCGCATCAAGACGTTCTCTTTGTTTTTGTTTTCTACCCCAAAGTCTTGCGGACCTTCGACAACCGTTACCGGAGCTCTCATTTCCGGATACTTGCGCAAAATAAAGAACTGCATCAAACGAGTCGAAATGACACTACCGACCAATGCCCCGGCTGCCCCAAACATAGCGGCATTGCCCTGTCCTTTACTCACCATAAAAATGATTACAATAAGCCCCATACCAAAAGCTGTACCAAAGTTGGTCAGAGATATGAGTTGGTATTTCTTGAAAAAGGAGCAAAATGTTTTGTCCTTGGATAGCGAAATGATCGCCGGGTTATCGGACAAAAATGTGAGCAATCCGCCCAAAGCAGCAACCCCCGGAAGCCCATATACAGGTTTCATCAATGGGCGCAATAAGCGCTCCAAGGCACTTACTACGTGAAACTCTACCAACAAGCTACCCAAAGCTCCCGTAAGCACCGTGATACCCATAATGTAGAATACGGTATTCATCAGCAGGTCGTGCGCTGTGTTCATTATTGTATTCATCATATTGGGCACTCCCATTTTGCTTCCTATGTAAGAAAAGATGCCGAAGAAGATAGCCAAGAAGACAATCGCCTCCAAATACTGCCTAAGAAGTCCTTTTCTGTTGCCCTTTTGAAGCGTTTGAGCATCTCTGTTTCCTTCCTTTTTGGACGAAGTTTTTCCGAACATTGTAACTAAAAAATCAAAGGTTGAGTGTAAAAAGAATGTTTTATTTGAGCTGTTGTTATGGAAGACTCCGCCTCTCTTGAAAAGCTTCTATTTGCACGAAGATATTACTTATTGCAGTGCTATTTTGTTCCATTTGACGCTTATACCTACCAATTTTGCCGCAAAGATAAAGAATTATTCTATGGAACAACTGCGTTGCTTGACTTTTGCACGGTCATACACCGAACTCCTATCCGGATTCACTTCATCGGAAGGATTGTACGCAGACCTTTTTACAACAAGATGCAGTAATCAATCTATTTTACTTTTCCATTCGTTTTTCCGGCTGATTTAGTTCCCTCAAAATTGTCAAAAAGGAGGGAACTAATTCCCAATTTGTAGGGAATTAATTTTTGATAATTCCCTACGAATTTTTATTCCGTCCAAGCAAATTATTTTTTTGTCCGAGAAAATTTCTGCTCCATTCAAAAAATCAAACAAATTGCCTCCATCGCCTCGAACAAGCGTGTAGAAACTCTTGGTTTGTATCGGACTATGAATTGGTTGCTCAATTCTTTCTAAATTCGCTCCATAAAACTGCAGTATTACCACATTTTTTCCTAATTATGGCAAAAGAAGACACACGCAGCAATTCTCTATACGAACTCTTTGCTGCACCTAACACTCCTCTGGAAGTTTATCCTTTCGATCGTATCTCCCCGGAAGTATTTCCTCCTTGCATGCAATTGGCAATAGACCTCAAACGCCAAGAAATTGAGACAATTGCATCAAATCCCGAACCACCGACCTTTGCCAATACCATAGAGGCTTTGGAAAAAGCAGGAGCTCCCCTCGAAGCCATATGCGGAGCTTTTTACAACCTACTCCACGCTAATGCATCGGAACCCTTGATGGCACAAGCTCAAGAGTATTCTCCGCTACTTTCCCGTTTGAGCGCCGACGTATCACTCAACCCGGATCTTTTTGCTCGCATACGCCATTTGTACGAACACAGAGAGACCCTCAATTTAGACTCGGTGCAACTCCGACTGCTTCGGCAAACATATGATGGATTTGTAGACAGAGGAGCTCTACTCGAAGGTGAACAACAAGCAGAATACCGCAGAGTGGTTGAGGAATTGAGCAAACGAACCACCTCTTTTGCTCAAAATAAACTGCAAGATGAACAACGTTGGCACAAAACCCTTCCGCCCTCGACTCCATCTCTATCGGGCCTGCCTAAATCCATACTGAACGATGCCGAACAAAATGCCCAAAAGCACAATGAAGAGGGGTATCGCTTTACGCTTTCTATGCCACACTTCTCAGCCATTATGCGCTTCTGTACCGATGCCCGAGTCAGAGAAGAGTTTTATAAGGCTAGACAATCAGTCGGCTATGCAGACAATGAAAACAATAATATCGAAACAGTACGCCGAATAGTAGACCTACGTTGCCGTTTGGCTCAACTGATGGGATATGAGAGCTATGCTCACTATCGTCTCAAAGATTGTATGCTCTCAACACCACAACAGGTTATTGATCTTTTGGATTCTCTCAAAGACAATTATATAGAGCCCACCAGAGACGAACTAAAAGAGCTACAAACCTACGCAGGAAACCCTCTGCACCCTTGGGACTTGGCGTTCTATATGGAACGATACAAAGAGGAACACTACCAAATCAAAGAGGAGGAGCTACGCCCCTATTTTCCCCTACAAAAAGTGATCTCAGGTGTTTTTTCCATTGCCGAGCGTCTGTACGGAGTCTCTTTTGAAGAGCGCACCGACCTCCCCATATACCATCCCGACGTAAAAACCTATTCGGTTTTGGATGGCGATAAATCTCTATTGGGGCTCTTGTATTTAGATTTCTTTCCCCGCTCCGGAAAACAGAGCGGAGCTTGGATGAACAATTTGCGTGAAATGAGCCCGAACAAACGGCCACAGATTGTTCTGGTAATGAACTTTACTCCTCCTTCCGAAAAAACTCCAGCCCTACTGACTCCCTCCGAAGTCAATACCTTTTTACACGAATTCGGACACGCTCTGCACGGTCTTCTCACACAAGCCCGATACACCTCCCTGAGTGGAACCAATGTGCAGCACGACTTCGTGGAGCTGCCCAGTCAGTTTATGGAAAATTTTCTTTCTCAACCTCAAGTGGTGCGAGAACTTCTCTCCTCGCATTACCAAACGGAAGAACCGCTCCCCAACGATCTATTGCAGAAATTTTTAGCCTCCGAGCGTTATCCGGCCGGTTACCAAACAATGCGCCAACTATTCTTTGGCTACCTCGATATGGCTTACCATCATCGCACCCAGCCATTGCCCATAGATTGGGAACCACGTCTCTTTGAACAAAAGGCTTGCCAACATATCACAATCTGGGAAGCAGCCCCACAAGGATGTTGCACAACCACCTCCTTCAGCCACATCTTCTCGGGAGGATATGCTGCCGGATACTATGGATACAAGTGGAGCGAGGTGTTGGATGCCGATGCCTTTTCTCTGTTTTTAGAACAAGGTATTTGGAATACCGATACTGCTCATCTTTTTAGAAGCAATATTTTGGAAAAAGGAGATGAAGAAGATCCTATGATTCTGTACCAACGTTTCCGAGGGAGAAAACCATCGTTGGAAGCCCTTCTTCGGCGAGATTTCCCCGAAAGGCAATAGTTTGGAGCTATTGAAAAAATTCCCTACATTTGCCCCCACGCATAGTAAAATAGAGTAATTATTCACCCATAAAGAAAAGATTAAAACAATGAAAAAAAGATTGTATTTCTCATTGGTCTCTCTGACCTCTTTGTTTTTCCTTTTGGTTTCTTGTGGTCCCGATGTAAAGCCCACCCCAGAGGAAACCAAGATTGCCATTGAGTCATCCATAGACTTTGGCGAAATCAAGGCTGAGAGCTTGCCTGCTAAGGCTGAGAAGAGCGTAGTTGCCACCACAAAGAACTTCAGCGGCAACCTCGAGGTAAGTGTTGGCGGGACTGATGCAGCCTCATTTACCACATCGGTAAGCAAAAACGGAGATCAACACACCATCAAGATTACTTTTGTTGGTAATAAAGTAGGTATACACCGCGCCAACCTCGTAGTAAAAGCAGGCACAATCGCCAAGCAGGTAGAAGTAACTGCTACAGTAAGTGTTGCCGGTCCCCAAATGACGACCGACTTCTATTTCATCTATGATGGCAAAAACATCCCCTCCGGAGGTGAATTTACCGTGAAAGATTCAGACTTCAGTTTGGAAGAATACGGAGAACCTCAATATGCCGTTGAACCACACATTCTTATCAAGGCAGAAAAGCAACCCATCTATATTTGCAGCTTTAAGTCTGAAAAGAGAATCCCCAGCGGTTCTTGGTGCTTTGGCGAAAAGTGCGTTCCTTTCCCTGCCAACATTGTAGAATATAGCTTGGAAGACGGAGCCAAGGTAGCTCCCTCTTCAGATGCCTTGCAGTTCCATATGGGAATCCCTAAAGCCAAGCTCCCATACGAAACCAAAATAACTTTCACAATTAAGAACACGAAAAATAATCAGGTCTACACGGCTACGATGATTGTGAAAAAAGACAAGTAATCTTTTTCCCCAAGGAAATGAAAGTTAGCTCTCTTTTTGGGAGAGAGTTATTTATAAATCGTTTTCATAATATGTTTTTGGAGAGTGTATCCTATGATGCACTCTCTTTTATTTTTGCCCTGTAACAGATATATTGTTTAAATTTCTTACCACTCGATCTCCCATTGAATATATCAAACGGAGTCTCTTATCTATCAGCTACCAAACGACTAAATAGCCAGAAAGAGGAGCGCACCAAGGAGAATTTTCCTCCTCGCCGCTCCCCTCCCCGAGAGCTTTTTTTGCTCGAAATTTACCGAAGGAACACCGGAATACAGCTTGTTATTCTTCTAAGATATTTTTTGAGAAAGAGGGAAATTGAGATTGAGCTATACAACTCAAAGTTCCCCAAATACCACATCTCCACTACTCACAAGAGCAATAGAGAGATGGTATTAGGATGAAAAGTTTATTTCTCGGATGAAAGGATAATCGCCCAAAATTATCGGGTTTTGGCTTCTTTCTGTATAAGACATTAAAAACGGATCAATTCCACAGAAAGATTGTAGAGTCCTGCCGGTCGAGCTGCCGGAGGAACTAAATCTTTGCCTACTTCCAAGATCGAAGGAGAGGGGCAGAGAGGCAATTCCAAATCCACATAAGAGCGTTGATAATTCTTCTTGGGAGTCACGGACAGTCGATCGCCATTTCTCCAACGATTGTAAAGCTTTATCGTCAAGCGGTGAACCCCTCGAGGCAACTCCAATAGTAACAAAAGACGATGCAGAGATTTGTCTTTGTTGGGGCGCAGCATATTCCCCGCCACATATTGCCCATCCAAGAAAACCATTATCCCCTCTCCATAACCAAATTCCACAGGATAAAGGCAGCCTTTCTTACTCTCCAATTCATAGTGGAGATAGCGGGCTGTTGCAGCATCTCCATTCCAATGCAAGCTCATCGGCTCCGGCTGCAATCGGGGGGCATTGACATCCCAATTGGGAGCAACAAAATCTTGCGGAACAACGCCAAAACGCCCTCCGCTTCTCTGACTAAACAATCGATGCCACACAAGATTTTCCAAAGAAACTGTAGTCACCCTCTCTTTTCTTCCATTGGTCAATACAACTCTTTCTTCCCAAAACTTCTTTTGGGGTTCTTTCCCATCGGACAGTGACAAGCGAATTGTTTTTTCCTCTTCTTCCTCCGTAAAGAAAATCCTCGCCTTTTGTGATCGGGACGAAAGAGGCAAAATCCAACGATACCCCAATATGCTGCGAAATCCCGTGTAATAATCGATGGAGGAATGAGCAAACGAGCATTGGGCTATTCGGGGAGTTAAGAGCTTCCCGGAAAAAGGTTTTAGAACAGCTCCTATGGGACGAGCAAAAGACAAGCGTACCACTCCGTAAAGAGGGGATTGCTCTCCTTCCTTTCTGGTAAAAGACAGAATCATTCCGGATTGAGGAGTACCCTGTGCCTTAATTCCAATACGACTATTGATACAATCAATCTTTTTTAGGATTCCCTCGAACGGGGGCAAAGCAAGTCGATCCATTCCTTGGGGGATAAAAAGGTACAACTCCCTACCATCGGCAGACAGGGTGGAGGGAATCTGATCTGCCACAACCCCAAAAGGAGAAGGTCGGGTTTCGTAAACGGCTTGGGGGACAGAAGCCAAGAAGGCTCCCATACGAAGCAGTACTTCCTTCTCAAAGGGAACCACTCCCCCTTTGGGCATCGGTCCAATGTTGAGGAGATACTTCCCGCCTGTAGCCACTACTCGTAAGAGGGAATTTAATTTTTCCTTTACTTTGTCCGCCACAAGCCCCCTCTCCTGCCAAGAACGATACCCCCACGTTTCGTTAAACATAGAAGCCGCTGTTTGCCAAGGGAGCTGCATCTGGTAGTTGGGGTACTCATTATCCGCCATAACGCAAAAGTCAGCAAAGTCATTCCCCACTCTTCCGCTGACCATACAATTAGGTTGAAGGTTGTGCACCAATTCGTACAACTCTTTGCTCTGTTTCTCTTGCAAAGAAGCCATATCAAACCACAACTCATCCACTGCTCCGTAATTGGAAAGAAGCTCTGTTACCTGTTCCTTATTGTATTCGTGATGCAACGGAGTAACGGGATCGGCATTGTGAGAAGTAAAGGGCACAGCGTAGGGATAGTGCCAATCGATTAGAGAGAAATAGATGCCGAAGCGCATTCCTCGGCGATGACAGGCTTCCGACAACTCCTGCACCAAGTCTCTCCGAGCCGGCGTTCCATCGTAGGCATTATACTCGGTTGTCCGTGTCCTCCACAAACAAAATCCATCGTGATGCTTGGCGGTCAGCACAATGGAACGCATTCCACTTCGTTGTGCTAAGAGGACCAAGGCCTCCGCATCGAAATCCTCTGCCGTAAATTGGTGGGCAAGAGCTTCATATTGGTCAGAAAAGTGTACCCCAAATGAAAAGATTTGCTCCGAATAGCCCTCCGTAACAGGACGACTGTTCCAAACTCCACCCGGAATAGAATACAAACCATAGTGAATGAACATAGAATACTTATCCCCCAACCAATCGGCATAAACGAACTGACTAAGTGACAAGAGCAAAGAAATGAGGACGAAGAGTTTTTTTATCATTGCAATTGGGTGAAAAAGAATGTCTTTATTCTATATTGGAAAATGGTTTCAAAGAATTACACACAACATTGCCAGACGATAACGGATCGGGGCACCTGTGTCTGCTTCTTTTTTATCCATAGGTTGCCCCTGCTCGTCCACAAATTGTTTTTGAAAGGAGGTTATCGAGAAGTTTCTTCTCTCAAGACTTCGATCAATCCTCTTGTAAGGAGGTTCAACTGATTCGGTTCTATGATGTAAGGGGGCATTATGTAGCACAACTTTCCAAAAGGACGCACCCATATTCCTCGCCGAACAAATTGTTTCTGCA
Source organism: Bacteroidota bacterium (assembly GCA_023396255.1). Taxonomy (GTDB): domain Bacteria; phylum Bacteroidota; class Bacteroidia; order Bacteroidales; family Porphyromonadaceae; genus Porphyromonas. The sequence goes on from JAEWWU010000010.1 coordinate 15,293, forward strand.
TCCGTGCCATATCTACCGGCTGCTCCATCTCTACCACTCCGATAGCCCCTAATACCCGCACTTCCCGTACTCCGACAATCGTCTCCGCCTCTGGCAATTCGTCTTTTAGCTGTCGCTCTATGGCTTGTACCCTGCACAGAGTTTCGGGCTGGCGAATCATCCGCAAACTTTCGGCTGCTATAGCACAAGCAAGAGGATTTGCCATAAAGGTAGGACCGTGCATAAAACACCCGGCCTCCCCAGAACAAATGGTATTGGCAATAACTTCTTGCGTAACAGTCGCTGCCAAGGTCATATATCCCCCCGTCAAGGCCTTGCCCACAGTAATGATGTCCGGTGTAACTCCGGCATACTCCAAAGCAAACATCTTACCGGTGCGCCCAAAGCCCGTTGCTATTTCGTCGAAGATGAGCAAAACGCCGTACCGATTGCACAGCTCTCGAGCTCCAACAAGGTATTGAGGATGATAGAAATACATTCCACCTGCCCCTTGAACCACCGGCTCTAAAATCAATGCTGCAATGATGTGGCCATTTTCTTCCAACAATCGCTCCAAAGGGACAAGGTCGTTAGGATTCCACTCTCCGTAGAAAGAAGAAGACGGTTGGGGCAAGAAATATTGCAAGGGCAAAGCTCCCGAAAATAGTCCGTGCATACCGGTTACGGGATCGCAAACACTCATAGCGTGCCAGGTATCTCCGTGGTATCCGCTTCTTATGGTGGCAAAGTGTGTGCGCTGCCCCTCTCCACGAGACTGGTGATACTGTATTGCCATCTTCAAAGCCACCTCAACCGAAACAGAGCCACTATCCGCAAAAAAGATTCTATCCAATTCTTTAGGTAAAAGATCGGTCAGTTCTTGACCCAAATCAATTGCCGGTTTGTGTGTCAATCCGCCAAACATTACGTGGCTCATTGCTTCCAATTGTTCTTGTGCCGCTTTATTGAGTTGAGGGTGATTGTATCCGTGTACAGCCGCCCACCACGAACTCATTCCGTCAACAAGGGCGGTGCCATCTTGCAGATAAATGTACACTCCTTGAGCTTTCTGCACGGGAAAGACAGGCAAGGGGTCAATTACGCTTGTGTATGGATGCCATAAGTGGGTACGCTCCCAATTAAGCATCGAAGGAGTGATAAGATCGGAAGAAGAAGTCATTATCAAGTAACCTTTTTGTTGTTTATATCTATAGAACTGCTTCCCAATCTGTTTGGTTGGTATTGACCATCCCCATAGATTGAATCATTGCCATATCCTCGGCAGCTTGCGTCCCTGTCGTAGTAAGCATATCGCCTGTAATGGCAGCATTGATTCCAATATAGACCGCCTTGTGCATCACCTCTTGGGAGAGTTGTGCTCGCCCTCCACTAAAGCGTAAATAAGCTTTGGGGTTAATCAGGCGAAACAGAGCCACGGTGGTCAAATATTCCTCTTCGCTCAAAGGAGGAGTGCGCTGCAAAGGAGTCCCCTTGATGGGTTGCAGTATGTTGATGGGAATAGAAAAAGACTTCACCACATCTCGCAAATAGAGGGCGAACTCGATGCGCTGCTCCATACTCTCGCCCATTCCGATAATCCCCCCGGAACAAATCTGCATTCCCGCCCTTCGAGCCTCCCGTATAGTTTGTAGTTTTTGTTCCTGAGTGTGGGTGGAACAGAGTGAAGCAAAAAAAGACGGTGCCGTTTCCATATTGCAGTGATAAGTAGTTACCCCTGACCGGCGAAGAGCGAGCAGTTTGTCATAGTCCAATAAACCCAACGAAGCACACAACTTAATATCCGAGATACTCCGAATTTGATTGTAACACCCAACCAAGTGATCTATTTCTCGCCTGGATTGCGACCTCCCTCCGGCAACCAAAGAGAAGCGACCAATCCCGGAATTACGATTTTGGAGGGCCGCCTCCTTGCATTCGGATGGAGATAACAGGGCATACTGCTCCGTTCCCGTTGGATAGTGCTTACTTTGGGCACACCACTTGCAGTCCTCGGGACAATTGCCACTTTTTACATTCACAATAGAGCAAGTATCAAAAGAGTTACCCATACAACGGACAGTTACCTCGTGTGCTGCTTCATAAAGCCCCTCGGGTAAAGCTGTCTGCCACAACTCAACCGCCTCTTCCCGAGTAATAAGGTATCCGTTGAGAATTTTATCGATTAGTTCTTTCAAGTTCTCCATTTTGGTAGTAAGTTTCAGAGGAACCCAAAGGTAATAAAAAACAAAGGATGCACCCCGTACGGGGTACATCCTCCATTTTTCTTCTTACTTGAGAATCTCAATCTCCACCACCTTCTGCGGGGTCATCACTAATTCCCATAGACAAACCTTCCATAAGAGCTCCGTTTGTCCGTAGAGCAATCTGCTCAACAGAAGGGGTCTGATACTTTTGCTTTTTCATAAATTCCATATTTAACTTTAACCTTAATACTCTCTTACGCTATTGTGAGACCCGCCCACGGCATATTGCTCCAAAGGTAATACATACAATTGTAAACACAAAACGGAATACCAAATTCAAGAGCCCCACATCTCTCCGAATTTAACAAAACGGTGCTTACATCCCCGAGGGAATGATCTTCCGTACAGATAACGAACGATGAAAAGCAAGCGACCAAAACGGAAAGACTCTAAGCCTCGGTTCTTCTTTGCGCCATAAAAGCTCGTATCCGTGATGCCAACTCTTCCATTTGTCGGTGAGGGGTACTGGTTGCTCCACATACACCAATGGATTCGGAGGCGCTCGGCACCATTTCCAAAGTCAATTCGGAGACATCGGAGACAAAAAAGCTTTTGGGGTTGGTTTCTTTGCATTTGGCAAAAAGAACGTGTCCATTGGAGCTCTGGGGTCCGGCTATAAAAAAGACCCTATCGTGCCGTGCCGCAAACTCCATAATATTGGGGATACGTTTAGATACCTGCCGGCAAATGGTGTCGTAATGAAGAAAAGTCACCCCGGGGTTAAGGTAACGAGTGATTGCCTCAACCACCTCTTCAAATAACTCCAACCCCATAGTGGTTTGTGCAAAGAGAATAACCCCACAAGAAGGATCTATATTTTCCAGTTCTTCTCTATTTTGTATCACGATGGCATCTCCATTGGTCTGCCCCACCAATCCATTTACCTCGGCGTGTCCGCGTTTACCCAAGATGACAATTTGCGTTTCAGGACTTTTGTTTGCATAAGCCTCTCGGATGCGTTCTTGCAACCTAAGCACTACCGGGCAAGTGGCATCGACTATGGCAATGCCGTGCTCTTGGGCATAGGTATAGGTAGAAGGAGGTTCGCCGTGTGCCCTAAAAAAGACCCTTTTGTTGCGCAATTGACGGTAATACTCGTAGTCGATGCTCTTGAGTCCCATTTTTCCCAATCGCTCCACCTCTCCGGTGTTGTGTACAATATCTCCCAAACAGTACAGTTCACCGGGGGCTTTCTGAAGTTCTTCCTCGGCTCGACGAATAGCGGTCACAACTCCGAAACAAAATCCCGATTGCTCATCGATCTCCACCATTCCTCTCTGTTGGGTTGCTCCGTTGATGCGCTCTTGTGCCAAAGCAAACACTTTCTCGTTTTGCTCCTCTATGGTCAGATGCGAATTGTCTATTACCACGGCATCCGGAGCCTGTCGCAAGGGCGATACTTCCCGGGTCGAGTCGATACGATCGCGCTCTTCTATGTTGTGCAACACCTCTTGGAGGGATGCCGGAGTTCCTTTTTCTTGCAGCTCCAAGAAACGCCTCTGGGCACGCACCTCAGGCGAAGCCGTCAAAAAGATTTTAAGTTCTGCGTTGGGGAATACCGTAGTGCCTATATCTCTTCCATCCATCACCACCCCCTTGTTTTTTCCCATTTCTTGCTGCTGCGCTACCAGGGCTTGGCGCACAAAATCTATCGTGCTGATAGGGCTGACTTTTTCCGATACCTGAAGGGTACGAATTTCTCGCTCAACGTCCTCACCATTGAGAAACGTATGCAAGGTGCCGTCTTCCATTCGGGTAAACGATATTTCTATATCGGGCATAGAGTGTTGCAAGGCTTGCAAATCGGGATTACCATCACCGGTCCAAAGATTATTTTTCATCGAATAGAGGGTCACAGCCCGATACATAGCCCCCGTGTCCACATATATATACCCCAAATGCTTGGCAAGGGCCTTTGCCAAAGTACTTTTGCCACAAGAGCTATGCCCATCTATAGCTATAGTTATGCGATTGTGTAGTAAATTCATCCGAAAATATTCTGTTTGTAGGCTTAGAAAATGAAGCGATCGTTGCCGAAATTGGTGCTAACGGAAAACATCAGTCCCAAAACTTGAGGATGATACACCGCAGCCGATAATGCCAAACGCAAATAATCGGTATTGAAACCCACTCCGCAAGAGAATCCGCTCAGAGAACGTGTCCCTTGTTTGGACAAGCTAAGAGCCGTGTTGGGGCTGTACCCTACTCCCACCCAAAACTGCTCGTTTGGAGTAAATTCCGCCCCTAACGAAAAATGTCTCATCACTTTTTTGAGAGAGGTCTCCCCCTTTCCCATAGTACGAATATGATATGGAGAAAGCCCATACAAAGTGACGTGCACCCTAAAAGGAGCGTGGCTCAAGGCTTGAGAGTATCCCACTCGAATATCCCAAGGAGGTAGAGAGCGTTGCTCACCATAGCTTTTAAGTGTCCCCCCCACATTGGTCAAAGTCAATCCGATGGAGGTTCCGGATTTTCCATCATAGTAACTCAACCCGGCATCACTCACAAGAGCAAAAGCACTATATTTTTCTATAACTCCGTAAACGGCTTTAAGAGCAAGCCCTCCCCGAAGGTTATCGGTTAGGTCATAACTAAAAAGCCCCTCCAAAGCGGCATCCATTGCCGTAAATTTATTGGTGGCTAAACCTTGCGCATCATAGCCTTGCATCTCGTCATATTTCAACGCTCTAACTCCAACCGCCCAAGTGCCCCTATCCCCAATGGCAGAACCGTAAATTGCATTGAGAGCATTGATTCCTCGCATATAGTTGAAATAGGAAAGACCCAACTGTCCCGCAGTTTCTTGACCGAAGAGAGCGGGATTATCAAAAGCGAGCAATGGATTGGCATCTATGTAGGTCAGTATAATACCTCCATTGGCTAAGGACTGCGGAGAGGGAGGAACATCCAAAAACTTATACGACGTAGTGGTTATACTCTCCTCCTGAGCAAAACCGCCAACCGCTCCGACCCCCAAAAAGAGAAGAAGCATCCACAAGATCCTTTGTCGCATTCTTACACGTATCAATCGAGTTGCACTGTTTAGGTTTACCTCGCAAATATACGTTTTTCAAAGTTTCTGCAGTAAGATTGAAGGAGAGAATTGCCCTTTTCGATTCCACGCAAGGAGATGATACGGCGGTGAGGAAGGTAAAAACATAGAGCTTCAACAGAGTTTCCTCTGCAGATTGAGATTGACAAAAGAGGTATTGAGCACAGGTATCAATATCATTTTTCCTTGTTTTCGTTTTGCTCATTAGAGGCATAGGATTCGTCCGCAAATAGTTCCCTCAAAATTTCGAATTTGCAGGGAACTAATTTCCGATAATTCCCTGCAAATTTTCCTTTTCTCCGAAGAAAACAAAAATTAATTCCCTACAAATAGAACACTCGATCCTAATACGGCTTTGTTGCCCCATATAAAAGGGAAATTAGGGGCACCGACAAGGTTTCCATTAGAGGGAAGCCCCCCTCTCAAGAGCAAAGCCTTCCCTTGCAGAGGTCTGCGACTGTGCCGGTGTTGCTCTGGAGACAAATCTATACGACCGGATATATTTTTGAATAATTGGAGGGCATAGTGTATCTTTGTACCTAAATTTGGGTGTGGTGCGTCATTACACATCGCACCCCCCTATTTTGAACACGTGTACCCGCAATGGCAAAAAACTATTCTCCACATCGCAAAAAAAGGCTCTCGCTGAGCACTCGTTTGGTGGCAATCGTCAGTATTGCACTGCCTCTGCTTGTTTTAGGTTGGATTGGTATCGTAAAGCTGACACAGCAAAAGCTGGATCAACAAGTAAGGGAACAGGTTACATTTTCTATTCTCTTGAACAAACAGAGCACAGAAGAAGAGGTTGCCGAGCTTCTGCAAGAAATCCGAACCGAACCCTTTGTCAAGGAAGCCGTATATATATCTCCCCAAGAGGCAGCCAAAGAGCTTGAGTCGGAGTTGGGCGAAAACGCCGAAAACGTCTTGGGATACAATCCTCTACTCTCTTCGATAGAAGTACATTTGCGTGCCGAATATGCACGCCCCGACAGTTTAAGTATGGTCGATAGCAAAATAAAATCGTGGAAAGGGGTAGACAGCCTGTTGTACCGGAGCGATATGCTTCGAGATGCGGACCGAATATTGCATAATGTTTCCATAGTATTGCTGGTTATTTCGGGGCTACTGCTGCTAATGGCTGTTATACAGGTAAACAACACCACGCACATTATGATATATACCCGAAGGTTTTTGATAAGAACAATGACTCTCTTGGGCGCAAAACCCTTTTTCATCCGGAGATCTTTTATTGCATACAGCGTATTTAACGGACTGTGGGGAGGATTGCTTTCTTCTGCACTAACAGCCCTTACCATATATTCGCTGGGCAATTGGTTAGGCATAAGGCTTATCTCGGAGCTGATTCTAACGGAAAAACTTATCATCTACATAGGACTTCCCTTGGTGGGTATTATACTCTCTTTTTTCACGGCGTTCTTCTCCACAAACAAATATATTCGGATGGAAAAGGGAAAGCTCATCTTGAGTTGATTCTCTGCAATTCCATTGACTATTGTTTTCTTGCTACATTTTCTCAATTATGATATTTACTCGCAAAAACTATCTACTGGTGGGTGTTTCCATTACTCTGATCATTGTCGGTTTTGTATTGATGGGGGGCGGAGGTTCTAAGGACGGAGTATCGTTTAACCCGGCCATTTTCAGTTCGCTCCGAATTGTTGTTGCCCCGGCTGTTTCTCTAATCGGTTTTTTACTGATGATCTATGCTATTCTGAGCAAGCCACGCAATTCTAAGTCGGAGACAAGCGAAAAGGCATAATTCAAAATCAAACCAACCCCAACTACCCTTATGTCTATTATAGAGTGCATTATTTTAGCCCTTGTGGAGGGGCTTACGGAATTCTTACCCGTATCCAGTACGGGGCATATGATTCTCACCCAAGGGTTTCTCGGAATGGAATCGACCGACTTTGTCAAAGCCTTTACCGTGATGATTCAGTTCGGTGCCATCTTATCGGTTGTTGTTCTATATTACAAGCGCTTTTTCCTATTGGAAAACGATGATCCCGACCGTAACACTGCATCTACAGCCTCAAATAAATTCTCTGCCAGACTTTCGTTCTACTTGAAACTACTCATCGGACTGCTGCCGGCTGTCGTTGCCGGATTACTCCTCGAGGATTGGATAGACAAGATGCTCGAAAGTGTTTGGGTTGTGGCCATTATGCTCGTTTTGGGAGGGGTATTTATGCTCTTTATCGATACCCTTTTTGCCCATTCAAAAAGAGAACGCATAACATCCAAAAACGCCTTTGTAATAGGGCTCTTTCAGTGTATTGCTATGATTCCCGGAGTGTCTCGCTCTATGGCAACCATTGTGGGAGGGCTACAGCAAGGATTAAGCCGAAAAAGAGCTGCAGAGTTTTCTTTTTTCCTTGCCGTACCTACAATGCTTGGGGCAACACTGCTCAAAGCTTACAAACTATACCAAGAGAGTGGCATAGCCATATTTCGGGAAAATGCTCAAGAACTGATTGTGGGCAACTTGGTCGCTTTTGTCGTAGCCTTGTTGGCTATCAAGTTTTTCATTGGATTCATTTCCAAATATGGATTCAAACTTTTTGGATATTACCGTATCGCCATAGGAATGCTTGTCATCGTCTTGCTCCTATGCGGAGTACCTCTACAAGTTGCCTAAAAGGGATTTGCCGATGAGTTTGATGAAGCAATACCCACACCTGCAACCCTTTCTGTATTCCCGGGCAATGGCAGAGCAAGGAGTGCCATTCCTCCTGCGCACGGGACAGATTGTTCCTTTTGCCAAACCGCTGGACTGGACCTCATTTGACCTTGTAAACAAATTCCGCCACTGCGTTAAGTATGCTTCCGGGCTGCGAAAAATCAAAGTGGGGCACGCCGGTACTCTAGACCCCAAGGCAACGGGAGTGCTTATTATTTGCACGGGAAAATGCACCAAACATATAGAAGAGCTGATGACCCACAGTAAAGAATATGTGGCCACGTTGCAATTGGGGGCTACCACCCCTTCTTTTGACTCCGAAATGGAACCCGATGCTTTTTTTCCATACGAACATATCACAAAAGAGCTGTTACAGAAGGCTCTCCTCTCTTTTTCCGGATGGATAGAGCAGATCCCTCCCATATTTTCGGCAACATCTGTTAATGGAAAACGTGCCTACGATTTAGCCCGAGAAGGAAAAGAGGTTACTCTGAAAGCTAAGCGAGTGTTTGTAGAATCTATTGTTATGGAAAACTTTTCGCTCCCCTTTGTTACACTTCGCATCCGATGCGGCAAAGGAACCTATATACGCTCCATCGCTCGGGATTTAGGAGTATTGCTTCAAAGTGGCGCTTTCTTAACCTCCTTGCAACGCACCGAAGTCGGAGGCATTGGCATCGATGAATGCTTTACGACAGAGGATTTTACCCAAATACTCCGCCATATAGCCCCCTCGGAAGAAGGGTACGAAGAGGTATTAAACGTAAGACCTCTCCTATATTAACCTTTTGATTTATAAAAAATAATATATAGTATAGATGAAGCTTTCTCAATTTGAATTTGAACTCCCATCCGAACTAATTGCAGACCGTCCCACTTACTTCCGAGACGATTCTCGCCTGTTGGTTCTTCACAAGAAAGATGGTTCCATAGAGCACCGCACGTTTAGAGACCTCGTCGATTACTTTGGTAAAGACGATGTTTTTGTTCTCAACAACACCAAAGTATTTCCGGCTCGGCTCTACGGGAATAAAGAAAAAAACGGAGCCAAGATTGAGGTTTTCTTGCTAAGAGAGCTAAATGAAGGGCTCAAACTGTGGGATGTTTTGGTAGATCCTGCCCGAAAAATTCGTATCGGTAATAAACTGAGCTTTGGACCAGACGAAAGTTTGGTAGCAGAAGTAATAGACAATACCACATCACGGGGGCGCACACTTCGCTTCCTATATGATGGAAGCCACGAGGAGTTCAAGAAAGTACTCTTTGATCTTGGCGAAGCTCCCATTCCCAAGTATATGAACCGCCCGGCAGAACCGGAAGATGCCGAACGTTACCAAAGTATTTTTGCGGAGAAGGAGGGTGCGGTGGTAGCTCCGGCGGCAAGCCTGCACTTTACCCCACAGTTACACAAGAGACTGTTGTTGAAGGATTGTCGCTTCACATTCCTTACACTGCACAATGGATTGGGCAACTACCGAGAAATAGATGTAGAAGACCTGACCAAACACAAAATGGAAAGCGAAGAAATGATTGTAAACCGCCTCTGTTGCGATATGGTAAATGCAGCTAGAGACCGGGACAACCGAATCTGCGTTGTGGGCACCTCCGTGCTTAGAGCTATGGAAACTGCCATCAGTACAGATGGTTACATCAAAGAGTACGAAGGATGGACCAACAAATTTATCTTTCCGCCATACGACTTCACACTCCCCACTTCCCTAATAACCAATTTTCATATGCCCTACTCAACCCTCCTGATGATGACCGCAGCCTTTGGGGGATATGACCAAGTAATGGATGCCTACAAGGTGGCAGTAGAGGAAAAATATCGTTTTGGTGCCTATGGCGATGCAATGCTCATCATCTGATGCGACACAAACAGCCTCGTCTTGTGAGGGAGACGGGGCTGTTATCTATCTTTCTCTTGGCTCCAACTTGCAAAACAGAGAACTGTTGTTGCAACAAGCCATTTTTCAGCTCCAAGCAGCAGGGTTGCAAATCATAGCCATTGCTCCATTCTTTGAAACAGAGCCTTGGGGCTTTAGTAGTTGCAACAAGTTCATCAATACGGCAGTTTGCGGACGTACACGGCTTTCTCCAGTTCAATTCCTACAAGTAGCTTTGGACATTGAGAAAAAATTGGGACGAAAAACTAAAAGCTCTCCTACTTCCGGGTACGCAGATCGCCCCATAGACATAGACCTCTTGCTATACAATGAGTGTATCTTGCAAACCAACGAACTAACGCTGCCCCACCCCTGTATGCACCAACGCCTTTTTGTGTTGGAGCCTCTGAGCCATATTGCTCCAGATATGCAACACCCCATTCTACATCAGACCATACAAACCCTCCACAACAACCTACTCGCCCCAAAGGATCTATGAACCCCAATTTGCATCTCAGACAAGACACCATTTGCGCACTTGCAACAGGTATGGGAGGCGGAATAGCTGTTATCCGCATATCGGGTACCCGATCAATCGATCTTTGGCAAAAATTTGTGCAGACCTCTTCCGAAGAAAACCACTCTTCTCTCCCAACCCCAAGAAAGGCATATTTTGGCACCTTTGTAGCAGACCGAGAACTCATCGACGAAATTGTAGCCACCTACTACCAAGCCCCCCATTCCTATACCGGAGAAGACGTGGTGGAGATCTCTTGTCACGCTTCTATCTATATTGTGCGCAAAATCTTGGAAAGCCTGACGCAAAGCGGAGTATGCAGAATGGCACAAGCCGGAGAATTTACACAGAGAGCTTTCATCAATGGAAAGATGGACTTGGTTCGAGCTGAAGCTGTTGCCGATCTAATTGCATCGGAGACACAACAGCAGCACAAAATGGCTATGGAGCAGCTGAGGGGACAGTTGAGCAATAACCTCAACGAGCTGCGCCATAAGCTGCTACATCTAACGGCTCTGTTGGAATTAGAGCTCGATTTTAGTCAAGAAGATGTTGAGTTTGTAGATCGATCCGAGCTAATTCAATTGACCCACGAGGTAGAGGACAAAATAAGTCGCCTCATTCAAAGTTTTTCTTCCGGGAATAGCATAAAGAAAGGTATTCCGGTAGCAATCGTTGGGGCAACCAACGTTGGGAAAAGCACTCTCCTCAATGCTCTTCTTCAGGAAGATCGGGCCATTGTAAGCGATATACACGGTACCACCCGGGACACCGTGGAAGACACTCTAAGCATCAACGGAATTCTTTTTCGGATGGTGGATACTGCCGGATTTAGAGACACCATCGACCCCATAGAAAATCTGGGCATCCAACGCAGTTTGCAGAAAATAGAGCAAGCCCAGATCGTCTTACGGGTATGGGATGCCATCGAACTGAACGCTCAGCAAGAAGCCGGAAAAAACTTCTTGCCGGAAACTGTTGCCGTCCCCTCCTCCTCTTCTAATGACGTTATAGACCTTGTCAACAAAATAGACCTTATCGACGAGGATACCGTGCTGCGGTTAACCTCTTGGTTGAAACAAAGTGGGGCAAGAGAGGTGATTTCTATTTCCGGGAAGGAGAGGAAGGGCATCGAGGGTTTGGAGTTATCGCTATTGAACAAAGCAAATCGGCTAACCCAAAATAACACCTCGGAATTACTTTTATCCAACACGAGGCATCTGACTGCTCTTCTCTCGGCTCAAGAGGGTCTTAACCGCGTCTTATTCGGAATGCAGCAAGGATTATCGATGGAGCTACTCACCCCGGATCTACGTCTTTGCATAGACTCTTTGGGAGAGATAACCGGAGATACCATAACCGGTGACAACATCCTGCACCATATCTTCCAAAACTTCTGCATCGGCAAGTAGTCGCTGATGAAGTTTTTAGTGATGCTTGTTAATGGTTACTATTCACTTGTCGAAAGAAAAAAGAAAATGGAAAAACCAAACACTCTATATAGAAAGTTTATACTGACAAACAAAGTAATTCCCTTCTCATCAATTGGAAAGACAACTTTCCACTGAAGTTCCGCGTAATTTCTTGTAGAGATTTACTTAGACAAAAGATAACAGTGAATTATAGAAAATTCTTATCATCGAACCACAAAAACAGATAAGGAATTTATATATTGCAGTGATATGATTTGCAGAAAAGACATACTTGCAGTGATTGAACCTGCCAATGGAGTACATATGCGTCGCAGTTCTAAAATTTACGATGCAATAATGCTGTCTGCTATTGCTATGGCGATAGTTCCCCTAATGTTCAAAGATCAACCTCCTCTGTTAGTTGCTCTTGATATTGTATCTTGTGTGGTCTTTATTGTCGATTACATTTTGAGGTGGATTACTGCAGACCTAAGACGAGGGTCGAAGTCTAAGAAATGGCTGATCCTTTATCCACTTACTCCAATGGCAATTATAGATCTATTGTCCATCCTCCCAACCCTCAGTCTACTTAATCCTGCATTAAAGTTGTTCCGTTTGTATCGTATTTTGAAATTACTTAGAATTCTGAACTTCTTTAGATACTTTGCTCCTCTTCAAATCCTAATAGCTGTTGTTAAACGAGAGAGACAGGTATTGCTGACTGTGCTATCATTTGCGGTTTCCTATATTTTTGTCACAGCATTAGTAATGTTCAATGGCGAGATAGCATTAAAACCGAACACCGGAGAACCAGTGTTTTCAGATTTCTTTGAAGCTGTATATTGGGCAACGTGTACGCTTACTACTGTTGGTTATGGTGACATATATCCCATTTCGGGCTTAGGTCGAATTATCAGTATGGTCTCGGCATTGGTTGGTGTTGCCATTATCGCACTCCCATCAGGAGTTATCACTGCAGGATATCTAGAAGAGCTCAAGCATCGTCACGAAAAAAAAGCAAATAATATTTCCGATTAACATTTTCAATACAAGAAAAGTTAAACCATTTCTATGTGCACTATTATTGGGGTTGGCGAATATGGTGTGCATAAGTTGTTCCTGTACTCTACCACCTACATTTCCGGAAAATATCTCAGAAAATATTTTCGATATATTAAGTTTTTGTAGTAACAATTATTGATGAAATTGTATATTTGCGCATCTAAAGAAAAAAACAGGCAGAGAGTGCATCAAGACTCCTGCACTTTCATCTGCAGTTACTAACAAGCGAGTCGATCGTTAAGAAAAAATGACATTATCTCTACTCAAGAGGGTATCTCTATTTTCCTCTATTCTGCTCTTAGGGTTGGTGTGCTTTTGGGGAACTTCATTTACAGCGGAGGGACAAACTGCAAGCATTGTATTCGACCCGATACGTTTGTGTGAGTATATCAACAAACTCGAGACCGATTTTACAGTTGCCCACGGTAAGTATGTTACACCCAACGGTGAATATAACGCCACCTATAATGGCAAAAATTACAAGATGACACCGCAGAAGGATTCGAAAAACTTGCTAAAAGCCTTGCAACTCATTCCTGAAAGAGGAACAAAGAACGATGTTATAGACATTCTTACCAATGGCAAAGAAATTTCTTTGCCATTGGGAGGTTTTATGGGAACCAAATTTTCCGGGAATTCGGGTGGCATCAAACAAACAATTGATGAAACTATCAGTCTGTTGCAGAGCAATGATACCGGTTTGCGCATTGTTTCTCTCTTTAATCCCAAACCCGGAGTTTATTTTGTTATTGACTACCAAAACGGGAACTACAAACTATTGCTTGTCAGAAATACATTACCACTCTACATTGATGAACTTACAGCAAAAGTTGGCTCCAGTTTTGAGCAGTTCTACCAAGAGAATTTTTATCTATCCAACAAGGTCAGTATGTTTGGTATGGTTAGCCTCTATTTTGATGCCGTTAGAAACATCGACAACGTCCATTTTACGATGAACTGTGAGGCCAATGCCGCTAAAGAGAAAATTAAGGAACTAAGCATTTACTTGAACAAAAACGACAATCTTGACATTGATAAATCCATCAAAATATGGGAAAAAGAAGCAACTTCTTTCTTGGCTATTTTTGATGGAAACCCTGTAAAATTTTATGCAACGGATGCTTTTGGTGGAGTTCAAAAGACTTTCTCGTCCTTTGATGAAACCATTGACTTCGTAACCTCCAACCGGCGTAAAGACGGGGTTATCATCTCTATTGAAGCCGGAGGAAACATTGCCAACTTGGTCATTAACAAGAACAATGTGTATTACTTGTTACAACAGAATGTACAAAAACCGGCAATTACGCTAGGCTATGCTCTTCCCATAGATACGCCTCTCTCTTTTGAGATAGAGTCCAATTCGGATATTACAATAGATTGGGGCGATGGCGTGAAGAACAATATGGGCAATAAAACTATGATTAGCGGTAAGTTGCTCGGTTCTAAAATCAAAATTTACGGCGATATTCTTAGTTTTGATTGTAGCTCTACCCAAGCGATCTCTTTGGACATTAGCGGAGCTACCCATTTGGAAGAGATTTTGTGCTCCGGCAATAAAATCAGCAACCTACTCCTCAACTACAATACCAATCTGAAACTGATAGACTGCGAGCACAACCAACTCTCCTCCCTCAATACGAGCAAATTAGAAAATCTCGAAAAACTTCTTTGTTCCGAAAACCAACTGAAAAGCATCGACATTTCGAACAACAAAAAACTCAAACGCTTGATGGTTATCAACAACGGTCTTACGAGCTTGGATGTCACGAACAATCGTGCCCTTAACATACTCAATTGTTCAGAAAATGCTATTGAACAACTCAACCTAACACAAAACGAAGCCCTTGTACAACTCATTGCGGGAAACAACCTCTTGTCCACGATTGATGTATCGGGCTGTACTTTGTTGGAAAGGCTCATTCTCAAAAACAATCAACTGAAAACCGTCGATCTTGAACACAATACTCATTTGCAAACTATTGATATTTCCAAGAATCTTTTGAATGAGGTCAAACTCTCCCCAATGGAGCATCTCACAGAGTGTTTACTGCAAAATAATAAACTTACAGCGATTGACACCGAAAAGATACCCACAGTTATGCGTCTTAATGTTGGTTGTAACCAACTATCGAGTTTGAATGTTAAAACAAATGTTAAGCTCCGTGATTTGTATATCTATGGCAATTCTATGAATCACGAGGCAACGCAAACCATTTCACAATCTATTTTTGATCGTAGTAAGGAATCTGTTCCCGGGCATATTTACGTAAGGGGGACCAATCTGCCACAAGATAATTTGCTTTACAAAGACTCTGCCACCAACATCAACAAAAAGAATTGGGAGATGTATCGGGTAGAAGAAGATGCGGATGGTAACTTTCGAGAATTTATCTTGACAGTGGATGATTTTGAAGACACTCCTTCTGGGGTTGAACCCGTTACTACAAAACCGGGACAATTGTCTTGGGGCAACAATATACTTACTTGCAACACAAATATGGCAGGAATCGAGATTTTCGATTTTAGCGGCAAACTTGTTGGTGCTTTCTTAAAAGAAAGTGCAGAGTACAACTTACAAGGGTTCTCCCCTGCTGTTTACATTCTTGTGATTACTCACAAAAATCGAACGCATCAAGCCATTAAGGTTGTTGTCAAATAGTTTTCCGAATGTAGTAATCAATCTCAAAAAAATTCTCTTCTCTCAAATAAGGGTGCAAATCTCATAGTTCACAGATTTACGCCCTTTATTTATTACATTCTAAGAAAATATATCCACCAAGGTTCTAATGATTTTGGAGGATACTAAAGGCTATCGAAAAAGAATCGGCTTGTAGATCGAAGAACTATACGCCCCCTCCAGACAAAAAAACGCAGCAAGACTAACCTTACTGCGTTTTCTATTTATTGACACTCGTTTGTGAGCAAAACTACTTCACAAAATATCCTTAAGGAATCACCACTTATCGCCTAACTTATCAGTCCATTACAAACCCTTCGGGACCAAATCTAAATTATTGATGGATTCATTTACAAATTGCAGAGATTCGTGAATCCTTAGCACTTCTTCGTAATCCCAAAATCGAACTTCATCTTTTATGGATAAAGAAGCTATTTCTCTCTTTATCCTATCGATTTGCTTTTGATCGGTCACAGCAACTATGCCCTGAACCGCTTTATTGTTTTTAGATTTCATTAGATTAAGAATCAAGCTATCGATCGAACCGGCAGTTTGAACCTCAAAAACGTAGATAACGCGCCCCATATTGCCGATAGTAACCTCCCATACAGCATCCACAATGGCTCCATTGGCAACTTTCTTCTCGACTTCGGCTCTAAAACCCAAACATCTTCCTATTTCAGCAACTTTGTCTCTAATGTCATTGTGTATAAAAGAAGCTTCTTTCTTGGATGTAGGTAAGGGTTCCTCTTCTTTTTGTTTTGAGAGGGGCATAGGCTCTTTGATTACCTCTTGTAATTCTTGCCAAATAAAAGAATTCAGCGTAACCATATCCGTTACCTTTCTGTTTCCGAAATCTTTAATCTCGTTAATAATCTGCTTAGCAGTTTCGCACAGTTGAGAATACTTGCGTCCATTCAAGCGAGTTTCAAACCTCGGAAGCTTGGCAACTTCAAGAGCAGAGAACCCGTTGTAGGTTTTCTTATTCCATAAGAGAAATGAATCTGGATGCGTTTTACAGAGCAATTCGCTCATAATGGCAGGGCCTACACCCCTAATCTTGGCGCGAAACTCATCCCACCGCTTTTCAATTGAAGTTGTTCCGTAGATCAAATTGGCGAGCTGTTGGCGAAGTAGGGGCATCCCATTGGCTTCTATGATGTTATCTATCTGATAATGTTTGTTGCCCCACATAGCCATAGCCCAAAGGGGAGCGATGTAATCGTATAGCTGCTCCTCCGACATTTCCAACAAAATCTCTTTTGTAAAACTCCGAGTCTGGAGTGCAAGTTCTTCTCGCTCTTTATATTCGAGCATCGCCTGCTCTTTGTTTGCTGCAAACCATTCTTGGTAGTGGGCCAAAGCCTTGTGTAAAACCTGTTTGTTCATTGTCTTTGGAATAATCTTTAGACTACTCATCGGTACATTGTGAACATTATATAAGCACAAAATACGCTCTCCTTTAGATTGCTCCCCCTCTGCTCTCTACTTTTCTTATAAAAAGCTGTTAGGTTGTCGGCGTATCTACTATATTTTGTTTGGTGGCACAAAGGTATGAAATGGAAACCGCATAGAAGGGAACAAAAGGAAGGAATTGTGCCGACCTCCTACTTTAATGATTAAATGTTTGCCTACCATAGCTTACACAGCTTAGGGGAAAAGAGATTGGGTGAAAAAGCGAGCCCCCTCACGGAAAACTTCGATGAGGGGGAATGGAAAGTCGGCTACATCAGACTTTTGCTCATCTTGTCAATGCAACGTCGTTTTTGGTCGAGATTCGGGTGAACATACAGGTCCAACGTTGTGCTGATATTGGCGTGCCCCAATAGTACGCTCACGGTTTTGTAATCGCATCCACATTCAATACAGCGCGTTGCAAAACTGTGGCGCAGTCCGTGAAATTTCATTGCCGGGATACCCAAACTATTCATCAAGCGACGATAATACTCCCTATAGGTGCGGGGTTCCGTTGGGTATGGCTCATTGGTCAGAATATAGTTATCTCGTCTCACTACCTGCAACAGGGGGCGAAGTGTACGACGCAAGGCCCTATTTAGAGGAATTTCTCGCAAAGAGTTGGGTGTTTTTGGGGTATCTTCTTGCACCTCTGTACGACGTTTGCCATTAGGTTCAATAATGTAGATCCGCTGTATTGACCGACGCACACGCACAACCCCTTCTGCAAGGTCAATATCCGACCAACGCAAAGCACATACTTCACCGATACGCAAACCCGTACTGAGGCAGAGCAAAAGCCCAAAATTACGGAAACTAAAATGGTCTTGAATGTAAGACATCAGTTTGCGTTGATGCTCCAGTGTCAGCACCTCCAATTTGTTCCCAACATAGTCCTTTGGATATTTTACCTCAATGGATGCAAGAGGTAAACCATAGACCTTACAACCGTAGCGAAATACCATTTTGAGAACAATAACCAGATCCTTAATGGTCTTGGGGCTAAGCCCTGCCGTGAGCTTTTCTAAGACGAAGTTCTGTACCTGTTCTTCTTGAATGGAGGAACAATCTCCAAAATAGGGCAATAGATGGCGTTCTAATTGCAATGCATAAACGGAATAGGTTGCTCGTTTGATGTAAGGAGCTTTATCTGCCAACCACTCGGCAGACAAAGAGGTAAAATTGATAGACTTTGTCATTCTTGATTGATTTTAGAAGGTGAAACATTTAATCTAAGGATAGAGCTGCTATGCCCATCCCTCTCCAAGACATATAATATGTGTTTTTCAGGGAATTTTACAGAATTTAATAACGGAAAAATTTCAATTGTGTACGTATTCAGTCCTTTATGAATCTATCACAACCCCTCTATCGTCAATTGCCCAGCTTTACGCTTCCCAGAGTTCTCTGATGAATGGCAACGAACGACGCTCGGAGAGGTTGCAACATTCTGTGGGGGCGGAACACCATCATCTCAGGATAGTAGTTATTGGGATGGTAATATTCCGTGGATCTCTTCATCTGACATCCAAAACGGCAATATCTCGAATATAAATATCACTCGCTTTATCTCATTGGATGCACTTAAGCACTCTTCCACCAAACTATGCAAAGCTCCCTGTATTGTCATCGTTTCTCGTGTTGGAGTTGGGAAGGTCGCCTATTCTGAGATTGATATTTGTACCAGCCAAGATTTTTGTAACCTTACTGATATTCAGGCAGAGTACCATTTTCTCGCATATCTCTTACAGCCTTTAATGGAACGAAAGTCTGTGGAGGTACAAGGGACGTCTATCAAGGGAATAACGATGGATGAGATTAAACACATTGCTGTTTCCATCCCATCTTTTACAGAACAGCAGAAAATAGCGTCATTCCTGTCGTTGATTGACGACAGGTTGGAGGTTTCAGCGAAAATCATAAAGGAGTTGAAGACCCAAAAGGCCGGATTGCAGGATGCAATCTTCAAACAACGACTTCGCTTCCCC
>JAEWWU010000016.1 GCA_023396255.1 Bacteroidota bacterium
AGCCCCAAAACCAGTCGAGAACCCTCGCTCATAATCTCTCATCAAAAACCCAATCAAAAAGGCCCCAACAAGAAACTCAAAACAAAACCAAATGTGAAAACCAAAAGGGCCTCTTCAATACCCTGCCAGAACCACTCGTCCCGTTTCGTGGGTGCAAAAGTAGAAACTTTTTCTAAACCGACAAAATATATACAGAAAAAATAGACCCAATAACAAATATTACAAACAAGAAAAAATCAGAAAATATCTGTAAAACAACAAATTAATCCACTCCAAATAAAAATAAATCCCACCAAAAAAAATTAATCAAGTAGATAAAAAACTCTATAAACTACTACTCAAAAAATCGAGAGGGCATATCTCTTCAACATCAATAAAGCAGCTTCGAGACAGTTGGTTCTCTCAATATGAAAACCTCTACCTAGGTATATCCCTCCAAAAGAAACCTACCACTGCTCACTCCCTAATGGGACGAGCAGTGGTATGAACAATTGTTATGTGAATATCAGTGCCCTTTATATTATAGGCATTTGATTGCACCACCGAAGGGTCAGGGTTTTACCACTTTTTCTCCATTGATGATATAAAGACCAGGAGCTAAATTCTCAAAAGAATCGTTTACTAGGTAACCGTCAATCGTGTAAATGGCGGTTGTAGCAGGAAGCACGGCATCAATCCCGCTACCTATACCAGTGGCCTGATTGTCATCTAAGAACAGAGGTATATTTTGGGGTTGCCCCTCTCCGAGATATTTTAGGGCACCTCTAAACGAATGAAAGAAACTATTAGGGTCACCTCCTACAATGGGATTCCATTTCTTATTCGATCCACTCAAGGTATAAAATCTACTCGCAGAAGCTTTTTCATTGTACACATTCGTATTCGTATTAACAAATCTCCATTGACTTGCGTCAGTAGGTGTGTCAATATTATCCACACTCTCTATTTTTACATTGGTAGCATCGAATTTATAAGTAGAGAATAAATCTGTGTTTTCAAAACAAAGCACATAAGGATGATTACCCTCCAACTTGCCTTCTTTTTCGCTTTCTGTTTTGCTTTTTAAGCGATCATCATCAAGAGATACGAACCAGGCCCCCTTACCGTTGAGAGAGCCTGCCAAATCAATGGAGCAAACCAGTTTATAGGCTTTGAGACCAACTGGAAGACTAGCCCCACCGTAGGGTAAAGAAATGGTGTACAGATTCAAACTATTGGACGTGAATGTGCGCTCGTATGAAGCCTTGTCGGCTGTAAATGGATAGAGTATTTTATAGTCACAACCGCGAGCAGCGTAGGGATAAAGACTCTCTAACTTTTCGAGTTCGGCTTTGGTTTCGGCGTTATTTCTCATTTGCTCTTTTACTTTGGGGAGCAAAAAGAACTGTTGGTAATCTGCAGAGTTGTCAATCGCTTTGAAGTTGTCAGCACGGTAATTGCCATCTGCTGTTTTCATCACGAAATTCACTTGGTTGGCGGCCATAAAGTCATTCTTGGTTTCGTAGGTTAGATTCTCAGGAAGATATACCAAGGTGTAATCCAACATTGCAGAAAAGGGAGAGGTTGTTTCCAATCTTTTGACTTTAACCGTCTTTAGGGACGCAAGCAATTCCGGGCTGTTAATCTTACTCATGTCCACATATTTCAAGTTTGTGCAGCCTCTGAACTGACGTTCCCCTATGGAAATCTTTGTGTTGGCCTCAAATATGATATACTCCAAACCGCCACAATTCAAGAATACTCCATTACCCATACTTGTGACCGTGGAGGGAATGGTGATGCTTCCCGTTAGAGGTACAGTGGCAAAACAGTTTGCACCTAACTGAGCAACAGAGCGAGGAATAACTAAGTTTTCTTGCACTTTGCGAGACCCCATAAAAGAAAAGTTTCCAATATGCTGGAGATTCTCAGGAATATGAATGCCGTTGTAGAAAATCCAATTAGGTTCATCTACTGTATTTACACCCCAAGGTTGATGACCGAGAAACGTCAAGCTGTTCGGAAGAATCAAATCACCGACAATTTTGACAGACCCGAATGCGGTGTAATGAATCTCTTCCAATCCTTCGGGGAATTCTATTCTTTCTCTAAAAGGAGATTGATTAAATGAAGCCATGCCAATAACTCTTACGCCATGCCCAAAGGTTACCGAAGAGAGTTTTGCACATTGAGCGAAAGCTAGTGTGTCAATAATCATTTCAGGAGCACTAGAACCGGCACTTCTATCTTTGAAGGTCACTCGGGTAAGTTCTCTATTCCATTCGAATGCTTCGTTATCGATCAAGGCAATATCCGTTGGAATAGTCAGATTCGTCAAATTGCAGCTGTTGAAAGCAAATTTCCCAATTCGCCCCACTTTGCAATTATCCGCAAAAGTTAATGAGGTGAACTTACTACAGTTGTGGCACATCACATCCGGAATTTCTTTCAAGTTGGTAGATTGGATGGTTAAAGCACGGATCTGCGTCCCATTGACATCCTGGAACCGGGCTTGGATATTCTGAATTGAAGGACTGATTACCAAATCATACAGTGGGGGAAAATTCTCTCTTGGCAAATTGTCATAAAGATTTGCCGACAATTTACGGATTCCGGTAATGGTGTGATGGTTTGCAACAACGTGATTATCGGCGTCATCCATCGAATTAAAGATTTCTACCCTTCCGTTAGGAAGCTCGATTCGAATGGCTTTGCCTTCTGGAACTTCTGGTTTTGAACGGAATAGAATTTTAGTAACAGCTCCTTCGTCTTTGCCACTAATGTCGTTACGGTAGGTATCAATACCATAATAAACATCAATGCTTTGTATTGCACCACTAGCATTCTCGTAAGTTGCTGAAGCCTTATACCACCATTGTTGCGCCAAGATGGAGTTTGTTCCCATAAAACAGAGTATTGCCCCTGCCCAAAAGCTAAGTAATTCTTTTTTCATATTGTTTTTATTATTGGATCATTCTTTCTCTGAAAGAACAAGTTAGTATCACCAAAAATCTCCGAATTCAGTCACTTGGATGCGTTATAGATTCTCAAGTACGAAGATTTATTATTTCAAATCAATATGTGTACTCCGACGTTTCTTATACGACACTCTTTGATATTGTTTTACAATTTGCGAACAAAGTTAATAATAATTATTGAAATAAAATGCATTAATCAAGGATAAAGAAAAAATAGCTAGCTAAATAAGGTATAAAATGCAAAATACCTCTCCTATCAATATACCTAAAGCATATAGAGTCCATTGCACAACTCTCCACTTATACACCCAACAAAGAATCTGCATTTTGCACCTCTATAATATTATTGGATCTGCCAGAGTTATTATGGGCATCTCTCCCAATGGGAACAACTTAGGCGATTTGCTAACAAAGAAGAGAATTACACGGAATTCGAAAATGAGATTCTACAACACGTTGCCGATCATTTCAACTATCATATTCGATCCAAAATATGGATATAAAAACTCTTGCAAACTCGTAATGCAGAGGAAAATCCACCTCTCCTTCAGCAACTCTCCATTGCCTCTTCCTTGGTTAGAGGAATGTGCGCCTCCATTCTCATATGCGTTGTCTGAGGGAAATTTGTCAAAACTTGTCCGAGATTCTACTATTATTCTGACCGAGACAACCCAAATTAGTTTTTGGTGAGTCACCATTGCAATCGCTTCTGCAATGTTACTCACCCCCAATTTTGCAAACAAACTCTTACGATAACTCTTCACCGAATTTTCGGAACGATTGATCTTTAGTGCGATCACTCTCGTCGATAAACATTGATTTGCCAATCTTATTACATCCTTTTCTTCTTGCTCAACGTGATGTCCCAACGCCCTCTCTTTACAGGAAATACCACATACGATCTGAGTTAGTTGCTATGGCAACCCCTACCTCTTGTGATAGAGCCAACGATACTAAACAAAGCGCCAACCAAATATGCTCAAATGAATCTAACTTTTAAAGTGTGTAATCTGATGATTGACCAAAATTTTCGCCCTACTCTGATGCTGTAAAAGACGGAAGTTATAGGAAATAGTGTATTTCAATCTATCCAACCAAATAAGCAATTCCTTGATGAAGTCAATCCTGCCTTATCGACTAACATCAAAAATCGAAATCCTCCTCTAGAATGTACTTATAATAAAGAACCATATCTACACCCTCCCCACAAAGGAAAAGGGGATTTGTCTGTAACGTAGGGAAAATTCATCTTGTTGCAACCTATAATAATACAAATAGACTCATAGGTAATTCTGACAAATTACAAAATCAATATAAGAGTGTAGATGGAGATTACTCACCCTCTCGCAAAGGATGGAGAGGATGAGGTAATTTGAACAGCTGACTCTCTTCAGAGATACATACTCATAATACATTATATGTTACAAGTGTAAAAATCCAGTCTAAAAGAAGAGGAAACGTACTGCCCATCAAATAAATCGGTGACAATAAGAGAAATTTTGAACATCTCCCTCCTCGAAAAAGTTCTTGTAATGTGTTATTTCAAAAACACCTTGAGCCGGAGAATAAAGAGCAACAATTGCATCATATCTGAGGGGTAAATCAATTCTTTTTTCCCGACGAAAAGCGTGAGCAACAGAAATAATGTGACGTTTTTTATCCCTATCAATCGTATTGGTTGCCTCTATTACTGCGCTGGACGTCCTTGTCTTCACCTCAATAGCAATCAGAGTACGCCTATCTGTAGCCAAAATGTCAGCCTCGTAGTTTTTGTAATGCCAATTGACAGCTAAAATTCGGTATCCTTTATTCATCAGATAGCGACAAGCTGCCAATTCCCCGGCCTTCCCCAATTGATTGTGTAAAGCCATTCAAATGTTTTTTTCAAATGTATCAATATGGCGCTTTTTCTTTTCGTCTAAGATATGTTCTATCGCAATCAATATACCAGTTTCTTCTACGTAACCAAACTCTTCATTCACGGCTGTTCCCAACATTCTTAGCTCCGGAGAAAGAGAAATATACGCACTAAACAGAGGAGGAATATTGATTCCATACTCACGGACCGTTTTTTTAAGAGTTTTGTAATCTGCCATTATGTTGTTTGCCTTAAATACCCTTTTTACCACGTCCTCCTCTATCTGTATGGGCAAAGGTGTTATGGGCTTTACCAAATCCTCTTTATCCTTAAAGTAAATCTCCATAAACTTGAGAATCAAGTTGCGACAAAAAGGATTATAGGTTTTATACATTGTCACCTTGCCAAAGAAATATCGAATTTCTGGATATATAACGGTCAAAGCTCCTAAACCGTCCCACAAGTTATCCAAGGCAAATATAGAAAGCCCATCCACTCTCGTTGATTGGAAATCATTGGCAACAAAAGAACGCCCCAACTCTATTGTATAAGGGAGGTAATCCTTCACAAAAAGGTCACTGTAAGTAAACATATGCGATGTTGCCATTGCATCTGTTCCTTCCGAATGCGCTATAACATCCCTCCCTAAGATAAACCGGTATCCCCCTACAATGACCTGTTTTTCCGGATTCCAAACAATGAGCTGCTTATATCCATTAGGCATCAAATCGAACTCATCCACATCGCAACTACTTCCCGTACCTCCTCCACCGGCTCTAAAACACTCCTCTCTAATTCGTCCCACCTCTCTCATCAGATTAGGTGCTTGCTCTGCCGAAAATATATAAATCTCATTGCCACTCTTATTGGTGTAACGCAAAAAGAGATCCGAGGTAAGTTCTTGCTTTAATACCTCCTTATCAATAGGTAATATGATAGATTCCATTGTAGATACTTAGTTATTTTTTGCCAATACAGATGGAAGAGAGTACACCACACTGCGTACTCGCATAATAGCCTCGTTGTATTGAGATGATTTAAGGTTGGTAAAATCTGTATAAGGAATGGGCTCTCCCACCACAATTGAGAACGATTTGCCTTTGGCTCTAAACATTTCATCTGGAAGTAGAGCCGTACCAGGATTGAATTTCATTTTCAACAAGCTGCGAATCTTCTCTATCGCATAAAAATGAGTACTGTTACGCCCAGAAAAAAAGATAGGTACAATATCTCTCTTGTGCTCAACTGCTTGTTTTACAAAACTTTTGTTCCAAACTATATCTTGTATTTGCCCGTTTATCAAGCGAGAACACAAGCCTGCCGGAAAAGTCAATACGGGTAAATCTCCCTCCAAAGCCTCATTCATTTTCTGAACTGAGGTGCGCGCTTGAACTCCGTATTTATTCACTGGGACAAATATACTCTGCAAAGGTTTCAAATTGAACAAGAGATCATTCACGATGTACTTCACACTTCCCCTGTAATGACTTCCAATAATGGAACTTAAACAAATCCCATCCAATCCTCCTAATGGGTGATTGGCAACAAAAAGAGCTCGACCATTTTGTGGTAAATAATCTTTGCCTACAACTTTCAACGAAAGATTGAAGTGCTTAACCAAGGCATTCATAAAAGCAACACCATCCAAGTTGGAATAAGTCCGCAAAATGTAATTGATTTCATCTTGATGAATCAATCGCTCCAAAAGGTTAGCTATGAACTTGGGTAACTCTTTTCCCCGTCGTTTACTAATGATATCCCCTATATTTATCTGAAGAATATCCGATGATTCTTGTTTCATTCTATCGACTTCCTTGACTGGCTCCTAACTCATTTCTATGGGACAAAAGTACAATTTTCAGAAAACTTTCTCCTCGAAATAAAAAATTAGGATTGATCAATACCCCATTCACACTACTCCCTCCACTATCCTTTTTTTTCCAATTGAGCACAAATTGTATCTATGCGTTGTTGCAGTATTTTTCTAACCTGCTCCTCACTTTCCTCTTGAGAAAAAGAAGCACGCACCCCCACGTAAAACTTTATCTTGGGCTCCGTTCCGGAAGGACGTATGGAAAGAACCGTGCCGTTGTTTGTTCTAAACTGCAATACATTGCTTGTTTGAGGCATAGAAATAGAAACCTCCGATCCTTTGAGTAGATCTTTATGTATCAGTGTTTTGTAGTCAAAAATATCCGTTACTAGTTCTCCTGCCAAGAATTTGGGCGGTGTTTGGCGAAAATTGGTCATCATTTGCTCAATCTCTTGACTACCCTCTCTCCCCTTCTTCACTACGCTCACTCCCTTTTCCAAGAAGAACCCAAACTCTTGATAAATTTTGGCAAGCAACTCATCCACAGTCAAATTTCGGTCTCGCAGCCAAGCAACGAACTCGGCAAACATAGCGCAAGCTGAAACAGAACTTTTGTCCCGAATAAAGTCCTCCCACAAAAAGCCATAACTTTCTTCACCGCCTCCAATGTAGTTTTTTAGACCTTCATTTTCTTTTATTACGTGGGCAATCCACTTAAACCCAGTGTAACAATCGTACACCTCTACATTGTACTTCTTCGCGATCTCAGAAACAAGTTCTGTTGTAACAATCGTCTTCACTATATAGTCGTTGGGCTTAATAATTCCCAATTCTTGGCGTCTTACTATTGAGTAATAAATCAAAAGAGAGCATATTTGATTTCCATTGAGAAGAATCAAATTTCCCCTCCTGTTTCTAATGGCAACTCCCAATCGATCTCCATCTGGATCTGAAGCCAAAACCAATGAAGCTCCCATTTCTTCCGCTTTTCTCAAAGCCAAATCCATTGCTGCCGGTTCTTCGGGATTAGGAGAAGCCACTGTTGGGAAATCCCCTGAAACAACATCCTGCTCCGGAACACGGATAATATTCTTAAAACCCATAGCTTGAAGTGTTCTTGGCACTAAGAAAACTCCGGTTCCGTGAATTGGTGTATACACAATACCCATACTGCACTGCCGTTCAATTGCCTGAGGAGAGAGAGATAGAGAAGCAACATCTTCCACAAACGGAACATCTATATTCTCTCCTATTTTTACAATTAGCTCAGCATTAGGCTCCGCTTTAACATCCTTCACGGTCGTTATCTTGCTAACCTCCTCTATTATACGAGCGTCGTGAGGCGCTATTATTTGTGCTCCATCCGACCAATAGGTCTTGTATCCGTTGTATTCTTTGGGGTTATGAGAAGCCGTAATCATTACACCGCTCTTACATTGCAGTTTTCTAATTGCATAAGAGATCTCCGGAGTTGGACGCAAGGCATCAAAAATATAGACCTTTATTCCATTAGCACTAAAAACATTCGCCGCCGTTTCGGCAAAAAAACGGCTATTGTTTCTACAATCGTATCCAACCACTACGGCTATTTCCTCTCCGGAAAAAGTCTGGCGCAAATAATTGCATAAACCTTGGGTTGCCATAGAAACAGTATAGCGATTCATTCGATTAGAGCCTGCCCCCATTATTCCACGTAACCCTCCCGTACCAAATTCCAGATCCTTATAAAAAGCATCTATTAGTTCGGTTTTATCATTATTCTGCAATAAACTGAGGACCTCGTTACGTGTATCCTCATCATACTCGGAGCTCAACCAATTTTGAGCTCTTTTTTCTACTCTATTTAGTAGTTCTCGGTTTTCCATAATAAATAGTTAGTTAGTCGTGGGTTACAAACAACAAATTAGTCCTCTTCGACTCCATTCCAAAGCTCCAAAATACCGTGATACTCACTCCACTCCGGATCTATTTCAAGAACAAATTTAAGGGGGAGAGGAGGCAAAGATTTTAAGGTGAAGTTAAGCCTATCAAAAAAAACTTGATCGGTACGGCTATAATACACCCAATATTTACATCCCGAAGCGAGGTAATTACCCGTCAGTATTGCCATTTTATCTTTTTCCATCGCCGGTCTAAGAAGATCCTCCACAGTCTCTATATATTGGGCATCCATTCCTTGAGGAAACGAACTACCCTTAAACAGATACTGTATTTCTATCCTATACTTGTATTTACCTCCGGCAATAAAATCGGTCAAGTTCAACCGACCATTAACATACACTGTTCTATTTTCATCATCCAATGCGATGGAGGTAAACCAATCGTCTGTTAATTTCATATCTGAGTAGGTAAGCAGTGCGTATAAGCATTGACAATTTGATTGACACAGAGGTCTATTCCAAGAGAACCTGTATTGAGACAAAGATCATAATAGTGCGGTTTCCCCCAATCTCTACCAGTGTAATGTTTATAGTTCTTGCGCCTATTACTATCTTTCTGCCTCAACTCCTCAAGAGCTTTTTCCGAAGAGTCTAAATCAGAACGGCCCAGCAATACATCTACACGATGCTCCTCTTTTGCGTAAAGAAAAATTTTAAGAACATCTTCTCGTTCTCGGAGAAAATAATCAGCCCCTCTTCCGACAATAACCGAAGCTTCTTGCTGTGCAATTTGCTCCACGACTTCTTTTACTGCCACCTGTAATCTGTCAATTGCCGTGAGGCAAGAACTACCTATATCTCCGCTGCCAATCCCTCCAACTGAACGAATGAAGGGGAAATAGTCAAACGGAGAAGAAGTGGCATACTCGCTGCTCTTCTCCACAAATTCTTGACAAAAACCGCTGCGAGAAGCTATAAGATGGATAAGTTCTCTGTCATAGTAGGCTATACCCAACTCTTCTGCCACTTTTTTTCCAATAAGACGACCATTACAACCAAATTGACGGCTTATAGTTATTATTTTGTTCTGCATAGACCATCGCATTATCTCTGACGAGTTCAAAGATACAATCTTTATAACGCCCAACCGTACAAAAGCACAATATATTACGCAATAATATTTCAAGTTTCTACTGTTATTCACTGTCAGCGAACCCGTCCCGTTGTTTCCAAAACAGAAAAATCACCCTTCACAAAGTAAATATCCACAGGAATACCAGCTTCGTTTTATTCAACGGAAAAGCACCCCCCAACTAAAATTTTAGCCGTACCTCGATCCCACCCCAAAAAAAGAACCAACTAACACAACTCGATAGATTGCACTACACTCGACCGAATCTGCTTTCAGCTTCAATATAGGTTGGGGCTCCACCGAAACCACTTCTTTCACATCATAATGATGATAACTATTGGCGCAAACTGACAATGCATATTGTCTCAATCTCTCTTCAGCGTATAACTTGGCCGTCTTTTCCAGTTGCATCTGAGCAACTACACCTCGTTTCTCTTGCAGCAACTTGGACCAAGTGTCTCGTACCGATCTAAAATCGCTTTCTGAAAAAACTTTCATTGCCTCCACATTCTCCTGCAAAAGAGCAAGAGTACTGTATTCTTTATCGAGAAATTTCTTCATCTCCCCGATGAGCCTAATATGCTCCATCACGTTGGCTATATAGACTTCCAAACTCGAATCCCTTTGTAAGAGGATTCGTTCGTTTTTCATCCAAAAAGAAAGGTAACCATCAGGAGCCATCAACACTTCGTCTAAAGAGGGATAAGTGGTAGACGTTATCTCTGCGGACAACCTCATTAACCCATTAACCTCCAAATCTCGGAGGTTTTCTATATGGCGATCTACTTCTTTCCTATACTTCGACCTGGGGCACCTATTGAGGAAGAAATAAGCATCCATCACAATTGACTCCATTTCGTTGAGATTAGTTTCCGAGACCGATTCTACACGCAATCGAATGGTCTGATACATATCATCTTCTTCTCCGCGGCAAGCACTCAACAAAAAGACAAAGGGCAAGAGAAAAAAACGACCAATTTTATTTTCTCACACAAGAAACAACCTCCAAAGTTCCGAGCCTCCATTTTCCTATAAAACTCTTTCTATCTGCGATCAAAGATACACTACGTTACTCAATAGAAGAGAAAGAGATAAAGTTATCTCTTCAAAAAAAATCACAGAGAACAAATAGGCCTAAAAGACAAAAAGCTGAGAACCATCTGAAGATAGTCCTCAACTCTCAAGCGTGCCCAGAGCCGGGATCGAACCGGCACGAGTGTTACCCCATTGGTGTTTGAGACCAACGCGTCTACCAATTCCGCCATCTGGGCCCCTATTAGTAACTTTTGCTCTTATTAAAAGAAAAGTCACATCGAATACGGGTACAAAGGTAGTAATTATTTTTATTCCTGCAAGTCTTTCGCTCTTTTTTATTTTCCGAAACAGATGTTTCTTGTTCACCATCATATGCCGTATTTAGTTCAAAAATCTCTGGTCATCCCGCTATATGCTACTCAAAAGAGAAACAAAGCCCCCATTTTTTTCTCCTAATGTACAAACCAACTATAGCTATAACATATATCGCGGATATGCTCGTTAGCAAATATCGGGAACGGAAGCCACAGATAGAGAAGGTTGCAAAATTCGCCCTCTTGGTGTAATTTTGCGAGAGTTACTAATTTATATCGATCCCAAGAAATATGAAACTATTAGACGGAAAAGTAGCCATTGTAACAGGGGCAGCTCGAGGTATAGGTAAAGCAATTGCTGAAGCATTTGCATCTCAAGGTGCCAATGTGGCCATCACGGACCTCAACATAAGTGAAGAAACAGAGGCTATGTGCCAAAAGCTCTCCGAAATCAACAAAGTTAAAGTCAAGGCTTATGCCGGAAATGCCGCCGATTTTTCCAATTGCCATACGCTACTTGACACTGTCGTCAAAGAATTTGGTCGTATAGATATCCTCGTGAACAATGCTGGGATAACTAAAGATGGTCTTATACTTCGTATGACTGAAGAGCAGTGGGATGCTGTCATCAACGTAAACCTCAAAAGTGCTTTTAATATGATTCACGCTGTAGCTCCCGTTATGATGAAAAATCGTTACGGAAGCATTATCAATATGGCAAGTGTTGTTGGGGTATCGGGTAATGCAGGACAAGCCAACTACTCGGCATCTAAGGCCGGTATGATCGGTTTGGCTAAGAGTGTGGCGAAAGAATTCGGCTCAAGAGGCATACGGGCCAATGCTATAGCTCCGGGCTTCATTCAAAGCGATATGACGGCACAATTGAGCGAAGAAGTGCGCAATCAGTGGGCTCAACAAATTCCTCTACGTAGAGGAGGAACTCCCGAAGATGTTGCCAATGTGGCTTTATTCTTGGCTTCTGATTTATCTTCTTATGTTTCCGGACAAGTGATCCACTGCTGCGGAGGTATGAATATGTAATTTTCTGCGCAATCTTCCCCAATAGAGAGCCGAGGACCTGTTCTATTCTCTCCTCTTAAGAAAGAGGAACTCGTCTCACTAAATGATAAATAGCACTTGGCAAAATGGTCGGATTAACCCAACTTTCTTTGTCAAGTGTTTTTTATGTGAAAGTATAAGCAAACAATGTGATGCAAGTAATCTATGAAGACAACCACCTCCTCATCGTCAATAAGAAGTGTGGAGAAATCGTCCAAGGCGACGAAACCGGAGATACACCTTTAAGCGAATTGGCGGCACACTATTTGGTCAAAAAGTACAACAAACCGGGAAAAGCCTTTATTGGGGTTACACATCGTTTAGATCGTCCAACTTCCGGCGTTGTTGTCTTTGCCAAAACGAGTAAAGCACTAAGCCGAATGAACTCTTTATTTAGAGATGGCAAAACCCAAAAAGTATACCACGCCATAGTTACAACTCCCCCACAAAAGGGAGAAGGTAGGTTGGAGAATCTGCTACAACGGAATGCTAAAAAAAACAAATCCTTTGTCGTGACACGCTCTGACAGGACAAACGATAGCACCTTAAAAAAAGCAGTGTTGAACTATCGAGTGGTAGCCAAATCCGAACGCTATTCACTGTTAGAAATACATCTATACACCGGTAGACACCACCAAATCAGAGCACAATTAGCCCACATAGGCTGCTACATCAAAGGAGATCTCAAATATGGTGCACCCCGATCAAATCCCGATGGAGGTATTTCTCTACACGCAGCCTCAATTCGCTTTATCCACCCCGTTAGCGGAATCGAAATATTTGCCCAAGCTCCCTATCCGGATAATGAACCTTTGTGGAAAATCTTATCTCAAATATCTGATTGATAAAAGCCCTGATTTTGTAAAACCAAACTTCACTACGAAGCACAATCCCTATCCGAAAGAGTTTTATACTTATCAGTATTGATAATGTTTTTTGTACTTTTGCGAACCATGAATAGTAAAGGGGTTAAAAGAATCGCAACCTTGATGTTGCTATTGTCTTGGGCTTTGAATTTCTCTTCCAAAGCTCAAAACTCTTTGGATGTCAGAAGCCAAAGAAAAAAGAATACAGATGACTATGCACAAACAATGGAAGCCATATCTTCTGTATTGGGGCAGGTAAGCCTCTACTTTGTTGATTCCGTTAATCTATCCGAATTGCATGTAGACGGCATCAACTATATGTTGCAGCGATTGGACCCGTACACTGTGTATATGCCCAAAAAAGAGGCTGCCGAGTTCAGAGAAAGCACAACTGGCAATTATGGCGGTATTGGAGCCATCTTGCACCAGCGCCCCGACAGTACGGTAATGATTGATGCCCCAATGAAGGGAAAAGCAGCGGATAAAGCCGGGTTACAGTCGGGGGATGTCATTTTGTATATCAATGGCAAAGATTTTCGCAAAACCACGGTTGCAAAGGTTCGTAGCGAACTTCGTGGAGTACCCGGTGCTATGCTAAGGCTACAAATTCGTCGCCCCGGAGTCTCAAATTCTTTCGAAGTAGAATTTGCAAGAGAAAGCATAGAAATGAGCCCTGTATCTTTGAGCACTATGCTGCCGGGGAACATCGGTTACATTCGCCTTGCCTCCTTTATGGGGTCAGCATATGATGATCTTCGAAAGGCTTATGAAAAACTCTCTTCTCAAGGGATGGCAATGTCCGGTCTGATCCTCGATCTTAGAGACAATGGAGGTGGGCTAATGCAGCACGCTGTGGACATTGTGGGTATGTTTGTCCCAAAAAATTCTTTGGTAGTCGAACTCAAAACCCGAATTCCCGGTAAAGCAACCCGATACAACACATCTCGCGAACCCATCGCACCCAACCTCCCTTTAGCCGTTCTCATTGATGGAGGCTCTGCTTCTGCTTCGGAAATTGTTGCCGGGGCACTCCAAGACTACGATAGAGCTATCGTTGTCGGAGAAAAAAGTTTCGGAAAAGGCCTGGTACAATCAACCCTCTCCCTCCCCGACTCCGCCATTCTAAAAGTTACCACAGCGCATTATTACATCCCCAGCGGTCGTTGCATACAACGTATACAGTATAACCACCAAGGCGGAGAGGTGGACATTACAGAGCAGCAAGATTCCCTGGGACAACCTTTCTACACCCAAAATAAACGAGTAGTATATGCCGCCGGGGGAATTATGCCAGATATAAAAATCCGTCCTGATTCCATCCCCTCAACATTAGGTTCTTTGCTATTGGATACCCTTACTTACGATTTTGTTACGCAATATGTCATAGAACATCCGCAAACTCCTTCAATAGAAAACTTTTCATTGACTGATGCCCAATACGCTGCATACAAAGACAAAGTATTAAACCAAAAGTTCAAATTTTCGTCTCAAGCCGATGCCCTCTTGGCTCGCCTTACTCAAGTGCTACAAGCAGAAGGGCGTGCCGACATCCTTGAGCCAGCAACCCAAAAAGTTCAAGAGTTACTCAACAATTCTACAAAAATCCTCTTGGAGAAAAACGAGAAAGAGATAAGAAACTATCTAAATATGAGTATCATACAACGGTACTACTATTCCGAGGGTGCCAGACTCTACACCCTACCCTCAGACAATATGGTAAATGGGGCAGCCAACCTGCTTAGGAATGGTTCTCAATACCAAAAGCTACTACAACCCGCTCAAAAACAAAAGAAATAGAAAAGATTATAATATAGACGGGTCTTCGGGGTAAAATTGTGCCTCGTATGATTGTCTGTTTACAGTACTTTTTGTATATCGAGAAAGGAAGCAAAAAGCTTCTACAGACTGCTTCATTGTTCTTGCCTCTAACAAAGAGGTAGTCGGGATTTGTGTTAGTAGAAGGCAATTTTTAGAGATTAAGTTTTATGGATTTTATTACTAATCTTTTTATGGGCACAGGAATTGCCCATTCTGTTTTGTTGCTGGGGTTAGTCTCGACCCTCGGCATTATGTTAGGAAGACTTCGTTTTGGAAAAATTTCCTTGGGGGTAACTATGGTCCTCTTTATGGGAATTTTGGCAGGGCACTTTGGGATGACCCTTCACGAAGAAGTCCTCCATTTTGTAAAAGAGTTCGGACTCATCTTGTTTGTCTATGCTGTTGGGTTACAGGTGGGACCGGGGTTCTTCTCTTCTTTCAAACAAGGAGGATTGAAGCTAAACCTTCTCGCCGTAGGAATCGTTTTGTTGGGAGTTACCGCCACCATTCTCATTCATTATATTACACAACTCCCTATGCCTACTATGGTGGGAATTCTCTCCGGAGCTGTAACTAATACACCCGGATTGGGTGCTGCCGGGCAGGCCTTTACCGATTTGGGAGGAAGTGCCGAGCTTGCCAATTCTATCCCATTAGGCTATGCCGTAACCTATCCATTAGGGGTTATCGGTATTATACTGGCGATTATCCTTATCAAAGTTCTTTTCCGAGTAAACAGCAAGAAGGAGGAACAGGAACTCAAGCAAGACGATTCGGCTGACAGCCAAGCCTGTTCAGCATCTTTTTCAGTAACCAACCCCAATATTTTCGGACACACAATAGCTGCCATTATGCAAGAGTTTGGTCACGGCTCGATTGTGATTTCTCGCCATTGGGATAGAAACAACAATAAAATACTTGTGGCCAACGGACAGAGCGTTTTGAACGAAGGTGACCGTATTTTTGCCATTGCCTCTCCGGAAGAGTTGGAAAAACTACAAACCGTTATCGGGCCTCAAGTTGAGATGGATCGCAAACAGTGGATTCCAACGGAGTCCAATCTCCTAAGCCACAAATATGTTGTTAGTAATAAATCTCTCACAGGAAAGAAGTTGGGCTCACTTCACTTGCGCCAGCATTATGGGGTTAATGCAACTAGAATCAATCGTGCCGGAGTTGATTTTGTTCCGAATGTAAATACGCTACTACAAGTTGGAGATATCATTACAGTGGTTGGCTCCGACGAATCTCTCGGAAAAGTTCGCGAACTTCTGGGCGACTCAACCAAGCATCTCAACGAGCCCAACCTTATCGGCATCTTCTTGGGGATCGCCGTCGGTGTGTTCTTTGGCTCTATCCCTTTCATCATTCCGGGAATTCCTCAACCTGTTAAATTGGGATTGGCAGGAGGTCCCCTCGTTATAGCCATCTTGTTTAGCCGATTTGGGGCTAAGTTTCACCTGGTCACCTATACGACGCACAGTGCCAATCTTATGCTTCGCGAATTAGGGATAACCCTTTTCTTGGCTTGCGTGGGCATCGGTGCAGGTAGCGGATTCGTAGACGCAATTGTCAATAAAGGTGGATATGCTTGGATTGGCTATGGATTCATTATCACCTTCCTTCCTCTTATGATTATGGGATTTATTGGTAAGAAATTCTTCAAAGTCAATTATTTCACCCTATCCGGAGTTATGTCCGGTGCTATGACCGATCCCCCCGCATTGGCCTACGCCAATACACAAACCGAAACTGATGCTCCGGCTGTAGGTTATGCCACTGTCTACCCCCTTACGATGTTTTTGCGCGTTCTTACGGCTCAGATGCTTATCATTTTCTTCTGCTCCTAAGAAAGCAGGCGTAAACCATATTTTCTCGAGAAAGTGCACACTCCCTTTTGACTGAGAGTGTGCACTTTTTTATTGCAAATATTCCGGTTTGATCCCTTTATTGGCAGACAAAATTAAGTATCAAAACAGAGCAAGAAGCCCCGGTACAACACTAAAAAAGATCTTCTATTCTTTTTGACCAAATCGAAAAATATTTCGATCACAGACATCTTCACTCTCAAGAGAAATCAAAAACAACAAATGAGAAAAATATTTTGACGAAAAACTCTACCAACACTTTGCTTAAAAGAAATGGGGAAGAACATAGAAAGACCTGATCTGTTGCGTGTGTGGGGGGAAGCCCTTCTGTATTATGCGAATAAATCCACATTTTTCTTTTCAAAAAAGTTAGAGACCACCTACACAACTCAAGATCTTCTGAATGCGTGATGGTCTCTAAGAATAGGATACCTAATCCTCTGTATTCAATCAAAAAGTAAATCCAATTTTCAAACCCATCAGATGAAATGAAAAAGATTTTTTCCCATTAGTCATATATCGATACTCTCCCCCACAATAGATGTTATTGGATACAAAGTATTGGGCATCAACCGAAGAATCAAAGAAGAGTCTCGTAAATTTACCATCACTATCCTTGCCTTCTGCAATTCCCACACCGAGAGAGGGTATTATTCTGAAGCGAGTGTTTTCTATGGGTAGAACAGTGCACAAAAGAGAAGCGAAATAAGCTTTATACTCATTCTCTCTTGCTGCTCCTGTATGTCCGACACTGAGAGTTCCACCCCATAGAGAGGTTGGAGAGAAACGACGAGTAAAGGAAATAGCCTGCGCTTCCTGAAAAGAGTTTCCTCCCAAAATGTGATAGAAAGCTGCCGATGAGTAGTAATCATACCTCTTGTCCACGGACTGTCCATTCATTTGAAAAGACCCTACTGCAACAAGAAATAGAATGCAGAAATACGTTTTTAGTTTCATATGGTTACATTTTTTGTATGTGAATAGAATTTAGAGACTTTTTCTTTCCCTAAGGGTATTTTATCGATAAAAAGAGAGGGAATATCTTCTTCGTTTATTAAAAGAATCAGTGGTATTGTATGCTAATTTACTTGTAAACGTGGCATCACTACTATCCACTACGGCCCGATGAACTTCAGAACTTCACTAAGTCAACTCTGTCCAAGAGCACTCCCATTGTCGTACTGTGCGTAGATGCTCTTTTCAGACCCAAACACTCAACTCGGTGTGCACAAGTAAGGATAAATGTGCAACTATACCTTTACTTAATACCTTCTTTTACCCCTAAGAGACAATACAATGTTTATAAAACGTGCATAACTGGCAACAAATGTAATAAACAAAATGTAATAAACAAACTAACAAAATGAATGTTCTGTGAATATAAACGTATCTGATCTTCTTTATATCAGTAGCTTTTAATCCATAATAGAGGAAAGGACAAAGAATAGAACTATATTTACCTATGTATTGTATTTAACTTAAAGAGGCTAAAAGCCAATTGTAGAGAATTTTGCCCAGTTTATGAGAATTGGGTGCAAGTACTTTGTTTTGAACCCTTGTTCTTCATATTTTTCTAACGCGAGAAGTATCTCCGATGAAGATCTGAAAAATCTCCCTGAGTAGGCACAAAAGACACAGCTTTGCAATAAGGATGCACATTTCATTCATCGGCAAAATTTGTTCCATCTTCATATCCTACGTTCTTGGCAATCTCTCACCAAGCCCTCTTTTGCAAAGCTACTACTCTACCGACTTTCAAAAAGTTCCCTGCGAAGAAAAATTTTCTTGGACGGAATAAAAATTAGCAGGGAATTATCAGAAATTAGCTCCCTCAAAAATCAAGGGTACAAGGCTACAAAATTTATCCAATGAACAATCAATATATTTTACAAAAGAAATAGAGCGTACCTTTGCAGAACATTATCGTTATCACTAATTGTTACAAAAGGGTTATGGAAATTATCTTCGTCTCCGTCGGCATTGTTGTGGGTGTACTCATTGGCTGGTTAATGGGAAAAAGCAAAGCCGGCTCCTCCGAAGCCAAAAGAGAAATGCTGCAAAACGATAATACTCGGCTTCAAGAAACTCTCACAAGTGCAGAGCAAAAAATAGACCTCTTGAATGAGGAAAAGGGACAATTGATTGCAGAAAAAGCCCTCTTACAACAAGAAGTAAACTATAAAAATGTACAAAATGAGCACTCTCTTCAAGAAATAGAGCAACTCAACCTCCGACAACAAGGAGAAAAAGAGAAGATTCTGGAACAAAACAGACTCCAAATAGAAAACCTCATCAAGGAACATCAAGAGGTTATCAACTCTCTCAAAAGAGAGTTTTCTCAACAAAAAGAGGAGCAATTGGAACTATTTCGCCAACAATTGAGCGAGAAAGAAAAGGTGTATGCCCTTGCGCTAAACACGCAGGAGAAACACCACAAAGAAACCCTTTCTGCCCAAGAGATTCGCTTCGAAGAAACTATGGCCAAGATTGTAGCGCAAATGAAAACAGCGACCAACGATATGCTCCGAGAAAGACAAAAAGAGTTTTCCGAATCGAGCAACATCAACCTGGGAATGATTGTCACCCCCCTAAAAGAAACAATCGACAAGATGAAACAGGCAATGAGCGACAATACCCTCAAACAAACCGCCATAAGCAGCGAAATGAGAGCCAACATAGAACATATGATGCGCCAAAGTGAAGCTGCACAAAAAAGTGCTGACGAACTGACCAGAGTATTTAAACACCGAGCAAAAGTACAGGGCGACTGGGGCGAAACCGTACTCGCAGAACTACTTCAATCCCAAGGGCTGACACAAGGGATTCATTTCGACACACAAGCCGTTATCTACGATTCGGTAGGGAATATTGTGAGAACAGAAGAGGGCAAATCGATGCGTCCCGACATCATTTTACATTTAGATCAACGCAGAGAACTGATCATAGACTCGAAAGTTTCTCTGACTGCCTTTATGGATTACATCAATGCCGATAACGAAAGCGATAGACAACTCTTTCTGAAGTCCCACTTGGATAGTATCCAAAAGCACATCAAAGAACTGTCGGCAAAAGATTACTCGTCCTACATCAAACCTCCTAAGGTTAAGATGGACTACGTAATTATGTTTGTTCCTCACTCCGGTGCAATGTGGATAGCCCTCAACACACAGCCCGATTTGTGGAGAAAAGCTATGGAAAAAAATGTATTCATTGCCGATGAACAATCTCTATTCGCGGCCCTTCGCATCATCAATATGACCTGGACACAGATCACCCAAATACAACAGCACGAGCGCGTCTACGAATTGGCGACCGAGATGTTGGATAGGGTTGGGCAATTCATAAGGAAATACGAACTGTTGGGCAAGGCACTGCAAAGTGCCCAAACGGCATTTGACGAAGGGCAACGCAAACTAAATCCCAATGGACAAAGCATCATAAATACTGCAGGTAAGCTCATTAAATTGGGAGCCAAACAAAGCTCTAAAAACCCTATCCCCCAGTTAATTGACGTGGAAGAGATCGCCCCCCTCACAATTCCCTCAAAGGAGGAATTATCGAACTTGGGACAAGAGATTTAGTTCTTCTCAGAAAATCCATCTCAGCCCTTCAAATTCCTCCTCGCAGAGAACGTAGCAACCAGGCAAAGGATAAGCCATTAACTGTTGTCGGATGATATTTTCCCTCTTTTCTAATCTGAGAATACATCTGCTTCATAATTGGAGCAAGTCCTATCGAATCCTCTCTACCAATACGACTTCTCCGCTCCAAAATTCGATAAACGTAGGGGCGAAAGAAGTTTTTCAAATGCCCCACTCTACCGGTTTGTACACTCAAAAGTGAGTAATCGTCTAGGTAGCTGACACCACATTCGGCAAAGTATCTCTTTGCAACAGCTTCGTAAAGTTGTTTGCAAAAAAGATGTTTGTCCGGAAGAGAGAAAGCGAAGCGATGCAATCCCCTATCCGCATAAGGCAACCAAACATCCATACCGAAGAATCGCCACGAATTGGACGAATTAACGTAGTACTTAATCTCCAAATTCTGGAAGAGGAACAGCTGATAAATCTGTATCGGGGTCAGAGATTTTGCTGCATTGGCATAAACAACCAACTGCTCTTTGATCTGCTCTATAAGTGTTTCTCTATCGGAAGAAGACAGGATTCGATTGCCCCCGTGCAAACGCAACAGTCTGATTGCCAACTGTCTTAGATCGGTCAACAACTCTGTTCTGGGCTCTATGAAATTGCTTCCCAAAAGCAAATCGGCAATATGCCCCGGAAGCACAACCGAATTCTTTCCGGCATACTCCCTCGATAGAACCTTTGCCGGCAGGTATTCTTGAAAAAAGAAACCCGAAGCTCCTCCGGAAATATATTTCAGATAATCAATGGCTTCTTCATCATACAGATAACCATCTTTGCCATAATGAGAGGGAATGGAGGGTATAAAGCGATGAGGAAAGCCCAAATCTTTGGCAACCCTTTGCGCTCGCAAACAATCATCAATAAGGGCATCCTTTCCATAGCTGAATGTTTGCACATTTGCATAGTTTCTTTTTTTCAGGGCACAAGCAATGAGACGAGAGTCTCTTCCCCCGGTAAGAGGCAACAATACCGGCCTACCATCTATAGCTCTCAGCATAAGATCAAAGGCTTGGTCAAACGCCGCCGTGGCATAGTCTATAAGTTCATCCTTATTTTCCGGCAGAGGTTCTTCCGTTGGTTGCAAGTAATCAAGATACCTTTTCTGACTGATAATTCCGGAAGGATCTATACGCATACAGGACCCAGAAGACAACCTAAAAACTTGCGAATGCAATGTTTTACGATTGGGTAAAAAACCCCAACGAGAAAAATACAACTCACTGTCCGGTTGTATGGGAAAACGCTCCGGCATCAAGTCGAAGCCATTATCGGAAAGTAATATCTTTCCATTTTCCTCCTTGTAAAAAACTCGGTAAGAGCCAATGGCATCCACCGCTATACAGATGAGTGATGGATCATACTTGGGTCTAACCACCGCACGCCACTGTCCATTGAGGTGAGCGCATCGAAGAGAAAAATCGGAAAAAGAATCGGCTTGAGCCAAATAGTCGTGAATTTCTTGATCACGATAGCATATCTTGCCATCCGGGTATGAGAAAGCAATTCCCTTGGTTTTGAGCCCTTGGGGATTAACTGTAAATATTTGTGCGGTCATATTGCTTGGTAATATAGAGAAGCCAAATACCATAGGACACCAACAACAAGGTCACAGAACCGTAATAAAACAAAAGAAGCTCTGCAAAACTCAACCCATAGTATAAGGAAAAAGAGAGTACGCCCAGTTGTCCTACCAACAGACCTATTTGAATCCACATATGGGTACGCTGCTTACGAAGTACATCGGGCAATATATTAAAGATGGTACAGGGAACTCTAAACAAAAGCATCGGTAACATCAGACGTATAATCTTCGCTGTAGGGGCATATGTAGCTTCCAACAGAATACCCACCATCCACGGGAGCAAAAAGAAAAGGAGCAAAGCCAATGGAGTAGCTACGAGAAACCAGCGATACAAAAAAGTTTTCACCATTGGCATCAGTGGGTGACGGGCATTTACCATTTCAGACGTTCTATGAAAGTAAACTCCGCTAACACCATCCGATATAACCTGCAAAGGTCTGCTTGCCAACATTATTGCCATCGTAATCCAACCAATTTCTTGCATTCCGAACTGTTGAGGCAAAAGCAGTACAAGCAGACTTCCCAAAAGATAATCAATGCCCGACTGCACAATACCAAATCGAGGAAAAGCACTATAAGCTTTTGCTACCGTGCGTAACTCTCCCCAGGAAGGAATAGATGCAGTACGGCATCCTTGCAACAAACACACAATACCCATTGCATAGGAACAAAGCAAAGCTCCAATCAATCCCCCCACCGAAGCTCCCAAGACAACGGCAAAAAGAATCTTTAGCAGATTGTTACCCAATCCCTGTGCCGTTTTGGCAATTGCCAAAGAAGGAAAATTTCCCCGACTAAGATCATTTGCACTAAGCGTATTGTACACACCCATACTAAATATAGTCAGAGGCAAGAGTAAGAGATAAGGATTTAGGGCAACATACTTCCCCGGCAAAAATCCATTTCGAAGAAGAAGAGCCAAGAAAAAAGTGACTACAAAAAAAGCTGCATTGATCAATAAGGTAAGCCACAAAAGAGGCTGGCGATCCGGCTTCCCCGAAGAGGTGACAATTGCTTGTTCATAACGCCCTCCGGATGCAATCGAAAGAACTCCGGAAACAGACGTAAATAGCCCCAAGATCCCCAACAAATCCGGAGCATAAAGATGACTGATGATAGGCAACAACAAAAAAGCAACCACCTGGACGACCCCGCCGGAGCCAACGAGAGACAAACTGTCCCTCAAGATGGATCTTTGTCCTTTTTGTTTTTTCTGCTGCGACATAGCCAACCGCTCCCCAACTATTTCTCCAATTCTCGACAAAAGGTCGAAAGGAAACGGGTAAATGTTTCCTTTACTTTACTCGCATTACGCACCTTATTGGCCATCATACACACGGCATATTTTTCTTCTCCACAGTATATATATCCGGCATAAGTACGCACTCCTTTCATATAACCGCTCTTGAGACGAACGTCAAATTTGGTCCGTGGCATAAGTTTTTTCACTGTACCATCATATCCAACCCGAGGCAAAGAAGCCACAAAGGCTTCTTGTGTTTTGAGGTTGGTTTGCATCATATACTGCAACAAACCACACATAGCGTAGGGAGCAATCCTATTGGACAAAGACAAGCCGCAACCATCATACAACCTCAATTCGTTCAAATTTATTTTAGCTTGGTCACGGAGAAACTCTTCTTGAAAGTAAAGACCGGATGAGGTACTATGGCACGGTTCCTTACTTTGTCTATGGGTAGCCAAGGTCCGAATTAGAGCTTCTGCAAAAGGATTGATACTGTAATAATTGGTAAGAGAACAAATTTGTTCCAAAGAAGGGCTTAGGTATCGGGCAATGGTTTGCTTGCCCCCCTTCAGTGGTCGATACTCTGCCATAGGAAGGCATTCGGAAACATCAACTCCCCGTTTAGCCAACTCTCGATGCAAAAACCGAGCAGCAAAAAGGGGGGGATTGGGCATATCCACCGCCATAGAATCGTTTTCTCCCAACCTCAACACTCCTCTAAGTACACGTCTTTCTTCCAATGGAAGTCCGTCTCCATCTGTAAAAAGGTTTTCCTTGGAAGCAGACTTGAGGTTATTGATAAATTCAATTCCACTATCTTCCGGGAAGGTCGAATATATGCTCACTTCTCCACCAACAGCTTCGGCTTTAAGAAAGAGATCCACGTGATTATCAAAGCAGTTAAAGGCATATACAGGAGCTGCATAATAATCGCCGTGATCTTCGCGTGCCCAAGTTGGATTGTAGCCTTCCGGACACCATAAGGAGGCATCAACCACAATCTTGCCGACAATTTTTTTTATCCCTTTGTATGCCAGAGCATCTAAAATCAATTCTTGCAAACGAGTGCTATCTTGCTTCAACTTACGAGACCAAATTGAAGGATCTCCACTCCCCGTCACAATCAAATTTCCCATCAAGGTGCCTTGCACAATCTCTCCGGATATGGATATCTCGGTGGAATAACAGAAATCCGTTCCCAAAAGAGACAGGGCAGAAGCTGTGGTTACCACTTTGGTTATGGAAGCGGGAGTAAGTTGTTGGTGAGCGTTAAAATCCACCAATGGATCTTTTTGTCCAACTTTCCATACACAAACAGCAAAGAGAGCATCTCCGCGGGTTGAAGCTTGCTCTATATGACGCAAAGCCTCAACTCCGACCGTCGCCTCTTGCCCCTTCAACAGGTTTGTTGCAAGGATAAAAACGCTGATCAACAGACATCGAATTTGCAGAGAATTTGTTTTCCGAACCATAACCAATTCTTTCATACAGAGGCATTGAGCCTATTGGTTCCACAGAGATGTGCCCCTTGAGAAGCTACTGCACTTACAAAAGTTAAGTACTGTGGCATCTCTCCCGCCTTGCTCCAAATCATAGGGCGAAAGGTCAAACGCTCTACCGCAGATGAGAGATCAAACCCCACAGCTTCTAGAGAGGGACGCACCAAATGAGGCTTACAACAATTCTTTCCTCTACCTCTTGTACAATTTTCAGGCACACACCAATGGCAGTATCCCGGAAGAAAAGCCATCGCACCCCCACTCTGCTGACATCTTTCTAGGGCAATAAGCTCCCTATCCAATGCAAGGCGCACACGAAACATCAGTTGATGACAATATTCCGCAACCTCTTCGGAGGAAGCAAAAGCAACATTTTCCGTCTCAACTCGGCTCACCAACAAATGAATATAAGCAAACTGCTTGAACTTGTCTATGGGATCTGTTTCAAATGGAGGACAAGACCACTGCGCTCCATAGCGAGGGCAACTCTCACACAAAGGGGCAAAGAGTTGAGGCTTGTAGAACTGTTCACAAAAAAGTAACATTTCTACGGAACACACTGTATCTGTCCTTTTTATTTGCACAAAAATAAATACTAATTGTACATAAAGCGTTTGATGCTCTGCTTGGGAGTTTTTACGAAAGGCTCTTTCTGTTCTTCAAAACGTGTTACTTTCTCATAGCTGCCCAACTGTAGATTCAATTGAGCGCGCCACTCCTCTATCTGAGACCACCCTGCCTCCGGGGTAAGATTGGCCTCCGAAATAGCCTGCTCATTCGGCAAAATAAGAGCCACAAGGCGTCCGTTTCGACTTAGCACCAAACTTTCGGCAATCAAAGGATGATTATTTATCTTTAGTTCTATCTCTTCCGGATAAATATTCTGCCCGTTTGCTCCCAATATCATAGTCTTGGAACGTCCCTTTATGAAGAGATTGCCATCCTTATCCAAATAGCCCAAATCACCTGTATGCATCCAGCCATCTTCCGTAAATAGAGCTTTATTGGCTTCCGGGTTATTGTGGTATCCCTTGCAAACATTCATACCCCGAACTTGTATCTCCCCTATTTCTTTGGAATGGGGCTGCACCGTGTCTATCGGTTGTATGCGTATTTCCATTACTCGAAGGGCCTTACCACAGCTGTCTAGAACCCACTTTTTGTTTGCTTCGTAAGAAATAAGCGGACCACACTCGGTCATCCCATAACCAACCGTTAGAGGAAATCCAATACGTTGTAAAAAGCCGGCAACCTCAGAGCTGATGGGAGCTCCTCCAACAATCAGTTCTCGGAAATTTCCACCCAACCCTGCGCACAATTTCTTATTGATTTTTCTGTATACCAATTGCCTTAGTCCAGGTATTTTTAGGAGTAATTGAATGT
Source organism: Bacteroidota bacterium (assembly GCA_023396255.1). Taxonomy (GTDB): domain Bacteria; phylum Bacteroidota; class Bacteroidia; order Bacteroidales; family Porphyromonadaceae; genus Porphyromonas. Next base: position 25,958 of record JAEWWU010000016.1, read on the forward strand.
TCTTTTTTTCCAATACGGGCAAAATAGAACGCTTATAGATCTTTTCCAAGATGAGAGGAACCGAGATAATCAGCGTTGGTTTTACCTGGCTGAAAGCCTTCATCAACACCTTTGGTGACGGCACCTTACCCAGTATATATACGTGAGTACCCAACGTTAAAGGCGTTAGCATATTGAAAGCACAGCTGTAGGCGTGTGCCAAAGGCAGAAAGCACAAAATACGCTCTGCTCTGTACATCAGATCTAAAGTATGAGCATAGATAACATTTCCCACCATATTTTGAGCTGTAAGCATCACTCCTTTACTCATTCCCGTAGTTCCGGAAGTGTAATTCAAAATAATCACACTGTCATTATCTACTTGTGGGTAAACAATATCGCTCGGCCTAAAGCCCTGAGGATAAAAAGACTCAACGAAAGAAGAAGATAGCAAAGCATCTAATTCTTTTTCGGGCAAAGCCTCTCTAAGGTAAAGCTTTTGGTACGAAGCCACCGTTAAAGCACAAGAAATCTCACCCATTTGAGAGGAAATATCTTCAACTTCGGAGAACAAATCATCGTCCATAAATAAAACAGAAGCTCCGCTGTGGTTGATTATGGATATGGCATCTTGTATGTTGAAATCTTGTAATATAGGCACTATCACCGCTCCATAAGTAATTGTCGCCATAAAAACAGTACACCACTGAACAGAATCTTTTCCCATTAGAGCTATTCTATCGCCCTTTTCTATCTTTAAGAGGGCAAATAAGCGGTGCAGTCTGTCTATTTCACAAGCCAATTGACCAAAAGACAAAGTATAATTGTCACTGTAATTGGTTAGAGCCGGGAGGTCGAAATTAACTTTGAAACTCTCTTGATAAGCTTGTATAAGATTTACGTTATTCATTTATGTTTCAATTCTACATATTTAATCGGCGCAAAGATACTTTCTTCCCTCAAAACAGAACAAATAGGACGAATACTTAACACTCTTTGCAGATTTCAGGATCTGATATAATCCCACTCCCCAAAAAACGGATCCCGCCTACCAATACTTCGGCAAATCTCTTCGACACGTTCTCCACTCCCCTAACTCATCCTATCTCCAAGGACCTTTGCAAAAAGAGTCTCCAAACTGTTTGTAATTTAATTCCCTATAAATCACAAAATTGCAGGGAATTAATTTCCGATAATTCCCTGCTAATTTTTGTTCCGTCCAAGAAAATTTTTCTCCGCAGGGAACTTTCGGGTCGCCACAGAAACAATAAGCCGAATGCCGAGACAAAATGACATCCAAACGATTAAGCAATACACTCGGTTACTTCAAAGAAACTCTTACCACATCTATTCTTCCTCCGAGGATTGGCAACTCTTTTTTATGTTTTCGGAAACAACGTAATCCACGTTGAAAAGTTGTGCAAGATTTTGAAAAACTTACGTAAGAAATTTATTTCGAAAAAGGCACCGAACAAACGACGAAAATTTCCCAATCGAGCTGCAGCATTCCCCTCTATAGATTATCGAAAACAAAAACCCCTCCAAAAGAGAATTCTCTCTCATTCGGAGGGGTGATTTAGAATACTTTATTTGCTAATTTACTTGATCTGCAACCGATGCAATTGATTTGCTACTTGCAAGAAATATGTTCCGGCAGAGAATCCGTCAAGGGAAATTTGAACAAATCCACTTCCATCTCCAAAAAACGTTTTTTGCAAAACTCCTTCGGTCGAAAATATTTCAATTCGCTCCACCGGAGATGTAGAAGCGACAAAGACATATTCGGCAGCAGGATTCGGATATATCTCAACCCTGTTCTCCTTGGCAATAGGTACAATTCCTCGAATACCTTGATAACGCTGCAATCGGTTGTTGGCATCAATGGAGTACGTTTCCCAATTTTTGTCTTGTGCTGTATAAACATCCTCCTCAAGGCACACATTATTGTCTCCCTCCAAATCGAACACAACAAACTGACCTTTGTCAAAGGGCCCCTCGGAAGCTTCATAATTGGGCAATGTTTCTATAAGTGCAGCCATCTTTTGGCTACTTATTCGATTCTTAAAAACAGAAAGGCTAAAAAGAGCGGGAGCATCGAGATACAGCTCGGTAAGATTGTTTTGATCCAATCGAAGATCTTTCAGCGACTTATTTTTACGCACATCTATGGACAATAATCCACAATTGGAAGCAAAGAGTTGCTCCAGCTTCAGGTTGTTCCGCACATCAAGCTCTTTCAACGAGTTTCCTGAACAGTTCAATTTTACGAGTCCTGTATTACCCTGCAGATTTAATTGAGCTATGCCACACCTCTCCACATACAACTCTTGCAATAAAGAACAGTGTACCAACGAAAAGTTATCTGCAAGCTTACATCCGGAGGCATTTAGGACCTTCAGATTTGGATTTTTTGAAATATCCAGAGTCAAGCTCTTATTGGAATGACAGTCCAAATGTTCCAAATATGGGTTATTGGAAATATCAATTGCCATAAACTGTTGAGACTCTTGTCCATCCACTTCTCCCACGCACTCCAAAAGGCCCAATTTTCCTTTGATTGTTATGGTCGGAGATGTGACTGCGTAATAAGATTTCCCTCCTTCTTTAGAATAAAAATCTGCTCCCTCTACGGCATAATCGGCTCCATTCAATCCCTCCAAATGCAACATTATGTATTTCCCTGCGGGGACATTTGTTTCGAGAGTGATGTATTCTTGAGAAATGTTCTCCTTATGATCGTACCCCTTATACTCAAATCCGGGAGAAGTCGTATAGACCTTCCAATTTTTTTTGTGAGCTGCATCTACGTGCTTCACCAAAAAACGATTGTGTTCATCTTCAAAATTTTTATCCGGATGAGCAACCACCATATAACCGGCACCTTTCTCGCCTAGCTCAGTGCGATCATACAGAGAATTTAGAAGATCATCCATTTGCTTTCCCTGAATATTATTCCTCATAAATACAACAAGAGAAAGGGTTTTTGTTTTTGGGAAAGTGATCTCTTTTAGGTTGTTGTCCGCGACTCCAACCATAGCCAACTCTTCGCAATCTTTCATATTTATGGTCTCCGTTCCGTTATCGGTACAATCAAAACGTTGCAACCGGGGACAAGCTCCCAAATCGATCTTCTTGAGTTGATTATCTAAGGGAGATGGGTACTGTTCGTAATTCGATGTATAAAAAGTAAGGAGAGCCGGACAGTTGACCAAATCAACATCAATCAACCCGGAATGCTCGGCTTGGAGCCCCGTAACCGGTCCCTTGATGGTGACAACCGATTTATCTACTCGCCAATAGCACCGCTCATCATCGAAAGAGGGTTTGTCGTATTTACGGCCCAAATAGGTCAATCCATCAATCTGCAAATCTTTTTCAAAGTCTCCAGATCGTGTACTTAACTGCAAAAAGACTTCCTGTCCGACAAGTTCAGGTTTTATGGTCAAAACAATAGTGGGCGTAAAAGAAGAGCGCAGTTCTCTCTCACCTACTTCGGTTGAAAAAGAACTTGAAAGAGGTAGCTTTTTGTGAAGCTCCCCTATCATTGGAATTTTACCTTGCTCCAACTGTTGCTTCACATAATGATCAACAAGAGGATTTTGAGTATAAAGCTCCTGTTGTGCCACAACTGGAATTATACCCAAAAGGCACAAAAAGAGACACCAAAACTGTTTCATTTTTTTCATAACTATTTAGGAAAGAGAAACTTTGACACCGATCAATTCTAAAAACCTAATTTCATATACCTATCGGGACATACCTGAGCGCCTCTCCGGTGTCAAAGGTCAAGTTGTTATACAAATAATAGAGAACGCTCATCTTTTTTGCGCTCAAAAGTAATCTTTTCCGGAGAGGTAGCACCCTGTAAAACACTTTATAACCATTCAAACGCCATTCCCTAAAAAAAGGAATCTTTTTTCCTTCCCCTCAACAGAAAAACTTTATAAAGATTATTCCCCCTGCTTTTCTCTTTTTGGGAACACCTATTGCCTCGAATCAAAGTTGTACTACTTTTGCCAAGGAACACTATATCATTATATACAGCTCTTGTTTTACGTATACTCCTTTGGTACAATATAGAAGATGACTGAGCAACCTATAGATGCCGTAATAACGTGGGTCGATGGCAACGATCCAAATCACAAGGACAAAATGGCCCCCTACTTAAATGCTCAATTTGGGGAACAGAATAACAACACACTTCCCGAAGATCTTGCCGGAACAACCCGGTTTCGAACCGTTGGGGAGATCTATTTTTGTCTTGCTTCTCTTTTACGATTTGCCCCCTTTATTCGAAAAATTTTCATTGTTACAGATGGGCAAGATCCTCAAATAGATTTTTTTTTACGGCACAATTTCCCCCACAATACCATTCCCATTGAACTCGTTGATCACAAGAGTATCTTTCGAGGAAATGAACAAGTTTTGCCGGTATTTAACAGCCTCTCCATAGAAACCGTTTTATACAGAATACCAGGGCTAAGTGAGCAATTTGTATATCTAAACGACGATGTGTTTTTGGTTCGTCCGACAACAGCTTCCGATTGGTTCCAAGACCACAAAGCGGTAGCTTATGGTAAGTGGATGTGGGGTGGTGGCATCAAATTGCTACGTCTTTTCAAATCAAAAAAATCTTTTGGCTTCAAAGACAGCATCGTTAATTCTTTGCAATGGTTGCCTAAAGAGAAATACTGCTTTAAGATAGATCATACCCCACACGCCCTACTCAAAAGTGTATTGCAAGAGTTCTTTGAACAACACCCTAAAGCTCTTAAGTCTAATATTGGGCATCGGTTCAGACATCATACACAGTTCAATCCTCAAGCTCTCTTTTACACATTGGCTTTGAGAAACGGCAAAGCGATCCGTAATTCGATCAATCGGAGTATTTGTATGAAACCCAGTCGCAACAAAAACAATTACATTGCCCGTAAGAAAAAAAATGTTGAAAAGGAGAATCAGATTAAATTTATCTGTATCAACTCATTAGACTTGGCCTCTCACCAAGAGCAAGAAGAGGTTCGCGGTTGGCTCTCTTCACTCTATAATATTACTCTCTAATCTTTTTCACAATGCGACCTATAAGGATTGTAGCAGACGCCTCCATTCCGTATTTATCTTTGGGAATGCCTACCCAAGGAGTAGAAGTCATTTATCTCCCGTCACAGGAAATAACCGCCCAATCTGTACGTGATGCAGATGCCCTAATGATTAGGAGTGTAACGCAATGCAATCGTTCTTTGCTACACAAGAGCTCCATCAAGTTAGTCACGACAGCGACAGCCGGTACCGATCACATAGATGCCGACTACTGCAAACAAAAAGGGATTACCTGGTACAATGCTCCAGGTTGCAACGCGATGGGGGTGGTGCAGTATGTCTTAACGGCCCTCAGTTTTTTGGCGAAGAAGCAAAACAAACCTCTCAAAGGACAAACCATTGGAATAGTCGGAGTTGGAAATGTTGGAGGGCGACTAAAACTATTGGCAGAAGCTATCGGAATGAAAACACTTTGCGTAGATCCTCCTCGGGCTAGAAAAGAGGGAGCAGCCTCTTCCTTCGTCTCTTTGAACGATCTTCCTCAAAATTGCGACATCATCAGCCTACACACTCCATTGACCCATTCCGGAGAAGACGCCACCTACCATCTAATCGAAGAAAGCTTTTTATCATCTTGTAGCCACCAAAAACCTCTCTTAATCAATGCCTGTAGAGGGGCTGTTACCGATACTATCGCCCTTAAGAAAGCAATTGACCGAGGATGGATCAGAGGTGCCATCATTGATTGCTGGGAACGAGAACCTCACATTGATACCGATTTACTGCAACGAGCCTTGTTGGCGTCTCCCCACATTGCCGGTTTTTCGGCAGAGGGGAAAGCCCGGGGGGCGGCTATGTCCTTAGAGGCTTTGGGAAAGTTTTTTGGTATCGACTTGCCCAATCTCGATCAAGTTTGTCCACAACCTCCACTCAACCCTCACATAGATTTAACAAATCATTCAGAACAATGGGTTATAGAGGAGGCTCTATTACAAACCCTCAACCCTTTGCAATCGGACCAAGACCTGCGAAATGCACCCGACCGATTTGAACAACTCCGCACAGACTATTTTCACCAACCGGAAATGAGTGCCTATACAATTTTTGGTGTCTCCGACTACCAGATAAGAGAAACACTCCAAGCTATAGGTTTTCACTTGAGTTAATTTCCCTTTCAATATAAAATTTCTCATTTATGACACAAAAAGCAATTCAAGATTTCTACCCGGAAGAATTTGCACACTGTTTTGGCTGCGGTCCAGCCAATGCACACGGATTACACCTCAAAACATATGAAACAGAAGACGGTTACATAGCTTCTTTTACCCCCAAGCCCTACCATACAGGCGGATTTCCCGGCTTTGTATATGGAGGTCTTATTGCAGCAATCATAGATTGTCACGGCAACGGAATTGCGGCCTCCTGCGGGTACAAAAGAGAACAACGCGAACCCAACACTCTACCCAGTCTGAGATACGTAACAGCGTCCCTCTCTATCAAATATCTGCGCCCAACTCCTATGGGAAAAGAACTTCTCTTAAAAGGGACAGCCATAGAAGTTACAGAACGGAAGGTAAAAATGATCATAGAACTATGGGTCGACGAGGTCGTTACGGTTAAAGCAGAAATGACTTCCGCTCTTCTTCCAAGCATCAATATCTAATCGGTCTTAATTTACAAAAAGGGCAATAAAACCAAAGCGAGAATGTGTTATAAGATGTAATTTGAATGTTTTTTTGTAAGTTTGCCCCTCAGCTGGTCTCTGTTTTTGGTCGATTAGCTTGATATTTAAGTTGTTACAAATGGCTCGTTTAACTGTCGTACCCACTCCTATCGGAAATCTGCAAGATATTACCTTGCGGGCTTTATCGGTGCTGCAAAGTGTGGACCTCGTTTTGGCAGAAGATACACGTACCTCAAGTGTTTTGATGAAACACTTCGAGATCGAAAAACCTATGGAGTCTTTACATAAGTTCAACGAGTACAAAAATTGTGAACACCTGATCGAAAGGATATCCAAACGAGATTTATGGGTTGCCCTCATTTCGGATGCCGGAACCCCGGGAATCAACGATCCGGGAGCCCTTCTCATCCGAGAATGTATTGCGGAAGGGATTTCTGTAGAATGCCTCCCCGGTCCCACAGCTTTTGTTCCTGCCATTGTTGCATCGGGTTTAAGCACCGAGCGTTTTTGCTACGAAGGCTTCCTCCCTGTAAAAAAGGGACGTCAAACTCGTCTTGCAGAGCTGACAAAGGAAGAGCGCACTATTATAGTGTATGAGTCTCCACACCGTATCTTGCGGACTCTTAAGGATTTAATTTCCGTGATGGGTGAAGAACGAAAAGCCGCAGTTTGCAGAGAAATCAGTAAGAAATTTGAGGAGTACATACGCGGTTCTCTAAAAAAGCTCCTCAAACATTTTGAAGAGCATTCTCCCAAGGGAGAGTTTGTTCTTGTTATAGAAGGGGCTACCCCCAAGAGAAAAACCAAAGAAAAAGATTTAGATACTTATAATAACCAAACAGAAGAAGTATTATGAAAAGAAGAGTAATAACAGGAATCATTGCCTCAATTGCGTGTTTAGGATTGTTTTCCGCTTGTAATGACGGAAAACAGAGCAAAGATCAACTGTATGGAGAAATAGATTCTCTTTCAGATGTTAATTCCAATTACAGCAGAAAGTTGGCTGAAATGGATTCACTCATTTCTGAAGTGTTGATCAATTTCGAGCAAATAAACTCTATGGAAGGGATGATCAACCTCGAGGCTGCCAATGAAGCCGGGCTACAAAAGAGCCAAGCTGACAAGATCAGAGATAATATGTCTTTGATTAACCAAAAAATGCAAAAAAACCGCGAAACGATCGAGGCTCTACAAAAACAGCTCAATTCCGGATCCAAAAAGACCAAGGCTATGAGTTTGACCATACAAACTCTTCAAAGCCAGTTCAATGAAAAAACAGAACAAATAGAAAAGCTCCGAGAAGAGCTCAACAGCAAGAATATCATCATTGCCGAGCAGTCTGTCAAGATCGAATCCTTGGAACAAGCTAAGACCAATCTGGAAACAACCACGCAACAGCAAGCCTCACAAATCAATGACCTCTATCAAGTTCGTTACTGTATAGGGACCAACAGTGACCTCAAAGAGATGAACATCTTGCGCAATGGTCAGGTGGCAACAGACGACTACACAGCCGAGTATTTTACAACAATCGATCTACGTCGTGTTAAGAGTATTCCTCTTTACTCTAAGCGCGCAGAATTGCTTACCAAACATCCGATGTCTTCTTACGAATTGGTTCCAGGAAGAGACAAACAGCTGACTTTGGAAATCAAGAATGCTGAAGAATTTTGGAGTCTTTCTAAGATTCTCGTAATAAGGGTCAAGTAACCAATTGTCCTTTTACCACACCCCATACTTATTTGGAGTCGTGAAACAGAGTTTGCCCATCCCTTCTTCGTATCTCGTAAAGAATCTATTTTTTGACCTCGACGATACGTTATGGGCAACCTTTGAAAACAATAAAAATAGTCTCAAACAACTCTATCAAAGCGATGGGTGGAATCGTTTCTACCCAACCTTTGAGGAGTTGTTTTCTGTTTATATGCCCATCAACGAAAGGTTATGGGCTGAGTATAGAGCCGGCGTTATAGATAAAGCAACCCTTATCATAGACAGACTACGCCTCCCCCTCGATCGTTTTTTACATTATTCCGATCAAGAATATTGGCAGTTAAACAATCGTTTCTTAACTATTACAGGGCAGCAAACCCTTCTAATACCTCAAGCTAAGGAAGTATTGGCACACCTGCACCGCTATTATAATGTTTACATTCTGTCCAATGGGTTCAAAGAAGTTCAATTCAGCAAAATCGACAACTCCGGCTTATCCCCATTTATTGATCAAGTCATCTTATCTGATATAGCCAAAGCCAATAAACCCAACAAAAAGATATTTGACTATGCGTGCAGCTCCACTAATTCTCGCTACAAAGAATCTGTTATGATAGGCGACAGTTGGGAAGCTGATGTAGTTGGCGCAGTGAATGCCGGGATGTCTGTCATTTGGTTTAATCCCAATCAGAAACCCATTCCTCAAGAGGCTTCCTCTATCGGAGCAACCTACCAAAATGTAGGACAAATCCAGAATCTGGCTGACCTCCTATCGATTTTTTAGGATTGTTGATCTTTTTTGCCTTCTATGCCCTCAACTTCTGCCATTGTTTTAAGGACAACACCATACTCCGATGCCTATAATATAACATCGCTCTATTCCTCGGAATGGGGGGTTGTTGCCGTACAAACATCCAAGGGCGGAGTTAGGCGCAAATCATCCACTGCCGGACATTGGGGAAGAATACTGCAACCCTTGCGTTTGGTGGAGATCGAAAGTTTACAGGAACCGGCAAGAGGTTTTATTAAACCAATAGAGATTCGTCTCGCTGCGGAAAGCCTAACGGCAATATCAGATCCGGCACATCAAGCCCTTGCCTTTTTTCTCTGCGAATTCACTGAAGCTATTGTGCGAACGGCGCCGCACGAAAAGTCTATGTACAACTATATCTATAAAAGCTTTTGTTTTTTTGCCAAATGCTCTCACTCCAAAACAATCTCCAATTTTCACATTGCTTACATACTAGGAATGCTGAATATTTTGGGATATATGCCTTTTTTTGAACGGAATAGCTATCCCTACGGCTATGGCTTCGACCTAAAAAGCGGACAATTCACCCCTTTCCAAAGCGGAGAGTTTATAGTGCCTCCGCACGAGGCCGCCTTCTTGCCCCTTATCTGTAAGATGAACCTTGCTAACGCACATCGTTTTATCCTCAATCGGCAACAAAGGGCAACCATCATCCACCACCTTCTCAATTACTGCAAACTGCACCACACTGGAGTTGGTTCCATAAAATCTTTATCTGTCTTGCAACAACTATTTGACTAAGCCCCCTATGAGCATATGAATAAGAATACCCATACCTCATTTTTTACCATTCAAAGGACTTTTTCGAGATTTTCGGCATCCCTTTTACTCCTTTTTGTATTGGTTTCTACTAAGGTATTTGCCCTACCTATAGATGAAATCGCTGCTCGGAAAATTGCCGAGCAGTTTTTTGCCTCTTCCGTTCAGAAAAAAGCGACCAACAGCATCTTTCCTCCCATCGTAACTTTGGTGGCTGCTCCTGAAGTAATCCAAGCAAAGCCTTTGCAGTCCTCTCCATTTGTAGATTTGCAGCATTCGCAGACCGCATACTATATTTATAATAATGGTCACAATCAAGGATTTGTTATTGTCGCAGCAGATGACACCTTGCCCCAAATATTGGGCTATTCCTATAGTGGTCTCTTCTCAATCCAAAAACTTCCAAGGCACATTGAGGCCTTCTTTACAGACCTGCGCAGAGCTATTGGCTATCTCCTCACCCTTCCAATAGAAGAGCAGCTAAATGTTCGATCTCGGCTCCGCTCTTTTCCTATCAAAAATGAAGTACGACCCCTGTTGGGAAACATTCAATGGAATCAAAGTTTTCCCTATAACCTTTATACTCCAGAAATAGGCGGAGAGCAAACTCCTGTAGGATGTGTTGCCACAGCTTTGGCTCAGGTAATGCGCTATCATCAATGGCCCGAACGAGGTCGTGGCTCTTATTCCTACGATGAAAAAGACATCAATACAGGAGCAACCTCGGGGCGCACACACTCTGTAGACTTTAATGTTGAGTACAATTGGAGGAATATGCCACAACAAACACCCAAAAAGCCAACAGACGCCCAAAAAGAGGCATTATCTATCCTATGCTTTCATATTGGTGTTTCCTTAGATATGATGTACTCTGCCGATGGTAGTGGTACCTATACTGCCTATATCCCTTATGCCTTACGCAACTACTTCAAATACGATAAAAATGTGCGTTATCTCTCTCGGGATGCCTATGATCAAGAGAGTTGGGAAACCATTATTCGTACCGAATTGTCTCAGAATCGACCTATCATCTACAGCGGAAGCGGTGACGGAGGAGGACACGCTTTTGTGTGCGATGGATACGACACGCAAGGAATGTTTCATATCAACTGGGGTTGGGGCGGAGTCTCTGATGGTTATTTCGAATTGAACTTACTCAATCCATCTGTTCTGGGAATAGGAGGAGGTAGTGGAGGTGGTTTTAGTCAAGGGCAAGGCATCGTTGTAGGAATTACCCCCGATAAGAATGACAGTAGCACACAAACCACATCACCACAAATGATCAGCTATGGTTTCGATGTTGCGTGCACAGACAATTCCATAATGATAAAAAGGGCTTCCGTAGGGCAAATTACGGAGCGATCTATAGAGACACCTTTCTGCCTACTGTTACAACCGCTTACGAGCTCAGAAGATGCTATCACCAGTAATTGGAGCCCCTCTCAAGAGGTCAAATATAGCCAGGTAGCATCTCCGTCTATCTCATCCATAGATCTTGAAAAAATGCCACACCGTCCGCACAACACCCGCTACAAAGCGATTCTAGCCCATAGGTTCCAAGATGTCCCTATCCCGGTCGTAGGCTATCCTGGTAAACGCCTTTACCAAATAATCTACTTCGACTCAAACGGAAAACCCTCTATCGAGCAAAAAGAAACGCAAATACACCTTACTCCAAATTCATTCAATGCAAGGTTACAAGGTTACGAGCAGAGTTCAGTTTCTTTTGCCTTAGATTACGACTGCTACAGAATAGATGTTTTGGAGTGTAAAGTTATGTATTCCTTGGCTGGGCGTAATAAGTTCTTGGAATTGGGACGCTATCCAGTTTCACTGGTGCTGGATGGAAGCGGACAAACTCCTGTATTGCGAATCCCCACTGATCGCTTCCCCCTTGCTGCCAAGAGGGAAGTCGATCTCCGAATAGATCTAACTTACTACGATTCGGACAAAAATTTACTTCAAGAAAAAAGTATTCCCCTAACGGGGAACACTCCTATTACAGTACAAGAGGCAACACAAATCAGACCTGCTGCTTTCCTTTTCCCATCAAAGAGTATGGAAACGATAGACGGATACTATTGGCTTAATCCGGAAGCTCCGGTTTTCCCAGAAATAGCCGTTTACAATTTGGGAACACAGACAATGACCAATCTACTCTATCGATTTGTTTATTCTTACGCAGCTAACTTCGCCATCAACAGTGTTGCAGGAAACATAGTTGCGGCCAATTCCATCCCGGCCAAAAGAGAAGCATACCTATCTCAAGGCAGAGAGATGTATCCCCAAAGAGAACTGGGAAATATGCTATCCAACGCCTCTATAATCAATATGGGAGTACTATTGATCAACTACGAAAACACCAATCAATACAGTTTGTATCCCGTATTGGGGAATTATCTGCCCACCTTGTCCACCAACAAATACATTGTAGATCGTAGCCAAGAGATTACCCTAAAAACAGCCCGTCAGCAATTCGATTCTATAAATCTTCGCACAATGGTGCGCAACAATATGAGCATCAAGGGAGGGATACAGCGATCTGGTAACAAGTGTGAATTATTCAACAGTACCATCACTTTGAGCGGAGCTGTGGGAAAATTGGTCTGCACTGAAAGCGACATTACCCAACTCAAATTGGAGAAAGGAACGCATCTGCACACCATAGTATGCTCTCGCAATCAAATGTCGGCAGAAGCTGTGGCTGTTCTTGTTACCTCGCTTCCTTATCGTCTCTCCTCAGAAAGGGGGAAATTGGTGATCGTAGACACAAAGTATGGCAAAGAGGGCAATGTTATCTCTCAAACCTCCATCAATGAAGCAGCAGCTAAAAACTGGGATGTGTATGATGGAGCAGACGAATATACGAAAAAACTAATCCCTGCCACAGAAGGTCCTGTCAACCATATTGTTCGAGCCGAAACAGAAGGTAAGGGTACTCTGCTTCTCAAAGGGAACCCCAATCTATCCGAAGTTCCTCACGGAACCACTCTGACCATTGAGGCTCGCCCGGACAAAGGTTACCAATTGGTCTCTCTTTTAGCTAATGGGAAAGAAATTCTAGGGCAAACAGAAATTATCATTGTAGAAGAGACCACTATCAAGGCTATTTTCGCTCCCTTGATTTTCTCCGTGATCCTCAAGAGCAATGCTTCCGGAACCATTGCCATTGATGGGCTTGCTTCTTCCGAACTCTCTCAAGTAGCATACGGAACCCTCTGCACCGTTGTCCCAACAGGGCTCAACGAAAATTGTCAATTGACACACCTTTATATCAAAGGCAAAGATATCTTCCCCTCCCTCTCTTTCGAAGTAATAGAAGACACGGAGGTTGAAGCCGTTTTTGTCGATTACTCCTCTACAGCGGAGATACGAAAAGATTTGCCAACAGCAGCTTTCCCTAATCCGACTTCTTCAATCGTAACCATTCAAGGGAAACCCGGGCAACCTGTCAAAGTGATAACCCCGGACGGGAAAATCGTCTTGCAAACCATTCTGCAAGAAGAGGGTGAACTTAAGGTAGATCTTAGCAAATGGACTGCCGGAATTTATGTAGTACAAGTAGGGAACACCGCCCATAGGTTGATCAAGAGATAGTCTCTCCCCGTGTTTGATTATTGTAACAGGGTACCGTAATCTTTACGTTTGCAGTACCCTGTTTCTGTAAACAACAAATGATAAAACCTTAACCAAAGTCGTTGAAAAGATAGGTAGAAATGTCTTTTCGAAAGATATTGATACTTGTTTGTCTCTTTTAGCCCATAATACGGCAATATTTGCAAATAAAAATTTTTCCATTGAGTTTCTTTCTTTACCTTTGTGGCACTTAGTAGAAATCAAACGAATAAAAACTTTACAAAACCATGATTAAAGTTGGTATTAACGGTTTCGGCCGTATCGGTAGGCTCGTTTTTAGAGCGTCGCTTTTGCGCGAGGATATGCAAGTTGTGGCAATCAACGACCTCATTGATGTAGAATACATGGCGTATATGCTCAAGTACGACTCTGTACACGGTCGCTTCAACGGAACGGTGGGTGTAGAAGATGGTATGCTCGTTGTTAATGGTCGCAGAATCCGTGTAACTGCCGAAAAAGATCCGGCTGATCTTCGTTGGAACGAAGTTGGTGCTGAATATGTTGTGGAGTCTACTGGTCGTTTTTTGACTAAAGAATTGGCACAAGGACACATCACTGCCGGTGCAAAGTACGTTGTGATGTCTGCTCCCTCCAAAGACGACACTCCTATGTTTGTTACCGGAGTAAACCTGGATAAGTATGTTCCCGGAACCCAATTCGTTTCCAATGCATCTTGTACAACCAACTGTTTGGCTCCTTTGGCCAAAGTTCTCAATGACAAATTTGGGTTAGAACAAGGTCTTATGACTACTGTACACGCAGCCACAGCAACCCAAAAGACAGTAGACGGACCGTCTGCCAAAGATTGGCGCGGAGGTCGCTCTGCTATTGGCAACATCATCCCCAGCTCCACCGGAGCTGCGAAAGCTGTGGGAAAGGTTATTCCCGAACTGAATGGTAAACTAACCGGAATGAGTTTCCGCGTTCCCACGATGGATGTATCTGTTGTAGACCTCACAGTACAACTGCGCAAGCCTGCAACTTATGCCGAAGTTTGCCAAGCTATGAAAGATGCTGCCAATGGTTCACTCAAAGGTATAATGGAGTATGTAGACGAAGATGTGGTTTCTACCGACTTTACCGGCGATGCCCACACCTCTATCTTCGATGCTAAGGCGGGGATCGCTCTAACTGATACATTTATGAAGCTAGTAGCTTGGTACGACAACGAATGGGGTTATTCAAACAAAGTACTCTGCTTGGTTGCTCATATGGCCAAAGTAAACGGCTAATAAACGATACTTCCCATTTTATCTTTCTCCGCAAAAGGCAAGAAGTGTCAATTAGATGAGGGAAAGAAAAATTTAGAGTTCCGGGAAAGAGCAAGGCTTTTCCGGAACTTTTTTCTTTTGAACTCAAAAAACATTTTTTATAAATCCCTTTTATTCACACAAAAAGATGAAAAAATTTTACGCTCTCATCATTGCAGTGGTGGCTGCTATTTCTTTTTCCTCCACCACTAATGCACAAAACATTCAGTTACACTACGACTTGGGACATATTACCGACTCCTTGAAATCCAGACCGGCAGTTACTACTACTGTGGAAATGTTTCGTCCGGACAGATGGGGAAGCACTTTCTTCTTTATAGATATGGACTACAAAGACTCGGGCATCAAATCAGCCTATTGGGAAATAGCTCGAGACTTACGCTTTTGGTCTGCTCCCATAGCCATTCACCTCGAATACAATGGGGGATTGAGCAACAAATTTTCTTATAACGATGCCTATCTTTTGGGTACTAACTACTCTTATAACGCCACAGACTTCTCGTACGGATTTGGGATAACCCCTATGTACAAATATCTTGCCAAACAAAACAATCCGCACTCCTTTCAAGTAACAGGGACGTGGTACTGGCACTTTGCCAAAGAACTTTTGACCTTTACCGGATTTATTGACTTTTGGGGAGATCGCAACTTTTCAGGAAAGAATATGCTTGTATTCCTCTCCGAACCTCAGTTGTGGTTTAACTTGAACAAACTCGACTGCATCCCAAACGACTTCAACCTAAGCATTGGTACCGAGGTGGAACTAAGCTATAACTTCCTTGTAAATAACCAAAAATTCCACGCGATACCTACTTTGGCTCTAAAGTGGAACTTCTGAACAACAAGGAAACTTTACAATAAAACTTTATCCTATGAACATATACAAACTATTGGGTTTTTCTCCCCAAAAGCACAGCTTGCGCACCGAACTTATGGCAGGTTTGACCACCTTCCTAACGATGAGCTATATCCTTGCCGTTAATCCGGATATCCTGAGTGCAGCCGGGATGGACAAAGGAGCTATCTTCACAGCAACGGCACTGGCATCTGCCATTGGTACCATTCTTATAGCCTTTTTGGCCAAGTTGCCCTTTGCTCAAGCCCCAAGTATGGGAATCAATGCCTTCTTTGCTTTCACCTTGGTCAAGGGAATGGGATATAGCTGGGAAGCAGCCTTGGCAGCCGTTTTCGTTGAAGGGGTTATCTTCATCATCCTAACAGCCTTTAACATCAGAGAGCAAATTGTGCGCTGCATTCCCAAGAATCTTCGCTTTGCCATCTCCGCCGGTATTGGTATGTTCATTGCCTTCATCGGTCTCAAAAACGCGGGTGTCATTGTTTCCAATGAAGCAACATTTGTTACTCTGGGCAAATTCACCCCAACGGCCATATTGGCTTGTATAGGCATCATTGTCAGTGCTGTGCTTATTGTTCTCAAAGTGCGCGGGGCTCTTTTTTACGGAATTGTTATCTGCACAATTTTGGGTATTCCAATGGGAGTAACTATGGTTCCACAAGGTTTTGTTCCCGTTTCTCTTCCCCAATCTTTGGAACCCACATTCCTCAAATTCGACTTCAATGCCCTACTCAATATGGATATGGTACTAACCATCTTCGCTTTGGTATTTATGGACATATTCAATACCATTGGAACACTCATCGGTGCAGCTGCTAAGACGGAAATGATGGACGAAAAAGGTAATGTAAAGAACATCAAAGCTGCAATGATGGCAGATGCTGTAGCAACCTCGGCAGGTGCTATGTTGGGAACCTCCACGGTAACCACCTTTGTTGAGAGTGCATCCGGTATTGCCGAAGGAGGACGCACAGGAATGACCTCACTGACCACAGCTATTCTTTTCCTGTTAGCTCTCTTCTTATCTCCTTTGTTTTTGCTGATTCCATCCGCTGCCACCACGGGAGCTCTCGTTTTGGTGGGAGTATTTATGTTGGGAGCTATCCAAGAAATAGACCTGACCGATATGTCGGAAGCTCTACCCTGCTTCATCACAATGATTACAATGGTACTCACTTACAATATCGCCGAAGGAATGTCTTTGGGGCTTATTAGCTACACCTTGGTAAAACTCTTAAGCGGACGCTACAAAGAGGTATCTGTAACCCTGTACATTGTAACCTTTTTGTTGCTCTTACGCTATTTTTTGCAATAAGGTAACGGCACAAGACTATTTGTAAAAGTACTCCGCTCCGAACAGATGCTATATTTGTTTGGGGTGGAGTTTTTTTATTCCCTTTCGTCAAAAGGCAGTGAAGCCCAAAGAGAGAGTTCTTCTCGGAGTTACTTTGCACCCATTCCAATATTTTTCCAAAACAACAGATTGCAAGAATCGACTCAAACGGTCAGTTCTTATTTCTAACGCCGCTCAACCTCAAGCTAAGTTCCAAGCAAAGAAAAATTTGCTTGGACGGAAGAAAAATTAGTGGGGAATTATCCGAAATTAGTTCCCTGCAAATTGCCAAAAAGTAGGGAACTAATCGAACAATTTTAGGGAATTATTTAAGAGGAAACTCACTCTTTATTTTATCAATAAAGAAACAACAAAGCAGCTTTCAGCGTTCCAAGTCGGCTTCATAATTCTTTGAAGGATCAGATCAATCCTACATTTTTAACAAATTTGCATTCTCTGATATTATTTTATAACTTCGTGGAGATTAAATGCCCCTAAAGAGTTATGAAGAAGAATTCTTTTATATCTCAGTTAAGTTCCAGAATTGCTTTGGCAGCCCTTTCTTTATTGAGTTTATTGGGTTTTGTATCTTGCGGAGTTAGCAAAAGATCGGCAACCACAACGAAGAAGAACGGCGAAAAGGAGAAAGTTGCTGCCGATTCTTTGAAACAAGACTCCTTATATATCCACCAACCGGTGTTGATGTATGGGGTGCCCTATACTCCTTTTTCCCAAAAGATAGAAGCAAAGCAGCCGGACTCTGTCAAAACTCATAAAGATTCAGCATTATGAAACGAAACATTATCAAGATTTCAGCCCTTTTGGCAACAGCCATCTCATCGTTGTTCTCATTCTTTGGATGCAAAGGGTCGAGTCGTGAGGTTCCTCTGGAATACGGTACTCCTTGGGCTGAGTTTTCCCTGAAGGCCAGGGTTTCGCACCGAGGGAAAGCAATAGAGGGGCTTCAAGTTGAAATTTTAGATAACCGTAATCATCAACAGGTTGCTGCAAAAACGTCTACCAATGCTCAAGGTGAGGCGACTCTCAAAACAAGCATCTTCCCTAAAGAGGGCTATCAATACTACCGAGTAACCGATGTGGACGGAGATAAGAACGGAACGTGGAAAGATAAGATAGATTCCGTTTGGATTTCATCTAACGATTTTTCAAATCCTTCCGGACACTGGAATCAAGGAATGGTAGAAAAATCCGTAACCATAGAGATAGCCCCGAAGCAAGCAGAACCAAAGACTCCCCAAAAGTAAGGTTTCTGTTTTTTGGTAGGACGCCTTTCATAATCTCATCCTTTTTAAATGCGAAAAGATCGCCTGACTCTAAAGCAAAAAATTGCGTTGGAGCTGCATAGGGCCGTGCGCAAAGAAGCCGTACAACGGCATCAGCTAAATACACTGTTTTGGGAATGCACGCTTAGATGCAACCTGTCTTGCAGACACTGTGGAAGCGACTGCAAGATGCAGTCGGGTATACAAGAGCTGTCACAAGAGCAGTTCTTAGGTATCATTGATCAAATCACCCCTCATGTAGATCAGCACAATGTGCTGATTATTTTTACCGGAGGAGAAGCCCTTCTGCGCCCCGACTTGGAAGCCATAGGAATGGAACTCTACAAGAGAGAGTATCCTTGGGGAGTGGTAACCAATGGAATGCTCCTTAACGAAGAGCGTTTGGAGTCTCTTCTTAGAAGTGGGTTACACGCTCTCACCATCAGCCTCGATGGATTTGAAGAGGCACACAACTACCTGCGCGCCCATCCCCAGAGCTATGCTCGGGCACACCGAGCCGTAGAACTGATGGTACCCCACTCCTCTTCCGTAGCGTGGGATGTGGTCACCTGTGTCAATCCGATGAACCTCCCCTATTTGAAGGAATTTAGAGATCATCTGTACGAGTTGGGGCTTCGTAAATGGAGATTATTTACCATCTTCCCCGTAGGGAGAGCAGCCTCCGACCCTCATCTACAACTATCGGACGAGCAGTTTGTTCAAGTAATGGATTTCTTACAAGAAACCTCCCGAGAGGGGAAAATAGAAGTCTCCTATGGATGTGAAGGTTTCTTAGGGGGGTATGAAGGCGAAGTGCGCTCTCATCTGTATACTTGTTCGGCAGGGATTGAAGTGGCATCCATTTTGTGCGATGGCACCATCAGCGCTTGTCCCAGTATCCGATTCGATTACAAACAAGGCAATGCTTTAAAAGACGATTTTTGGCAAGTTTGGAATGAACGTTTTTTGCCCTATAGGGATCGTTCTTGGGCAAAGAAAGGCGACTGTGCCTCCTGCAAAGTTTGGCGTTATTGCGAAGGGAATGGTATGCACCTGCACGATGATAATGGGAAACTGCTCTTATGCCACTACCAGCGGATTGCAAGAGCCGAAGCGCAAAGAAGAAAAGGTTAAAGTGAGAGATGGCTTTGCAGCCCCCGGGTATTGTATATTTCTAAAATTCGACCTATCTTTGCAGGGAATTTAGGGGATACCTCTCCTTGAGGATATTCGCTATAGGATGGTGATCATAGTTCAGTGGTAGAGCACCAGATTGTGGTTCTGGCTGTCGTGGGTTCGAATCCCACTGGTCACCCTTACAAACTCCTCTCTTAGTAACTAAGAGGGGAGTTTTTTGTTATCCCTGACTCATTTGTTATCTTTGGCTCACTTAACATCCTATATAATTGCAGATCTATGAGAAGTTTAGCCAATAGAAACCTCTTTGTTCTATCCGTCCTATTCACCTTATTTCTAAGTATGTCTGGTCCCCTACAAGGGCAAAAACAAGTTTCACGGACTATCTCCAAAACGGAACATCTACACCGTTTGGCACTACAAATAGAACAGAGTTCTAAAAAAAGGCTACCCAAAGAAATAGAAGCAAAGGCAGATAGCCTATTTTCTGCGGCATTGCAACAAAAATCGGTTCCCTATCTCGTCATTGCTCTGTCTGCAAAAGAGTATGCTATCTCGGAATTAGACCACCAAAGATTTCCGCAACTATTCACCCTTACCCGGCAGGTAGACACGCTTCTCGATCACCTCACCCCCTATGAGCGCAGTGTATGGACCACGGCAGAGCTCTCTCTCATTCTCAACCATTCATCGTCTGTCTTGGGAGAGGTCTCTACCGAGCAATACGCACTTGTACTCCTGCAACGAATGGCCCAAGACCTGCCTTTGGTGGAACACTTCCCAAAGCCTTTAGCTCCTTATAAAGAAGCTAAAACCTTTCTTTTTGCAGAGGATACCGATTTTTTCCAAATGACCTCGGACGAAATCTTGCAGCATATCCCTTTTGCTCTGCGTTGCATAGCTCAAATTGAATGGGATCCCACGGAAGAAATGGCCAAACTACCGGACATTCTCCGCAAGCTCATCACTAAGTTGTCCACGAACGATCCCCAGCGAACACCCCTGTACCAATGGATTGAAAAAAGAATAGACGACGAGGCAACCCTCCCCAATAGATGGGGGGAGTATAAAGCTCAAAAAGACAAAGAAATAGTCGACCTTTCTTTACAAATAGACTCCATAATGCCCAACCCTTGGAGTACCCCATTGGTTTTGTGGCTAACCGAAGAATATTGCCACAAACAAGAGTTTCACAAGGCTGCCAAGGTATTGAGTAAATTTCTCTCTCTTTATCCAAAGAAAAAGAATAATTCCTCGGTAGATTGGCTACAAAAAAGGATCCACAACAAGGAACTTGATTTTGGTCTCAAACAAAGGAACTTTTTACCTCAAGATTCTATTTCTCTTTATGTTCGGTCTCGCAATATAGGACAGTACACCCTGTCCATTCACCCGGTGGATGTGGTGCGGCAAGGCAACCTCGTCTCCTCCTCTTGCCCACCCATTCTCGTACAACAGCAGTTTCCTCATCCCCAACAGCCTCACACGGAAGTCACGGACACACTCACTCTACCGGCATTACCAATTGGGAATTACTCCCTTTCGATAAGAGAATACACAC
The DNA here is from genome assembly GCA_023396255.1 of Bacteroidota bacterium. Classification (GTDB taxonomy): domain Bacteria; phylum Bacteroidota; class Bacteroidia; order Bacteroidales; family Porphyromonadaceae; genus Porphyromonas. The sequence goes on from JAEWWU010000016.1 coordinate 47,021, forward strand.
AAGGAGATTCGACTTCTACAAAATTGAGTATCCCTTTTTATGTAACAGATCAATATGCACTTATTCTGCACAATTCTTCGGACAAAGATTCTTATGCACAGCTCTTAGATGCCCATAGCGGACAGCCCCTGCAAGGTCAGTTTCATACCTATGTTCGAGAATCTCAAAAAGGAAATACCACTTCTTTCCAGCAAAAAACGACACAAACCGGTTCTCCGCTCGGCACATTCCTACTCCCCATAGGCACCGAAGGGCTGAAATCAACCTCTCCCCAATCGGCGTTTATCACTTTGCCTACTGTGAGAGAAAATCATACAAATTGGTTGGATCCTTTAATGGAAGAGCTACAAGGTTGGATCAATACGGATCGACGTCTTTACCGACCGGGGCAAAAACTCCATTACAGTGCCACAATCTATTCCATTGGCACAAAACCAGAACAGAGCAAACTTATTGCAAATAAGCAAGTGACCGCAACACTGTACAACACGGCAAACGATCCGATAGGAGAACAAAATCTAACCACTGACCGATATGGTTCTGTATCCGGTGAATGGCAACTTCCCGAAAATGGGGTAATGGGAAACTATTCAATCATTTTGGAGATAGAAGACGAACAGATTGCCTCTACTCACATACTTGTAGAAGAATACAAACGCCCCTCCTTTGAGGTTCGTGCCGATTCTATCCAAGGTTTCTTGGGCATCGGGCAAAACGTTGTTCTGCACGGATTTGCCAAAACTCTTTCGGGGGCAGCTCTGCAAGGAGCCAAAATCGAGTATCAAGTTTTGGGTTCTTATCACCAATGGAACTGCTTTTTTAATCAGCAGGAAAAAGAGAAAATACTTCAACAAGGAAATGTTGAAACAGATACCGAAAGTGGCGAATTTTTAATTCCCACACTTCTCTCCTCTCTCAAACCCCAACCAGAAGAAAACGAAGAAAAAGACCTTTTCGAATATCACACCTTCAAATGGATAATAAAAGTTATTGCCCCATCGGGAGAGATTAGGGAAGCCATCCACTCCATTTTTATAGGAGACAAGGAGCTGCATCTGCGTATCCAGGATCTCTCCACACTTTACAAAGAAGAAAAGAACAGTGGCAGACAGATTGTCTTTGTCGCCGAAGACAACAACAGCAAACTCCCCAATGCTGAAATAACCTACACTCTCCGAAGAGAAGAAGAGAAGAACACTGAGCAATGGGTGGAGCAAGGTTCGGCGAAAGCCAATATCCCGTACACAATCCCTCTTCATTGGTTTACACTGCCTTCCGGTAGATATTCATTGGTTTTGTCTTATCGATTATCATCCGGAAAAGAGTACACCAGCACTCCCCACACTTTTGAAATATTCTCTCAATCGGATAAATACCTCTCTCTCAAAGAACCTCTATGGGTCAACGTCCCTAAAAAGACCTTTACTCTTCAAGAGCCACCTTGCTTCTTCTTGGCTTCTTCCCTGCCCCAAGCACCGATCTTTATGTCTGTCAGTTGGGAAGAAGGTGTCGAACCGCTGCAAATGCTCCCTCGTGCGGAAGCCTACCGGCTGCAAAAAATAACCCTTCCTCTACCCCGTAGCAAAAATAAGGGATACATTCCGCAAAAGATAAATGTCTTACTCTACACGATATCGGAAGGTGCTATTTACAGAGAAACCTTCCAGTTTGAGCAACAACGTCTTGACCAAAAATTATCCTTGGAATGGCTCTCTTTTAGAGATCGCATACAAGCGGGAGAAAATGAAACTTGGCATATTCGCATCAAAAAGCCCAATGGAAAACCGGCAACCAACTCTCGAATTGTAGCTTGGATGAGCGATGCTTCTCTCGATTTGATGAAACCCAATGCCATCAACTGTTTTTCGCATAAATCTATTCCGGTTTTCCCTCAATGGTCCGTCATCCACTCTTTAACAGATTTCCAGGTCCCATCTCTATACGATCAATTAGGAGGACGCTTATATGGATACGCAGCAGCTAAATCCGCCGCTCCGGAAGCACTTATGGCGATATCATCCAACGAAGACAATGTCACGCTATCTGATGTCGCGGTAACCGCTTATGCCACAGGCGGAGGAAGTACAGAGGATGATGCAACCAAAGTGGTTCCGAGAACGAACTTTGCAGAAACAGCCTATTTCTTGCCATTATTGGAGAGCAATTCAAAAGGAGAAGTTTCGTGGAGTGCCACCCTCCCGGAAAGTCTCACCCGCTGGAGACTCAACCTCCTTGCCTATGACAATCTCCTCAATCACGTTACGGAAATTCGTGATATAGAAGCCTACAAAGAGTTTACCATAGAACCCTTTGTGCCCCGCTTTGTTCGTATCGGTGATGAAGTTCGCATCGATGGTACTTTGCGTAGCCTCATGAACGAAACCTTGTACACACAAATCTCTTTTGAAGTATTCGACCCGATTACGGACTCCATACTCCACACTGAGAAACAATCCATTGAGCTATTGGCACAAGAAGTCAAAGGATTTTCGTTTCCATTCCATCCCATAAAAGGATACGGAGTTGTAGGAGTACGCTTCTTGGCGCAAGCCGGAAGTCTCTCTGATGGAGAACAACATCTACTGGTACAACAACCTGCCGGAAAACGGATCACGCAGACCCATCCCATACGCAACACCCAACAAAGCACCTACACTTACAACCCCAAAGAGCTATTCCCAACAGAAAAAGAGGGGGAGCTCAACGGAGCTACGCTAACCATTGATATTTTGTCCAATCCGCTTCTATTGGTAATGCAATCCTTGCCCCTACTGGAAATGTCCTCAACCCCCAACTCCATAGGACTCTCAGCAGCTGCCTATGGTAACATATTGGCTGCCCACCTACTTACTCGTAGCGACGTGCAAGAATGGTTGCTATCAAAAAAGGAAGAACAACCCAACACCCTACTTCATAGTCCTCTACACCTGCGCCAAGACCTCAAGCAACTGAATTTGGAAGAGACTCTGTGGAAGTCGGCAGCCCAAGCGGAACAAGAACGTATAGAGCAGATGCTGACCTTTATGAAAAATCCTCAGCAAAAGGCAAAAGATCATCTACTCAATCTAAGCAAACTGCAAAATTCCGGTGGACACTGGTCTTGGTATCCGGGTATGCCTCCGTCTCCCCATCTCACCCCCATCATTTTGGAACATTTGGGTAGCTTGCTCCCCTTAAGCACCGGAATGCCCGAAGAGCAAGCTTTGATTCGTCAAATGATAAAAATGGGATGGAATGGATATCTTGCCCATCTGATTGAGCAATACAACAGTAAAACAAGTTCGAGTAAAAAATCTTTGCTCTACCCGTCAATGGAATATCTCTTCCTCTATTACCACTGCAAAAGAGACCAAGAACAGAGGAGTAAGGAAGAGAGCATATTCTTCAACTTTGCCTTGAACCTTTTGGAACAAGAAGCCCGCACAATGCCCCTAACCACCCTACCAATGAGCGGCGTAGCTCTCCACAAAAGCGGTAAAGAAGCAAAAGCCAAAGAGTTGGCAACCATTTTAGCAAACTATATCACTTACGACACAGAACAGGGGGCTTTCTTTGCCAACTTGGGGAACTCTTATTTTTGGTATAATCCTTATATGAGAATGCAACTCTCTGCTACCGAGTTGCTATCTCTCGTTGGAGGACACTCTACCCTCATTTCCGCTATGAAGCAGTGGGTATTAAGCCAAAAAAGGAGTACGCATTGGGGATCAACCCTTTCTTCTCTTTGGGCTATAGAAACTCTCTTAGGGAAAAATGAAGACAATTACTTCTCCAATGATACCATAACAGTTACCGTTCCACTTAAGAACGACTCCTCCAAAGTTTTAAAAGGAGGAGAAATAGCCTATCGGCAAGATGCAACCGACCTCAACCTCGAACGACCCATAAACATCAACCACTCCGCTCCCTCATCTCCCCTATGGGGAGGGCTCTATACCTCTTTCTACCAAGAATACAGAGATATAAAAGCCAATAGTCAACAAGAACTGAGCCTACAACGAGTATTTAAGGTACAACGCATCAAAGATGGGCAAACATTTTGGGAGAAAGTAAATGAAACGGACTCTCTACAAGTGGGAGATCGTATTCGTACATCTCTTATCCTCTCCACAGACAAAGCGATGGACTTTGTTTCACTATCCGATATTCGTCCCGGTTGCTGCGAACCGGTTGTAACCTTCAGCAACTATGAATGGAATGGGAACATTGGATATTACAGAGAAGTTCGGGATGGAGAGACACGCTTCTTTTTTGATCATCTAAACAGAGGCACCTACACCATAGAGTATGACCAATGGATAGTTCGCCCAGGTGTATACACTCCCGGAATAGCCTCCATACAAAGTTCTTATGCACCCGAATATGGGGCCAATACAGAGGGAGAGAAAGAGTTACTAATAGTGCCCAATAATCCTCTCAGAGAAAAATAATAATTGCTCTTCAAGGCAATTTTATCGAAATGAATCCCCCAAAACGCCTCCGAATATACATCTAATGTTCGGGGGCGTTTTGCTTTGAAAAGCATCCCAAGCAACTGCATTTTGACAAGGGAGGCTACAGGTCTAAGAGAGGGGATTATTTCATCCTAAAAAGCCTATCGCATCAACCTACAGCACAGAAAACGCTGCAGACAAAAAGAGTTCCGCCCGAAGAAGGAAACTTCCCGAGCGGAACTCTTTATTCGACCAAACTGAGTGTAGTTTTATTTACGGAAAGGCAATTTTACTACTTCTGCCTTGAGGTCTCGGTTACGAACCCGAATTCCCAAAATAGTTCCTTGTTTAGAAAACTCTTTCTTCACATACCCCATACCAATCCCTTTCTTTAGACAGGGAGACATTGTTCCGGAAGTAACCTCTCCGATTATCTCTCCTACCTCTGATACAATGGGATAATGCTGACGGGGAACTCCCTTGTCGATCAATTCGAAAGCAACTAACTTACGATCACTGGCACCATCTTTGTGACTTTGTATAATATCACGACCGATGAGAGCTTCTTTTCCATCGACTAACTTGGTAATCCAACCCAAACCCGCTTCAACGGGGCTGTGTTGCTCGTCTATGTCGTTTCCATAAAGGCAAAATCCCATCTCCAAACGCAAGGTGTCGCGCGACCCCAATCCCGCGGGTTTTATTCCCTCGGGAGCACCGGCTTCGAACAAAGCATCCCAAATCTGCTGTGCATAGGTTGGATAAAAATATAATTCAAATCCACCGGCCCCTGTATAACCGGTATTAGAAATAATCACATTAGGACAATTGGCAAAAGTTCCCACCTTGAAAGTATAATAAGGTATGTCCGAAAGATTGATATCCGTTAAACGCTGCATCACCTTAATAGCATTGGGACCCTGAACCGCTAACTGGGCAATATTATCCGAGGCATTCTCCAATTCGGCACCCATCGTGTTGCGTTCCTGACACCACTTCCAATCTTTCTCTACGTTAGCGGCATTGGGAACCATCATATATTTGTCTTCCTCGTAACGGTAGAGAAGAAAGTCATCCAAAATTCCGCCGTTGTCCATAGTAAAGCAAGTGTACTGTACCTGACCAATAGCCAACTTGGAAGCGTCATTAGAAGAAACTTTTTGCAAAAATTCCAAAGCTTTGGGACCTTTTACCCAAAACTCGCCCATATGAGAAACATCAAAAACTCCAACGTTATTCACCACATTGAGGTGTTCGTCTATAATTCCCGAATATTCGATAGGCATATTGTAGCCGGCAAACTCGTGCATTTTGGCTCCGAGAGCGATGTGCTTGTCTGTAAATGGAGTAGTTTTCATTCTTTGTATAATGTGTATTACTATATTTTTCTCTGAAATCTCTCCAAAGTTACTCATTTTATCTGGACAAAAAACACAAACGACAACCGCATACACCTCCCTTTTTCTTCAAAATCTTTGGACAGAGAAACCAACTCGTCTGAGAAAAGACTACACAAAGTACGAATTAACCGAATATATTTGCACTTGAAGTCCACGAATAATATCCCTATTGCGAAGATGTCTGAAGAAAGAAAAGACTTCTTTTTTTCAAGAATAAATCATTTCGCAGGCATATCCGACTTTTAATAGTTAAAAAACGTCACAAATAGGTGAGGTAAAAAATTTTTTACGACCTTTGGCGACGTGCAAGTTTTGCGCAGCTCTACATATGGTATAAAAACAGTGACCTGGTAAGGCCACCTAAATATAGTAGAAAACAAACAGACAGAAGGTATGATTCAGAAAATCTTGATTTCGGTCGGAGTGTCGCTCTGCTTGTGCTTGCCTTTCTCGGCAGAGGCACAGAGGAGTAAAACGACTCAGACCAGAAAAGCGAGGACCACCCAAGTCCAAAAAAAGGCGAGGAACCAGCATCCCCCAACAGTAGCAGAGAAAAGCATTGAGCCCGGAGTAAGACGGTTATTAGCAGATGGGTTCACTTTCGAAGAGAAAGCAAGCGTTGCAAACGCAATCAGAGAAAAAGAGGCAGAAGAAGCCCTAAGAGCGGAACTTTTGGAATACCCGGCCATTGACCTGTATGGCGAAAATACCTGGAACAGACACGTGAACCCGTTCGGTCGCTCCGTTGCAGATATTCCCGCCACCTATGACATTGACTGCTCCGGTTTTGTTATGCCTCTAGACAAAAACGTGCGTGTTACATCTAATTTTGGTTATCGCAAACGTTTTGGGAGAAACCACTATGGAATAGACTTGGGGCTCCGCACAGGGGATACGGTTAGAGTTTGTTTCGATGGTAAGGTCCGTATACGAGATTACGAGGGTAAAGGATATGGTCATTATGTGGTGATTAGACACCCCAACGGATTAGAAACTGTTTATGGACATCTTAGTCGTCCTCTCGTGCACGAAAACCAGATTGTGAAAGCCGGTACGGCCATTGGTTTGGGAGGCAGCACTGGTCGCTCTACTGGGCCTCATTTACATTTGGAAACTCGTTTTATGGGCATCCCCATAAATCCCGCCTTGATTATTGACTTCGCTGAAGGCTCTCCCAAGAGAGACTTTTACACGTTCCGTCATCGAGGGGGAAGAAGTGTGGATCGAGAAAGTTTGGGGGTGTCTTTAGTTGCGGAGCAAATCCAAGAGGACTCCGATCTGTCACACTCGACTACCTACGCGGAGAAGAAAAAGAGTGTGGAAAAAAAGAGAAAAACAAAATCCACACGCCAATACACAGTCAAGTCTGGAGATTCTTTGTATATCATCGCAAAGCGACACAAAACCTCTGTGACAAACCTTTGTAAGGCAAACAAAATGAGCAGCAAGAGCACGCTCAAGCCGGGGCAGAAAATTGTAATTCCATAACATTCGGAACAGGAAAGAAAAAACTGTCCGCTTATATCGAGTTTTCTCAACTCTGTATAAGCGGATTTCTTTATTACCTTTGCGCTATGAACAATACTCTTGAAAAAAGGTTCCTCTCGGAGTCTTCATTCGAAGTTATGGCCCCGGTAGGCTCTTATGAAGCTCTAAGCGCAGCAATCAACGCGGGGGCTGATAGCGTCTACTTTGGCATTGAGGCTCTCAATATGAGGGCTCGCTCTGCAAACAACTTCTCCACGGAAGATCTTTTTGAGATTGTAAGAATATGCAAGCAACATCAAGTACGCAGTTATCTCACAGTTAATACAATCTTATACGATGAGGACTTGCCTCTTATGAGAGAGATTCTCAAAAAAGCCCAAGAAGCTGAAGTTACGGCAGTTATAGTTGCAGATGTTGCTGCCCTACAAGAAGCCAATCGTTTGGGTTTGGAAGTACATCTATCCACACAGCTAAATATTTCTAATATAGAATCTCTTCGATTTTACGCCCAATTTGCAGATGTTGTAGTCTTGGCTCGAGAATTATCTATGGAGCAAGTTGCCACCATACATCACGAAATAGAAACAACTCCAATCAATGGAGCTTCCGGACGTCCTGTGCAAATCGAAATGTTTGCCCACGGAGCTCTCTGTATGGCTATTTCTGGCAAGTGTTACTTGAGTCTGCACGAAATGAATAAAAGTGCTAATCGGGGTAGCTGTACTCAAATTTGTCGTCGCTCTTATCGTGTTTGGGACGATGAAGCTGGGGTTGAATTGGATGTAACTCACCCCAATATAATGTCTCCCAAAGATCTCAAGACCATCCATTTTATCAATCGAATGATGGAAGCTGGAGTACGGGTTTTTAAGATTGAGGGTCGCGCCCGTGGTCCCGAGTATGTAGATACTGTGGTGCGCTGTTATAAAGAAGCGATTGCAGCGGTTTGCTCCGGATCGTATACAGAGCAAAAAATAGCTGAATGGGATCAACGATTGAGCTCTGTATTCAATCGAGGTTTTTGGGATGGATACTATTTAGGACAAAAGTTGGGAGAATGGACTCCCTTCGCCGGCTCTTCGGCAACCAAAGAAAAAGAATATATTGCCAAAGTGATCAAACATTTTGGGAAGATCGGAGTGGCAGAAATAGAATTAGAATCCGGCGAACTCAATGTTGGTGATCAAATTTTAATTATTGGTCCCACCACCGGAGTTATAGATATAAATGTGGCAGAAATCCGATACGAGCTTGCACCCGTTACATTTGCAAAAAAGGGGCAACGGGTTTCGTTGCCAGTTCCCCAAAAGGTGCGTCCTGCTGACAGAGTATACTTATTTAAGGATCGAAACAAATAACAAAATAATGGCACAAAAAAGCAATTATATATTCTCGATCGATATGAAAGTTCGAGATTACGAGTGTGACTTGCAAGGCGTTGTTAATAACTCAAACTACCAGCGATATATGGAACACGCTCGACACGAGTTTTGGTTGGAGTTGGGTGATGGTTTTGCCGATATGCACAAAAATGGATTAGATGCTTTTGTCTACAAGGTTACCATTACCTATAAAGAATCTTTGCGCAGTGGGGACTATTTTTCTTCGTGCCTTACCTGTCATCGCAAAGGTCCCAAGCTAATATTTAACCAAGCCATAATTAAAAAAGATGGAACAATAGCCGCTGTTGGAGAAGTCGAAGTTGTTGCTGTACAAGACGGACAACTTACGAGAGGAGAGTATTTTGATTCTATGATAGAACACATCAAAGAGAGATATCCGCAATATGCTTAATCTGAAACAAAACGATGAGTACTCAAGCCTATAATATAGAACAACTCAATAGAGAGATTGAAGAACAGAGCAAGTTTATTTCTCTCCTTACCGATGGAATTGGTAGTACCATCATCGGGCAAGACCACCTCGTTCACTCCCTCTTGATCGGTCTTTTGGCAAATGGCCACATCTTATTGGAGGGTGTTCCAGGACTGGCAAAAACTTTAGCTATTAAAACTCTTGCCAAACTAATCGATGCTGATTTTAGTCGCATTCAGTTCACTCCGGATCTTCTTCCCGCAGATGTTATAGGCACACTTATATACAGCCAAAAAAACGAAAGTTTTACCGTAAAATCGGGACCTGTTTTTGCAAACTTCGTTTTGGCAGATGAAATCAATCGAGCCCCGGCTAAGGTGCAAAGTGCCCTTCTTGAAGCTATGCAAGAGCATCAAGTTACAATTGGAGAACAATCTTATCCCCTACCCTCTCCATTCCTTGTTATGGCCACTCAAAACCCCATTGAACAAGAGGGTACTTATCCTCTTCCCGAGGCTCAAGTGGACCGCTTTATGCTCAAAGTACTTGTAAGCTATCCGAGCAAAGAGGAAGAACAACAAATTATTCGGCTCAATTTGGCCGAAACCCTTCCTTCAATCAAACCAGCTGTGACAAAAGCTCAGATTATAGAGGCAAGAAAAATTGTTCGCAAAGTCTACATCGATCCCAAAATTCTTCAATACATCGTCGATATCGTTTTTGCCACACGTTTCCCCAAAGAGCACAATCTACCCGAATTAGATGGTATGATCTCTTACGGAGGATCTCCTCGTGCCTCCATCAATCTGGCTCTTGCAGCACGAGCTCACGCTTTTATACAACATCGAGGTTATGTGGTACCCGAAGATGTTCGCTCTGTTTGCCACGAGATACTACGCCATCGTCTGGGACTAAGCTATGAAGCAGAAGCCAACAATCTCACCCCCGACAATGTTATCACTGAGATTCTCAATAAAGTAGCAGTCCCCTAATCATCGTTTTTTGTTGCCTATGTCTTCACTAGACCTAATGGAGTCTGATATCCTGGCAAAGGTGCGTCGTGTTGAGATCAAAGCAAAAGGTCTCACACAAGGCTCCTTGAGTGGAAGTTACAAGTCGGCTTTCAAGGGGAGGGGTATGGCATTTAGTGAAGTACGCGAGTACGCCATCGGTGATGATGTTAGAGACATCGATTGGAATGTAACAGCACGCTACGCAAGCCCACACATCAAAATATTTGAAGAAGAACGAGAGCTGACAACTATGCTCCTAGTCGATGTCTCCAAGAGTTTGGACTTTGGCTCTACCGAACAAACTAAAAGGGAGTTGACGGCAGAGTTGGCTGCAACATTGGCTTTTGCAACCATTCGCAACAAAGATAAAGTGGGTTTGATTCTCTTTTCCGATAAAGTGGAGCTATACATTCCTGCTGGAAAAGGAAGAAAGCACGTACTGTACCTTATTCGACGGATACTCACCTACCAACCTCAAGGAAAAGGAACACGACCAGAAGTCGCCTTACAGCTAGTGCAACAGGTAATCAAAAAGCGTTGTACGGCTTTTCTTATCAGCGATTTTCTTGCAGCCTCCCAAAACTATATCCAACTACTACGACATACAGCTAAGCGGCACGATCTAGTCGTTATACGGGTTTGTGACCGTAGAGATGCAGAACTTTCGCCAATGGGTTGGACACTTTTTGAAGATCTCGAGACGAACTCCATCCGTTGGGTCAATACCTCCTCTAAGCGGTTGCGCACACAGTACAAAGAAAAGCACAAAAAGATGTCGCAAGAAATATCTCAGATGCTACAATCATCCGGAGTTGATTTCTGTAAAGTGAACACGGGAGAAGATTTTGTTCCCGCTCTGCTCTTACTATTCAAACAGCGTAGTCAATAAAAAACAGTTCATACACAATCATCATCCTCTAAATTTTACAGAGGTATTTTGCCTTTCACACTATCTATCACAAAAAAATTATACAATGAATACTTGGTTCGAATGTAAAGTTTCTTACGAAAAGAATACCGACTCCGGGTTACTCCAAAAGACAACCGAGGGGTACCTCATTGACGCCGCCACTTACACTGACGCAGAAGCTAGACTTATAGAGGAAGTTACTCCCTTCTCCTCCTCGGGAGAGGTTTCCATCACCACAATAAAGCGAGTTAAGATTGCCGAGTTATTTCTCAGCCAAAATGAAACGGATGACAAATATTATCGCTGCAAGGTTAATCTTATCACCTTGGATGAAAAAAGTGGAGCAGAACGTAAAACAGGCGTCTCTATCATAGTACAAGCCGATTCCCTTCCCTCTGCAGTTTCGACCCTAAAGAAAGAGATGGACACAACCCTCAATACCTACGACATCGCCTCTGTCTCCGAAACGAACATTATGGACGTTTTACAACATCAACTGTAGCAACCAATCCCCCACACGTATGGCAAAAATACCCCAACGACTTGTAGAGCTTAGGAAACAGATTCCCTCCGATGTGCAATTGGTTGCCGTATCAAAGTTTCACACACCAGAAAGTATATTGGAGGCTTACAATACAGGGCAAAGGATCTTTGGCGAAAGCCGGGTACAAGAGTTGTGCGAAAAGTATGAGGCACTACCCAAAGATATTCAGTGGCACTTCATTGGTCCGTTACAGCGAAATAAAGTCAAATACATCGTCCCCTTCATCACACTCATTCATAGTGTTGACAATGAGAAACTTTTTAGAGAGATAGTCAAACAAGCAGAGAAGAACAATCGTACCGTAGAATGCTTGTTGGAGGTAAAAATTGCTCAAGAAGAAACTAAGAGCGGATGGGGATTACAAGATGCTGAAACCTTTGTGACACAATATATATCAGACCAGAACGCTCAACATCACGTAAAAATTGTGGGGTTGATGGGAATGGCGACCCTCACCCAAGATACACAACAAATACACCAAGAATTCGCTTCCTTAGGAAGGTGTTATACCCGACTAAAAACTCTTTTTCCCAACCTTCCCCTAAAACATCTTTCTATGGGAATGTCTCAAGATTGGACCATCGCTCTTGAAGAAGGGAGCAATATGGTTCGCATTGGAACGGCTATATTTGGTGAAAGAGAATACTAATTTTTTAATAGAACATCGGTCACTATATTTTTTGCTACCTTTGTCCAAAGGCGAAACATTCAAATTGATTAAAACGATGGACTTAACCTCAAATTACGCGGGAATTGAGCTACAAAATCCCATTATTGCAGCAAGCTCCGGGATGACCGCTACAGCGGAAAAGATTGTACAAATAGCAGAAGCCGGAGTTGGTGCAGTTGTTCTAAAATCTCTTTTTGAGGAGCAGATAGAATCCGAGGCTTTGAGTTCTGCTGCAATAGATGCCTACGGCGAAGGAACCGAGTACATCTTGCAATATACCAAATCTCATAAGATAGAACAGCACTTAAATCTAATTGCAGACGCCAAGGCTCGCACCTCCATTCCTATTATAGCCAGTATCAATTGTTACAAGAAAGGAGAATGGATATCATTTGCTCGTCGAATGGAGCAGGCTGGAGCAGACGCAGTTGAGCTAAACATTATGCGGATAGAGACTGGGAAAATGGTGAATGAAAACCAATTGGCAAACGAATACATTGATATGTGCACTATGGTTGCCAAAGAATTATCGATCCCAGTAGCTGTCAAGCTTGACTCTCAATACTCTTGCTTGGTGGCATTAGTCGATAAACTTAGAGCCTCCGGCATCAAGGGGGTTACGTGTTTTAACCGGCCCTACCAAATGGATATTGATCTCAACAAATTACAAATTATAGGAGGGCCAATGCTGACCACGGAAGCAGACCTTTCGACCACCCTAAAGTTCACCGGAATATTGTCGGCCTTGGTACCAGGGATTGCCGTATCTGCTTCCGGAGGTGTACACAGCTCCGAAGCTGTTATCAAATGCCTTCTTGCCGGAGCTTCTTCTGTTCAATTAGCTTCCTCTCTTTACAAAAAAGGAGTGTCTGTGGTTACGAACTACATAAAAGAGCTGAAAGATTGGATGACCACCAAAGGATATCGAACAGTGGACGAATTCAAAGGGTTGCTCAATGCCAAGAATGATAAAGGGAAAAACTCCTTTGAAAGGGTTCAATTTATGAAATATGTGTCTAATGATTGAGCGTTAGACAAATAGAATAAAACTATTAAACAAAGAAAGGAATCGAAATGAAAAAAACATCTATTGGCGCAGCTTTTCTTGCTGTTGCATTAACTTTTTCCGGGTGTGGAATAAACGGAACTCTCTTGGGTACAGGAGTAGGTGCTGGCGCTGGTGCAGCTATTGGCTCCGGAATTGGTAAAGTAATGGGCAACACAGGAGCCGGAGCTGCTATTGGAGCAGTGGTCGGAGGTGCTGCCGGAGCTCTTATTGGCAATCGTATGGACAAACAGAAAAAGGAATTGGAACAACAGTTGCCCAACACAGAAGTGGTTGCTGTAAATGATGGACAAGCCATTAAAGTAGTATTCGACAGCGGATTATTGTTCAACACCAACTCAAGTACATTAAGCTCTGCATCACGTAGAGATCTTGCCATTTTTGCGGAAAACCTTGTCAATAATCCGGATACAGACATAGAAATCATCGGTCACACTGATAGCTCGGGTAACGACAAAATCAACAATCCATTATCTGAAAAAAGAGCACAAAGTGTGTACACCTTCTTGAAAGAAAATGGGGTAACCGTGAAACGGATGAACTTTGAAGGACGCGGTAGCCAAGAGCCAGTTGCTGATAACTCGACCAGTGCAGGAAAGCAAAAGAATCGTCGTGTTGAGGTATTCATTCTCCCCGGACAAAAAATGTTGGAAGAGGCCAAGGCCGGAACTCTTAAATAATTAAACCCAAAATCTTGTCTCCGGAGTGCATTCAGTGTTCGATTGATGCACTCCGGGCAGGATGGTCTCGAAAAAGAAGTAGGCTTGTTACATCTTTCTTTTCGAGCCTTTATTTTCTCATTTTTCTTCTTATGAAGAGGTTTTCTATCTCTTTATTTTTTTTCTTTCTTCTGTGCACGAGTGGAATATTATTAGCTTGCGCACAACAAAAAGGTTCTCAGACAACTTCTGTTGTAAAATCTGACTTTGGGAAAAAGGCCGATACAACGTTTTTTTTTCAAAGGGAGAGATTGATGGATATTCCGTCTATTCCTGAATACTTGATAACTCCTAAAGATCGAGCAAAATATTTCATTCAACACTATTGGGATCTTTGGGATGGACAAGATTCAACCTATTTACAACACCCTAAGGCTTTTGAACAAACTGTGGTAGACTATCTTGGCGTTGTTCTATCGGTTACAGAAATCGACCTACCTACCCAAAAAAGTCACCTGCTTGCTCCTCTTGCTCTATCGCGAGGAAGAATCTTAGAAACCATTTTGGGTTTTTACCAAAAATATTTGTACGAGGCAGAGTCTCCATTCTATAATGAAGAGCTTTTCTTACACGTATTGGAATGGGCAGCAAAAACCCCGACACTCTCCTATGCTCAAGGGATAAGAACTCAAGCTCTATTGGAATTACTCAACCGAAACCGCGTTGGATCTCCCGTAGAAAACTTTCCTATGGTTACATCGGAAAGTGATTCGATTTTCTATGTATCCGAACTAAAAGGAAAACCCATTATCTTGTTCTTTTACACTCCCGGGTGCGATAACTGTCATAATTCTTTACGGGAATTGAACGAAAACACTTCGCTACATAACCTAATTGAGGAAGAAAGAGTAGAACTTTTGCTCTTGTTCAATGGTTATGGTAAAGATGTTTGGAGAAATAGCTTCAAAGAATTACCCCCAATAGGGAAAGTGGTTTATAACGAAGGAGACACTATATTGAACACCCCACTATTCGACCTCAGAAGATCTCCCAGTATATACCTAATTGACGCTGAAGGAAGAGTACAACTTCGAAACACAACCATACAAGAGTTACAGAAGAAATTAAACAAATAATTTGAAATCAAATAGGTATAAAATAACACTGATTGAAGACTGAAAGGGAATAGGCTTAGACTGAAAAACTTGCAGATTCATAACTAAATCTTATATTTGTACCAAATTTGTATTATTATGCGAACTATATAAAGAAGTGTTACTAATAGAATACTCAACAATATGAAAAGTAAAACAATGAAGCTAAAGTACTTAATGCTCTCATTAGCAGGAGCAATAGCACTCTCCGCGAGTGCTCAAGACATGACGGTACCCGTTGCTAATCAAAAGCCCGCTCGTAAGACGACATTCCAAAAAGACGGTACCGGATCACATTGGTTCATCACCTTGCAAGGTGGTGTAGGTGCTTCTGTTCTTACAGAAAATGAAAGAAAGCCTATATTGGAAAGACTGAGACAATCTTATTCTCTTTCTATCGGAAAAGAACACAGCCCCTACTTCGCAACTCGTTTGCAAATCAACGGTGCAGAAGCACCCAATTTCTGGGGAACTGGCGAAAATGAAATGTACAAGACTAATTTTATCGGTGGTCACTTCGACTTTATGTTCGACATCGTTAATTACTTTGCCCGTTACAACGAAAAGCGTGTGTTCCACTTGATTCCTTTTGTTGGATTTGGTTACAACTACAAATTCAAAGGCAATGATTTCAGCAATCACTTGCACGCTGCTACTGTAAACGCTGGTGTTCAAGTAAACTTCCGTCTCGGCAAAAGAGTTGATCTTGTTTTGGAAGGTCAAGGAATCTACTCGAACTTTGCGTTTGACATTTCTCGCTGGGATGCCAATGCCGTACACCCGGGTCGTTGGACACCCAACGTAACTCACAGTGGTCTATATTTCGCAACGACGGCCGGTCTCAACTTCCGTCTTGGTCGCACAACTTGGACCGAAATCATCCCGATGGATTACGACTTGATCGACGGTCTCAATGGTCAAATCAACTCTCTCCGCGCCGAAAATGCCGAATTGAGCAAACGTCCAGTATCTTGCCCTGAGTGTCCAGATGCAAGCCAGTTGGTAGAAGAAGTTGAAACAGTAAGCGTTCTTGCGCCTAAATCTGTATACTTCCGTTTCGATAGCGACAAAGTTGATGCTAGTCAAGAAATCAACCTCTATCAGATTGCGAACTTCGTAAAAGAAACCAATACTCCTATCATTCTCACTGGTTATGCCGATGTAAGAGGAACAAACGCCTACAACGACAAACTTTCTGAACGTCGTGTTAAGGCTGTTCTCAAAGCACTTGTAACAGAATACGGTGTAGATGAAAATATGATCTCTATTGAATGGGGAGGAGAAACAGACAAGTATCCTACAAAGGCTTTGAATAGAGTTGTTATTGCAGAGTCTAAGTAAAAAGAGTAATCTGGATACATTATTGTTCAATCAGAAAAAAGAGAAATAATATATGAAAGCTAAATTTTTAGTACTATCCCTTATGGGTGCTCTTGGCTTGATGGCCACAACGGCTCAGGCTCAAGAAAGTAAGACAACCTCAAAGATTGGGCGTAACACTGTTTTTGCTCAAGACGGGGGACGTTGGTTTATCGATTTGCAGGCTGGAGCAGCTTTATTGCCTCTTGGAGAAGCAAACAATGCAGCCGAATTTATGGATCGTGTGTCTTTAATGCCGGTTTTGGCTGTTGGACAATGGCACAATCCTTATTTCGGAACACGTCTTCGTGGTCGTGGTCTTCAAGTATACGGATTTGAATTTAAGCCTGGATCAAACATTGAAGTAGACCGCTATCGTCACTTCTTTGGAACAGCTACTTTGGATTTTATGTTCGATCTTGTAAATTACTTTGGTCGCTACAATCCTAAGACTATTGTACACGTAATTCCTTACGTAGGTTTGGGTGCCGGAGCAAGCTTTACCAGTGACAAAGAAAACTTCGTTGATGCTGTTAAGAAATTCGAAAACCACAGCGACTTCGATCCATCTCCTGTTCTCTCCGGAGGTCTTATCTTAAAGTTCCGTTTGGGTAAGCGAGTTGATCTTAACCTTGAAGGAGAAACTTTCTTGATGAAAGACAACCTCTTTGGAACTAACAGAACAGCCAACCACGCTGATTTGGTAGCTATGGCTTCTGCCGGTCTTACTTTCCGTCTCGGTAAAACAGACTTCGAGGAAGTTGTTGCTATGGACTTTGATGAAATCAACAACCTCCAATATCGCATCAACCAGCTTCGTGAAGAAAATATGGAACTCAGCAAACGCCCAGCTTCTTGCCCCGAGTGTCCCGAGCTTCAACCGAAGACTGTTGTTGCTAAAAATATCGTAGAAAACGTTGTTTACTTCCGCCTCAATAGCTCTAAGGTAGATCAAAACCAATTGGTTAATATCTACAATACAGCTCAGTACGCAAAAGAAAACAATGCTAAGATTATTTTGGTTGGATATGCAGATGTTCAAACAGGTAACGCTGATATCAACTTGCGTCTTTCAGAAAAACGTGCCAATGCCGTTGCTAAGATCTTGACAGAGCAGTATGGTATTGATGCTAATGACATCGAAATCGACTATAAGGGTGACACCATTCAACCGTTCGAAAGAAATGAATGGAACCGTGTAGTTATTATGACTATCAAGTAATCAATTCTGTAAATTGTAACAGACAAAAATTCTTATAAGAAAAGGGCTGTACCTATTTTTGGCACAGCCCTTTTTGTTGCTCAAAACCTCATAAGAGATGAGCAAATAACCCATTGGCGCTTGACAAGTATTTCGGATAAATTGCCCGATTTCCTAAGCTTAATACATTCTTAGAGTGGAAAATCAAGCAAAATTTCCTCTTTTTTAAAATAGAATATTTCTCTATAGGGAATTTGTTTTGAAGAGAGGGAACTAACTTCATAACCTCTCAAAGAAAATCTTCCTTCTTAGAAAAACCTCATCATAAGTGACAAGGTCTTTCCGAACAATAACAGAATAAAACGACATTGGCGACAGGTTTTATCATCTTGCCTTCACTCCCGAGAAAAAACTCAAAAAAGAATTGAAGAGAAGGGACTCTTTCTCACAAAAAACAACTCAACAAGAATCTAAACACTTCCAACCGATTACACACGATTGAAGTCTTTATTTTCACAGTGAAAAACAAATCATACCTACAGAAAAAGTATGTAATCCTCCGGTTGCCGGCAACTATATAAATAATGATCACATCAGTGTCAGATACAAGTATACCCCAAAAACATTTCTGCATATAAAAGACAACCACAGCACAAGCTATAAAGTCCACAGTTGGGAGGTATATACGCAACATTGAAAGACAATATTTTCCTATTCAATTAGCAGTCCTTTATTAAGAGAAAAACTGATGAATAATCTGTCCGAATAAGAACGGTAATGCCCTAATCAAAGTATCAGATTTGCTAACCTTGATATTTCAGGGTTATTTGGGGGCTTCCGTATTGACAATTATATTTTTTACAACTTTACTAAACCTGTGATAAAAATGAAAACATTACAACGCTTTTTTATGAGCCTTATCGCAATTCTTACGATTCTCCCGCTGTATGCCACTGTTTCGGGAAATGGCTATTACACCCGACAAATATCATCAGATGGAACCACCGCTAAACTCTACTGTACCAAGTTATCTAATGGCAACTTACAGCTCACCGGAATTGCGTTTACCAATAAACCGGCCAATGGGGTAACTATCACCATTCCTGAAAAAATCGATGAAATGATCATAGAAGTCATTGGGAATGACATCACTACCGGTACTGTTAATAAAAGTGTGCAAACACATATGATTGATTGATTGGGTAAACCGCCCAGATAGCTACAAACTTTCACTTCCGGGAACAGCTTCCAAAATCTTAACCTTTGCATTCTCAGAACAAGGGACAGATATTAACGGTGTTGATAACAACACCTCACTAACGGAAATAACAATTAGAACGGCTGCCACGCCTCAACTTACAATAGAGGCTTTTGCGTTCTACAAATCCAAGAATCTTTCAACTATTACATTTGAGGACAATAGTGTCAAAACGATTGGTTATTTCGGTTTTGGGAGTTGTCCCATCACAAAAATATCAGCTCTCCCAAAAGGTATCGAAACCATTGAAGGCTATGCTTTTAACAATATCTGCGTAGAACAAGATCTTATATTACCATCTTCGCTAAAATACACAGGGAACAATGTATTCTCTTCTCCCGGAGGAGATCAAGAGTATGGTTGGTTTTTCCACAACGAAATCGTAATTCCTGAAAGCACTGTATGTATTGGTAGTTACTTATTCTGCGGCTGTCGTAGAATGCACGAGAGCGTCGTCATCCCAGAAGGTGTCAAAGAAATACAAGCCGCAGCTTTTGCAAATACTTTGATTAAACACCTCTATATTCCATCTACAGTAGAAACTATTCTCGCAACGGCTTTTGGTAATATGCCGATACTAGAAACCGTAACATTCAAAGCCAATAATAACCTCAAAACTATTGGAAAGGGTATTTTCAAATTGGATAAGAATCTTCGCTACGTGGATATGAGCAAGGTAGCAAGTCCTCATCTTAATTGGGCTGATAATACGGTAACCCGGACCGATGATATTTTCGCAGGAGCTTATCCCTACACTATCATTTATCTTCCGCAATCAATTACCTCTCCTAATGTTGTAAAGAGTGGTGAAGAAAACTTTATTCAAAATGTTGGCAGTGCTTGGGTATGCAATAAATTTTCTGTCTATGATTATCACAAAGACTATGACCCCGCCTATTTCGAACTAAAATCTCCGTGGCAAAATCCTGCGTATTCTATTGAAAAACGAATGACTGAAGCAGAGAAAATGGCGTGGATCGATTACAAAAATGCACTGCCAACCCTACGAGGATGTGATTACGAACTTCCATTAGCATTCACTGCAACGGAAGCCGTCTTGTACCGCCAAATCTCCCCTTCCACAGATAATCTGCTCACCTTGTCATTGCCCTACAATGCAATGAAGCAGGATGGGTTACGCATCTATCGTCTTGTCTGCGAGATCAACCTCAAAGGTTCATTGAATAACAAGGGAGCTTGGTTTGTATCCCTCGACGACGAGCGAGTAATTCGCAATCTGCTTACACAACAAGAATTGGAGGGGAATATGACAGCCAACCATTCATATGTACTCAAAATAACAAATATGTCACAGCTCTCATCCATTACAATCAACGGAGCAACCTATTATGAATTATTCAAAACCCAAAATACTCCCGTTCCCCAAAAAACAGCCTATACTGTAGTAATGGCAACAAATACTCCCTCACCGTGGTGTTTCGTAGGGCATCCAATGAATATCAAGAATAGTGAAGCAACCTCCAACCAACTCTATGTACTTTCCGGGAAAACTTGGCATCCCGTAAAAGAGACCATTGGAGGCTATGTACATCTTTCCGTGGAGCCTTGAAATTCATAGGCTCAAAAACTTCAACAAAAAATTTCCCCCAATTTACCGAAGATACGGATGGCTCCACTACCAGTATTCAAGGCACGACTTTAGAACCTAATCAAAAACAAATTTACTACACTATTGATGGTTGCCTTGCCGGAAGAGACTTCGATGAGCTCCCTTCTGGGTGCTACATCATTGAAGGGAAAAAGATTATTAAGCAGTAATTCTTTTAACCGTGATAAAAGTTCCCTGCTAAAAAATATTTTCTTGGACAAAAGAAAAAATAGTAGGGAATTATCAAAAAATAATTCCAACAGAATCTGCCTTTCATCCACATAACGAAGACGAGCCGCCAAGAAATTGGCTACATACCTAAATCACATATGAAATTAAGACTCAAAATATCACTTGTATTTGTTCTAATAACGAATTCTATATTCGCACAAAATGTCGTTAAGGTAACGAATAGCTATGGAAGCCGAAACCAAGAAATTCAAGACTTAAT
Organism: Bacteroidota bacterium; assembly: GCA_023396255.1. Lineage (GTDB taxonomy): Bacteria > Bacteroidota > Bacteroidia > Bacteroidales > Porphyromonadaceae > Porphyromonas. The sequence continues at coordinate 68,051 of JAEWWU010000016.1, forward strand.
GGACTTTGAGAATATCTACGTTGAACAATTAAACTTTGAAAGTGAAAAGATCAACGGAAAGCACTATCAAGTAAGTCTTGAAGAATTCAAAGATGGGAAGCTCACAGAGACCACCACTCTTTTCGATGGTTCAGAAGCCGATTGTCTGAAAATAGGCTCAAATCAAGACTCTTTGAAATTCTTTTTCAAGCTACGTGATGGAAAGTTGAAAGTGTATATAAAAGGGAAGAAATTTGGAAGTAAAAAGTTTTATTTCAAACTATACGGTGATTCTGAAAGATATACATTGAAAGATTTTTTTGGGAGTAAACAAGAATTAAATATTGATTTACAGGGACAAAATGCTGTTTTTGCAATCATAACACCCACAATCCACGAGGATGGTATCGGTTCTTATTGTGAGGTTGTTCAATCAGAAATTACTCCAGAAAAATTAGGTGAGCATTTTAAAATTCCTCATTATTTTTTAATTAAGATTGCACTTAAATAAAAGGGATAAGAAGTAGATAATTTCCCATATAAATGTTCGCATCTGAAGAGTTTGTTCCATTCCAACGGAACAAACTCTTTGCCTTTTAGGCTACAGACCTTTTTATCAGACTTGTATCTTTTTCTGTATAGGATTTCCATAGATTTACGTGTACTAACGCAACAAAACGTCTGTCAATAGGAACAATAAATAGGTCTAAAAGGAGTGAGTATGAGTTTTTCGCGTATGAATTAAAAGTGTTGGTAAAGATGCTGGTTACATAATTTTTAAGGGTATATAGATTCGCCTCACCGGAATAATATGTCCAAAAAGTTGGGCAACCAAGGGGATATTTTTCAATACCCTTTTGCTTATCGGACACAACAAACAATTGGAAAAAAAACCGTAACTTAGCGCATTGAAGCAGGTGCCTAAAACTAATTTTAGGAGGTGTTCCTTCTTTGTAAACAGAGGACATAAAATAATATGGAAGATCTATTAGATAGAATTATAAAAGTCGATATAGAGCAAGAAATGAAGTCGGCCTATATAGACTATTCGATGTCTGTGATTGTTTCTCGTGCTTTACCGGATGTTAGAGACGGGCTTAAGCCGGTTCATCGTCGTGTACTGTATTGTATGAATGAATCCGGTAACACCCACAACAATGCAACTCGCAAATGCGCACGAGCCGTAGGGGATATAATGGGTAAATATCACCCACACGGAGACTCTTCGGTCTACAACACATTGGTACGCTTGGCCCAACCTTGGAACTTACGCTATACAATGGTCGAAGGACAGGGAAACTTCGGCTCCATTGATGGGGACTCTCCCGCAGCAATGCGTTATACAGAGTCTCGGTTGAGTGTTATTGCTCAAGAAATGTTGCGCGACATTGATAAAGAAACGGTAGACTTCCAAGACAATTTCGATGGCTCCACCCGTGAACCTCTTGTATTACCCACCCGCATCCCCAATCTATTGATCAACGGAGCAGCCGGGATTGCCGTAGGGATGGCAACCAATATGGCTCCACATAACCTTTCCGAATGTTTGGACGGCTGTGTGGCGTACGTGGATGCACGGGGCGAAATAGAGGTAGAGGATCTTATGAAATATGTCAAGGCTCCGGACTTCCCAACCGGAGGATATATCTACGGATATGCCGGCGTAAAGGAAGCATTCACTACCGGCCGAGGACGTATTGTTATGAGAGCCAGAGCCGAGATAGAGGCAGAGGCCAATCGTGAGCGAATTATTGTTACGGAAATACCGTATCAAGTGAACAAGTCCGAGTTGGTGCAATCCATTGCTGCCTTAGTTAATGAAAAAAAGATTGATGGAATTTCGGATATTTCGGACGAATCGAATAAAGACGGGATTAGGATTGTAATTGAAGTAAAGCGTGATGCCAATGCTTCGGTTGTACTCAATCACCTCTACAACCTAACTTCTCTGCAAAGTTATTTTAGCGTTAATAATATCGCTCTAGTAGATGGGCGTCCGCAATTGCTCAACCTCAAAGATCTCATTGGTCAATTCATCAAACATCGTCACGAAATTGTTGTTCGCAGAGCTGAATATGAATTGCGCAAACACAAAGACCGGCTGCACATCTTGGAAGGACTGCGCATTGCATTGGATCACATTGACGAGGTAATTGCCATCATTCGAGGTTCTAAAGATACGGGAGAGGCTATTACCAAACTGATGGAAGCTTTCGATCTGACAGACATTCAAGCCCGTGCCATTGTAGAGATGCGATTGAGGCAACTCTCCCAGCTTGATGTCTCTAAGATTCAAGATGAATACGATGCCTTATTGAAGCAAGTTGAATACTTGGAACGATTCCTAAGCGATGAAGATTTACGTATGGAAACGATCAAGGAGGAACTTCTCGAAATCAAGGCCAAGTACGGAGATGAGCGTCGCTCTGAAATAGTTTACGCTTCAGAAGAATTCAATCCGGAGGACTTTTATGCCGATGAAGAGATGGTTATCACCCTCTCTCACTTGGGGTACATCAAACGTACTCCTTTGAACGAGTTTCGCACCCAAGCACGTGGCGGTGTAGGTGCCAAGGGAGCCGATTCACGAGACGAAGACTTTGTAGAATATATCTACTCTGCCTCGATGCACGCCACAATTATGCTCTTCACATCTGTCGGAAGATGCTATTGGTTGCGTGTTTATGAAATACCGGAAGGTAGCAAAAACAGCAAAGGGCGTGCCATACAAAACCTACTCAACATAAACGAAGACAATCGCATCACCGCCTTTATCCGAATCAAAAATCTCACCACAGATACGGAATTTGTTAATTCTCACTACTTGGTTTTTGCCACGGCACAGGGATTGGTTAAGAAAACTTTGTTAGCTGCCTATTCCCGTCCCCGTGCCAATGGGGTTCAAGCCATAAACCTCAACGAGGGAGACAGCGTAGTTAGCGTAAGATTGACCAATGGTAATAGCGAACTGTTATTGGCCAATAGAAACGGTCGGGCCATTCGTTTTCCGGAAAACAAGGTTCGTGCTATGGGCCGAGTTGCCACAGGGGTACGAGGTATCACTTTGGACAACGACCCCAACGATGCAGTTGTTGGAATGATTTCCATCAAGCATCGAGAGGATAACGAAAACATTCTTGTTGTAAGTGAAAAGGGGTATGGTAAGCGTTCCGAATTGGATGAATATCGCATCACCAATAGAGGAGGCAAAGGGGTTAAAACCATCAACGTAACAGAAAAAACTGGGAAACTGGTTGATTTCCGAGCCGTAACGGATGACAACGACATTATGATTATCAATAAGAGTGGCGTAGCCATTCGCCTCCACGTAGCCTCTCTAAGCATTATCGGAAGGGCCACACAAGGGGTTAAGTTGATAGACTTGGCTAAGCGAGACGATGAAATTGCATCCATCTGTAGCGTTGCATCAGAAGAAAATGACTCCAATTTGGGAGAAGAAATGGAGAGTCTAACTTCCGATTTGGAGACTTCGGAGAAAAACTTTGATATTGAAAAGGGAGAGGAAAGTGCAGAACCGATTATTCCCGTAGAACAATAAAATTCTAAATTTTTCGTTATTACTGCACAAAGAGTTTTTATATGGTTAATAAATCAAATAAGAAAAATTGATGAAACAGAACATTAAAGCACTCCTCACTGTTGCAATGACTTTATCCATTTTTGGTACGGCGATTGCACAAAAAGAGAACGTAAAAGGAGCAGAACGTATTGCCAATAGTAGTAAACCCAATTTTGTAGAAGCTCGTCAATTGGCCGCTGCTGCCTTGGAAAACGAAGAGACCAAAAACGATGTGAAAACGTGGTACGTGGCCGGATTCGTTGAAGAGCAGGAATTCACCAAGGAAAATCAAAAATTAGTAGAAAATAAAGAACAACCCGATCGGGAAGCTATGAACAAGGCTCTTTTGAGTATGTTCGACTTCTACAACACCGTTTGTAAAATGGAAGAAGGAGCAAAGCCCAAGTATACCAAGAAAGTTGCTAAAGTATTTGAAGCTAACCTGCCCTACTTCATCAATGCCCTTGGCTATTATATGGAACAGAAGAATTACAAAGAGGCTCTTCGTGCAGCCGAGGACTTCCGAAGCATCAAGAAGATGCCGATGTTTGCCAATACCCCCACGGCAGCCTTAGACTCTAATGCTATGATGCTGAACTTTTTTGCCATCGTTGTTGCCTATCAAGACGGACAAAAGGAGAGAGCTATTGCTTATGCACAAGAAGCTAAAGATGTTCCTTATCGTCAAAATGAGGTATACCAGATTCTAACCCAAACACAACTCGAAACCGGCGATACGTTGGGATACATCAGCACGATGAAAGAAGGCTTGTCTCTCTTCCCAAAAGAGTCGTATTACACCCTCAACCTCATCAATCTTTATAGCGATTTGAAGAAGTACGATGAAGCTCGTCAATTCCTTTCTTTGGCAATAGAGAATGATACACAGAACCCTCAGTTATACGACGTTATGGGTCGTCTGTACGAAAATGAAGGTAATCCGACCGAAGCTCATAAGTGGTTCTTAAAGTCTATCGAGATTGACGAGAATTTTGCCGACGGTATTTACGATGTGGGTCGTTCTTTATTCAATATGGCAGCTGCGGCTACCGAGGCTGTTGTTAATAAAGAAACACAAGCTAAGTCCAAAGAACTTCTCAAACAGGCACTCCCCTACCTGGAAAAGGCTTATACCCTTAAACCCGAGCAGGCTTACTACATCTTGGCAAATGTTCACTACAACTTGGGGAACAATGCTCGTTACGAAGAGATAATGAAACAACACGGAGGAGAATAAACCGCTCCTCGATTCTCTTGTCTTGGTACAAAAGGCGGGAGATAAAAAAACAATAACCGCAGCTCTATTCAAGGGCTTGCGGTTATTTTTTGATTATCTGTTTTCTTCTTAACTTCGGCGTCCAATGGAACCATCACGCACAGAAGAGTCGCAACAAAAATCGCTCATACTACTCCTCAACACGGGCAACCCCAAGTCCTCCAAAAAGAAGGATGTAGCCAAATTTCTAAAAGAATTTCTTATGGATAAACACGTTATATCCATACCGAAATTGTTCCGCTACGTCTTGGTCAAGGGTATTATTACACCTTGTCGGAAAAAGAAGTCTGCCAAAAGGTACCAAAGATTAGAGCACATTTGTCACAACACGATGCCACTATCTCACTATATGCAGGAGTTGGCACAACGACTACAAGAAAAGATAGGTAGGCCCGTTTTGGCTATTCCCCGATATGGTTTGGGAGAAGCAAATGACCTAAAAGAAAGGATTTTGACTTTGACCGCGGGAGAAGAGCCTTGTTCCATAACAGTGGTAGCACTTTTTCCCCAGTTCACCAGCAGTAGTGCTTATGCTGCTCTTAACTATATAATCCCCTTACTGAAAACGCTTTTTCCGAAAACAAAACTCAGACAAACTCCCCCCTACTATAATCATCCGCAATACATCGCAGCACTGGCTCAATCCATACAACCACTAAGCAGTAGCGGACATTATGTTTTTTCTTTTCACAGCATACCTCTATCCCATAGAAAAAAAGATGCACGGTTTCAAAGGGTATCCTACATAAAACAGTGCCAAACAACATACAAACTGCTTACAGAACGCCTTGGCTTGGCTCCGGAAAGGTGCAGTATGGCCTTTCAATCCAAAATGGGGCACCATCGATGGGAAAGTCCTTACACGGAAAAACTGGTCTTTGACCTTATTGCCAATGGAGAACGTTCTTTTGTTCTTATTGCGCCCGGTTTTTCTTGTGACTGCTTGGAAACAATCGATGATCTAAACTATGTACTAAGAGGTAGAATGATGTCTGCCGGAGCCAAAGCCATACGCTATGTACCTGCACTGAATTCAAGTGCGTATGCAGTTGATTTTTTGGAACAATTGATTTCTGAAACGGAGAGAGCCAACGAGAAAGAGTCAGGTACATCCATAGCCGAACGGTGTTGAAAAATAGGGTGATATCCCCCTTCTTTTGGGTAAAGTAAGGCTTTCCTCCTCCTCGCTCAATGAACAATTTCCCTTTAATGTTCCATAGTCTTGTATTGCAGATTAGAAAAATTAGACTACCTTTGCAACACGTAAGAAGAAAAGCCACAAGAATGGTTCGTTGGCCGAGTGGCTAGGCAACGGTCTGCAAAACCGTCTACGGCGGTTCGAATCCGCCACGAACCTCTCACAAAAAAACTCTGCCACCCTAAAGGGTGCAGAGTTTTTTTGTTATCTCCTTGTCCGAAGAAACGGAGTACCACTTGCCACTATCTCTCCCAAAAGTTTACCGAACGCTAACCCTTACCTGTCTTTTATGTGCGAGAAACCTCACATTCACGTATAGGCAAAGAAGCAGCAGAAAAAATCCTAGGAAGATGCACCTGCATTCAGTTTGGTCCATTGATATATGGATCATCCAAACTCGCGACAACCGAGAGTGGTATATTTTTCTAACGCTTGCGCAGAATGCTGTTGAGTACCCGACAGGAGCAAATTAGCTTACCGCTTTTAATGGAAAAAATCTCTACACTCCACACGTGTGTACTCCTTCCCTTATGGATAATGCGTGCCTGCGCTCGAACGGTGTCCCCTTCGGGTGTAGAGGCAATGTGATTGCCACTTACTTGCATCCCTACTTGCATTTCTCCATCTTCGCATAAAAGCACAGAGCCCAATCCGGCAACCGTTTCCGCCAAAGCCAAAGAAGCTCCTCCGTGGATAACTCCAAAGGGTTGTCTTGTGCGCAAATCCACCGGCATAGTGGCTTCGACATATCCTTTGGCCAACTTGGTACAACAGATCCCCAAATTGCTCATCAAAGTATTTGTAAACAGTTGATTTACTTCATCCAATCCGATGGGAACACCCTCGTAAGGAGACGTAATGTGCTTTTCTATAGCGTGAGCTATACCGCTTTCCCGCACGGACAGAGTTATGTAATCTGCACAAGACTTTACATCTTCGGAAGCATTAGCCATCGCAATACCCAAACCAGCGGTTTGCATCAATTCGATGTGCTTTCTTTCACAACCAAAAACAATCAACTCCTCAGCAGTAAGATCCAGTTTATCCAAAATAAACTGTACTGCCCCTGTCGGAGAGGCCCCAGCCGGAGTCAGCTGCAATTTGTCCTCGCCTATTACCTCACAAACCAACTGTTGAGGAAAACGACACGATAGCATCTTATCTAACATCGAAACTACTCCGGAATTCACTCCACAGATAAGTACCTTGCCAAAGGAAAGAGACTGTTCCTGTATACCCTGCAAAGCAAGAAGCTCTACGGGATAATTGAGTTCTTGGGACAAACGAACCGTTTCCTGGTGGTTGGGCAACGTTGCATAAAGGGTTTGCTCTCCAAAAGCAATCACATTGGTATCGGGGTCCAAAAACTCTTCATCTATATAACGCAATTGCATCATAGAGATACTCTTATTTGCCAACTGCTTACCGGTACGGCAATGGGTTACACAACTTCCCCCCAAAGAAACGATGTATCCGTTATTCTCATCCATATGCAATTGCCGAGCCAAGGGAAAAACAGAGTCAGCCGGCCGATTGCAAAGGAGTACTATACGTATATCGTGTTCCTCCTGCACAGTCCATAGAGCTTCCCTGTCCTCTATAGACACTCGCCCCAAAGAGTCGGTTATAGCATCGGGATAAATAGCAATTAGTTTATACTTATGTTGCATAGTTTTATCAAATATCTATTCTAAGGGTGTAACAAATCAAAAGAAAGAAGGAACGAAAACTCAATAAAATTCGTAAACATCCGTTGTAGACGGAATAATCCTCTTCCCAGAGAAAAGGGTCTCCGTATCACAAATTCAACTGAAAGCCCAGCCCAAAGTACCAAGGAGAAAATTGCGAGAAATAGAGGTTATCCAAATTTCTGTAATCGGCAAAAAGGAACATCGCAAATCTCTTTTTTATTTGGTACTGTAAAGAAGAGGCAAAATCTACCGAACGATTGTTAAGCACCTCTCCCCGTGTATCCATTATCTGCCAAGCATTTGCCACAACGAACGAAGTGTGTAGCGAAAAGCGGTTCCATTTACTGCTTGCTCCGGCACGAAAATACCATTGGGCATCGGGCATCAGAGGGAAAGCGCCCGGAGCAGACGTTTTTAGTTGATAGCGACGCTCCAAAGTGGCATTGAGGACCAATAGATCACCCCAAACACGCCCCTGAACAGAAGCACCCAGCAGAGTTTGTGCCAAAGCACCATATCCACCAATGGTGTAATAGAACTGCTCTTGAGGCAAAGTCTTCCGGTAATTGGAGTACGGTTTCTTTGCGGCAACAAAATAGCCTCTGTTGCTTTCGTGTTTCCCGCCCATATAGAAATCCACAGAAACAAAATCCCATAGATTGGCACGAGTTCCCAAACGCAGATTCAAATTGGTATGGCTTGGATTAGGAAGCAGTTCTGTCTGCGTATGGTAGGTTTGTTGCAAGGTATGTAATGGGTGTACATCTTCCATTCCCCCAGTACCGGTTAGGTAAAGAGCCCAATTATAAGGCAGCGACAAAAGGGCATCTACCTTGGGATAGAAGTACAATTTCCCAAAAGGGGCCAACAAGAAAGAGACCCCAATCCCGGCCGAAGCATCGAAGCGAACCTGATCCCATTCCTTTTGTACCTTTATTTGCGGAGCAAATTCCCAAAAGATATTGTTGCGCAAAGCCGGTACCCCCACGGCAGCCACCTCCTGTATTCTTGCGTACATAGACCGAGGGCGGTTGAGTAAGGCATTAAACCAAGAACTCAATAGCCAAGAGATATTATCGTTTTGCCTCATTTCACCACGAAAACGCACCCCTGTATGGTGCTGCATTCCCTTGTACAAATCTTTGAAAAAAGCCGGATTGGCTGTAATGATCGGACCTTTGGTTACAAAATTATTGTAGTAGGCTTTGAGACTGACTGAGGCAATGTCACTTCCTATTTTGAGATTTTCAACTCCGGCATTTATTCCCCAATGATAGCCATAGGTACCTCCTACCCCATATTTGTACTTCTCGAGATCTGTGTAGGGCACCCCTTTATATCCGGCAACATAATCATAGTTCCAATAGTTACCGCTAAACCCCAATTGCAAACACCCTTCAGATTGGACGGGCTTTTGATATTGCACCACACAGTTAGAATAGTTGGAAGAAGCCCATCCCTCAAACACCGTGTAACGACGGGTGTCGAGCTCTCCGCCTTCTCCTCCGTGAGAAAAGCGTCGCGCATCATAGCTACCAACAAAATAGAGACTACCCGATTCCCCCCAATCGTAACTTCCGCCAACACTCCCCCAAGAGCCAACGGCATCGGCTGATATGACGGGTGAAATAGACATTCGCAAAAAGGTTCCATTTTGGTGAGAAGGAAGAGCCTCTGCCACTCTGCTCAAAAGAGGCTTTTCCGGAATGGTTACAGCCGGAGTAAAGTCTCCTGTCAACCCGGGCGTAAGCGGTTCCAAGCGCGTGATGCGGGGTTGGATGTAACTGTAAGACCGAACCAAAGGAGAAGCCTCCGGAACTCGTACTACCTTATCGCTAACCACGGTTACCTCTCGCCGAAGGGTATCGACCCGAGAAGAAGTGATTTGTGCGTACCCTTGCTCAAAAAGACAACCAACTAAAACGGATAAAAACAAGATTCTTTGTATAGAGTGCATAGAGATCATAGCCAAATAAATATGCTGTTGGGATTAAGACAAAATAATAGTTTACTTATTTCTTGGGTTCCGTCTGGGTTAGACGCTCTTGAAGCATCTGCCTTATATCCGGTTCCGCATCGGTATAGTTCTTTTGTAAACTTAAAAGATACTGACGTGCCGTAGCTAATTCCTTTATGGAAATGTAGTAATCCGACAAAGTCAAAATACTGCGAGCCAACCAGTAAGGACTTTCTGAACCATTTTGGATAACCCGTTCCATAAGCTGCATTGCCAACTTCTTTTGAGAGTCGGATTGCAAATAGAGCGAAGCGCGCAATACGGCGGCCTCCGTTCCTTCCACTGTAGACAATTGTTTGTCCAACTTAGAAAAAACCTCTATGGCTTGTTTTTTCTGTCCTAAGGCTGTTTGTCCTTTTCCTTCCGTGAGAATCAATTTACGATAAATGGGATCCTCTTTTTGTGTCTCTTTTTGTCCAGATTGAGCCAGTTGCACGCACTGCTCCATATTTTTAAGTTCCCAAGAAGACAAGGCTGCATTGTAGTATGCCTCCGCTTTGCTCGAAGGTTCCAAGGGAAGTTGTAACAACGACAAATAGCAATTGAGGGCGTGGGTGTGTTCTGAGGAAAGAGTGTACAACTCTCCGGCTCGTTGAAGAAGTTGCTTCTGCCTGTTTTGCTCCAAAGAAGATTTCCGTGCAATAAGCTCTCTATATAACTCCAAAGCCCTATCATAATCCTTTACTCCATAGTAGAGATCTGCCAAATAGAAACGTGCCTGCAACGCTTCGGGGGTTTCTGAGTGCGAGGCTATAAATTTTTCAAGTAACGTAGCTGCATCTTTCCTCTTGCTGTAATAAGCCTGCTCCGCTCCCTTGAAAGAGATGGAACGGCTTTCTTGATCCTTGAGGGCAAAACTTCCGCCCAATTCCTTGGAAAGAGCAATAAACTCATCCGAGCGATTTTCCTCTATGTAGATAGATTTAAGGCTGTTAAACGCCTGACGGGCTTCTTCGCTTTGGGGAGCGGTTTTAATTACGCCAAGATACAAATCAATTGCCTTTTGCGTATCTCCTGAGTTATAATGGGTCAAAGCCAGTTGTAAAGCTCCCAAACGACTATATTCACTTTGAGGGAAACGATTCATAAGGGTAGAAAAATACCTCTTTGCCTCCTCCGATTTGTTCAAAAAGACGCTTGCACGACCGGCTTCAAAATAAGCATTAGGGACATACGAACTTTGGGGATGCTTCTCTATAAGGCCTACCAAAGAGTTGACTTGTCGGTGATAATCTTTTTTAAGTCCCTCTATGGTTGCCAACATATACAGAGCGTAGACATTGTTTTCGGGTGCTCCTTGATAGGCTTTGCCATACGCCTCCGCAGCCATTGCGAAGCGAGAAGCCATATAGTTGCAGTCACCGATGCGGGCATAAGTGTCGGCCAACTGCTCCGAGTCCAATGTTTTTCCGTTAGCAGCCACAGTGAACTGCTTGAGGGCTGCTGCATAGTTCTTCTTTCCAAAAAGGGCATACCCCAAATTGTATCGTGCCATAGTTCTGTTGGCTTCGTCTTCAGCAAGCGCATTATAGTTAAGATAAGCCAAAAGATCTTCTATAACCTCGTCATACTCCTGCTGACGAAGATTGATCTCCGACCTTATGAGCAAAAGTTCCTTATCAAAAGCCACCTCGGAAACAGAAACTCGAGAGCTTTGTGCCACAAAGTCTCGTGCTTGCTGCAGATTTCCCTCTTGCAATGACTTGAGAGCCATTCTGTTGAGGACATATTTCTTTGCCGACAAAAGTTCTTTGCTCGGTTGTTTGATCCGATTGAGAGAGTTGAGAGAAGACGTATAGTCCTTGTTTGACAAATAAAATTCTCGCAAAAATCGGGTCATAGCCTCACTGTGTTTCGAGTGCGGGAATTGGTTTAAAAACTCCTCTGTGATGCGTACTTCTTGCCCAAAAATTCCCTGTCCGGATGAGCGCAACAAGAGAGCCATTTCGTACATAGCCTCTTCTCGTACAGCATTTGGCACATCTTTTTCGGAGGCAGCCTCAAACGAAGCCACTGCCTGACTAAAAAGCCCCAACTCTCTCCGCGTGCGCCCCAAATAAAGATTGGCAGCTCCCGAAGTAAGAGGGTTGTGGGTTGAAGTTGCCTGCAAAAGAGGTTGCACGGCTTCTTGATAACGTTTCGTCTCTACATAAGCAGCTCCGAGCACAAGGTAATCCTCTGCCGATACCTCTTGAGGGGCAAGGGAGCGTAACCGTTCCAAGTAGTTTATGGTCTGTTCCGGTTGATGCAGGCGATAGTAGGCATTCCCGGCAATGTGCAGCGATTGAGGCAAAGGCTCTTGACCGGCAGAAAGATGTTGCTCGGCCTGCTTTACTTGCCGAATAGCCAGCTCATAGTCTCCACGAAAATAGCTGATGGCTGCCAAGCCGGCTGCTGCTTCTGTTGCAAAAGGGGAAGAAACCGCAGAGAGTTGCTGATACAACTTTTCTGCTTCATCTATTCTTTGCTCCGCCAAAAGAATCGAAGCCAAATAGAGTTGTGCCATCTTTCCCCATCGATTATCTTCCTTTGCAGCCTGCTCAAATAATTGGCGGGTACGGGGCTGCCCTCCATTCTGTGCCTCCAAGGCATACGCCAATTTTACTTGCCATTCCGTCCTTTCCGTAACCGAGAGCGTTAGTTCATTTATATTGAGCAAAGTGCGAGAAGCTCCTACATACTCTCCTTCACCAAGTTGTCGGGTAGCCTTTGCCAAAAGAAGTTCGGACTGCCCCAATGGACGAGAAGGGTCTTGCAAGGATTGTTCTATACATCGAAAAGCACTTTTACGCCCCATTCTATACAAAGCCAATGCTCGCAATCGCTGCTGCTGGGGCGTTATCTCGCAATCTTCAAAATCGGAAATAGAGCCTTGAGGTAAAACATAGAGGTAACCAGCCAAAGAACCGGCATCAGTTATCTCTCGGGCATAGCGGGTAGTTTGCTCCGGATTAAGTGCCCTCACGCGTAACTCTTGTGCTGCCAACGGAGTCCACAAAGTTCCCGCCGTAAAGATCGCCAAGTATAATGATTTTGCCTTTTTCATACTGTAGAAATTCTTTTTGTTCACTTCGTGCCCTTGGTCAAAACTCGACCAGGAGACCAACGAAAAAAAATCAATCCCCAACTCAGGGGTCCCGTCAAAGTTAAACTTTTTGCCTTTCCCACACAAATCGCCCTCCAAATAAGAGAACAAAAGAGCTTTCAAAAAAAGTATTTTATAAAAATAGAATAATCGAATCGATCTTCATAGACACAAAAGACCCGTTGCAATCGGTCCCCCATGTAATTTGCGTCGCTCAACCCACAAAAAACTCCCTACAGAACCGACCCAACGGGTCTAATGATTTCATACACAACAGCACTCTTGGCTCTTCATTATGGCAAAAAGAACCAAAGTACCTTTTCTCTGATAAGAAACTTACCAAAGAGCTGTTCGTCAGAATTCACATTGGGATTTTGATCAGAATCGGAGAACCGAATCGAAAAAAACTACTCCTCCCTCTGCTTCGTACTCAGTAACACTCAAACCGATCTCCGCTAACGAAGAAATCGCTCAAAGACAACTCAATGCGAAACAGCGTAAAGGGATTCCACAGAAAAAGACAACCCTACAAGAGCCACATTTTCCCGGCATCAAAGCCCTTTCGTTCTATTGTTCTCTTCTTATTTCCTTTGCCTATCCTCGAGGCTCTGAAAAAACAGCAAGTTTTGCAGGTCTTCTGACTTATCCCATACGCTTACGCCCCTTCCCACACGGATAATTAGGAAAACCGTGCAGTGGTTACGGCGTGCGCCTTTAGAGAAATACAGCAGCGGGACTGTTTGGGATTCTCACCCAATTCCCTTTTAATCCTTTGTCCGAACGAAAGCCACACAAAAACAGACCGCTTGTCTTATCTCTGCAATGACCAAGAACTTCTCTCAAGTCCATCGCTCGTTAGGGAACAAAACTCCTTACAAAGGTAATATTTTTTTTATACCAAACAACCTCCCGTATGGTAGGTAAAGTTTTTTAGGGGAGGTGAGCAATATTCATTTTTTCGAATATGAAATACAATGCTACCAGAATAAATGTTTTATAACTAAAAATCATCAACAAGCCTCTCACTTACAAGGGGAGCAGAAGAGGACTGATCAAGGCTATTTGTAAGAAAAAACACTCAACAACAGACTTTTGGGAAGCAACTAATTCCCATCCATCCACCAATTACTTCCCTACTAATTTTTGCCCTGTCCAAGAAAAAATATTTTTTGTCCAAGCTAATTCCTCTCGGCAGGGAATTAATCACAAATATCGTCCAGAAGTTTGATTTTAGGAACAAGTTTCCCCTCTTGGCTTTACCCTTCAAGGAATAAAAAAGCTCCATCTCTTTTTTTTGACTCCGAGGGAAGTCTGTTAATAATTATTTATTCATATATCTATCAACCACTTACAAACCAACAAGAGGTAAAAAGTGCTAATAGAGACGTATTTTTTTCTTCTCATCACGCCATCGGCTCGCAAATTTCGCCCTCTTGGGCAAGTTTGTTCATTGTATTTATTAACAAACTTATTCACTCCTTCTTTTCCTTTTGTCCGTCTTTTCTCTCCCTATTCCTTGCTCTCCCGCCTCCCTCCTAAAAAGGAGGCTGTGCCTGAAACCAAGCACAGCCTCAAGGAAGTACAAAAGAGCTCTATTCTGGTTATTTGACAAAAACTTTGGCAGAACTCTTATAGCCATTGTGGGAAGTAAAGACAACTACATAGCTGCCGGAAGTCAGTTGGTGTGCAGCCGATCGAGCTACCATTTGCCCGTCCACGGTGTAGATTGTTATATCCCGAACATCTCCCTCAATGTTGAGATAACCATCCAAAACACTAATCTTCGGAGAGTATGCCGGAGCAACCGGCTCCACTCCTATGGTACTATTGAGCGTCCAAACACCGGCGGCGTAAACGGTTTTTTGCTTCGGATAGATGCCGGTAATATCTTGGTGCAAGATGATAACGATATCAAGGTCTCTCTTGGTTTGATTTTCCAAAGAGGGAATGGGCTTGGATTTCAACTCGACCATTTGTTCATCAGGATTGAGTTTGTTTCCATATTCCAAAGTAATAAATTCCCTTACCACATTGTGATGTACATACCCCTCTTTGGCTCCAACCTGAGCCTTGGCAGGAACTTCTTTTTCCACGATAAGAGCTGTAACGTAGAGGGTTCTCGGATCGCAGTACTTGTAAGTAGTCCCTGTCATATGCACAGTAATAGAGCCGTCTTTCTTCACAGTCACGTTATCGAAAGTAAATGGTTGGTCTGCCTTGGTTGCCAATTCTTTCATCACCTCCCATTGTTCCATTGGCTGGGCATTGGGGAGATCCAAACTATACTCTACCTTCGGGTTTACAAGTCGATTGAAGGCCGCAACAGGATATTCTGATACATTGAGGTCCCCGATAAGTGATTTAATTTTTTTCGATGTAAACTCATCATCCAAATGGTAAGTAACAAAAATCGGGTTGAGGCCTTGGGACTTATATTCCTCACAGATTTTCATCAACCCCTTTTCGGCTTCGATAGATTTCTCCGATTTCTCCGAAACAAAAGCTTCAATCAACACATTGTCTCTGGTTACGCCCCCACCCGTGAGAGCAATCACTCGATATTGGTTCAGGGCCTTATAGTCACGGTATGGATTGAAAGCCCCATTTACTTTCTGTACGGTCAGTTCACAAGTCCCCAAGCCTCCAGCGACAGATTCGCAAGTTGCTTTGATTTCTCCATCCGAATAAGCGGGAATGGAGCAGGTAAGATCTCCCGACTGACCGTTCTGACCAAACAAAAGCCCTGCATTCAGAGATTTGATTTCATTTCCGCCAAGATTTCTCACAGTAATGACGGCATCAAAGGGTTTCTCTTCTGTGGCATCCTCCGGAACCTCTGTTTTGAGAGGGTATGCCATATTGATCATCTTACCCTTAACATCTTCGATATCAACGTAAATCATCAAAGTACCGATCCGAAGCGAAGCTACATTCATAAGGCTGGTGTATCCGCTCTTTTCGTATCTCTTCTTGGATCTCTGAACAAAAGCTCCGGGATCCAAGGAGCATTCTCGTCTGTTATCAAAAGGAACTACATAGGATTGCTCTCCTGCTCCGGCGAGTTGTTGAAATCCGACATAATAAGAGGTTTCGTACTTCATTGTAAGAGGGACATCGAAAGAGAAATCATTCAACCCCGGTTTAATGGCAACCTCCTTAATTTCCAAAATCTCCTGACTCTCCGCATCTGCTACGAAGATGCAACCTTTATCATCTGCCACATTCGCATAGAACCTTACTCCCTTGATTCGATTGTCTTTCATTGGAGGAACCAAGATTGCCCCTGTGAGCATTATATTGTCTTTGCCCGACAAGAAACGAGGCTTTGTCACCGTACGATCACAATAAGCAAACCCTTTTACGGACCCTGCCTGTTCCTGTTCCGCCATTGGCACAAGTTCACTCTGGCTATCGAAAGTTTTGCTGTCGAATTGAGCAAAAATAGAAGTCGCAAACAGCATAAATGTTGCAACAGTTTGTAAAAATCTTACTCTCATACCTTTGTTGTTAGTTAATAATACAGTGAAAACAAAATTGAAATACCAAATATTTTTAATTCGAAAGTATATAAAAAACATCAATAGAAAACGAATCAACAACATAAAACCTAAAAAACATTGTATAATCTTAGAAAAGACAACAAATAAGCCCCTTTTGTCATATGGAAAGAGCATCTCTCCGAGACGAAATCTTATGATTGGATAAGAAACTACTTCGTAGATCTTAAAGTTTTACACTTAGAATTTATTATACTTCCTTTGCAAACAGAACAGAGTAGTCTATACTCCATCAGCCTCAATAAAAATTGAACGCAAAATTGCCCATTGCCTTATCATATCCCAACTGGCCAACATTATAAACAGATATTATGACAAAAAAATTTATTCAAAGTACAGCCATTTTAACGTGGCTGCTCCTCTTGTTTGGAGGAGTAACTCCCTCTCGAGCTCAAGAAATCCGAGACGGAGTACTTATCTCGTGGGCAAGTGCCTCGGGAGCCATTCGTATTCCCGACAACGTAACCGAGATTAAAGAAGATTGCTTTTACTCCCCGGGAGAACCCGATCCCGATGGTTGGGGGGCGTCTGACCCCATCAGCAACACAGCAATTACCTCTGTGGACTTCAATAACGTTACCAAAATTGGCAAGAATGCCTTCAAGGGTTGTACCGGATTGACTTCTGTGGTAGCCCCCCGAGTGAGCCATATCGCAACAGAGGCTTTCGAGGGCTGCTCGCTCTCCTCCGTGTCACTTCCTCGCATCATCCATATAGAAAATGGAGCTTTTGCCAATTGCTCACTACTCAAAACGGTATCGCTCGGAAAAACGCTTGCACAGATGGGAGATAACCCATTCAGCAATACTTCCTCCCTAACCGATATCACTATTGAAAGCGGAGCTTCTGAGTTTTATGCCCAGCAAGGGGCTATTATTCGCACTGCCGATGGAGCATTGCTATCGGTCGGTGGCGGAGTGGTAGCACTAAGCACAGATGAGCGGTGTTTGGGGGTAGCCAACAAAGCTCTTTTCAATTGCAACAAGTTGACTAAACTAACCCTTCCTGCAGCCACGACACTCGGAGAAAAGTCTCTCACAGGATGCAGTTCGCTTGTAGAACTTCGTATGCCGCACCTGCGGGATGTTTTCAATGAAGACCAAATGACAATGAGCGGAGTTAGTTCTCTGCAACTGGTAGACATCCACCAAAGCCCATCTTTTTCAACTTTCAGGGAAGCCCTCCCGGATAAAGAGACGACCACCGTTTATGTGGCCAATGAAGTCGTAAAAACAGCCCTACAAAAAGAATTCAAACGGGTACGAATTGTTGTTGGAGCACCTCCCGGCTCTGTTGAGCAAGTCAGTATATCTTTTACGGGAGACTCAAATGGAAAAGTAGAGGCTTGGACTACCGGGGCGGTAGACTTGCTTTCGGGACAAAAAATATCCAAAGGCAGCCGTATTACGGTCAAAGCGACTCCTTTCTTCGATTGCGAAGTAGCAGAGTGGACGCTCAATGGCACTCCCATCCGAGAAGGAATTACCAGTGAAACCAATACAAAAAATCAGCTCTATACGATAGAATCAATTCAAGAAAACACTCAAGTAAAAGTTTCTTTCAAGAAATTACCTGATGGTTACTACGTATTTTTCCGCAGCAAAGCCGAATTGTACGGATCAGTATCTTGTGCTCTAAGCGACGGTACACCAATCCTCTCCGGCAACAAAGTACCCCGCAACGCCACTTTGGTATTTACGGCAACTCCCAAGAGAGGATTCAGAGTGACCGATTGGCTCAAAGATGTGGGGGAGGGAACCAGCATCTCGTTCGAAGTAATTCCCGGAACAAATGGCCAATTGACCTACACTTGCCAAGCGGAAGACGGATTGGATATTGCAGCCAATTTTGACCGCAAAGAGGGGCACTACATTGTAAAATTTTCCTCTTTCAACACCGAAAACGGCACTCTATCGGCCGCGCTTGCCGACGGGACTGCAATAAAGAGCGGAGAGGCTTTTGCTCAGGGAAGTAGCATTACATTCACAGCACACCCCACCGCAGGTAATGGCGTAGAAGAGTGGCAACTTAACCAAGAGACCATTCCCAATTATAAGAAAACCAGTTATACCGTAAACAGTCTTTCCGGTGACATCGAGGTCAATCTGCTGTGCAGTGCTCAAGGCTCACAACAAGATGACAACAAGCCAATTGTCAAGGATGGGCACCTGATTTCTTGGAAACCCAAAGGGGCCGCTACACTTCCCGACGGGGTAACTCACATAGATACAGGAGCTTTTGAGGGGGCAAACGAAATGACTTCGCTCACTCTTAGCAGCAACACCACCTATATTGCCGAACGTGCACTACTCTATACAACCGCACTGATCGAGTTTTCTGTTCCTGCCGACAACAAACACTTCTCCACCAGCAACGGAGTTCTCTACAACAAAGACAAAACAGTTCTCATTGCCTATCCGGCAGGAAAGAAAGACAGCAATTATGAAATATTAGCCTCTGCCCAAGGCATTATGCCCGGCTGCTTTATCACTTGCCCTTACCTGCGTGGCGTGAGTGTAGCCTCGGGCAATACGCACCTAAAATCAGAAGAAGGGGTTCTTTACAGTAAAGACGGCTCCATCCTCTACTACTATCCGATTTCGGTAAGCTCCACAGAGGATGAGAAAAACAAAACCGTGCTTAAAGAAGGAGTCGTTACCTTGGCTCGCTTATCTATGGCTTACCACCCCGGAATAACCAAATTGCAGCTCCCCGCTTCTTTGAAAACGATCGAAGCCCGAGCTCTATCCTACAATCCTCGCCTAACAGCTGTCGAATTCGCAGAGGGAACCGCTCCTGGTGTGGAAATCGTGGCCGACTCGGCGTTCTTCTACAGTCGCTCTCTGTTACAATTCCCCTATATGCCACGGCTAAAACAATTGGGCTGTGGAGCTTTGGCATTATGCACCGAAATGATCGAGCTACACATACCCTCCGAGTGTATCATAGGAAGCCACTGTTTTGACAAGTGCCAAACCATTGGCAAAGTATTCTCCTACGGGACTACTCCTCCGAGTATAGACGAGAATGCATTCAAAGACATCCTATACATCACCGAAGCGGTTTTAAGTGTACCTGTAGGTGCTAAAGCTGCCTATGAGAAAGCTGCCGGATGGCGCATATTCTCAAACATAGAAGAAGTTGAAGGGCTATCGGTACAAGAAATCGACACAAACTCCAAATACTTCATCTCTACGACCGAAGACGGCATCACTGTGCGTGGGATAGAACCGGGAACTGCGTTTGCTGCCTATCTGTCCAACGGAGAGCTGATTTGCAAAGGCTGCGCTTCCGATAATGATTTGCGCCTAAGCTTTCCTCACCTGAGAAAACAAGGTGTTATTTTGGTTGTGGGCAACAGATCCATCAAACTGATGCCACAGTAGGCACGACCATATTACGTCAAAAGCAAGATCTGCACCGAACAGAGGAAAGCTCTGTTCGGTGTATTTGTATGATACCTCAACCAAACGAATTTGAAGATGAGCAATTCAAAAAGCTTTAGAGTAATGTTTATTGATCGATTTTTATGTCTCCGATTCCTTTTTTAGTCAAAATTAAAATTCCTCTGTCAAGTTTTTTCCCTAAATTTGTTCGCTAAAATCATATTATAAATGGAACATCTTTGCTACAATGTAGCTGGTTTCGACTTTCTAGTCGAAACCTCCGACGCTAAAGCCACCCGATCGATACTACCCTCCTTTGCTCCCTTTGAGCAGCCGAGTTGTGCGAATCCGATTTTTATTTTTTCCGGAGAGGAGCATTCTCTGTTAAATAACAGGACACAGGCTCCCGATGATGAATTTGAGTGGGATAGCTTTACTTACAAAATATATCACGAAGAAGACAAGTCGTTTATTGTACAGGTATTTACGAAAGGGCGAGTACTATACGGGTTACAAGTTTTGGCAGAAGGTTCAAAAGCCAAATTTTCTTTGTCGATGACTTCTCCCAAGTCGGCGTTATTCCTCAAAACATCACTAGCTATTGTTTTTGGTTTGGCAACGGCTCCATTCAAAGCGCTCAAAATACACGCATCTGTTACAGAGCTTGATGGTAAAGCTCTCCTCTTTTTAGGGGTTAGTGGAACCGGAAAGAGCACCCACAGCCAACTTTGGAGAAAATATATACCGGGATGTACTTTACTGAACGATGACGAACCCATTGTTCGCTTTATGCCCAATGGAGAAGTGCGTGTTTTTGGGTCTCCTTGGAGTGGCAAAACACCTTGTTACCGCAACGAGAGTGCCCAAGTGGTAGCCTTCGTTCACCTCTATCAGCATCCAGAAAACAAACTTACCCGTCTTAACACTCTCTCCGCTCTGCAATCTATTGTTATGAGCAGTGCCTTGTTACGAAGCGATTTTGGCAATAAAGAGCAGGTAGTCAATGTAGCAGCCGATATCCTGGGAGAGATCCCTGTGTTTCGACTTGACTGTCGTCCCGACAAAGAGGCGGTTGAGTTAACTCACAGAATTATGACAGGAAATACACAGGCAAACTAATAGCAGCAATACTAACACTAGTTTAGTCCGGCTATCATCCAATAAAAGAATGGCAGAAAAGCTCAAAGAGCACCAGTACAGGGTAGACAACGATGTCTTCTTCGAAGAGTTGTTGTGCCAAATAAGTAATGGCAAATCCGTCAAGATTTTGGCCCGTGGATATAGTATGTATCCGCTGATACGCCATAATATAGACAATGTACAAATAGCTCCCCTTGATGAACGCAGTATCACAAAAGGGAGTATCGTTTTGGCAAAGGTTGATGGACGCTACATCTTACACCGCATAGAGCGGATCAATAGGGAAATCGTTACCCTGCGAGGCGATGGAAATCCTTATCAGAGGGAGTTGTGCACCCCTGCCAACATATTGGCTGAACTCCGTACTGTGTACCGAGGTAAACTTGAGATTCAAAAAGGCTCTTTTCTTTGGGAACTGGAACGATTTTGCTGGCCCCGCAATGGGTTTGTTCGCAGAGTTTTATTGGCAGTAAACCGTAGATTAAGGGGCTTTTTGCACAAATCGAAGAAATAAGACAAACTTCAAATAGCAATCACTTATGAAATTTAAAAGCAATATTACTATCCGCAATATCGGCAAAGAGCGTGTTCTTATTTTTACCGGGGCACAAACGCTGGACTATACCAAAGTTATCTCCCTCAACGATACAGCAAATTTTCTTATCGAACAATCTCTGAAAAATGAATTTACTCCGGATTTGTGGATTGACTTGTTGTGCAACAACTACGAAGTAACAACCGAGCAAGCCACACAGGATGTACAGAATCTTATCAAACAGCTACAAGAAGCCAACGTTTTAGATGAATAATCTGAAATCTGTTTTACCTCAGCTGCAAACCGATCGCTTTGCCTCATTGGTACGCGGAGCCTTGTGGCAAAAAGAGCCGGAAGCCTCCCTCTTTCAAGGAATGACCTCCTCGGAATGGGAGCAAATCTTTCGATTGTCCGAAGAGCAGGCGTTGTCCGCCTTTCTGTACGACTCCATTATTGCTCTCCCGGATGACCTACAACCTCCTCGCAAAATACTACTGCAATTTTTTGCGTATACGTTACGCACAGAACAAAGCAACCAAGTCCTATCACAACGAATCAGGGAACTAGATCAAGAACTTAAAGGATTAGGTTTGCCATACATTTTACTCAAGGGGCACTCTAATGCTGCATTATATCCGGTGCCGGAGCATCGCACTCCGGGAGACATTGACCTGTTCTTTGTTCATTCTCGAGACTACCAAAGAGCCAACGAGTACGCACAGCAGCAAGGTTATCGAATGGATGCACCCAACGTACACCACAGATCTTATCAGTACAAAGATGTGCACGTGGAAAATCACCACACTCCTGCCTACTTCGGCTTTGGCAAATATGATCGATTGTTCCAGAAAAGGCTCAACCAAGCCTTGGAAGGTTGCCACGGGGTACTGCCTACATTCACTCTGCCGGAAGAAATCAATACTGCAACCGACCGACAGCCTTTGAATGTAGCGATGCTCCCTGCAACGTTCAACGCTTACTTCATCTTTGAGCATCTGTTTCACCACTTCATAGAACTAGGAATAGGGCTACGACAAGTTTGCGATTGGGTACTTCACTGCCACAAGAGGCACAATGAAATAGACCGCGAGGAACTTAAAGCCATAGCTCAAGAGTTCGATCATCTCTATGCTATGACTATTTTGGCAACCCTCGCTGTTGATTATTTGGGAGCCGACCCATCTGTATTTCCGTTTGACACCCAAACCTACAAAGGGCATCCGCACGTACAACTTATGTGGGAAGAAATTCTATTGGGAGGGAACTTCGGATACAATCTTTTTAAGAAACGCAAATTTGCAAGCAAACTACACCGCAAATGGGTCTCTTATCTGTATACAGTGCAACGAATGAATCGCATCAAACCTCTCGCCCCCAAACATATTTCTCCTCTACCGTGGTTAAAAGTACTACGCAACATCAAACTTCTCTTTCTAAAAGAATAGCCCTTTTGCTTTTTTATTCTTGCAGCAACTCTCTGTGAAACACGTTTCCATAGCCTCCGCCCTCCGTTTCTTAATATCTTTGACCAACGGACACAAAAGAGCACTAATCTGGCTTATCCTCATCGGATCTATACACGTGCCGGTTTCTTTATCTGTGGTGTGGGCTCTGAAGTGGTGCATAGACGTTGCCACAGGAGACGCACAAGGATCTTTGTGGACGTGCACTCTGCTGCTGGTTACATTGGCCGCACTGCGCTTGGGTATAAACCTTTACCGGGGATATTATGCCAGTTTGACGGAGACGAGTGTGGGCAACGACATAAGACACTCTCTTTTTTCCAACGTGCTCTATATCCGCTGGATAGAGTTGTACACGATGCAAAGCGGAGACGTACTCACCCGGCTAATCAAAGATTCCGATGATGTCATCCAAACTCTAGTCACCACCATCCCAATAGCTATATCCTCTTTTCTCCAACTTTTAGGAGTCTTTGTTTTGTTACTTTGGGTAGATGTTCGCTTAGCTCTTATCTTAGCTATAGCGATGCCGGTTTTGCTATTTCTCAGCAAACCCTATTGGATTAAGATGCGCAACTATTCTCGACAAATCAAAGCCACCGAAAGTCAGATTACCGAAATTATGGAAGAGAGTTTGCGCAATCAAGTGGTCATACAAACCTATCAACGGCAACCATTCACCTTATCGCTGCTAAATACTCAACAAAAAGATTTATTCGGCAAAGTATACCAAAGGGCGCATACCACTGTTCGAGCACGACTATTCCTTAGCTTGGCTTTTACTGGAGGGTATATGGCTGCTTTTATTCGAGGAGCCTATGGCATTGCCTCCGGAACTGTTACGTTCGGTACTCTTACTGCTCTGTTGCAGCTGGTCAATTATTTTCAACGCCCACTGATGGAGCTAATGCGACTTGTGCCTTCCTTAATATCTACCCAAGCCGCAATAGACAGGCTGATCCAACTCTCCGAATTGGAACAGGAAGAAAAAGAAACAGATGGCGGCAATGCCCTGCAAGAGATCGACAGCCTAACCCTTCAAAACGTGACATTTAGCTACCCTGATAGCGACAAAGAAGTTATAAAGGATCTAAGCCTAACCATTGCCAAGGGAGAAATTGTTGCTCTTATGGGGGAAACGGGAGCGGGCAAAACCACCCTCTTAAGGTTGCTTTTGGGACTTCTGAGACCTCAGCAAGGTTCTATCTTGTTGGAACACAACCACCGCTTGTCTTGCATTGGCGTAAAAACACGAGCCAATTTTGTGTACGTGCCTCAAGGAAATACCCTCTTCGATGGCACCATACGAAGCAACTTACTCTTGGGAAACCCCAATGCAACAGACCAAGAAATGTGGCAGGCCTTAGAAACAGCACAAGCCCAATTCGTAAGACAATACAAGGATGGATTAGACAGTGCCGTTGGACGCGGTGGCATAGCTCTCTCAGAAGGGCAAGCACAAAGAATTTCCATTGCTCGCGCGTTACTCCGACCAGGAAAAATATTGCTCTTAGACGAAGCAACTTCTGCCTTGGATACCCAAACGGAAGCACAACTACTACACAGTTTACGTCACAACTTAAACAGCCACATTGTTCTCTTCATCACCCATCATCCGCCTGTTGCCCAACAATGTACACGCATCCACAGGCTTTAGGAATCGAGTCATAAGCACTCGTTTTTGAAAACTTTTCTATATTTGTACGTAGATAAGTTTTCATCAATAACAGAAAATGGATATGAAGAAATTATTTTTAATGGCCGCGTCTCTCCTTTTTATTGGAACCGGTATTGCACAAACAAGAACCGTAATTGTTCAAAAAGACAAAGTAACGACAACGACCAATTGTTGCAACTCTAACGGATTCAAACCCGGAGAAGGAGATGTTACAGCCGACTTTTCTATCTTTTCAAAAGGAATTTTGGAAACTCCTTTCGCAGCACAAGCTCTCAAACTTCGTTATTTCATTGATAACAACTGGGCTCTGAGAGGCGAACTCTCTCATTCCTCCAATACCACAACTTCTTCTCAAAAGAATGATAGCGCAACTCGCGAAGAATTTGCCAAGAAGCAAAAATCCAATTTTGGTTTTGGACTTGGAGTAGAATACCACTTTAATGGAACCGGAAGACTGTCTCCATACATCGGGGGAGAGCTATCGGTATCTTCTACAAGCCAATCTCAGTACAACTCTACCACACAATCTGATAAAAATAAAGTCAGCTCTATTCTCGTTAAAGGTCCCAATGGCTTTGGTGGCGGTTGTTCTTTATTCCTCGGAGCAGACTACTATATTGCCAGACATCTTTACTTAGGAGCAGAAGCCGGTTGGGGAATTGACTATACAAAAACCGGAGGAGTTACAACTGTTACCACAGACGATATCAACTCCACCACAATTAAAAGCAATGCAACCGGAGGAACCTTTACCGGGGGTAATTCTATACAAGCCGGCTTTAAGATCGGTTTTGTTTTCTAAGCCACTGCTTTTAGAAACAAAAGAGAAATCGTAAAAATCAATTCAACAAACCCGAACAAAAGGATTTGATTCTTTTGTTCGGGTTTGTTCTTGGCATCTACCTTCACCTTGCTTATCTCACAAAGAACCCAAAGGAACACTTTTAGAAATGTTTTGAAGACAAAAATTGAGAGAAAACAAAGAATTTCGAGACACAATGCTCCAAGTCTCCCCTTTCTGATCGTCTAATGCGAGGCACCAGTCAGTGATCTACTTCTTCATTGTTCATAGGTTGGCACTTCATAGAAATAAGCATTCTCACCTTTTTCGCCACCCCATACCCGATCATATGCCTCTATCCGGAATATGCAATACTTTTCGTATTTCTTTTGGGGCAAATCAACATAAAGCAAGTACGCCATCACCCGTCCACCTCCTATATATTCTTCAACCGGCTGTACCGAACGGACTGTTACAGGTACATCATCTGCATATACCTTAAACTCTATTTCGTTCGGCTCAACTGATATGTCCTCTTCTTTCTTTCCTTCTTTTCCATTGGATAGGAACCTCCCCAAACTCATAGGTCGGGTATAAATAATCATTGACGGGTGGCCTCCATTTTGCTTAAAAATAGTTGTTCCATAGAGCTCTAATCTATGATAGCGAGGATTGATTGTCAAATTATTATCTGCAACTATATTCCAAGCCCAGTACTCCAATCTCATATCTTTTTCTGCCACTTTGAGTTCTCGCGGATATTCTTTGGGTCGAAGAGCATAAAGAGCCATATATTTCCCTTTTTTCACCCCGGGAATTGAATAATAGCCCTCTTTGTCCGACCAAGCCGAATAGGCTTTTGAGAAGTTTGGATACAACACACCAACACAACAACTATCTATGGGATTACCCTCGAAGTCCGTTACGCGTCCGGAAATGGTTATTGTACTTTTCTGTGCATTGCAAACCCCAAACGCACAGAACAGAATGATCAGCACCAAGAATCTGTTCATACCTTGTGAATTTTTCGCTTTCGAACTATCTTATTGAGAAGCAGAGTGTTACCATTTAGCGGGAGGTAAACAGGTAACGATTTAGAAATGAGCGGAGTGCATTGAGGTACACAGTTTTGAATAGCCAAAGAACGCTCACCATTATCGCTTGCAAAGGTACACATTTGCGAGCGAAAGAGAGCATTCTTTCGTGATTTTCTTCTTTGGGAAGAGAGAATTTGTTTCCTACATCCTTCTTCCCCGTTTCTTTTTCTTGTTGGCTTCGTAGCGCAGTCTTCGCTGAAAAGCGGTCTCGGCATAATCCTCTCCGTGGATTGGGAAGTCCAACACTCCGCCAACACCCGATGCAATCCCTTCGGCAACTTCCACCACGCTTTCAACAAGGCTTGGTTCAGGACTTGGTGTTGGCTGTAGCTTTTCTGCTTTCGGCTGATAAATCGGGACAGAAGACAGATGGGGAGCGGCATAGGAAAGTTCGAATTGCTTCAACAGAGAGTTATACCCAAACTCTCGTCCTATCTCCGAAGCCTTGAAAGTCTGCCTCTCAAAATGAAATTTCAGTCCATAGACGCTACCTTTCTTGTTCGTCATCTGTTCCACGATTACACCTTGTCGTCTCAAATCATATCGAAAGGATGCGTAGCCATTCAGTCCGCCATTCGTATATTTCCCCAACAATCCGTAAGCCATTGCACGCAGTCTCTCCTTGCTCACCTCCCGTGTCTGATTGGCTCTCGGCTTTTGATACCGTTTCTCTGCCCGTATCTCATTGGCAATCGTCAGACCGTGCTTGCGACTCAACTCTTCTGCCAC
>JAEWWU010000003.1 GCA_023396255.1 Bacteroidota bacterium
GAGCGGAAGACGGGGCTCAAACCCGCGACCCTCAGCTTGGAAGGCTGATGCTCTATCAACTGAGCTACTTCCGCATTGTTTCTCTGTTTTTGAAGGAGGGTGGGCAGTGATGGATTCGAACCACCGAAGGCGTAAGCCAGCTGAGTTACAGTCAGCCCCATTTGGCCACTCTGGTAACTGCCCAAGGTCCTGCGCCATTTTTCCGAACGTCTTTCAGAAACACTAACCTTCAAAACCGATGCAAAGTTAGTGCTTTTTTTTTACTGTGCAATAGGTCGAGAATTTTTTTGCCCGTTTTTTCTCTTATCTACAGTTTGCTTAGCCTCCTCGTTAATGGTGAAAAGAAATCTATGCTCCGATGGAGGCGAGATTCTGAGCAATGAGGTGTGTTGTATGAAATATGTGACCTTGGTGTATACATCCAAGCTGCGAACAATGGGCAGGTAGTTTTGTTATCCTTTGCTTGGAAGACCTTGCTTCGATGCTTTCGGAAAAGATTGAGGAGACCATTATTATATAGCACCGCACAGAATAGCCAATAAATTCTGTCCAACAAAAGAGTATGTGAAACACTGTTCGGATGGCTCTCTCAATTTGCTTGGACAGAAAATATATTTTCTTGGACGGAATAAAAATTAGCAGGGAATTATCCAAAATTAGTTCCCTTAAAATCGACAATTAGTTCCCTGCAAATTGACGATTAGTAGGGAAATATCAAAGGAGACTTCTACCCAAGTGCCTGTGTGGGGCAATAACAAGACCCGTTTTGTTCCAAGGAAGACGATATGGGTCTAATCGAGGCAAAGATCATTGTCGTATATAAAGACAGGGAGCAGGATGTTGTTTTAAGGAAAATCGGATTTGAGATTCAGGGCGATTGGACAAACCACTACTAAGTATTGATGTTGTTGGATCTTCGAAGAAAATATTGCATCGGGAAATGCTTTGGCCTTCATAATTATAAGCTGTATATAATCATTATCTTTGCCTTATGAATGGAAAGATAATATGCATCAATCGGTGGTTACTTTGGGGAGTTTGCTTTTTCTTTTGTTTTTTCTCTTCTAACGGGCAGGAATTGCCCATACTTCGGGGAGCGATAACTCGGCAGGCTCAAAGGAGTATCGACTCTTTATTGGGTCGAATGACCATCGAGGAACAAATAGGGCAACTTATTATGCCGGTTATAGAGCCCCGTTATACTCCGAACAAGGTTGCTGAATACAAAAAACTTCTTCGGGATTGTAAAGCGGGGGGCTTGCTTTATCGTAAAGGAGACCCTTTTGATCAATATCGTCTCAGCCGAGAACTGCAAACCGCTTCTCCCATCTCTCTTTTGATTTCGGCCGATGCCGAATGGGGATTGGCTATGAGACTGAGCAATACCATTCGTTACCCGCGAATGATGGCATTGGAAGGTCTGGAAGAGCAAGAGTTGTATAATTACGGGCGGCATATGGCAGAGCAATGCCAAGTGATGGGTATTCATATCAATTTTTCTCCCGTTCTGGATGTAAATAATAATCCCATCAATCCGGTGATAGGAACGCGTAGTTTTGGTAGTGATGTGCGTTCTGTGGTGCGTTCCGGTTTGGCTTATGCTCAAGGGTTGGAAGATGGAGGAGTGTTGTCCGTTGCCAAACATTTTCCCGGGCACGGCAACACATCTACAGATTCTCATAAGACTTTGCCTGTTGTTTCCGGCTCCTTGACCTCTCTTAAAAAGACCGAATTAGAGCCTTTTCGTAGGTACATAGAATCGCAATTGGGCGG
This sequence comes from Bacteroidota bacterium, assembly GCA_023396255.1. Classification (GTDB taxonomy): domain Bacteria; phylum Bacteroidota; class Bacteroidia; order Bacteroidales; family Porphyromonadaceae; genus Porphyromonas. Next base: position 1,774 of record JAEWWU010000003.1, read on the forward strand.
AATTATGGTGGCACACCTTTCTGTGCCAGCATTAGAGCCCAATAGACAAACCCCATCTTCACTAAGCAAGAAAATAATTACAGACCTCTTACAAAAAGAGATGGGCTTTTCTGGGTTGGTATTTACCGATGGATTGGAAATGCAAGGCGTATTGGGTGCAGATGGAATTGTACCTATTTCGGTTCGTGCGATTTTGGCAGGAAATGACATCCTCTTGGGACCCATAGCTCCTGTACAAACCTATAAGGAATTGCTCAAGGCTTATCAAAGTGGAGTATTGCCGACTTCTCTTATTCGGGAAAAATGTCGCAAAATATTGACTTTTAAGTTGGCTTTATGCGGAACCTTGCGAGGTGTAGAGGTTTCTAAAACACCTCTTTATACACAACGAAACGACTTTTTGAAAGCCTTAAACACTCCTTCACATTGGGATGCAGCCAATAGCCTTTGGCTCTACTCTGTGAAATCAATCCATTCACAACGTGGTGTAATACCCTTTCCACAGGGAATGCTCGGCAATACATCATTTGGAGTGTTGGAAGTCAATGACAAGAATCAGGGCGGAACGGCTTTTTCCGATGCTTTGCGAGAAGTAGGAGCCAAAAGTGTTCAAAGTTATTCATTGACTCGCAAATCTTCGGAACAAGAAATCGATCGAATTCAAAAACAACTTGCCGAAGAGGCGGAGGTTATTTTCGTCAATGTTAACAAGGCTTCCAATACCACTTATGCTCAGTCTTTGGTGCAACGACTTTGTAAATTGCCTCGAAAAAAGGTAATTGTAACATTTTTTACTTCTCCTTTTGCCTTGGAGTCTTGGAAGAAGAGTGCCTCGCAAGCCTCTGTTTCTTTATTAGCTTACGAGAATACGTCCGAGGCAAAACGAGCGGCAGTGGCAAAATTATTCGGATTGAAGACTACTCAATTGGCTCCTTTGGGGCAGATGGCATTGAGCCAAGTTGCGAGTTTGAAGCAGAAAACCAAGAAACAGCCGAGAGAGGTAGATAATGAACGATTTATTGAAGTCGCCAATATAGCCCTCAATGGAATTAAAAACAGAGCTTATCCGGGTTGTCAAATAGCTGTTATACACAAAGGCCGGGTGGTATATAACAAGGCTTTTGGAACTATTGACTATACTCCGAAAGCCCCTGTCGTTTCTGTGCAAACTTTGTACGATATAGCCTCTGTCACCAAAATATTGGCAACAACCCCGGCCGTAATGCAATTGATTGAACAAGGACAGGTAAACTTAAATGATCGGGTTGAAAAGTTTTTGCCGGAGTTTAGAGAATCGGAGGTTGGGCTCATAACAGTAAAAGAATTGCTGTTGCATCAAAGCGGATTAGTCCCTACCATAAATTTTTATTTAGATCTACTACAAACAACAGATCAGGATACATCTTTACTGAGTTACAAAGCGTATCCCGATTGGATTCAGATAGATACCAATGTGTGGGGAAATCCCAACACCGTGTATAACGATCTTTTTGTGCATAAGGAAAAGGATGCTACCTTTTCGAGAATGTTGAACGAAAGTTTATACATAACTCCGAACTTTTATGCTCAAATGGTCAAGACCATCATCAATACCCCATTGTCTCGAAACAAAGGGTATCGCTATTCAGATATTGGTTTTTTGTTGTTGGGGCGCATTGTGGAAGAGGTTACTCGTCAGCCCCTTGATAAGTATGTAGAGGGTAATATCTTTTATCCTTTGGGCTTGGAAAGCATTTGTTACAATCCTTTGAACAGATCCTTCTTGATGGCGGATATAGCTCCTACTCAAAATGATTTGCTTTTTCGAAAGTCTCTAATCAGAGGAGTGGTAGAAGATGAAATGGCTGCTTGTATGGGTGGAGTTTGTGGTAATGCCGGTCTATTTGCCAACGCTTTGGATGCAGCTCAGGTTGCTTATGCTTTTCTCAACAAAGGACAAGGGATGAATGGCGGTCGAATAGTGAAAGGTAAAACAGTAGAGCTGTTTCTTAAAACAAAAGGCATTGGAGGGAAACGAAGTTTGGGATTTATGAACAATTACAAGAACAACTCTAATTTGCCGGAGATGGCTTCGGGGCAGACCTATGGTCATACTGGATTTACGGGAACTGCAGTTTGGGTAGACCCGGAAAAAGAGTTGGTATTTGTCTTTTTGAGTAATCGTACTCATCCCACCAGGCTGAACAAACGTCTTATAAGTGACGGAATAAGACCATTGCTCTTACAAGAAGTTTACAAGGCGATTGCTTAATATATTGATGCAATTAGAATATAGAATACATAATAATGAACACGACAAAAAAAGAAAAGGTTATTTCAGAGAAAAGTAAGATGATCGATTTTTCGTCCACGGTGTGGTACGACCAGGCCTATGAAAATCTTACCGAACATTTGCGTGGCATATTAACAGAGGGCATACAGAGTTATCCGGAGAGAGATAATAAAACATTGCGCACAATGTTGGCTAAACGCAACGATTTGCACCCGGATAATATCGTTGTACTGAATGGCCGTACGGGAGCCTTTTATCGTATAGCGCAAGCTTTTTCTGGTTCTACGGCTGCTATTATGACCCCTTCGTATGGTCTCTATGAAGAAGCAACAGCCATACACGGATGGAAACACAAGTTTTTGCCCAATACGCTAAATACAGACGAAATAGACCTCGAAGGATGTGATTTTTGTTGGATTTCTTCTCCCAATAATCCGGATGGGAAATACCGCTCTCGGGTTGAACTTCTTAAACTCATTGCTGCATATCCTAATGTTCGATTTGTATTGGACCAGTCCTACTTCTCTTTTACGACGACCCCTATTATTAACCTCAATGATGTTAATAATTATCCCAACATCATAATCGTGCGTTCCTTTACCCACGCTTATGGATTGCCGGGTTTACGAGTGGGGTACATTGTGGCAAACAAAGAGGTAGCCAAAACGATAGGCAAATTTGTGGAACCGTGGTCTGTAAATACACTGGCCGTAGAAGCGGTCAAATATATTTTGATTCATCCGGCCCAATTTACTTTGCCTATACGCAAATGGCAGCGCAATACACACGAATTGATGAATAAACTGCGCGTCATAGACGGCTTGGAGGTAATCCATTCGGATACTCCTTTCTTTTTGGTTCGGTTGGATAACCATAAGGCTTCAACTGTTGTGCAAAGGTTGCGCTCAGAATACTGTATGGAGATTTGCGATGCAAGTTGTTTTAGGGGGTTAGATGATCGATATCTCCGCATTACAGCTCGTGGAGAGGAACAGAACAACTTACTCATTGAGGCTTTGCATAATATTCTTTCGGAAGATTTAGTGTAAGAGGAGACCCTTCTTATGTGCGAAATAAAGTTATCTATCATAACCGTTTGTTATAATGCAGAGCAGGCGATTGTGTCTACTCTAAAGTCGATAGCTTGTCAGAATTATTCACACATAGAGTATATCGTTATCGATGGGGCTTCGACAGATGGAACTCTCCAATTGGTTAGGCAGTATATGCCCAATGCTTACATCGTAAGCGAGCCTGATCGTGGGTTATATGATGCTATGAATAAGGGCATTAAAGTTGCTACAGGACATTATCTGTGGTTTGTTAATGCTGGAGATGCTATTCGCTCGGCTGCAACAGCACAAGAAATTGTGTCACAAGCAGAGGCGAAAAGGAGGGCGGAGGGATTTCTGCCTGGAGTGATCTATGGAGATACTATGATTGTAGACGACAACCAAAAAGACTTACATCTGCGCAGATTGAGACCTCCCAAAGAACTTTCGTCCCAATCTTTTAGGAAGGGAATGTTGGTTTGTCATCAGGCGTTTTTGGCTCATAGAGATTTGGTGACTGACTACGATTTGCGGTACAGATTTTCGGCAGATTTCGATTGGTGTATAAGAGTTCTACAGCAAAGTAGGTGCAATTTGTTTATTCCTTCGATTGTAGCAAATTACCTCAAGGGGGGATTAACGACCAAGAATAGAATGCGTTCTTTGGTTGAAAGATTTAAGATTATGAGTCATCATTATGGTGTGGTTGTGACCATTTTGGATCATCTTTCTTTTGTTCTTTATCCTCGTAGATGAGGGGCATTCGGTTTGTGCAGATGGTAAAGTAATCTGAGCAAAAAAGAGGGGGTATATGTCTATTCATCAAGGAAACAATGTTGTTGCACGGGTAATTATTCCCCTGCGTTTGCACGAAATGTATAGCTATTTTGTGCCGTCTCCTATGCAGAAGCATATAGCTGTTGGAATGCGGGTGTTGGTGCAATTTGGTGCAAAAAAGCTCTATTATGGGATTGTTGCCCAACTAAAGGATAATGCCAGAGGAGAAGAAAGAACGCTAAAACCCATTCAAGCACTACCAGATAGAAATCCATCGGTCACCCCTTGCGAGATAGAACAATGGATTTGGATGTCTCGGTACTATATGTGCCCGATTGGCTCTGTATTGACAGCGGCTTTTCCTTCTTCTTTTTTGCCCAATAGCAATACGGAGGTGAGGCTCAATGAGCCATTCTTGATGGATGATGAGTCTTTTGTATACAGGGAGGATACCGAAAATATTATAAGAGAGCTGTCTTCGTGTAGAGGGCATCGGTGCAAATTGAGCCTTTTGACTAAAAAGCTGGGAAAAGATGCTTTGTCGGAGGTCGATAGGATGTTGAGGGCAGGTTTGTTGGCAACAACGGAAACTCTTAGTTCGGATGCAAGTCCTTTGGGAGAAGCGGTTATCTCTTTACATAGCAATTATGCCAATGAAGAGGAGATTGAGCACCTTTTGAATTCGATGAATCGCTTCCGAGCCAAACGAAACTTATTGGAAAATTTACTTCTCCTAATTGAGGAGGATGGGGGCGATTTACACAGCTTTGTTTCTCAAAAAAGGTTAATAGGGGGAGATAAGAATAAGGCTAATCATTTGCGAACTCTTATTAAAGATGGAGTTCTTGTTCGTTCTCATCGTTCTTTGAAAAGTCATAAAGAAGGGGAGGGGCGTGTAGAGGCAGTCCCTCTTTCAACACACGAACAGCTTGTTGTCAATAGTCCCAATGTGATAGTTTGTGCTCATATAGAGGAACAGAGGGTTGTTGTTTTGCGCTATGCTTTGTGGACTTTATCTCGGGGTGGAAATGTGTTGTTGATGTCACCAACCTCCCATCCTTTTTCTTCCGTTATAGAAATGGAAGAGAGGTTTTGTGAGAATGGAATAGATAAGATCGTTTTTTATAGTGCTCAGTCTTCCGATAAGACTAAAATGGAGCTGAGAACTCGTCTTTTGCTCGGTGAAAAAAAACTCGTTGTGGTGGGGACACGTGCAGCAGCCCTACTTCCCGTAGAAAAATTTGACCTCGTTGTGATGTGTGATGAGGAGGATGTCAATTACAAGCAAACTGACCCGGAGCCTCGATTTAATGCCAGAGATTATCTGGCAGTGGTTTTGCGAAAAATGGAAATCCCTCTTTTGCTGTGTAGTATTACTCCTTCTCCGGAAGTTTTTTATCTTCTTTCTCAAGGACGCTACAATAGGGTCTTTTTTTCGGGAGAAGGTCGACGGCCTTTGGAGCCTAATCTGTCCATTGTTGATCTACGTGCCGAGAGAGCCAAAAGAGCATTGCTCCCCAACCGCCTTCTATCCAGGCCTTTGAAGGAGGCACTACACAATATTATTGCACAAAATAAACACGCAATACTTACGATCAATAGAAAGGGATATGCTCCTGTTGTTTCGTGTTCGCTTTGTGGGGAAAATATTCGTTGCCCTCATTGTGATGTGTCTTTGGTATATCATCTTCGCGAAAATAAATTAAGATGTCATTATTGTGGGTGTGAGATTCTGATGCCCAAGCTTTGTCCGGCTTGTGGAGGAGGTTCTAAGGGTATACCCTCTTTGCAAGAAGTCGGATTTGGCATAGAGCGCATAGTTGAAGAATTGACAGATACTTTTCCAGATACGGATATTTGTATGGTTGATGTAGCCTTGTTGGGGCGACCTACGGAAAGAGAACGTATCGCCAAGGCTTATGCTAATACAGCTTCTACGATCTTTGTGGGAACGCGGATGATGGCATATTTCAGGACTATTCCTCGCTTGGGGTTGATGGCCATTGTTAATTTTGAACAACTTGCATCTGGAGCAGACTTTAGATCATCGGAAGTCGCTTTCTCCTTTGTTCATCGCTATGCTCAAAATTACCCAGAGTTGCCAATTGTTCTACAGAGTAATAGAGAAGATAATCCTATGTGGGAGCATCTTAGAAGGGGAAGTTTGCAAGATTTTTCTTTGGAAGAGCTATCTATTAGAGAGATGTTGTTGTTTCCCCCGTATGTGAGACTAATAAATGTCTACGTTAAAAGCGCTAACGAGCAAGAAGTAGAGCTTATCACCAAAGAGCTTCAGATTCGTTTGTCTCAAGAGCCGGTTCTCCTACAAGTACAAGGTCCTATAAAACCGTTGGTGTCGTGGATTAGACTAAAACATATACGTTATCTTTGCTTAAGGGTTTTGCATCAAAGTAACTGGCTGGCGGTTCGCGCTTCCATAGAGCAGGGAATTCGGGAAGTGGAGGTAAATATTCCGGCTGTTCGGAAAGCTTTTATTTATTGTGACGTAGATCCTCGATAAGGGTATTGTTGTGAGAAAGCCCTCTATTTATTTGGTTATTTCAAAGGCGCAGAAGAGATGATGAAACGATGGAAATGCTGGTTTTTTATTGGATTATTGGCAATGGTGCCGATTTCAATAAAAGCGCAAGATGATTTGTCTAATTGGAGCGAAATACAAACGTTGCATAAGCAGTATCTTAGTCCTGTTGTCGGAGGGGAGAGTGTTGCGATAGGTTTTTATTTTCCCGACACTATTTATGCCGAAGATAGAAGTCGGTTGCTCTCTTTTTTATCTTATTTAAAGTATAATTCGTTGCCCAATAAAGGTTCTTCTGTGCCTTTGCAGCTGCAGTTACCTTTGGTCAATAGACCGATAGTTTTGAATAAAGTCTTTGCATCGTGGAAGGCTCCTCTATTCTTTGGCCGGGTAGATTCTTCTTTCATACAAAAGCCTTACAACTTTATAGAGAGGCAATCTATTTGGAATGATTGGCGATTTGAACAGGAGGTTTTTCATCGATTGCAAACGGAATCCCTTCCACTTTTCAGGTACACAGCTTCAGATTTATTGGCTCATCGTGTGGATAATAGAAGAATAGATGGAGCCGATGCTAAAGTGATATCTCCCGACACAAAAGGAACCTCAACAGCAAATGTTGCGAGTTTTACTTTCTTTAAGCCGAATAGGCGTTATTGGTTTCCCTCTGTTCAAGGACTTGTACACATAACACAAAATTATATATCTCCCAATTGGCATAAGGGAGGAATAAGTAATTTGAATCTCAGTAGTAAGCAATTGTTTAGGTTGGATTACAGAACGGATAAATCCACGTGGACCAATGAATTGGAGTGGCGGTTGAGCCTATTTTCGGCAATCCAAGATCGTCAAGAAGAGAAGAAAGCTGCTTATCGTATTTCTGAAGATTTGCTCCGATTACGTTCCAATTGGGGCTATAAGGCATTCAAAGGATGGTATTATACAGTGGATACAGAATTAAGAACACAAGCTTTTGCCAATTATTCGGAAGATGGTCAGGTATTGTATTCTCACTTTTTGTCTCCCTTAACGTTCACCGCTGGTTTGGGGATGAGGTACCGCCAAGACCACAAATCGAAAACTCGTTACGGGCGACGTTTTAAGATCGATGTAAATATTTCTCCCTTAGCCTACAATTTGAAGTGGAGTAGGCGAATGGATATTGATCTTTCTCGACACGGACTTCAAGACAATAAACGTAGATATAGTGCTATTGGTTCTATGTTGCGTGTTGATATGCTTTGGAGTTTTAATGCTTCTTTGGCTTGGGAGTCTCGCTTCTACTATAATACTAGTTATAAGCGGGTTGAGGCAGAAGCCGATAACTCTTTAATTTTTTCTTTCAATAACTATCTTTCAACTCGTCTCAATTTAGTTCTTCGTTTTGATGACTCTATACCCCTCGTTTTGGGTCGGGACAAAACTCGGCTTCAAGTGTATCAGTTGTTGAGTTTTGGGTTTGATTATGTTTTTTGATGGATAAAACAAATTAAGGGAAAAGTATTCACTGAAAAAGATGTACCTTTGAGGGCTTTTCCTTCAGCGAAAAAGAGAAGATAAGCCATTGAGCCCCTGAGATAAGGGGACTTTTAGTAGATATTTTGATTATATTATTGCATTGCTGAATTATGATACAAATCACATTGCCGGATGGCTCTGTTAGAGAGGCAGCTGTTGGTATTACTCCTCTGCAAATAGCAGAAGAAATAAGTCCCCGATTAGCTGCGGAGGTGTTAGCTGCAGAGGTGAATGGAAAAATTGTAGATCTTACGAAGCCCTTGGATGAAGATAGTGAAGTAAAGCTTCTAAAATGGGATGATGAGGGCGGAAAACACGCTTTCTGGCATACTTCGGCTCATCTTATGGCAGAGGCTTTGCAGTCGTTGTACCCCCACATACAATTTGGTATTGGTCCTGCGATAGAGCAAGGTTTTTACTATGATGTAGATAATGGAGATACTCCAATAAAAGATAGCGATTTGGCGGTCATAGAGGCCAAAATGTTAGAATTGGCAAAAGAGAAAAAGCCGTTGCTTCGTTGCTCTATCAGTAAAGAAGATGCCCTGTCTCGTTTTACAGAAGACGGACAAACATACAAAATAGAACTGATCAACGATCTGCAAGACGGCACCATAACTACCTATACACAGGGGAACTTTACAGATCTTTGTCGAGGTCCTCACCTTCCAAATACTGGAGCAATCAAGGCTGTTAAGCTTTTGAGTGTGGCAGGGGCCTATTGGCGAGGGGATGAAAAGCGCAAGCAGCTAACCAGAATATATGGTATATCTTTCCCTAAAAAGAAAATGTTGGATGAATACCTCGTTTTATTGGAAGAAGCCAAAAAGCGAGATCATCGCAAAATAGGGAAAGATTTAGAACTATTTGCTTTTTCTCAACGAGTGGGGCAGGGGCTTCCTTTGTGGTTGCCGAGAGGAACTCAACTTCGTTTGCGGTTGGAAGATTTCTTGAAGAAAATTCAAAAAAGGTATGGCTATCAGCAGGTAATGACTCCTCATATTGGTAATGTGGAGCTTTATAGAACTTCTGGGCATTTGGCCAAGTATGGAGCAGATTCTTTCCGACCCATCACAACACCTCAAGAGGGGGAAGAATTTATGTTGAAACCAATGAACTGTCCTCATCACTGTGAAGTTTATAAGATAAAACCTCGTTCGTACAAAGATCTTCCCGTAAGGTTGGCCGAATTTGGTACAGTGTATCGGTATGAACAGAGTGGAGAGTTGCACGGCTTAACTCGTGTTAGAGGCTTTACCCAAGATGATGCTCATATTTTCTGTCGACCAGATCAAGTAAAGGATGAATTTCTTAAGGTGATGGATATTATATTCATCATTTTCAAAGCTCTTGATTTCAAAAACTTTGAAGCGCAAATATCTCTTCGAGATCAAACTAATAGAGCTAAATACATTGGTTCGGAAGAGAATTGGGATCGTGCAGAGCAATCTATTATAGAAGCTTGCAAGGAGAAAGGACTCCCGGCAAAAATAGAGTACGGAGAAGCAGCTTTTTATGGGCCCAAGCTCGATTTTATGGTGAAAGATGCTATTGGCCGTCGTTGGCAGTTGGGTACCATTCAGGTGGATTATAATTTACCAGAGCGATTCGATCTGGAATATGTCGGAGAGGATAATCAAAGGCATAGACCAGTGATGATTCACCGTGCACCTTTCGGCTCTATGGAGCGTTTTGTGGCAGTCTTGATAGAGCACACAGCAGGACGTTTTCCTCTTTGGTTGGCTCCAGATCAGGTCGTTGTTCTCCCTGTATCGGAAAAATATAACAGTTACGCACACGAAGTCGCCAAAGAGTTGGGTTTGGCGGATGTGAATGCGATCGTCGATGATAGGAACGAAAAAGTTGGTCGAAAAATTAGAGATAATGAGTTGAAACGCATTCCATATCTTCTCATTGTCGGGGAACAAGAGACTCAAGATCGAACTGTTTCTGTAAGAAAACAAGGACAAGGTGATCAAGGTTCGATAAAATTGTCTACTTTTGTCGCCGATATCGTTCGTGAGATAGAAGAGCAGATGTCTTATTATCCAGCGGACAGCGAATAAATAGTAACAAGAAAGAAAAGAAGTAGTTTTTCTTCTTAGAAAACTTTTGGATGGCAATTAGAGACGACAAACGAAACGGCAAAGACAAGAAAGATTTGCATAGTATAAATGAGCAAATTTTGGCACGCGAGGTTCGCCTCGTTGGAGATAATGTGGAGCAAGGAGTTTACAAAACTTCGGTTGCTTTGCGTATGGCAGAAAGTCAGGGCTTGGATTTGATTGAAATATCTCCTTCAGCCAATCCTCCGGTGTGTCGTATTGCAGATTACCAAAAATTCCTTTATCAGTTAAAGAAGAAGCAGAAGGAGTTGAAAGCCAAATCTGTAAAGGTTGTTATTAAAGAGATTCGTTTTGGCCCTCAAACAGATGATCACGACTACAACTTCAAGCTGAAGCACGCTCAAGGTTTTCTTAAAGATGGAGCAAAGGTGAAAGCTTATGTATTCTTCAGAGGGCGTTCTATTTTGTTCAAGGATCAAGGAGAAGTGCTTTTGCTTCGCTTTGCCACGGATCTAGAAGATTTGGCAAGGGTAGAGCAGATGCCTCTTCTGGAAGGAAAGAGAATGACCATAATGTTGGCTCCTAAGGCAGGAAATTCCAAGGGTGCTAATAGGAAGACTTCAGAAGATGTTTCTAAGTCGGTGGGTGCAGCAGTAGAGACAGAAGAGTGACTTTGAGGAGATGATACAATACAAATGAAGATAAATAGGGTGTTCCTTTGACCTTTTTGCTCTTTTTTACGATTGAGAGAAAGGAAGCTTCCGGCAGGGCATAGGCTTGCCCCAAAGAGTGCAGAGGATTTGCCGCTAATGTTTTACTTATAAAAACTACAAAGAAAATGCCTAAACAAAAATCAGTTTCCGGCGCAAAGAAAAGATTCTTTGTTACGGGGTCGGGTCGTGTGAAACGTAAACACGCATTCAAAAGTCACATTTTGACCAAAAAAAGTACCAAGAGAAAACGTATGCTGACTCACGCGGCTCTTGTTGCTAAGGTCGATGAGAAGAATGTGAAAGAAATGATCCTTAGATAAGAGGTTGCGTAAACTTTTAGAGACTCGTAATCAAATCAGTATTAATCGAGAGGCAAGCCGAAAAGAGCCCTCACACAATAGTGGAGCCGCTGCCAATCATAATCAATGACAAAAAATGCCAAGATCAGTAAATCACGTAGCTTCAAGAGCTAAGAGAAAAAGAATATTAAAACTTACCCGTGGTTACATAGGTGCTCGGAAGAACGTATGGACCGTAGCCAAAGGGACTTGGGAAAAAGGTCTTACCTATGCCTTCCGTGACCGCAAGAACAAAAAGCGCGATTTTCGTGCACTCTGGATACAACGTATCAATGCTGCTGCTCGTTTGGAAGGAATGACTTATTCAAGTTTGATGGGGGCTTTGCACGCCAAGGGTATAGAAATTAACCGCAAGGTGCTTGCAGACTTAGCTATGAATAATCCTGAGGCCTTTAAGGCAATTATAGACAAAGTAAGAGGATAAAATATTGTTTCTTCTCCCCCTCTTGGAGAGGGGGGCTTGTATAGAATAAGGGACTGTGTCAAATATTTGACACAGTCTTTTTTTGTGCAATTGAGACTTGTTTTCAACGGATTAGATCCCTTCTCATTGCTTGCCACAAGAAAGAGAAGATTATAGGGAGTACTCCCTTCAAATTATCGCCCTGTGGGGAGAATAAACAGCTGATGTTTTGACCATTGATTGCTGAGGAAATAATTGGGAAATTGATTGTTAAGTATCTATACCGAAAGATAGTCTCCAAATCTCTGTTCGGAAAAAAATAGAAAAAGTACTCATAACAAGGAGAGGGAATGAATGGTTTCTCGTTCGAAGGAGTACGGAGAATGGTTTTGGTCGTTCTTAAGTGGCGGAGTAGTTGGGCAATTTCCGATTGGTTGGATGTGCGTAGTTGGTTTTGGCTCCCTCAAGTGAGTAGTAAGGGTAGATCGATCCCTAGTCTGTTCAGTTATTCTCAGACGGTTTCCCCCAACTAAATTCGTTTAATCCAGAATAAGTTGGGTACAATGTGATTGGAAAAAAGAGGGTATTCCTCTTCTCTTTAGCCGGAATTTTCTCAGAAGAGGATATTTCTGAATCTGATTTATGGCACTATGGTTGTTTATATTCCCCATCGTCTTTTATTTTCCTGCACGGAATGAAAATTAGTAGGGAATTATCCAAAATTAATTCCCAGCAAATGGGATAATTGTAGGGAACTAATCGGACATTTTTGGGGAACTAGTTGCCAATTTACAAGGAACTACTAGCAGAAAGGGTATTAGGGTGAGGATGGAAGATAAGTGATTGGGAATAAGAGGGATTTGCAATGTTTCTCAATACTTGGCATAAGGGACTGAAGTACGGAAGATCTGGATTTATGCAGAAGCTCCGTTACCAAATCGTTAGTCCATTCCTCGAATGGCAACGAAGAGGCGCGAGAAGGTAGCTGGGCAGGATAATTTGAAGAACGATACAACTATCTGAGGCAAAGATCATTTAAGGGGGGGGGAATGGATGATAGCCACAGATGAAGGCGTTATTCCTCGCGATTGGAGTGTGGAGCGAGGGGGAGCTTTTTATGGTATGGTTTATCTGTAATAGTCAAGACTTAATCTGACAATTAGGTATAAAAAGAATAATTTTGTAACAGAAAACAGATTGAGTTATGACAACATCAGAAAAGGTCATCAAGAACAAACTGGGATTGCTTGAACTCTCCCAACAGTTAGGAAACGTATCACGTGCTTGCAAGATTATGGGCTAGCCGTGATAGTTTTTATCGTTTTAAAGAGTTATATGAACAAGGGGGTGAAGTCGCCTTGCAGGAAATTTCTCGCTGTAAGCCTGTCATAAAGAACCGTGTAGAAGAACACA
>JAEWWU010000006.1 GCA_023396255.1 Bacteroidota bacterium
TGTCCCGACTTGTCCAATCCGCTCTTTTTCAGGTAGAGCAACACCTTGAATTTGTCTGTTTGCATACGCTTCTTTTTTTATGGGCAAAGTTACCCGTTGCCGAAGCGTTTTCAGTTACGCAAACTCTGTATATCAAAGCATAAGCACCGTAATAGAAAAAAGATGGTTACCGAATAGCCTTCCGTCAGTTACCTTCTCTTACCTCTTCGTTACCATTAGAGAAATGGACTAACGATTTGGTAACGGAACTTCTGCATAAATCCACACATTCTGCACTTTTACCCCTTATGCAAACCATAGAGATACACTGCAAATCCCTCTCATTTCCATACACTTACCTTCAATCCTCACCCTAATGCCTTTTCCTCTGATAGTTCCTCGTATTTATTTTGTATTTACCTACTCAACTTCTATTTTCTCCCTCTTTACAGATCCAAAATTATCGAAAAAGTGCAAAAACTTCACATACTTATTCGCGAAAATAAAAAAGTTCCAAGATTTATACCGGAGCAAATTTCAGATTTTATCACCGAACAGGCAAATTGGTAGAACCTTTTCTCATCTTATATTTTCTGGACTACGGACGGAAAAGGAGGGAAAGACAAAGCTTCAAAAATAAATTTTGTGTCTCTTGTAAAAAGACATACCGTCTCTGCAACAACTTATTCTAAATTGGCGTATGAGTCATTTTTTCGGATAGATTGCCCTCCTACTGACACTTCCCTAACAAGAAAAAACATATTGGACGGAATAAAAATTAGTAGGGAATTATCAGAAATTAGTTCCCTCAAAATCACTCAAAAGTAGGGAACTAATCGGACTTTTTGAGGAAAGGACAGAAAAGTCAGTCGACACTTTCTGACAAATCAATAGACTGTTCACCAAAATTTGTCGACTATTTCTTGCAAAAGAATTGGGAACTAAACCAAAAAGGCTGCATCCGGTTGGGTGCAGCCTTTTATATAATCGTTTGTTAGTTTCCTATTTTTTTACTTATCCGTCATATCCAAAACCGAACAAGAACAAAGAGCTGGAATCAAATTGCGGTCTCCATAGCCATTGTCAACACGAGCCACATTGAGCCAGAACTTATTTTCGTACAGATAATCGGCAGCAAAAGCAGCTTTACTACGAGGATAAGAGTGTTTCCATTCGTCGGCACACACCTCGTATTGTGGATGTGGAGCATTCTTCAGTACATTATCTTCCTTATCTGCCTTACCCTCTGCAACTTCACAAGCCTCCCTATAGATAATATTCATCACCTCCACAAAACGATCCAACTCTGCCTTGCTTTCGCTTTCTGTTGGTTCTATCATAAGAGTTCCGTGTACGGGGAATGACAGCGTCGGGGCGTGGTACCCAAAGTCCATAAGACGTTTAGCGACATCGTTCTCGTCGATTCCCGTCATTTCTTTGAGTTTGCGACATTCCAAAATCAGTTCGTGTCCCACATACTGCGTTGCTCCCGTATAAACAATTCCATAGGTATCCTGCAATTTCTTAGCCATATAGTTGGCATTTAGGATGGCGGTAGAGGTTGCCTTACGTAGCCCCTCTAACCCCAACAGACGGATATAGCTATAAGTGATGACAAATATACCAGCACTACCGTAAGGAGCTGCCGCTACTTGATTAAGGGCATCGCCAAAACGAACAGAGTGCTTCGGTAAGAACGGGGCAAGGTGTTGAGCCACCCCGATAGGACCTACCCCAGGACCGCCACCTCCGTGAGGGATCGCAAAGGTTTTGTGCAAATTGAGGTGACAAACATCAGCCCCCATAAAATGAGGATGTGTATATCCAACTTGAGCATTCATATTAGCTCCGTCCATATACACTTGACCTCCACAATCGTGAATTCTTTTGCACAAATCTATGATGTTGGTCTCAAAAATTCCGTGAGTGCTGGGGTAAGTAATCATCATAGCAGCCAAACTATCTTTATACTTCTCGGTAACTGCCATAAAATCGTCCCAATCCACATTACCCTTTTCATCGGTCTTTACAATGGCTATTTTATAACCACATTGTGAGGCACTGGCTGGATTGGTTCCGTGGGCACTGGCCGGAAGGATAACAATATCTCTATGACCCTGACCTATACTTTGCTGATAACTGCGGATCGTGAGCAAGCCGGTGTATTCTCCGGCAGCACCCGAATTAGGTTGCAGGGAAACGGCATCCATTCCCGTAACGGCACAAAGCTGCTCAGAAAGCCCTTCGATGAGTTCCAAATAACCTTCCACTTGGTCGTCCGGAGCATAAGGGTGTATATTGCCAAACTGCGGATTGCTCAATTGGAACAACTCGCTGGCAGCATTCAACTTCATCGTACAAGATCCCAACGAAATCATCGAATGTGCCAATGAAATATCCTTACGATCGAGACGTTTAATGTAACGCATCAATTCAGTTTCGGAATGGTAGCTATTAAAGACCTCATAGGTAAGGAAATCGCTTGTTCGAGCAAAATCTTTGTGGAAATAAACATCCGTTTCGCTGACATCACTATCCAAAGTTTCCTCTTTACCCATCGCTTGAGAGAAGATGTAGATGAGCACTCCCAAATCCGATGGTTGAGTGGTCTCATCCAAACTGATCCCAATGTGCCTGCCACAAGGGAAATAACGTAAATTGACACGACACTCAAGAGCAATAGAACGGAGCTTTTCTACATCCACCTCTTGAGGAAGTTCTAACTTGAGGGTGTCGAAGAAGTTTTCATTGATTTGTCTATACCCCATTGCCTCCAAACGATTAGCGATGAATCCGGCATAACTATGGATACGATGGGCAATGTTTTTCAAGCCCTTGGGACCGTGATATACGGCATAGAAACTACTCATAGACGCCAACAAAGCCTGCGCTGTACAGATGTTAGAAGTAGCTCGTTCGCGCTTGATGTGTTGCTCACGGGTTTGCAAGGCTAAACGGTAGGCAGGTTTGCCATAGGCATCTTTGCTCAATCCGATGATGCGCCCCGGAATTGTTCGCTTGTACTCCATACGGGAAGCCAAATAGCCTGCACTTGGTCCCCCGAAATACATTGGAATACCAAAACGTTGTGCACTACCGAAAACAATATCTGCCCCCCATTCTCCCGGAGGAGCCAGAAGTACTAAACTCATCAAATCGGCGGCAACAGCGACCAATGCACCCGCAGATTTAGCTTTTTCTACAAAGTCTTTATAATTGCGAATAGAGCCCCAGGCATCGGGATACTGAACAATTGCCCCAAAGACATTATCGGTAAACTCAAAGGTTCGGAAATCACCCACAACAAGTTCCATTCCCTGATAACCAACGCGTGTGTTGATCACAGCCTTAGTGGAGTCGAAAACACGTTCATCTACAAACAACACATTGGCTCCGGCTTTGGCTTTTGCTTTAGAGCGTTCGTTGTACATCATAAGAGCAGCTTCCGCTCCGGCCGTAGCCTCATCCAAGAGAGAGCAATTAGACAGTGGCAACCCCGTTAAATCCGTAATAACGCTTTGGAAATTGAACAATGCTTCCAAACGACCTTGAGAAACTTCCGCCTGATAAGGAGTATAAGAGGTGTACCAAACAGGATTTTCCAAGACATTGCGAACAATGGGTGCAGGGGTTACTGTATCGTACCACCCCATACCGATGTAAGAAGTAAATACCTGATTTTTGGCAGCCAAACTACCCAAGTGCTCAGCCAATTCTCGTTCGGTCATAGCCTCGGGCAAATCGATAGGTTGCTCTACAAAAATGTTAGAAGGATAAACCCTGTGCATCAAATCGTCTACCGATTCTACACCCACGGTCTGGAGCATTTCGGGCAAATCGGCTTCCGATATTCCCAAATGTCTTAAAGAAAACTTTGTTGTATCCATTGTGTTTATATAAGAATTTATATTTGTATCTGTATTGTTTACTGTACGTACGGATTGTGATTCTTTTCTTTATCGATTGTGGAAGCCGGTCCGTGTCCCGGATAAATAGCTGTCTGTCCCGGCAAAACCATCAATTGAGTTTTAAGACTCCGAATAAGAGTGTCATAATCTCCCCCCCACAGATCAGTGCGTCCAATATCTCCGGAAAAAAGAGCATCACCGGTAAGAACATAATGATCTTGGGGAGAATAGAAAGCCACGTGCCCTGCCGAATGCCCGGGAACAAATAAAACCCTGAGGGTGGTTTGTCCCAAGCGCAACTCTTGTCCCTCTTGTAATTCCTGGTATAGAGGTTCTTCGAATAAGTCACTACTCGGACACATAGCAAAACTCTTGAACTGTTCCTTTCGAGGAGGAGTATTGGCGATCTCCGCAGGATGTGCCATAGGTACAAGACCGTACTCCTTAACAGCGAAATTCAGTCCCCAAGTGTGGTCGAAATGTAAATGAGTAAAAAGTAATAGGGAGGGTTGAAGTTGATTTTTTTCTATGAATTGTTTCAACTGCTTTTCTTCTTGCGGATTCATACAACCGCAATCCACAATAGCAGTTTGTTTGGTGGCTTGGTCTATCAATAAATAAGTATTCTCCGATACGATATTGAAGACGAAAGGATGTACACTACTGCTCATCTGCAAATGTTGTGTTTATCATTAACTATAAAGAAATCGGCAGGTAAATAATTTTTTTCTCCTTGTAATAATCATAGGGGAAGAAAGATTCCAAAGGGTACTCTTCCACCTCCTTTCGATAAGCTCTTAGCTCCTCTGCCAAATCTCCCCCCTTGAGACAAATGAAACCATTGGGCATTGCATTGATACACTCTTTTCTAATCAAGTGCGAAGCACATTTTACCAAATTTGGCAGAGACATAGCTGCTCGTGATACCACAAAATCGACCTTTTCTTTTACCTCTT
Organism: Bacteroidota bacterium; assembly: GCA_023396255.1. Classification (GTDB taxonomy): domain Bacteria; phylum Bacteroidota; class Bacteroidia; order Bacteroidales; family Porphyromonadaceae; genus Porphyromonas. The sequence continues at coordinate 4,844 of JAEWWU010000006.1, forward strand.
CGGCTCTTGAGTGGAAAAAAGAGACATTATGCAGCCCGATGGTATGTGCCACATCACGAGCTACTGTTAATTTCTTTCCGACACTATCGATGAGAAGGAAATGAGTTTCTGGAAATAAAATCGCCAAAGGGATGGCAGGAAATCCTCCTCCGGTACCCACATCAGCAACACGACTACCGGGAGAAAACCGCACCACTTGCGTAATTGCCATCGAGTGCAAAACGTGATGCAAATAGAGATGTTCTATATCCTTCCGAGATATGGTATTTATCTTCTGATTCCACTCCACATAAAGGGGGAACAGTCGCTCTACTTGTTGGTGCTGGAATGGCGTTAAGGTTGAATAGTGAGTCAACAACAACTCCAATTCTTCGGTGTGAGTCATAAATCCTTAGCGAGAAAAGAACTTGGTCACTACCGCACCAGGCTTGATAAGCCCTACAATCTGCTCGTACGGAATAAACACATAAACGGGACCGTGTGCTTCTGCCGAAGTGCCATACTCATTGAAACAGTAGGTTATCCCCTCATTATCTATGGAAAAATTGTCATTCGGAGCAATATCATCGGGGTTAAGAAAAGCCGTCGAACTCAATTGTTCCGCTCGCTGTACTCCAAAATCAGAGAGCATATTATTTAGAATAATCTGAGACAATCTCTCTTGATAACCATCTACAAAGAGATCACTCTCCACAATTTTCTTGTAATTATTCTTTAAATTGATACAATAAAAGGACTGTTGTTGTACATCTTTGCTCCAAGCATCGGTTACCCGACGACACGCTTCCATAGAAAAAATGTCTTCATCCTCATAAATGATGTCGTTATTGAGGCGAACATTATGGCTACGGACCATCTCGGAAGAGTGCAGAGAGTCTACTTCTTCGTCCCAAACGCTGTAATCTTGAGCCAAAAATGCAATATAACGCTCTATAGCAAAGCCCGTTTGATTCGTATACTCTCCTAAAAGCAGCTCGTTGATTCGGCTCAGCAACGAGTCATTGTTAGTTGGAAAAATATATTCGATGGACACATTCAGAGCCGGATCTGTTCGGTCCACAAAAAGGGAAACGCTTCTTTCCTCGTACAAAGTGTCCAAACGAAGCTTCCCTTCCTGCCTATCTTTTTTCCCCACACACGAGGACGAACTCACCACCAATAGGGATAAACTCACTACCACCCCTATCGAAAGCCTAAAAACCACCTTTTGCAGTTTCGTCATAATCTTAATTTCTTCTGTCTTTCTGTGTTGCAAATATAACCAATTTAGGAACAATAAAATACTTCCCAAAGTTCTGTAAAATCATTCCCAATGGCTTAACACAAACGCCCAGCAGATTTATCAATTCGACAGAGGCAAGTCTACGGCCACACTCTGCTGCCCCGGCAACAAAAAGTTGCACACAATATCTCGCGCTTCTGCGTATTTAACCAAATAATCAACCATCCGATCGGCAGCTTGAGACAAACGAGGCGAAAGATATGGTCCTTTCTGCAAATTTGTGTCGGGAATATAATGATTTATAAAAACCAAAGCAGATGTTGTTTCGAGACGAACTTTAGTACGTTCGCTATCTGATGTAGGTGTAGCAAAGGGACTCAAACCATCTTCATAGACGGGGAGACCATCTATATTCAACAGTCCTCGGCCGATACCCTCAAAAACATCACTTTCCAAACCCCTACGCAATAGGACATCTCCCCGGATAGAAGAAGCATCGAACACCCCAACAGGATACCCAGTTTGTAAAGAGAACAAATTCCCCAAGTCAACCAACGAATTGATATAGAAGAGCCCCTTTCCTAAAACCACTCTACGTGACAATTGCTCCGATGCTGGACGATAACGATTGGGATCTTTTCCCAATCGCTTGTAAGCCTGACGAGCGTGTAGTATTGCCGGATTTTCTTTTATCTGAGATAGATCAACCGAAGAACTCATTTCTGCGCCAACTCGCTCCATCACCGCTCGCAACAATTCATTTTTGGGAAAAACTTTCACTGTTGCCGCAATTACAGCCAACGAAAAGTGAGGGATAAGACTCTCGAAAGAAGAATCTACAGAAATAATCATAAGGTTATCAAAAAAGAAAGAGCAATGCACCCCACAGAGAATCAATTTCTATTCGTCTTCGGGGTCCTCTTCGTTCAAACAATCGTCCTCTTCATCTTCCCAAACAATATCCTGCAAAAGATCTTCCTCTTGGGTATCGTCTATGAGATTGAAAGAGAAACCATCTTCGCCAAGCATAGAGGAAGGCAAGGGCTTATGCACCAATTCGTTGTGGTCAAAAAAGTCCTCTCGATTGAGTTCTGACCATAGTTTATCCTTTAGCTCGGTCATTCCCTTTTCTGCCACCGCTGAGATGAAAACAATGGGGAGATCCAACTCCTTGATTTCTTCTTGGATTAGAGCAATCAATTCATCATCTACCAAGTCGATCTTGGTGATTGCCAACACTTTTTTCTTATTGATCAGACCCGGATTATATTTCTCCAACTCATCGCACAAAATTTTGTATTCTTTACAGATATCCTCCGTATCAATAGATATCATAAAAAGGAGAACACTATTGCGCTCTATGTGTCTCAGAAAACGCAAACCAAGACCACGGCCCTCTGCCGCTCCTTCTATGATTCCCGGAATATCTGCAACCACAAAAGATCTGTTATCTCTGTAACTAACCATTCCCAAATTAGGTTCCAAAGTGGTAAAAGGATAATTGGCTATCTTGGGACGAGCTGCCGAAATGGATGCCAAAAGAGTCGATTTTCCGGCATTGGGAAAACCTACAAGACCCACATCTGCCAAAGTCTTGAGTTGCAACACTACCAAACGTTCTTGTGCCTTTTCTCCGGGTTGGGCATAACGAGGGGCTTGATTGGTCGGAGATTTGAAAAAAGTATTCCCTTTTCCTCCGCGCCCCCCTTTAAGAAGCAATTTACGCTCCCCGTGCTCGGTTACATCCATCAAAAACTGACCAGTAACAGCATCGTGCACACTGGTTCCACACGGTACTTCTATGACAATATCTTTACCCGAAACCCCAGACTTAAGAGCACCTGACCCCGGTCCTCCATTCTCCGCCATTACGTGGCGATTGAATTTGAGATGTAACAACGTCCAATAATTTCGGTTCGCTTCTATGTAGATACTTCCTCCGTCTCCACCATCGCCTCCGTCCGGTCCGCCCTTAGGGATATATTTTTCCCGTCGAAAGTGAGAAGAACCTCTTCCCCCTTTTCCGGAGCGACAATAAATCTTCACATAGTCTACAAAATTCGACTCTCCTGCCATATTTTGTTGTAGTTTTCTTCTTTCTACGGAAAAAGGGACAGCTCCAACTGCCCCTACCTCACGCTGTAAGTAAAATGTCTTCTATCTGCTTCCTAAAATTACTCGGCAACTTTCTCTATAACATTGAGCAATCTTTGGGTGATATCCTCGATAGACCCCGTCCCCTGAACGGTAGAGCGAATGCCCAAGGTTTGGTAAAACTCCGCAATGGGGGTTGCGGTACTGTGGTACAAAGCAATCCTCTTCTTGATCGTTTCCAAGTTATCGTCCGAGCGACCACTCTCGAGCCCTCTCTTTAATAAACGATCGACCAACTCTTCGTCCGGAACGAAAAGTTCTATGAAGCACCTCACTTTTTGTTGATGTTTCTCCAAAATCTCATTGAGTGCTTGGGCTTGGGCAACCGTACGGGGAAAACCGTCAAAAATAACTCCCCCCTCTTGGGTGCTTCTGTCACAAATCAATTGTTCTATAATTTGTAACATCACCTCATCGGGCACAAGCTGCCCTTTGTCTATCAGATCTTTTGCGAGCCGACCAATGGCAGAGTCTTTTTTTATCTCTGCTCGTAACAACTCTCCTGTAGAAATATGCTTCAAATTGAAGTGCTTCTGCAAAGCACTGCTTTGTGTACCCTTTCCAGATCCAGGTGCCCCAAACAAAATAACGTGCTCTTTCATTCCTTTAAGATATAAATATCGTTGAGAGTTCTACCTCTGTCGTTATAGTCCAAACCGTGTCCCACGATAAAACCACTTTCTATGGGAAGCCCCACATAGTCCGCCTTGATGTCGCATTTTATAGAATCTGGCTTAATCAACATAGTGGCAATATAAACCTCCTTGGCACCCTTGGACAAGAAGTTCTCTTTGACGCATTTCATCGTATAGCCGGTATCAATCAAGTCTTCCAGCAAGACCACCACCCTATCTTTTAGAGAAGTGGCAACGGGAGTAATTTCTTTCAATTCGAATGTGCTTTGAGTGCCTTGATAGCTACTGTAACGAGCAAAAGCCACCTCTTGATTGCCTGGCAATTGTTTCAGCAATTCCGCTGCAAACATAAAAGCTCCATTCATTATGCAAACATACAGTGGGTCCTTGCCCTCCATATCTCTCCTCAAGCGATCAGCCATCTGCTTGATGGCTTCCTCTATTTTTTGGGCAGATAAGTAAGGAACGAAAGTCTTATCGTGTACAACGATCTCTTCCATATCTTCGTATTGTGTTTTAATTCTTCTTTATCTCTCCGTTTGCTTTTACTTCGTATAAGCTAAGCATTTCGTTGGTTTTTGTAGAGCGTAACAAAAACAATAATACCCGAAGCCACAATAGAGAATATTGCCATTCCATCTACCTTTCCTGAGGTCAAAACAACATTCACCAAGAACAACCACAAAAGGACAACTAATGCCACCTGATACTTCTTGAGTGGTTTCTTTTTTCTACCGGTTCCGGGCATAATACTTTTTACGGTCTGCAAATATACGATTTTATTGCAGAGAGAGAAAACAAATGCAACGAGTTCACTTCGAAAGGGATAAAAGGAGGAGGAGCACGACCAGCATAACAAAAAGAAGAAGCGTCAAAATAGCCTGTTTCCTCTTTCTGTGCTCTGGAGCCAAAAGCCAAGAAAGCCAACGAGAAATTCGCTCGGTGGGCAAACCTCCTTCCCCAGGCAGAACAAGTTCTCCCTTTTCGACCAATTCTTCAACCTGTGGAACATAAGTCTCCGGAATCTCGACCCGTACCCCTCCGACATCTACCATTTTGCCCATAATTAGGTTGGAATAGTAGTTGCGCAGAGAGCACGGTATTTCGTGCTGCGCAAGAATTTCTGCAACAGCCAAGGCATCTCTTTCTTCAGAAAAAGACGCCACCAAAACCATTTTCACGTTAAAGTTCTTATCGTCTTTGAGTTTGTGCAACATATTGCTTTAGTTCTGAATATCTCTTCGGATTGGGGAGCCACATCCTCAAATCTTTTCCTGCGATGAGTGCCTCTCGAAGGGTTGTAGAGGAGACTTCTAATAGAGGGGCTTTGTGCAAAAAAAAGAAAGACCCGAACGTCTTCTCCGCCGGCAAGGAAAAGCCTTTACGGGGATATACCAACAAACGGCACAGTTTCTCTATTCTATCATATTGATACCATTGCTGCCACGTGGCATAATTATCAGCTCCTATCAACAGATAAAACCGTGTAGTGGGGTAAAGCTGCTGCAATGAATGTAAAGTGTGTACCGTATAATGTGGTGCCGGCAAAGCTGCCTCTATACGACACAATTGCCCCGGCCAATCGGCAGGGAGCAATTCCTCAATCATCCGGCATCTCAAATTGTATGGAAGCAAAGTTCCTTTCTTCAGAGGGTTTCCCGGAGTGGGCATAAACCAAAGTTCATCTGCATAATCCTCGGCCACAACATAGTTAGCCAAAGCCATATGTCCTATGTGAATAGGATCAAAACTTCCGGCAAACAAAGCTACACGCTTGGGAACTGCGACCATAAGATATTCGGGAAACAAAACCAACTCTCTACTCTACCCAAATGGCAGCAATTTCTGCAACTCTTTCTTTACGCAACTCTAAGCTATAGGCCATTTGCCGAGTATGTTTCAATTGAGTGGTTTGTGCATAAAGGACGCACACAGAATAGTCCGCCAACTGCGCCATCAGAAGGGCTGCATCCGAAACATCCACGCCCGGCGTATTGACCAATACTACATCGAATCGTTGTTTTATCTCTGAGATTGTCTTACAAAAAGCATCCGAACCCAATAGCCCGGGAGTTAGTTCCATAAAAGTTTGAGCACTACTCTTCTCTTTCTTTTTGCCTTGAGTGAAAGGTTGTTGCAAAGCAACCGTAGCTACCGACAAACCTGATAGGGAAAGGTTTTGTGCCAATCCCTGCATAAAGGCGTCGTTTTGCATCCCGTGCGTCGGGGTAAGCAAAGCAATCACTTTTGCCCCCTCTTTTTGTTTTGTACTTAGTAGACAACGCAAGTCATCGAAAACCGATACATCTTTGCTTTTTCTGTATTCTTTGCCCCTAATGATGCCCACAAGACGCTGCTGCCAATAGCTACCCAATTCATTCTGCCAGAGAATTGCCTTGCCCAAAGCTCTATACACATACAAAATGACCAACGGGATCAATAATCCGAGCAGTAATCCTACAGCATACAACGCAATGGCAGGAATTCCTTTTCCTGCAACTCGGGGTCGATCCACCACAGAAACCAAACTTCCCTGCTGCGTTGTCAATCTATCTATTTTCACCTCTCGCTGGCTTGCCTGCAACTGCCGGCGCAATTGATTCAAGGTGGCATCCTGTGGCATAGAGTCCAATACGACAAGAGCTCGTTCTATCTGGTCTTCATACGACTGCAAATTGTGTACCATCTGTTGCTCCAAAGCGTCCTCCAAAGAGGAGAGCAAGGCATTCATAAACTCCAAAGAACGCCTTTCCGATCCCGAAGCTGCCAACATCGCTTTTATGGTTTTACCCTCTACCACCTCTGTCTTAGACAGAGTAACTTCCAACACACTATCGAACTCCCTCACGGCATCCTCCTCGGACATCTTCACTATGGAAATTCTCTTTGGTTTAAACGTTTTTATGTGATAAGGATAATGGTTCTCTTCCTTGTCCCTTTCCACCTGTATCCGACCCAAAGGGGTGGCTACCACTTCACCCCAAGAAGCAAATACGACATCGGCATATTTCTTTCCGGCACCGGGTTCTTCGAAACCCGAGAGTCGAACTCCTGTTCCATCCGAAGAGAGGTCTGCAACCAAAAAAGCAGTCATACCGACAGGTGCATCCAAGAAGCGAACTTTTAGAGGGGTTTGGTTGTAAATATCCCTTTTCAACCCTATATTGGACTTGGCATAATAGCGCACCCCCACATCGCTACGTTGCACTGCCATTTCCACCAATGTGGTTGTATTGAGAACATCCTTTACATCAAGAGGAGTATAAGTAAGCGACTTAATCCAAGATGGACGATAGGTGGCGTGAGGGTTTTGAGACAGATCTGACGGCAATATATACTCCGTCTTTTTCTGCTCTTGTACCATAACAACGGCAATATATTTATTTTGCACCATAGTCATATTGTGCAAAACAAACGAAACACAAATCAGACACAAAACAACCGATGCTAGAAACCAATACCACTTGGCACAAAGTAATTGGACCAACTGCACTCCGCCTCCGTTCCACTCACTGGCTTTGCCCTCTTGAGCTCCATTCTTCATCATTCTACTACAATGTTCTTGATTTTCATTAGGTCCGCTAAGTTAAGGACAAAAAAAGAGGTGACAAAAAAAGGCAACTCTCCCAATCCTTATTGGAGGAGAGCTGCCCGAACAAATTGTATTATACGAAAGTTTTATGAAAAGTACATTTTATTGTCGTTTGGAACGGGAAGAGTTTTTTGCGGATTTACCTTTTTCCTGTTCGTGAACGATATCTTCCAGCATCTTGCGAGTAAAAGCTCCCTCAATAGCTATGATGGTAAAATTTTCCGGTTGATTGATTCTCATAAAGAGACAACTGGCAATATCGCCTCTCATACGACCAAACAGCTCCACGGTTTGTTTTTCTTTTCCATCTTTTATCAACATAAAGTTTTCAAACTCAGAACCTTTTCTATTCTTCGGAGAAAGATAGCTGAATTCTTTTCTCAAAATCTTCACATCTTCCGGAGCCTCTGCCGTAAATATGTATATGCTGGATATTTGCTTGGCTATGTGACGCATCAAGGCTTCGTCTTCATCCAATAGGGAGGAGGAGTTACCCGCCAAACGAACCATAGACGGAGACAAATAAATCACCGTAATACCGTCCGACTCCATCAAGCGGTCCATATTGTGAACCGGTTTGTTGCCCTGAGCCCAAAGGGATCCGGAGAGCAAACAGAAAGAGATAAGTAACAAGTATATTTTTTTCATAGTGAAAAATATTTGAAAGGGTGGAATTTGCTTTTCTTGTCTTGAGAAAAATAGTTTACTGATTTACGAGATAAAAACCGGATTCACCGGACAAATGATCATAGAAAGAACGCTGCACATTGTCGTGAACATTGGACAACACCGACTCTATCTTCTCGGTTCCCTGCGCTTGCACTTCGCAGCAGTGTACCAAGGTGCTTAGAGCCTGCAAAGCATAGCGATTGACCTCTTCTTGTTCAATGGGATTGCCATTGACGTGAGATACGTCTCCTGTCAAAGGATAAGCCCCCGTATGAGAAGCCCCTCTATTTTTGTACAAAGAAGCACCCACAACCACACTCCCAACAACAGCCGCTGCCGCTACATATTTCGCCACGTTCCTGTAATAGGAATTGAACAAGACTTTAAGATTTCCGGCACCTCCCACCTTATGTCGCTTTTCGGGAAAGAGTTCTTCATTCGGAACACCAACCGCCCAACTTGCTTCCAAAAGCGTCCGATCCGCGCCATACGGAGAGTTGTCGGGCTCTTCAAGCAACATCAAATACAATTTGAGTTCTTCTTGGGGTGAAGATTGCCCTTCATAATAAGAGTGGAGCAATTGCTCTATTTGTTCTCGTCTATTCTTCATTCTCATCTTTTTTTAGTTCCATCAGGGTCAAAAATCGTGCGTGCTTCCTTGCGTAAACGCGAAACGATAGAACGAACAGTAACCTCTTTGAGGTTCAATCGATCGGCGATCTCCTGATTATCAAGCATCTCGTAGTGCCTAAGTTTAAATATTTCTTGTTGCTGTGGAGGAAGCTGAGCTACCCACTGCTGCAACGAACGCACCTGTTCTTTTGCTATTAGTCTGTTTAGCGGTGTATCGGTCTGGGTATTCATCTGAGGAAGGGCATCACTCGGCTCTTCCATTTCCCTAAGCTTGTGCGCAGAAGAACGCAACCGATCCAAACACTTATTTCGAGCCAAGGTTATTACATAAGCCTTAGGAGACACAATGTCTTTGAGTTGGGACCGCTGCTCCCACAGTTTCAGATAAACATCCTGTGTCATATCGCTGGCTTCTTCCGGATCGGACATAAAACCCTTACAAACCTCAAGGATTGTACTACGCAGCGGTATGTAGAGTTTCATAAAAGTGGATCCGTCCATTCAGGGCTACAAAAACTTATGTTCAACTTTCAACGGAGTTCGGAGAGGTATGCAACCCTCAAGTTACCTTACCTAACCGAACGCTTTGTCGTTGTACTTCACCTTTAAGACGAATCGAATGAGCAGAAGTTGCATTGCAGATTGTTTTTACAAAAAATAATTCCTCTTTAGAATAAATCTCCTTAGATTTTTTCGGTAAAGGATTGTACCCCTCTGTAGGTGGTTGGGCAAAAATACTACCCTGTTTTTCGCTTTTCAACTATTTCTTAATCACCTATATATCAATCAAATAATACAATAGACCTGATAAATAAGAAAATATCTTGGACAGGACAAAAATTAGTAGGGAATTATCATTTATTAGTTCCCTCAAAAAAAAGATTACGAGGGAATTATTGGAGGAAAATGAGGGAAGAAATTCCTCCCAATTCTCTTACAAAAGAAGGCCCAAGGCTATGGTGCAAGTTCTCGACAACTTACATAGCAAATTTCTGCTTCCCCTGAGCAGTATACACAAGAAGGGATTTCAAAAAAATGAAGCCCGAGGATTACAGGGAAGTGAATTCGGCAGGGATGCCTCTATTCTCATTCTTAGAGAGAAGATCACCACAGGTCAAGTTCCCCGAAACGGGTATCGTGGGCAGGAATTGCAGTTCGAAACCTTCGGCACGCTGCAAATAAACCAGGCAAAAAGAACAGAGAGTTATGTCACGCAAAGATTTGTTCTTGTATACGATTTCCTGATGAGTACGATTCAAATACAGCAAACTGTAAAGTGTGGTAAGAGAAATTCGCACGTTCTCTGCCCACTTCTCTTTCACTACCAAGTAGCGCGCTCCATTGTGCATCGTACAAAGGAATGGTTTTGAAACGAGTGAAGAAGAATCTATCTGAAACCGTTCCAAATCTTGCAAAATTACATTTCGGTGAAAATCGGCAGAATGGGCAACACATACAGTTGCCCTCCGTACGGCTGCAAGAAACTTTTTGTAAATCTCCACAGGGTCTAGCCCCAAACCAAGCATCATCTCAGTACTGATGCCGTGCACTTCCTCCGCATCCCACGACACATCCTCATCACGTAGCAAAACAAAACTTTGCGTTTCTATCACCTTGCCCTCTCGGCTCAATAAACGCCACGAAAGACAAACCACCGGAGGATAAGAACCATCCGAGGCTCTCAAACTGGCAACCAACGTTGTAGTTTCTGTATCTAAAATCAAGAAATAAGGCAAATCGGATGGAGCAGCCAAAGACATTTGCAATAGAGGCGAGCTCTCTATAGACAAAGCACAAGAGGGAGTAAAATCCCAATCCTTTCCCTTGTAAATAACGTGCTTTCTAATAAAAACTTTGGCTCCAATCCAATAAAGGACAAAAGCCAATATAAAGAGGAGGATAAGATCTACCCACGTCATAATAAGCAGCCGCCTGCTAAGATTTCAAATAAGGGTTGTTTTTATAGATGTCTCGAATAAAGCGAACCACCTTCAAAGCGTCATCACAACGAACCACTTCCGCCGAATGCCCCAATAAAGCTTCCACAACGTTGTTGATTACCAAATGGTGATTTTGGGCCGATCCGCTATATGCTCCGTAATGATTTCCCGGCTCCGACTCCATTATTTGAGGTAAGGTGTAGTTTTCTATGATGCAATGCTCCACTCTGTTCATAAAGGGACCGTTGAGAACAACACAACCTTTCTCCGCTAAAACAGACAAACGAACCCCGCAATTACTCCCGTAAACAGCCGTAGAGTAACGAAGCGTTCCGCAAGCTTTACTTTCTACAAAAGACAACTGCACAACCCCACTATCTTCAAAATCTATGCTATGAGAGTGATTATAATTAGCAAAATGGGTCGATAAAACTTGGGCATCGCCAAAGAACCAAAGCAATAAGTCCAAGAAATGAGAATATTGTGTAAAAAGGGTACCGCCATCCATTTCTCTATCACCGTGCCAATCTCCTCTATAATATCTATCATCCCGATTCCAAAAGCACTCCAAGTCCACACTATAAATCTGCCCCATTCGCTTGGTATTCAACAGCTCCTTGAACCAAACACAAACCGGCGTATAACGATTTTGCAAAACCCCAAAGATCTGACAATTATTCTCTTTTGCTATCCGTATCAATTGACCGCCCTGTTCGGGATAAAGCACCATAGGCTTTTCTACAAGAACGTGTTTTCCGGCCTGGAGTAGTTTTTGGGCAATGGGAAAATGCAACCCATTGGGGACACAAATCGAAGCAACATCAAAATCCACACCGGAAGAGAGCAATGTTTCAAGAGACTCAAAATAAGGAACTCCGTCATACCCTTTCCCTCTCAACGTCTCCTCCTTTGGGCGAATATCGACCAAAGCAGCAACCTCTGCCCGATCGTTAGCGGTTATCTTTTCGGTATGACGAAGACCTATATGCCCACAACCGACCACGGCAAATCTGATTATAGATGACATAGAGTATGATATATTTGCGTAAATTGTCTTATTATGAATTGAGTGTCTTCTGATGTCTGCAACGGGTCGATCGGAAGACAAAGAACTCCCCTATGCACCTCCTCGGCTCCGGAAAGACCTCGATGAGATCGGCAGAACCCCAACGGAGCATAAACCGGCTCATTGTGCATCAAACGAGGATAATAAACTCGGGTTTCTATACCCATTGATTTTAAGGATTGCATAAGAAATTCCCTCTTATCAGGGGCAACCCACAAAGCGTATTGGTAATAAGAAGACGTGGTTCCAAGTTCTTGCCCATATGGTAGTTCTATACGCACCCCCTCCAACTGACTAAAGGCATCATTGTACTGCTGAGCAATTGCCTGTGCTCGTTTGATACGCTCGGGGAGGTATTTAAGTCGAACCGATAAGATTGCCGCCTGTAAAGCATCAAGCCTACTGTTTATCCCTACCCGTTTGTATTGATATCGTCCTTCCTGCCCGTGCTGGGCTATTTCACGAGCCTTTTTCTGCCACTCGGTATGATTACGAACAATTACTGCTCCACCATCTCCCATAGCACCCAACGGTTTGGTCGGGAAAAAACTGGTTGTAGATATATCGCCTTGCGCACCCGTCGGAACAACTCCCTTACCGTCAACCCAGTTCATTCCGCCCATACCTTGAGCATTGTCTTCTATTAGGGTTAAACGGTTCTCTTGGCAAAAAGAAACCAACTGGGGAGTTACCGCCGGCATCCCGTACATATTCACGGCCACAAGGGCCTTGGTCTTAGGCGAGCATAATTGAGACAGATAGTTTGGATCCGTATCTATTTGAAAAGAAGCTCGGCTGTCCTTTTCTTGAAGCAAAGGGAGGTCTGCCCACACCGGAACCAAACCGATTAGGGCAGCTGCTTCTGCCGCAGCTACATAGTTGTGCGTTGGAATGATTACCTCATCTCCCTGCTGTAACCCTGCTGTAAGATAAGCTATAAGCAAAGCATCCGTTCCACTGGCACAACTAATAACCGCCTGTGGAGCAACCCCTAAGAATTGAGCAAGGGCCTCTTCGAAAGAAGCAACTTCATCCCCTCCGATATAACGTGCAGAGGCCATAACTCTGAGAACTGCGTCCTGCACCTCTCCGGCTATCGCCTCATACTGCCGAGCCAAATCAACAAGAGGAATCTTATACTCCATTTATAACAATCTATCAACCTATCTTGCTTCCCGGAGCAATGCTTTCGTCCACTGTGAGTACGGTCAACTTTCCTGTTTTATAGTCCTCTGCAGATAGAATCATCCCCTGAGAAAGTATCCCCTTCAACTTTCGAGGAGCCAAATTGGCGACAAAACAAACATTCTTACCCACCAGAGCTTCCGGAGCATAGTGCTGCGCAATTCCACTCACAATAGTGCGCCCATCAGCTCCATCATCGACCTTAAAGCACAATAATTTATCTGCCTTGGGAACCTTGGTGCATTCCAAGACTCTCCCCACGCGAATGTCCGGTTTTAGGAAATCGTCAAAAGCAATATCCTCTTGGACAGAAGCCGGCTTGCGCGCTGCCTCCTCATTAGCTGCCTTGGTTTGCTGCAATCTATTGATCTGCGCCTCTATCTCCGCATCTTCTATTTTGGCAAAAAGCAACTGAGAAGCTCCCAAGCGATGACCGGCGGGGAGCAAGGCGGTACTTCCCAAATCGTTCCACCGAGGGGCTCCCTCCAAAGCCAACATTGCTCGCAATTTATCGCAAGTAAAAGGCAAGAAAGGAGCCGTTGCAATTGCCAAATTTGCCACAATCTGCAAAGAAATGTACAAAATAGTCTCCACTCTGTGCGGATCCGTAGTATAAATCTTCCACGGTTCACAGTCTGCCAAATATTTATTGCCCAAGCGAGCCACCATTATGGCCTCCTTCAAAGCTTCTCGAAAGTGAAATGTTTCGAGGTTTTGCTCCAAACGCTCCTTGCAAAGAGCTACTTCTGCAAGCACCTGTTTATCTGCTTCCTGCATCTCTGTGGGAGCAGGCACCACTCCATTGAAATATTTATGGGTTAGCACCACGGCTCTATTGACAAAATTCCCATAAATGGCGACCAATTCGTTGTTGTTGCGGTTCTGGAAGTCTTTCCACGTAAAATCGTTGTCCTTTGTCTCCGGAGCATTGGCAGTAAGCACGTAACGCAAAACATCTTGCTTACCGGGGAAATCTCTCAAATACTCGTGCAACCACACGGCCCAATTACGACTGGTGCTGATTTTATCGCCCTCTAAGTTTAGAAACTCATTGGCCGGAACATTGTCCGGTAATATATAAGATCCCTCTGCTTTAAGCATAGACGGGAATACAATGCAATGGAATACAATATTGTCTTTTCCTATAAAATGGAGCAAACGTGTCTCCTCATCTTTCCACCACTTTTCCCAATCGTTGGGCAGCAACTCTTTTGTATTAGATATGTAACCAATGGGGGCATCGAACCAGACGTAGAGGACCTTACCCTCTGCCCCTTCGACCGGAACGGGAATACCCCAATCAAGGTCTCGGCTCACGGCCCTTGGCTGCAGTCCCAAATCAAGCCAACTTTTGCACTGCCCATAGACGTTGCTCTTCCATTCTTTGTGTCCTTCCACAATCCATTGAGTGAGCCATTCTTGGTAATCGTTGAGGGGCAAATACCAATGAGTAGTCTGCCGCATTTCCGGTTTAGCTCCACTGATGGTACTTACCGGGTTAATTAGGTCCGTGGCATTGAGCGATGTTCCACAAGCTTCACACTGATCTCCATAGGCTTTTTCATTACCACAGTGCGGGCAAGTTCCGCTTATGTAACGGTCTGCCAAAAACTGCTGTGCCTGTGGGTCGTAGAACTGCTCCGAGGTTTGTTCTATAAACTTGCCTCTGCTGTGCAATTTGGAAAAGAATTCTGATGCTGTACGACGGTGCTCCGGACTGGTCGTTCGCGAATAGATGTCGAACGAGATCCCAAATTCAGCAAAAGAATCTTTAATCAACTTATGATAGCGATCTACCACCTCTTGCGGTGTAACACCTTCTGCTCTTGCTTTTAGGGCAATGGGAACTCCGTGCTCATCCGATCCTCCGATGAAAAGGACTTCTTCATTACACATTCTTTTGTACCGAACATAAATATCTGCCGGAACATACACCCCAGCCAAATGACCAATATGAACAGGGCCATTGGCATAAGGCAAAGCCGATGTCACAAGGGTTCTTTTATAATTGTTTTTACACATAGATCGGAATATAACTTTCTTGGTTGCTAATAATTTTATCCAATTACCCGGACAAAGATACTCAAAAGAGCTTTAGCGTTTAGGTATTTTCAATTTTTGCCCTGGACTGAGCTTATGCCTATTGCTTCTAATTCCATTGGCTTGTTTGAGTTGATGCAATGTAACACCCTGCCGAGAGGCTATCTTACTGAGCGAATCTCCACGCCGCACCGTGTAGGTAGAATAAGACGTTTTCTTTCTATTCTTCTTTGAAGAATTCAAATCGACCTGCTCCGCGTTTGTGACCTCCGGAGTAACCACCTCCACTTTAGAGCTTGCCAAGGCGTAGAGCGAATCCAAGGCTACATCTACTTTAGCTAGATCCTTAATGGGCAATTTGAGGCTGTACGAACGAGTATGTCCCGGAATGGTACCTCGCTTATACTGAGGATTGAGCATCCGTATCCTCTCGGCACTCAATCCCGTTAAATCTTGTATCGCTTGAAACGAGAGAGAATTGGTCACCATAATAGTATCGGTAGCTAATATAGGGGCATTTTCTCGTGGACAAATATTGTACTCGTTGTGGTAATACATTGCATAGTAAACCCCTATAAAAAGAGGAATATAATTGCGTGTTTCTCTTGGCAGATAAGGGTAAATGGTCCAAAAATCCGTCTGCCCTCCAGACCTACGAATGGCTTTGTTTACGTTTCCGGGACCACAATTGTACGAAGCTATAGCCAAGAGCCAGTCTCCATAGAGAGCATACATATCCTTAAAGTAACGAGCTGCTGCCTCTGTACTCTTGGCGACATCCAAACGCTCATCCACAAAACTGTTTATCTCCAATCCGTATATCTTGGCAGTAGGTAACATAAACTGCCATAGTCCTGAAGCCCCTGCCGGGGAAACAGCCATCGGATTGAGGGCACTCTCCACGATAGTCAAGTACATCAATTCTACAGGCATTTTATGTTTGTCCAATATAGATTCTATGATGGGGAAATAATAATCTCCCATCGTCAGCATAGTTCTAATCAGAGAAGATCTATCTGTCACAAAAGCGGCAATACTCTCCTTTATAATGGGATTATACTGTAAGGGAATTACTGTGGGTAACTTGTTCAGCCTATCGATAATAAGGCTATCACTTTGCATACGAACATTGAAACGGACGCTGGAGCAAGGGACAGAGGAGCGTTTGTGACTGGTAGCATACCCTCTGTTCCATTGGTCCATCAGTTTGTTCAAGTCGGTATCCAACACTTGCGGAATAATTAGCGATGGAACAACGGTATCTCGCTCTGTTTCTACTTCCTTCTTTTCTCTCCCAAAAGAAGAGATAAAAGAAACGAACAAAAGAAACAACAAATATGATAATCGTCTTAGCTGCATCGATCTTACTTATTAAATAATCAAAAAGAAATGCTACACCCCACCCCGGCACCCATTGGAGCAAACGATGAGGGGGGAGAAACTGTAGGTCCCACCTGTATTGTGAGGTTGGGGCTTGCGTCGAAATAGTAAAGCTCGGCATCTACATAAGCATCCAGTGCCGATAAAAGATATAGAATAACTCCTGCCAAAACACTCAAATCCCTGTTCGATTTATAGGTCTTACTGCCTCGCTCCAACAGCGTCTCCAAGGTGCCGCTCTTGAAGTACTCTTCGGGGTCTCTTCCATAAGGGACAAAGGCTTTCCAACTATCTTTGCTCATAGGATCGGAACTTTTCAAATCCACATAAGCAGTGTGGTATTCGTTGTAAGAACGTTGGTTAAACCCTATAACGTAGGCAGCCCCCGCCAAAGCTCCCCAAACAATGGGTACTTTCCAATAGCGTTTATTGTAAACTTGCCCTCCACCCGGAATTATGGAACAAAGCAGTGCCATAGTAGAATTAGGATAAGGTTCTTGCCAGAAGTGGAGTCGTTTAGGAGTGGGAACAATTGTTTTAGAGGAAGAAGGAGTTTTGCCGGTGACCACCGAATCAACCGGAAGTGTATTTGCAAGCGAATCTACCCCCTTGTCATCAATAGAATCTACAACATTAACCCTCTCTGGGACAGTTGATTTGGAAACAATAGGTTGTTGCGCACTACCCTCTTTGCCCCAGAAGAGCAGGACGAGAAACAACAAAAAACAGGAAAACGATTCTATTCTTTGGATCTTCATTCGCAAGCAACCGATCTTTACCGAGGTATCTTCTCTAAAATCTGACAAATACGGATGAGCTCTTCTTCACTGGCAAAAGAGAGGGTTAGCTGTCCTTGCCCGGTACGCTTGCGGGAAAGCTTTACCTCTGTTCCGAAAAAGCGAGACAGTTCCTGTGTCAAAGGTTTATAGACCTCAATCAACTCTCTGCTCGATTCGTGCACCTTGCAGCCAGCCTTCTTCTCATTCGGAGTGGTGGTAAACGACTCTTTGCCCGAAGCCAAACGTTCTACTTCCCTTACACTCAAGCCTTCTTGAACTATTTTTTGGTACAGTATCAACTGCTCAGCCGGGGTCTCCAAAGCCAATAGAGCACGAGCGTGTCCCATATCTATCTTCTTTTCCGTAATCCCCAATTGTACTTCAGCCGGCAACCTTAAAAGCCGAATGTAGTTACTCACCGTGGTTCTTTTCTTGCCCACCTTTTGAGCAACCGACTCTTGGGTAGCTCCCTCTACCTCTAACAATCTTTTGTAAGCAAGGGCTATTTCTATGGAATTGAGATCTTCGCGTTGTATATTTTCGATCAACGCCATTTCCATTACCTGCTCATCGTCCGCCTTTACGATGTATGCCGGTAACGAAGAGACTTGTGCCAATTTTGAAGCTCTCCAACGCCTCTCTCCGGAAATAATCATATAAGAGTCGTTGCCCATATCTTTTACGGTTATGGGCTGCACCAACCCGATAGAGCGGATAGAATCTGCCAACTCGTTGAGAGCTTCGTCTTCAAAGTATTGCCGTGGTTGATCCGGATTGGGGAATATTTTTTCCACCTCTATTTCACTAATCGAAGAAGATGCTCCACTATCTTCGGGGAGCAAAACATCGAGACCTTTTCCCAACGGACTTCTTTTTAATACTGATTTCATAGCGAAAATACTTTTTGGTTGAGGATAGAGCCTTCTCTATCGGGCTGCATTCTTCTTGATAAGTTCTTTGGCCAACTGCAAATGGTTCTCGGCTCCACGGCTATCGGCATCGTACAGAATGACCGGTATGCCGTGGCTGGGGGCTTCGCTCAACTTCACATTGCGCTGTATCACGGTATCGAATACCAAAGGGCCAAAATGTTGCTTCACCTCATCGTAAACCTGATTGGCCAACTTGAGCCGACTATCGTACATTGTTAGGAGAAAGCCCTCAATGTCCAAATTTTTATTAAGTCGTCCCTTGATGATCCGCACTGTGTTGAGTAATTTGGAAATCCCTTCCAAAGCAAAATACTCGCACTGCACCGGTATAATAACCGAATCTGCGGCAACCAGACAATTGACCGTTATAATT
The DNA here is from genome assembly GCA_023396255.1 of Bacteroidota bacterium. Taxonomy (GTDB): domain Bacteria; phylum Bacteroidota; class Bacteroidia; order Bacteroidales; family Porphyromonadaceae; genus Porphyromonas. Next base: position 23,444 of record JAEWWU010000006.1, read on the forward strand.
CCCAAAGAAGGAGAACAATCTATCAATACATAATCATAGTCAAAAGCGGCAGGACGCAAAATTTTTCGCAAAATACTTTCTCGTTGGGGCAATTGCAACAGCTCTATTTCCGCCCCTACCAAGTCAATGTGCGAAGGCAATATAAAAAGGTTTTCTACCGGAGTGGGTATTACGGCAGAACTTATGCTGCGTGTCCCCACAAGACATTCATAGAGAGTTTCATTGATACTAGAAGACTCCACGCCCAAACCGGACGAGGCATTGGCTTGCGGATCGGCATCTATGATGAGCACCTTTTTTTCCAAGGCTGCCAAAGATGCAGCCAAGTTGATGGTTGTCGTGGTTTTACCCACCCCTCCTTTTTGATTTGCTAATGCAATTATTCGTCCCATAAGTCTGTTTTGTAGTAACCTAACATTTTTCAAAGCTAATCATTTTACAGAAAACAATTGTTTGACTGTTCATAACTTTTTTCGCTTACCACACCTTGTATAACGCCCTTTTCGTCCTTTTTATTGTATAACGTTCCCAAATGCTCCGTTGCTCCCTCTTCGGTATCATTCCGCCAAGCTTCGAACAAAAAATATCCTCTGACAAAAATCCGCCCTTCGTTAAAAGATCGCAACGACTTTTCCCGTAGCAAAGCGAACATCTCTATTGATTTTCCTCTTCTAAGAGAACTGAATCAAACCTCTTCCAAGAGGAAAACTCAGCGCAAACTTCCGACAACTGTCAAAGCCGTCGCCTCCTCAATTAGTTCCCTACTAATTCTCGATTTGCAGGGAATTATTTTCGGATAATTCCCTACTAATTTTTCTTCTGTCCAAGCAAATATTTTTTTTGAGGGAATTATTGAAAACTCGGTAACCTACGGCCCCATTTACCTTGCTGCGGAGAGAAAAAACAACTGCACCCGGCGAATAAAAAGGATTGGTACAATTTTTTGTGCTACCTTAGTATTATTATAGGTGTAGGGTTGTCAGAAAGGATTCTTGGGGCAGCTTTACTGTTCGTAGAGGTAAATAGGATATATACAGAGGGTTATGCAGTTATACAAACTTACGAAAGGGATGTATTGTTGGCTCTTTTGTGGGGTTATCGTGCTTTTATTCGGTACAATATGCCCAACTACCATTTTTGCGCAAGGAGTTTTGACCGATACGGTTGCCACTATTGTACGCAACACGGAAGAAGAAGTAGACATCTATCTACCTGACATAGAGGTTTATGCAAAACCATCTTACTCTCCCTTGTCTTATGCCGAAAAGGAGGAATATTGGCGTCGCATCAGGGATGTCAAAAAAGTGTTGCCTTTTGCTCGCAAACTGACGGCTATGATGATAGAGACCTACGAATACATCGAAACTCTGCCGAATGAATCGGAAAAAGATCGCCATTTGGAACGGGTAGAAAAAGAAATGATTGCTCGGTACAAGCCTGTTATGAAAACGTGGACCTTGTCGCAAGGGACTTTGTTAATAAAGTTGATGAATAGACAAACCGGAGTACCCAGCTACGATATAGTTTCCTCTATTTTAGGGTCCTTTGCTGCCGGATGGTACAACTTAGTGGCACGCTTCTACGGGGGAAACCTCAAAGACAAATATGACCCCGAGAATAATTCGGACGATGCCGTTACGGAGCGAATTATATACCTCTATGACCACAATTTGCTATGATTTGTTTTCCAAACAGTAAGATAAATATTGGTTTACACATAACCCGAAGAAGAGACGATGGTTATCACGATATAGAAACAATCTTCGTTCCCACGACTCTTTCCGAAGTTTTAGAGGTTACCCCCTCAAAGACAAAACAAGACGCTTTCGACATCCGTGGATTAGTAGACCACTGTCCCTTGGAACACAATTTGGTTTATAAAGCTCTTCTTGCTCTGCGGAAAGAATGCTCCGTTCCTGCCGTCGACGTTACGTTAATCAAACAAATCCCTTCACAAGCCGGTCTCGGTGGAGGCTCTGCAGATGCTGCTTATATGTTACAATCCTTGGTAGAGTTATTTAATCTGAAGATCTCCCCAACCCGATTGACCCAAATTGCAGCGTCTTTGGGAGCTGACTGTCCCTTTTTCTTGAGCAAAACTGCAGCTTTGGGGAAAGGGATAGGAAACAGACTGACCCCGATATGCCTACCACCGGAATTGCACTCTATGCACTTGGTCGTGGTGAAGCCTCCCATTAGCATCAGCACGGCACAGGCCTATGCTCAAATAAAACCCGATGCGTCGAAAGAAGGGGAATTGGAGCGGCTCATAGCCTTACCGATTATGCAATGGACCTCGGTTATTGTCAATGATTTTGAGAAATCTCTCTTTCCTTGCCATCCCGAATTACAAAACATCAAGGACACCTTGTACAAGAAGGGAGCTATCTATGCTTCGCTCAGCGGGTCGGGTTCGGCTCTATATGGATTCTTTAAGAAGCTTCCGTCTGATCTGAATTCGTTTTTCAACTCTAAATATTTTACGTGGTGCGGCAAGATAGTGTGAGCCGTTTTTTGCCAACCTCCCTCAAAGAGGCACAAGCTCTGGGTTGGACAGAACTTGATGTAATCCTCTTTAGCGGAGATGCTTATGTAGATCACCCCTCCTTCGGTGCAGCCGTTGTGGGGCGATTGTTGCAATCCTTGGGATTGAGGGTGGCCATTGTTCCTCAACCCAACTGGCGAGACGATTTGAGAGACTTCAAGAAGATGGGTATTCCCCGCCTTTTCTTTGGCGTATCGGCCGGTGCTATGGACTCAATGGTCAACAAGTACACCGCTGCCAAGCGGCTGCGCAGCGAAGATGCCTATACCCCGGACAAAAGAATAGATATGCGTCCCGAATATCCTTCAGTGGTTTACACACATATCCTTAAAAAACTTTTCCCAAACATCCCCGTTGTGCTTGGGGGTATAGAGGCTTCTTTGCGCAGGCTTACCCATTACGACTATTGGCAAAACAAGCTGTTGGCCCCAATGTCTATTCAAAGCGGGGCGGATTTACTGATCTACGGAATGGGCGAACAGCCCTTAAAAGCCTTAGTTGATCGTTTGCGGCAAGGCGAAAGCGTGTGCCAAATAGCTCCTACACTCAATCAAGTTGTTTACACAACCTCCAAGGAATATTTGCAACAAGACAACAATACCGTGTGGATGCACTCCTTTGAAGATTGCCTAAAAGACAAGCGCAAGCAAGCCGAAAACTTCAGGGTATTTGAAAACGAAAGCAATAGGGCCAAAGCGCATCGTTTGGTGCAACCTTGTCAGGAAAAGTTAGTTGTGGTAAACCCTCCCTTTCCGCCAATGACGCAAGAAGAAATAGACCATTCATTCGATTTGCCCTATACCCGTCTTCCTCATCCGAGATACAAAGGAAAAGTCATCCCTGCCTACGAAATGATAAAACACTCCGTAAACCTTCACAGAGGTTGTTTTGGCGGTTGTGCCTTTTGTACCATTTCGGCTCATCAAGGCAAATTTGTTGCATCCCGATCACCGGAATCGGTTCTCAAAGAGGTGCAGCAGGTAATACAGATGGAAGATTTCAAAGGTTATTTGAGCGATGTAGGTGGCCCCAGTGCCAATATGTATAGTATGAAAGGGTATAACCCAAAAGCCTGCGAAGCCTGTCATCGCCCCTCTTGCGTATTCCCATCGGTATGCCCCAATCTAAACGCAAATCATAAACCTCTCAACGATTTATTGTCACAAATAGATCAATTGCCGGGAATCAAGAAGAGTTTTATAGGAAGTGGGGTACGCTATGACCTATTGCTTCACCCCTACAAAGAAGAAGAACTGCGCAAAGAGGCAGAACGCTACACCGAGCAACTTATTGCCAATCATACCAGTGGACGGCTAAAAGTAGCTCCCGAACACGTATCGGACAATGTACTCAACCTAATGAGAAAACCTCCGTTTGCTCTTTTTTACCGATTCAATCGCATCTTTGAACAAATCAACCGTAAATATGAACTTAAGCAACAACTAATACCTTATTTCATTTCTTCTCACCCCGGATGCAAGGGGGCTGATATGGCAGAATTAGCGGTTGCCACAAAAGAGCTCAACTTTAGATTGGAACAGGTACAAGACTTTACTCCGACCCCTATGACACTGGCTACAGAGATGTACTACACGGGATTGGATCCCCATACGATGCAACCAATCTATTGTGCAAAAAGAGAAGAAGAGAAAAAGGAGCAAAAGCGTCTTTTCTTTTGGTACCAACCGCAAGAGCGAGAGGCCATTATGCGTTCGCTGCGCAAATGGAACAGACCGGACCTCCTGCAACGTCTCTTTGGAGGGAACACCAATAACCAACACGGAGCTTATACCTCCAACAAAACACAGCCGACTTCTTCACAAAGGAAAAGAGAGAATAAGAAACCAAGACCTAACCCACACACTCCCGAGAGAAGAAAGAAGCGTTCGTCTCGGTGAGAATAGAATACAAAAAGAAAGAGAGCCTTGAACCAAGTTCAGAGCTCTCTTTTTGCTTTATTCCTGACTTCCGCGATCTTGGCAATTACTTCACTTGAAGTTTAGTGCTAACGCTTCTGCCATTAGCTTGGATACGCACAAGATAATTCCCTTTCGGTAGGTTTTCGTTTCTTACTTCTTGCCCTTGCATATCAAAGACTTGCACAGAGGGATTTTGAACTCCTTCAACGATGATTTTTCCGTTTTCGGGATAAAGAACCATATCGTGTACAAAAACTCCTTCCACTCCGGTTTCGCGAACAAACTTTACGGCCAAAACCCAGTTGGCCGCCCACGAATTGCCATCAACCGGAGATAGGGAAAGTTTTTTGTTCTCATCTCGAATCAAGAAATTGACATTGGGCACGAGAGGATTGGTCTTGGGATCTGTCTTTATTATCATTTTCCCCTTAAAAGTAGCGATATATCCAAAAAGGTAGTTCTTGGTACCATCAACCACCTTTTGATCTTTTTCGGGGAGTTTTAGGTTATAGAACTGTGTCTGGCTATTAGGTTCCAAAGGCATCGGTTGTTGAAGCATAGACTTGTACTGATCGCTTCCGACAGGTGCTTCCATTCCCAACAAAGTCATTACTACATTTCCGATCTCTCCGATAGACACAAATACAGACACAATTTTACATCCTTTGAGCTTCTCTCCGGGAACAAAGATCATTGGTCCCGCGGTTATCTCCGTATCCGATCCCATTTTAACAATCGGATCATTCTCTTTCAGAGTGTAATAAGAAAATACCTCTTCCTCAGCTCTCAAAGCAGATAGATTGGACAAAGTAGTCTTTTGCTCTTGCCATTCTTGTGCACTGATAGAAAAAACAGTCAGTAACAATACAAGAAGCACCAAATAAGTTTTCTTCATAAGTTTTAATTGTTAGTGAGAAAAGATTTGAAAATATAAATTCCTATTTTTATGCCACTTGATGTTTATTCAAAACATCCCCCCGAGAAGAACTAAGAACATACTTCTACGAGACAAAGAAAAAACAAAGTGCCCCTCCAAGAAACGATTCTCGAAGAAAGCACTTTTAAAGATGGGATAAAGACAATCATTGTCCTCCAAACGTCTTCAATAAAGATGTAATCTGCGACTCGTAGGGAACAAGAGCTTTGCTCTGTCCTCTATCTGCGGTTTCCTTGGCAAAAACAATTAGGCGCAATGCATCTATATGTACGCCATCAAGGGTTGCCTGCTTGAGCAATCTGGGTCTAAGGCGCAGCATCCACTTGAGCGTCGATAGCCCGTTTTGCAATAAAGCCAAAGTAATTTCGTCTCCCTCTTTCTGCATTCCGGCTCTGTAATAAGCCTCGGCCAAGAACAAATCTGTGAGCGTGTAAGGCACACTTTGAGCCGAGAATGTACTATGACACTTACGCAATACTTTGGAAGCTCGTTGGGTATCTCCCCGATCGAGGAGAGCGGAAGCCAATTCAGCAAACATCTTGTAACGATAGTAGTAAGCTATAGTTTGTCGAATGTTATCATCGAAATAGATATCAGGATCAGAGGCATTGAAATAACGATACTTGTTCATTACGAGATCGTAGGTCTTATCAACGTCCATTCCTCTGTTCAAGTCTGCTACCCTCCACGGAAGAATTTTCTTTGTCATCCCTCGCCCTTGCAGATACTCAGGAAGGTTATTAAAACTATTAACCGGCATAGTCGATACCCAATAAAGAGGTCTCCTAAACTTGGAAGCTGCAATCATATCCATTACAAAATAGGCGTCTCTAGGTATGTACTGCATAGATTCAAGAGAGAAAACCATCTCCGAATTTCTCCTCTCTTGAGGAATTTGAGGAAAAAGCCGTTGCATCTCGACCGTATCCAAGGGTAAGACAAGGGTTGAGGCTGGAATTATAGGAGTTTGCAAAGAAGGAGCAGACTGCCGCATCTGAGTCATAGCCTCATCATAAGAAGCCGTGCCCGGAGATACCAATGCAATTAGATTTTTGGCAAAAAAATCGTTCGTTATATGCTTGTAGGGAACCGGAGTTGAAGCATAACTCTGCTTGAGCATCTGTTTGCCATACCAATCGCTTTGCAGGTAACTTAGGTTACAAACCCGAATATCTCTTCGTACTCCTTCTACCGATTGCGCGTACCAAAGAGGGAACGTATCGTTATCTCCAAAGCAAAACAGAACAGCATTGGGTTCGCAACTCTCCAAGAAATTATAACCGAAGTCACTTGCCAACACTCGACCACTACGATCGTGGTCATCCCAGTTTTGAGAAGCCATCTGCAAAGGCACAATAAGCCCGATTACAGAAGCCACAATAGAGGCAGGGAGGTCTCCTATTTTTAGTTTTCGCAGCAACCACCACAAGCCAGCAACGCCAAAACCAATCCAAATGGCAAAAGCGTAGAAAGAGCCGGCATAGGCATAATCTCGCTCTCGAGGTTGCCCGGTTGTTTGGTTTATGTAGAAAATGATTGCCAACCCTGTCATAAAGAAAAGCCAAAAGACAATCCAAAAAGACTGAGTTCCTTTACGGTCTCTGATCAGTTGAAAAAATATCCCCAATAATCCCAACAGTAATGGAAGCATATAGTAAACATTGTGCCCCTTATTGGTTTCCGTTGTTAGTGGCATATCCTTGGACGGACCAATGAAAATCCTGTCTATAAAATCAATTCCGGTAACTACATTTCCATTGAGAAGTCCCCCGTGCCCTTGGATGTCATTTTGCCGACCGATAAAGTTCCAGCCAAAATACCTCCAGTACATATAGTTGATTTGATAGCTCAAAAAGAAACGAAGATTTTGCCCGAAAGTGGGAGCCGATAAATCGTTAGGATCCCTGTCGATCCAGAGGTTATATCCTCGAATATGACTTGCATCAGACGAGTGCATTCGGGGGAAGAGCATCTTATCACTCGACGAGTAAACTGCCCGAGTTATGGTCGTATGCTCGTAACGATCCTTCTCTTTCGGATTGCTTTTAATTGCCAAATTCCACTCTTTTCGGCTCTCGTCTTTTTGCCCCGGAATGGGTTGAGCTGCAAAAGTCGGAGCATAAAAATGAGGGATCTCTCCATACTGAGAACGGTTGAGATATTTCTGCAAAGCCACAGCATTGGCTGGTTCGTTCTGATTCATTGGAGTATTGGCAATAGAGCGAACCAATATTACTCCGTACGAAGAAAAGCCCACCATTATCACTACCATACACATTTGTATGGTTTGTAGAAGCGGCAGGTTTACCTTCTTTTTGAGTACCCACCAAATCACCGCACCCAAAATGGACAAATTGATCAACCAACTGCCCGTTAGGAAAGGGATTCCCATAAGGACAAAGCAGACAATGAAAGATATTGCAGCTTTGGTGTACGACTCTCCTTTGTTTAGCAGGTAAGCCGAGTAGCCCAGGGAAACAGCCAAAAGGATCAAGAAGAAGTAAAAACCGCTATTAACGGGAAGTCCAAGGGTATTGACAAAGAAGACATCGAACAATGTTCCCACCTTCATCACGCCTCGTACCACACCAATCATCATTACCAAGATGAGAATGGCGGACACAAAAAGAGTTAACAAAGCCCCCTTGGTGTTGGGATTCTTGCTCTTTCGGTAATAGAAAAGAAGAGCCATTGCCGGAATACACAAAAGGTTGAGCAGGTGTACTCCAATACTTAATCCCATAAAATAGGCAATAAGTATTATCCAACGATCGCTGTACAGGCTGTGACTCCTATCCTCCCACAAGAACATCAGCCAGAAAACAAGTGCTGTAAAGAACGAACTAAAAGCATATACTTCGGCTTCTACGGCACTATACCAAAAGGTGTCAGAAAAAGTGTACGCCAAAGCTCCGACCAATCCACAGCCCAAGATAAGTACAACATTAGCTAAAGAAAGAGAAGCGACCTTATCTTGGGAGTCATTCTTATATGGCTCAAAAGTTGGGAGCACTACACGGCGTACCATGTGCGTGATGGTCCAAAAGAGCAACAATATGGTCGCGGCACTAAGCAATGCACTCACAATGTTACACAACAAAGCCACCTGCCGGGGATCCGAAGTTAGATGAGAAGCAAAGTTGTACACCAGCATATAAAAAGGAGCCCCGGGGGGGTGCCCCACTTCCAAATTATGAGCCGTAGTGATAAACTCTGGGCAATCCCACAAGGCTGCACTAGGCCCAATGGTCAGCAAGTAGACAGTAGCAGAAATCACAAAAGTGATCCAACCTACAATGTTATTGAGCAATCTAAAGCGTTTCCACTCCATATTCAAAGGATATTTTTGATTTTTTACTTTAGAGTATCGAACCCTTGACCATAAACTCCGTGCACTGTTCCTTGAGAAACAAATGCATCCGGGTCTATCTCTTTGACGATACGATTGACACTTTGAAGCATATTTTTGCGCACAACCACCATCAAGATTTTCGAACTGTTGCCACTGTATCCTCCCTCGGCGTGAATAAGGGTGGTACCCTTATTGAGACGAACAATGATGGCATCGCTGATCTTCTTGTACTCCTTGCTAAATATAAAAAGCTGCACACTTTGCTTGTTGCTATTGGTCAAGAAATCCAAGGTTACCGAGCAGAAGATAATTTCGACTGCAGACAGAGCCAAAGACTCGACTGCCGGCTGCACTGCCATATCTCGGAAATAAATATTGACAAGGAAAGATGCACCAATAATAACCGCATCGGTCATAATGAGTGCTCGCCCCAGAGATATGTTTTTGTACTTGTTGAAAAGGGCCACAATAACATCTGTCCCGCCGGTACTTCCATTCACATTAAACACCATAAAGAGACCTCCTCCGCAAAAGATCCCCCCAAAAGCAACTGCCAAAAGACTTTGATCGGTTGTGAAAAGAGGCCCCACATTGGGAATAAGAGAGGTTAGCCACGAGGCGAGGTTTTGGTACACGGCACTGGCTGGGTCTCCGAAAAGAGCCTGCCCTACCGGAATGAAGACAAAAAGCATACTCACCCCAATAAACGTCTTGAGAGAAAACTTCCAACCCAAGAAGATGATGGAGACAATCACCAACCCAACGTTGATAATGTTGTACGGAATGTACACCGGGATGTTGGTGGCAAACTGTATAATAGAGGTAATACCTGCCAATCCTCCGGTGGTAACTCCTTGGGAGAGGATGAACCCGGTCCAACCCACGGAATAGAGAATAACTCCCATAAGCATTGCCAATAGGTCGCGTAAGACGGACTTCACCTGGGAGGTATGTGCTTGAGCTAATGTTTGATTCATTGATTTGTATCCTAATATTAAGTTTTATATTGAAAAAGTCACAGAGGAGAAGTTAATCCACTACGATGTTGATGATGCGGCCCGGCACAACAATTATTTTCTTCACACTACACCCCTCAAGCCAACGTTGGGCTTCGGGAGCTTGAAGAGCTTCCTGCTCAATCTCTTCTTTAGAAAGGGAAGTAGGCAACTCCAAGTTGAAGCGTACCTTTCCGTTAAAGCTAACCGGATACTTAACACTGTTTTCTACAAGCATCTTTTCGTCCCATTTGGGCCACGAAGCCGTGAGAATAGAATCCGCTTCCGTATTTTCCGCTTGAGCACAAACACCCCACAAGTGCTCGGCAATGTGCGGAGCAAAGGGAGAGAGTAAGATGAGCAAAGGTTTTAGGATTTGGACACTTGAGGTATTCAAGTTTTGAAGCTCTCCTATGCAAATCATAAAGGCAGATATAGAGGTATTGAAAGAGAAGCGTTCTATATCTTGGGTAACCTTCTTGATAAGACGGTGGAGCGACTTCAACTCTTCGGCCGTCGGCTCTTGATTGGTCAAACGCAACCGATCGTTATCCCAAAACAATCCCCAGAGTTTTTTGAGAAATCTGTACACTCCATCAATACCATTGGTATCCCACGGCTTGCTCTGCTCCAACGGACCCAAAAACATTTCGTACATCCGCAAAGTGTCTGCACCATAATGCTCCACAATATCGTCAGGGTTTACCACGTTGAACATCGATTTGCTCATTTTTTCTACTGCAAAGCCACAGATATACCGCCCATCGGGTTCGGTTATGAAGGAGGCTCCCGCCAAGTCCGGACGCCATTTTCTGAAAGCCTCCATATCAAGCACGTCATTTTTCACCAAACTAATATCGACGTGCATAGGAGCCACTTCGTATTGGTCTTTGAGGGATAGGGTAACAAATTGATTGGTTTCTTTGATGCGGTACACAAAGCTGGAGCGTCCCTGAATCATACCCTGATTGATGAGTTTTTTGAATGGTTCCTTTTCGCACACAACCCCCAAATCATAGAGGAATTTATTCCAAAAACGACTATACACCAAATGCCCCGTAGCGTGCTCGGTACCTCCCACGTAGAGGTCCACCTGCCTCCAATAGCGATTGATGACAGGATCTACCAAGACATTGGAGTTGTGCGGATCCATATAACGGAGATAGTAAGCACAACTGCCGGCAAAACCGGGCATAGTACTCAATTCGTAAGGATAACCATCTTCTGTTTGCCAATTTTGTGCTCGTCCCAAAGGAGGTTCTCCCTCTTCCGTGGGGAGGAATTTGTCCACTTCCGGGAGTCGGAGAGGAAGTTGCTCCTCTGCCAAAGAGTATGGCACATTGTCCTTATAATAAATGGGGAATGGTTCTCCCCAATAGCGTTGTCTACTGAAAATAGCATCACGCAAGCGGTAATTGACTTTCTTGCTCCCCAAGCTTCTTTCCTCTATAGATTGGTTAGCCTTTTCTATGGCCTGGGCAACGCTCAATTGGTTAAGGAAGTCCGAATGAACAATGGTTCCCTCTTTGCTGTCGATGGAGTTGTCCCACGTTGCTGTATCCGAAGGTTCCTGACCGCTTGGCACCACAACTTGAACAATTGGGAGTGCAAACTTTCGGGCAAAGGCAAAGTCTCGGCTATCGTGGGCTGGCACTGCCATAATGGCCCCCGTTCCATAACCCGACAACACATAGTCGCTAATCCAAACAGGAATAGTCTCCCCCGTAAATGGATGCACAACGTATCCTCCAGAAAATACCCCCGAAACACTGCGATCGGCTATGCGTTCGCGCTCGGTGCGCCGCTTGGTGCGTTGCAAATACTCATCCACTTCGGCACGCTGCTCCGATGTGGTTACTTTGTCTACCCACTCACTTTCTGGGGCCAATACCATAAAGGTCACGCCAAAGATTGTATCGGGGCGAGTGGTAAAGACTGTTATTTTTTCCCCGCTCGTTTGCAAGGTAAAGTCTACTTGAGCTCCTACTGAACGCCCAATCCAATTCCGTTGGGTTTCCTTGAGTGAGTCTGTCCAATCAACCTCTTCAAGATCATCGAGTAGTCGCTCGGCATAGGCAGAAACACGCAAGCACCATTGTTTCATCTTTCGTTGCTCTACAGGATATCCGCCTCGGATACTCAGCCCCTCGCTCACTTCATCATTTGCCAAAACGGTACCCAACTGCGCGCACCAATTGACCATACTCTCGCCCAAGTATGCCAACCGATAATTCATCAGCCACTCCGAACGTTCTTTTTCTGTTGCCTTTTGCCATTCTTGTGCCGAGAGAAATAGTTCTTCGGAACAAGCGGCACTCAACCCCTCGGTTCCGTGTTGTTCCAAATGAGCTTGTAAACTTTCGATGGGCTTGGCGCAACAAGCCTGTGTATCATAGTAACTGTTGAAGAGCTGAATAAATCCCCACTGCGTCCATTTGTAGTATTCCGGATCGGAGGTGCGGAGTTCTCGAGACCAATCGAAGCTGAATCCTATATTTTGCAACTGTTTTCTGTACCGCTCAATATTGGTTTCTGTAGTCACTTCTGGATGCTGTCCCGTTTGAATGGCATACTGCTCGGCTGGGAGCCCAAACGAATCGTAGCCCATCGGATGCAAAACATTGAAGCCTTGCAATCTTTTGTAACGGGCAAAAATATCAGAGGCTATATACCCCAATGGATGCCCTACGTGCAATCCGGCTCCCGATGGATAGGGAAACATATCCAAGACATAATAAGGAGGTTTGGATGTATCTTCGGTTACCTTGTATAATTGATTCTCTTCCCAATAAGCGCGTACACTGCTCTCTATTTCTTTATGGTTATATTCCATACGGATATTTGAGTTTACATTTTGAAGTCTCGCAAAGATACTGATTATTTGAGATTTTTTTGTTCGAGAATAAATACCACCCTCAAGCCCTATTCCCATCCGGAACCAGTCCCCTTAAATATCTTCTTAGATTTATCTTCGCAAGCGACCAAAAATAGCCTGTTTCTGAATTGTATCCCTTGCGGATGCCAAAACCTCCTTTGTTAATAAACATTCTCTACAAACCACTCCGAGAAGGCATTTTTCGCGCCCGAGAACCAGCTTGACCTCAAAAAAGCGATTCTCGGAGTTTCTTATCCTCAAAAAGAAACAAATAACCATCTGACTGACAACAGAATAAGGAAATAATTAGCACAATCTTCTCTTCTGAAAAAACTTTTTTCTTCCCTCCGTTTCTTTGTCAAGGAACTAATCTTTGACTACTTTTTTCTGCTCCACCCCCTCTTTTAGACAATCCTAAACAAGGATAGGTAACTACGACTCAATAATTCCCTCAAAAAAATATTTTGCTTGGACGGAATAAAAAATATGAGGGAACTATCATTCTTTTTCTCCCTCAAAAAAAGGGAGCCAATACAGAGATTTTAGACGGACTATACTTCGGTTTTCATCCCCAAATAGACACCGTCCTACCCCTATGAGGGAGCTGATATTTTGTTATTAAACATTAGAAATACATTTTTTCTGTTGTGTTTTTCAAAAAACGCAGAGTAATTATATCGTTTTCTCAAGATTACTCCTATTTAGAGTTTTTGTATATTTGCTTCGTAATTTATAATTCTGTACCACTGACTTATGAAAAAATTATTACTGACATTAGTATGTTGTTGCTCATTCTTGCTACTCCCCTCTTGCGTAGCAGTTGCAAAAAAGAAAGTAGTTCGAGCAACGGGAGAATTGGTTCAAAAAAATTTGCCCTATACTGGGATTAGAAGCATCGAGGCTTCGAGCCGAATAACCGTAGAGCTTATCCAAAGCGAAAATGAAAGCACATACCTTGTAGCACCTAAAGATATATTACCTTATCTACGAACTCAAAAAGAGGGAGATGAATTGATTATAGACCTAAAACCCGATATTATTTATCGTGTTGAACAGCCCATAAAAGTGGTTGTAAACACCCGTTCGATTAGGAAGTTAGAGTTGAGCGGAGCTTCCGAAGCTCTTTTGAACGGTCATTTCTCCACAGATCTCCTCAATATAGAGCTCAGCGGGTCCAGCTCCATAAAAGAAATGGATCTTGAGTGCAAAAGTCTCGAGTGTGAATTGAGTGGGGCAAGCCAATTGAAAGGTAGCATCCTATGTACTCAAATGGAGGTGGAGCTCTCCGGAGCATCGGAATTCGTTATGAATGGCAAATGCGATCAGATGAAACTCGACTCCTCCGGAGCCAGTTCTTTTTCCGGAGAAAAATTGGCAACAACCACTGCTTCCATTGAAATGGGCGGGGCCGGGAACACCTCTGTCGGAGTCACAAAAGAACTTTCTTACGATCTTTCCGGAGCTTCTTCGCTGATTATCTTTGGTAACCCTCGCATCTTGAAAAGTGAAGTAGGAGGCAGTTCGTCCATTCGTTTCCTCTGATTGATTCTCTTTGCTAAACCTTAAATAAAAAGCTGGGAGAAACGTTATTTTTGTCTCCAAATTCAGGGCTGCTCTTGTGTGACAAAGGCAAATGGCGTACCTTTGCACCTTGATGTAGTATGTTTATTCGCAAATAAATAGAAACAATAAAATATCAGACAATGCAAAACAAAGGATTTGTAATCTTTATCGTTGCCTTTCTGTCTCTTATCTGCCTCTATTACATATCGTTTACCCCGGTGGTAAACCACTATGACAAGAAGGCCGATGAGATTGCGGCAATGAGAACCGGAGACAAGGCCCGGTACGACGGAGATTTGGCTGCGTACAACCGCGCCTACCAAAAAAACAAGCAAGCCTACCTAGACTCTATGGCCAACGAAAAGGTATGGTTTGGCTACACATTGAAAAAGGCTCGCCAACAACAAATCGGGCTTGGGTTGGACCTCAAGGGAGGGATGAACGTAGTTCTTCACCTCGATGGTACGGAGCTATTGCGCAACCTCGCCAATCACAGCGAAGACCCTGCTTTCCTCAAAGCGTTGGAAACTACTCGCAACACTGCCGGGGACGGATTTATCGATCAATTTGTTCGCGAATACAAAAAAATCAATCCTCAAGGTCAACTTGCGGCACTCTTCGGCAATGGTTCTCTCCGCGATCAAATTTCGGCGCGAACCACCGACGATAAAGTAGTAGACATCCTCAAAGAACGTTATGAAGCTGCCATTGGAGCTTCGCTCAACGTGCTTCGCACCCGTATAGACCGCTTCGGGGTGGTGTCTCCCAACCTACAAAGAATAGAAGGGCAAGACCGCATATTAGTAGAGTTGCCGGGCATTAAAGAACCCGAGCGCGTACGCGAGTTGCTCCAACGCAGTGCCAACTTGCAATTTTGGAGAACTTACAGATATGAAGAAATCATAGAAGATCTTAACAATGCCAACACTCGCTTGATGCAAGGAGCAGCCTCTGCTACTCAAGAAAAAACAGTAACGGCAGACAGCACAGAAACACAAACCGAGACTCTCCAAGCCGATTCTGCCCAACAAAAAGAACTGGTCGCTAATGCCGAACAAGAAAAAACAGCTGGTCAAAATGCAGCCAAGAGCTTGTTTGCACTTCTGCAGCCAGTGAATAGGGGTACGATAGTGGGGATGGCTCGCGCTGCTGATCGTGAAGAAATCGACGCAATGCTCCACATTGCCAAGGAGAAAAAATACCTCCGCGAAGATCTTATGCTCCTATGGGGCAATGCTCCCGTCAAAGATCCCGCAACCAAGAAAGAAACGGACTTGTACGAGCTATACGCTATACGTGGCAGCCGCTTCGGACAACCTGACTTATCCGGAGACGTAGTTACATCTGCCAAAAGTGAGGTTCGCAACGACATCGGACAAAACAAGCCGGTAGTGTCTATGACAATGGACGAAGAAGGCAGTCGCCAATGGGCAAGGCTTACCAAAGACAACATCGGCAGGTCTATTGCAATTGTTTTGGACGGAGTGGTTTACTCTGCTCCCAACGTACCCGAAAAAATAACAGGAGGACGCAGCGAAATTTCCGGTAGCTTTACCATAGAAGAAACCACCGACCTTGCCAACGTATTGGGTTCTGGTAAGATGGAGACTTCCATCACCATTGAGCAAGAAAACGTTGTGGGACCGACCCTCGGACAGGAGTCGATCCGTGCCGGTATCATTTCATTTATCATTGCCATACTGCTTTTGGCAATTTATATGTGCATTATATACGGTCTCGTTCCTGGGTTGATTGCTGACGGGGCTCTTATCGTAAACAGCTTCTTCACCATCGGAATTATGGCATCCTTCCACTCGGTGCTCACTTTGAGCGGTATTGCCGGTTTGGTACTCACTTTGGGTATGGCAGTAGATGCCAACGTGCTTATATTTGAACGTATAAAGGAAGAGCTAAGAGCCGGAAAAACGGTCACCCGTGCCATCAAAGACGGATACGGCAATGCTTTCTCTGCCATCTTCGACTCTAACCTAACAACGGTAATCACCGGAGCAGTTCTCTTCTTCTTCGGAACCGGTCCTATTAAAGGTTTTGCCACCACTCTTGTTATCGGAGTTATAGCCTCGTTCATAACAGCCGTATTCCTGACTCGTCTTGTGGTTGAAGCTCTTGACAGGAAAGGAAAGATGAGCAAGATAACCTACACCACTTCCATTTCTCGCAACCTTTTGGTAAACCCTCAGTACAACATTTTGGGTAGCCGCAAAAAAGGGTTGGTCTTCTTTGGAGCTTTGATTATTGCCGGTTTGATTGCTATATTCACCGTTGGGCTCAACAAGGGTATCGAATTCTCTGGAGGACGTAATTTTGTGGTTGCATTCGACACACCCGTCTCTACCGAGGCCGTTCGTTCGTCTCTCACGGGACCGCTTGAAGGAAAAGTGTTGGTAACCTCCATCGGAACAGAAGGGAAAGAGGTACGTATTTCTACAAACTACAAAATCGATCAAAATACGGAAGCAGCAGAAAACGAAGTAAATGCCAAACTCTACGAAGGGCTAAAAGGGTTCTATCAAGGAGAGGTTACTCCTGATCAATTCAGCTCCGAAAAGATCGTTAGTTCCCAACGCGTAAGTCCGAGTATGTCCAAAGACATCCGAGACAAAGCCATTGTAGCGGTACTTATCTCTTTGGTTTTTGTTGCTCTCTACATCTTGCTCCGTTTCCGCAATGTGGCTTTCTCTCTGGGAGCTTTTGGAGCAGTGTCTGCCACAACTTTGAGCATCTTGTCTCTATATGCCCTTTTATGGAAAGTGATGCCTTTTGCTCTGGAAATAGATCAAAACTTCATCGCTGCTCTGCTGGCTATCATCGGATACTCTATCAACGACGTTGTGGTTGTGTTTGACCGTGTGAGAGAAACCACCAATCTCTACCCCAATAGAGATCGTTTTTCAGTGATGAATGATGCTCTCAACAGCACGTTAGCCCGTACGTTGAACACCTCTTTGACCACATTCCTCGTAATGTTGGTTGTATTCATCCTTGGAGGTGCATCAATGCGCAGCTTTACCTTCTCTATCCTCTTGGGGGTAGCAATCGGAACTTTCTGCACCTTATTTGTTGCAGCTCCTATTGCCTATATGACCCTTGTCTCTTCGGATAAGAAGCGTAAAAACAAAATAGCCGCAGCCGGAAGAAAATAAAACTCGGGAGTAAGCACACGTCTGAGGGTTTGTTTTCGTCAAACAAATTCAAAACAAAAAGCGGGGAGCAGCTCTAAAATGGATGCTCCCCGTTATGTTTTGAGTGAAATGATAAAAAATTTGCCATTACCCAAAGACACAGCCTTGTTCATCGTACAAATATTACTTTCAACTTATTCTCTATCAAAAAAAACGGCGAGGCCTACATTACCCTGCGTAATCGCGCAAATTCTTTTTTAGCGATAAAAGCAAGATATAGATTGTTACGTAAAATCTTTTTACACGTTATTTTCCTAACTCTGCGCAGATTTGAATGCAATCCTCCAACTAGTCGTTCGATAGCGAAAGCGACAATGATTGCAGGCTATGCTGTGGAAATTCCAGTCAACAGCTGGATCACCAAACCCGTATTTGATACAATAAAATAAAAAACAATAGATCTATGAGAAAAATGTATTATACCATTCCAAGAGCAATAAGCATCCACTTGCGAACAAATCTACCTCTTTTTGAGAGTGCTAAATTCTCCGGAGAAGGAACAATCGATGACATTGACTTTGGAGAAGGATCATTCGAACCGATAGGCTTTGATGAGGAAATGTAATTGATAATTTCGAAAAAGTTTCTCTAAACCAATACGCCGAAGCAAACTCTCTATAATATCGAAGTATTGTTTCAGGTAAGTAAGAAGCAACTGCCTCTATGCTGAGGTGGTTGTTTTTTTATTCCTATCCATACATTACTTTGGGTAGAACCCTCTACTCCTTTTTATTGTACATTTGTTCCTATCCTATACAAGAAATCAAATGAATAATTCTTCAGAAACGACTTTAGACAAACTTCTACCAAATCAGAAAGCCCGAGTTATGGCCATTTCAAATCAATTAGATCGAGTAGCAAGGCTTAGATTGATGGATTTGGGTTTTGTTCCAAACAGCCTTGTAGAAGTATCTTTGGTTAGCCCAATGAATCGTCCCAAAGCCTATCTGGTACGAGGAAGTTTGATTGTTCTACGTGACCAACAAGCCTCTTTCATCTCCATAAAACTCATCTGACGAACAATTTTGAAATATCCTTCCCTATGGTCAAACTCTCTTGTTCCTCTTGTAGTCGAAGTTGCGGAGTTATCCACCACGCCACTGTCCAAAAGCAACCTCAACTCAAAGACACTCAAAAAAAGCAATCCCAATTCAAAGAGACCCAAAAACAATCCCCTTCCCGCACCATAGCTCTTGCTGGAAACCCCAATACCGGCAAAAGCACCATATTCAACACCCTTACCGGTCTCAATCAACACACCGGAAACTGGTCTGGCAAAACAGTAGCCAGTGCCAGCGGGTATTACCGATACAACGAAAGTTATTGTCAAGTGGTTGATTTGCCAGGGACCTATTCCCTGCTATCAACTAGCGAAGACGAAGAAATTGCACGCAATTTTATCTTGTTCGAACAACCGGATGTCACAGTAATTGTTGCTGATGCCACCCGTTTGGAGCGAAATCTAAATCTTGTTCTGCAAATTTTGCAAATTACCTCTAAGGCGGTTTTGTGTGTCAATTTATTGGATGAAGCCCGGCGAAACAAAATAACAATCGACTTGGGAAATCTCTCCTCGTTACTGGGGGTTCCTGTTATTGGGACTTCTGCAAGGTCGGGGCAAGGAATTGCTCAATTATTGTCTGCCATCGAAGAAGTTGCAACAAGGGAAAACAATCCAAACAAACTCTCCCCCATCAATCTAAATCAAGAAGCAGAACTTTCTATCGCCTCCATAGAGCAAGAACTGCGTACCCGATTTCCCTCTTGGAAAGAAACTCGTTGGCTTGCGATCAGACTGATCGATGGCGACAAAGAAGTGACTCAAAAACTGCAATCTTCCGAACTTTCGAAAGAGATACACACCACACTCTTTCAAACTATTGAGAAAGAGAAAGCCAAATTTCCGGAAGGTTTGCACGAGACTCTAACGCAAAAGTTCTACGAAAGAGCAGCCCAGATTTGCCAACAAATAGTTACCAATGACACTCCCCACGGACGATCTCAAACGGACATCAATCTGGATAAAATACTAACCAGTCGCCTATGGGGTTTTCCCATTATGTTATTACTCCTTTCGATTGTATTTTGGATTACCATAGTAGGTAGTAACTATCCCGGTCAATGGCTAAGCAATCTTTTGATAGGAACCCTCTACCCTCTCTTGTCTCGAGCAGCAGACTGGGCACACTTCCCTTGGTGGCTCGAAGGATTCTTGATTGACGGTGTCTACCTTGCCACAGCTTGGGTTGTTTCGGTAATGCTCCCACCAATGGCTATCTTTTTCCCATTATTCACTCTTTTGGAAGACTTTGGTTACCTTCCTCGTGTGGCTTTCAACTTAGACGAGCTCTTTAGACGCTCTGGAGCTCACGGCAAACAAGCTTTGACAATGAGTATGGGATTCGGATGCAATGCCGCTGCAGTTGTTTCTACACGTATCATAGACAGTCCCAGAGAGCGTCTTATTGCCATCTTGACCAATAACTTTTCGTTGTGCAACGGTCGCTGGCCCACGCAAATTCTTTTAGCTTCCATATTCATTGCTCCACTCGCACCCCAATATCTCCAAGGCGTGGTTGGTGTAGGTGCTGTTGTTTCGGTGGCACTCATCGGCATTGCTTGCGCTTTTTTCTTTTCCTGGGTGCTGTCGCACACGCTCCTCAAGGGAGCTTCGTCCACTTTTCACTTAGAGCTTCCCCCTTACCGTCCCCCACAGTTTTGGCAAACTCTCTACACCTCTTTGGTGTCTCGCACCCTAAAGGTTTTGGGAAGTGCCATTTTGTTTGCCATCCCTTCGGGGGCACTCATTTGGATTACAAGCAATGTCACCATCAATGACCTATCCATCGCCGAATACTTCATACAATGGTTAGATGCCCCAGCCTATCTTATGGGACTAAACGGGGTGATCTTATTGGCTTATATCCTTGCCATCCCTGCCAACGAGATAGTCATTCCCACAATCATTATGCTCACACTCTTAACCACTGGCAACATAAACTCGGGAGCTGGAGCCGGGGTGTTGTTTGAAGATCAACAAATAGTACCCCATCTTCTTACATTAGGAGGCTGGACCACCCTGACAGGAATCAATGTTATGCTCTTTAGTTTGCTTCACAACCCTTGCAGTACCACTATTCACACCATATATAAAGAAACCAAGAGTATTCGTTGGACTACAATTGCAGCTCTTGGCCCCCTCGTCATCGGCTTTGTTGTAACTTCCTTGGTTGCTTTTGTTTGGAGACTTTTCTAAGATTGTAAACAATTACCTATCAACAGCATCGCCCGAATTCCTTGAAAAAGGAACTCGGGCGTTTTTATGCAATGTATGTAGCCTCGCGTTTGGAGTGAACTACAAATCGATTTTCTTTTTACTCGATATTCTTACAACCATAATTTTTGAGAAAAAAGTTGACGAGTACCATCGGTTATCTCAAGGAGGAACATCCCCTTACCATCTTCGGGGAGAGCCACCTGGGCAACCCCATCTTTCACCCCTGTCTTTTGAATCAAACGGCCCAATAAATCATACAACAAACACCAACTTTCATCTTGAGGTATGCCCGAAACAACAACGTTTTTGGGAGTTACAGAGATGTTTACCGTAGTAGGAACAATCGTTTCATTGGCATTATAGGTACTTATTTTGAATCTATTCCAAAAAGGAGTAGCCTTGTAGGCATCCTCGCTCCCCTTGGGAACAAGCAATATACACTGATCAACCTTAACTCCCTCAAACGGATCATCGTAATCCTTCGAAACCACCGGAGTAGTATTAGCCACTTTTATTTGAGACAGATTAGAGCATCCGCAAAAAGTCCTCCAGCCAAAAGCAGAAAAAGAGGCTGGGAAAGAGATTTCCTTTAGTCGGGTACAGTACCAAAAAGAGAAATCCTCAAGACTTTCCGTTCCTTCCAAAATGGTGTAAGAGGTAGGAGCCATATTGGGAAAAGACAACAAGGTCTTGCCGTTAGCAGTGTACAAAACTCCCTGATCTACTTTGAAGTAATCATTCTCACCACTGAGCACAAAGCGCTCCAACTTGTCACATCCCAAGAAAGGGTTTTGAACCAAGTCCACTGCACTGTTGGGCAAAGCGACCTCTTTGAGAGAACCACACTCGGCAAAGGCTCCATAATTGATCAATTCAGTTTGAGCTGGTATTCGCACTTTTTCCAAAGCATCGCATCCGCGAAAAACCAATTCACCAATACTCTTTACATTACCCAGGTCCAACTTTCTCAAAGCCTTGCATCGGTCAAAAGCCTCTTTACGAAGAGTCGCCATTGTCTTTGGAAGTACCACTTCGGTAAGGGCAGGACATTGAGAAAAAGCCAACTCATCTATTACTTCTAGCCCCTCGGGAAAAGTTATCTTTTGAACTTTTGCACACTCCTGAAAAGCCGACCGACCTATACGACGGAGCGATGACGGCAATACAATCTCTTCCAATTCGTTACAAAACTGAAACGTGTAGTCTCCTGTGTCGTGTATGCCATTGGGAATAATCAATTTCTTCACACCAGAAGCTCCAAAAAAGGCTTCATCTTCAATTCCCTGCATCTGCTGTGGTAGGTTGATTACCGCCAGTTTAGGTGTTTCCTCAAATGTTCGCTTAAAAATCATCTTCACTCCCTCCGGTATGGTAATCTCTTTTAGTTCTCTACAGTGGGTAAACATATAGGCACCCATATCTTCGAGCTTGGAAGGGAGTTTGAGAGTTTCAAGGCTAAGGCATCCGCCAAAGGCGGTCGTTTCCATTCGATTTATTTGATCGGGAAGAGTTATATTCTTGAGGTCAAAACAGTTAAAGAAGGCACCCTTACCCACAGAAGTTACATAAGTAGGCAATACAATAGTCTCGATACTGACACAGTTATAGAACATCTTGTCCGGAATTTTATTTTCATCCTCTATAACGTATTCTTTAAGGGTAACCCCATCCTTTTCTATGGTAGAAATATAGTAAACGCCCCCCTTGACAAAGCGAGCCTCCGAAAGGTCTATTTTTTTCATCTTTTGGGGAGCCGGATAACTATTGGTTTGCCCTCCGCACAATTGCCGTATGGTACGAATATCGGTGCTATTGATGTCGCCAACGACTTTGAGGTCTATTAGGGCATCGAATATCTCTCCCGGAATATCGTCCCACAAAGATCCCGGTTTTGTCACGTGCACTACGTAGCTTACCTGCCCCCACGCGCTATACATTGGAAATAAGATGGTAAAAACAAGTAGGCTCCAAAATAATCTTCTTTTCATAGCTCTATATTTTTTCGGTAAAACACTCTTTTATCTACTGACAACCACAAAACCCGTCTCCTGCTCCGGAACGATGACAAACACACCGACATAGGGAGCCTCCACAAAAACCTCTCCATCCTGTTCCACGGTATATTGTTTCAGCACCTTACCTTCCATATCAACGAGCGATAGGGACAACACATCAGATGGAATGTGAGTCAAATACCACCCTCCGGAAGTGGAGTAAACTTCTATCGAGTTTCCTTTCTCTACAGATACCACAGAGCGTTCACAACCACCTCCATCTCCAACTACACTCACCATCCACCCTTTTTTCGTAGCAATAGAAGTTGTACTTATTTCTGCCACTCCCGGATTATCGTTGAAGAGCAACAAGCCCCCCAAATCGTTTTGGTCATCCTCGGGTCTCTTGGTACGCAGAGAGAGATACAGATCATCCAAAGCACAAGCATCCATAGCCGTTTCTTTGATCGAAACATATCGCAAATTTGGAGAGTTGCTCAAATTCAGTTTCTTAATCGCAGTCTTGTTGGCCGTTATATCCAATAAGTCCCGCATCTGCTCCGTATCGAGTTCTTCGATAGGATTATTGGAACAGTTAAGCCCCACCATCTTAGTTAGTGAGGTAAGCGGAAGGGAAATAATTCTATTGTCGTTACAATCAAGATGCATCAAGCAGGTTAGATTGTTCAGATTGAGCCCATCCAAAGCGCAGTTGCTACAATTGAGCGAAGTCATACTGCTTGGCAATACCAAGTTGTTCAGAGACTCGTTGTAAGAGCAATCCAACTCTTGCAACATCGGGCAGGTCGAAAGATCCAATGCCGACAACTGATTGGTATGACAAATAAGGAATTTCAAGTTTTTAGATGCAGACAAATCCAACGTCTTCAACTGATTGTTGTTACAAATTAGATTTTCCAGCAAGGGAGTCTCGGTCAGCTTCAACGAGGCTATTTGGTTACTCTCGCACTGAAGAGTGCGCAATTGCTTCATTCCACTCAAGTCCAACTCCTTTAACTGAAAGTTATTATCCGTTACAAGTACTTTGAGGTTTTTGGTCTGCGACAAATCCAAGGCTTTTACCCCTGCCAAAGGCAGCATAAGTGTATCTATACGGTTGCTTGTTGGAAGAGAAAGCTCTACAATGGGCCTCCCCAAACCGACTGCCAAAAAAGTCAATTCTTTGTTGTTTTTCAGATCGTAGCTGGTAATCAGAGTCTGCATAGCCTCTAATTTCCTCAAACGAGGAGCTTTGCTCACATCCAAAGTCTTCAAACGAGGGCTTGCCGTACACGCCAAGTAGGTCAAGTTGCACTCCTCTACGGGCAAAGAAAGCGAGGCAAGTGCACTGTTGTTGGTTACAATCAATGTATCTATGTGGGTATGATGGCTCAAATCCAACTGCCCCAGCGGAGAGTCTTGTAAAACCAACATTTTAAGGTTCTTATTATTAGAGAGATCAAGCGTTGAATTGAGATTTTTCCGTGAAATGAGGTGTGTCAAGGAAGGCATTTGTCGCACATCTATCTCCTTGAGATTATTTCCAGAACACTCGAACACAGATATTTTTCCCCTAATTGTAAGATTAGCTCCGGGAGCTTTTCCCTTAATTCCCGTTTTGGCTGCGTGCAGGGGGAAAGTTTCTTCGCTCCCGTTATCCCACTCAAAAGTGACCTCACCTTCTTCTTCTCCCCAAAGAATAAATCTGTAATCGGCATCTTTCTCTTGAGCAAATTTTACCTTAATGCAAGGCTCCGATGGGGTTTGTGCCCATAGCACTCCGCATAGCAATACACAAGCGGCAGACATCACCGTACGTACAACCATCTTTTTCATAACTCAACCCTCTCAAATTTAGAATTTATACATTTTGCAGCCCCTTCCAAGGGGGGGGGGGATATGCATTTTCCCACCTATTTTGCTTTTCAGCAGCAGCAAAAAGAAATTATTATTTTTATTTCACTACAAATATACAATATTTTTACACTAAAAGCAAAATACAATTCAATAAATAAACAATATAATACCAAACAAGTAAACCTCTATATATCTATTATAACCTACATTTAATAAAAAGGGAGAACAATAAACTGCCCTTTGCATACCGAACAATTCCAAAACAGACTGTCATTGCACAAACCACCTGTACTTTTCACCACGAAGCAGTGAAGGCCTTGCCAAATTCTTTTATCTGTTTTCAAGTGTTTTTACAAAACTGCAACAGAAGAAACCTATCCTTTTTTTGTGTAGCACTTACTCGAAAATTGGGGGCGTTTTGCTACGAATAGGACAACCCTGTATTGTTGCTTGTGGCAGCTCTCTGCAAATAGGAGAAAAAAATAAAGATGGCAATGCTTCCAAGAGCCCAAACCCCACCCACTAAATCCATTCAAAACTTCAAAAAGCTGGTTGCAAAACATTGCTCCGAGAATAGCTCCCTGCAAAAAATAATTTGCTCGGACGGAACAAAAATTTGTAGGGAATTATCCAAAAATAATTCCCTGCAAATCGGCAATTAGTTCCCTACTTTTTGACAGCTCTGAGGGAAGTAAAGACGAAAAGAATTGAGAGAGTTAATCGGTTCCTTAAAAAAGAAACAGATCCGAGAAATACAATGAGAAAATTTACCTATTCCAAGGAGTACAAACCTCAAGAATCAATACCTCTGAAGTGGATTGAAATTACTCTGCGGTTTCTTCTTGTTCGAGCTGAAAGCCACGCTCTTCACAAGCGCGCGAATAAAAAATAAAATTATAGGGTTTACATAGGATCATCATTTGATCTTATCTCCAAGAGAACCAACACAAAAAAACATCTCCTAAAAAGAATAGAAAAAACGGTAGACTACCAATTGGTGGAGAGTTTTGTTTGCAACAGCTACAACACAGAGGGTCCAAACATTGCCAAATTAACCGCCAACCAAAACAAAAAGCAACACCTAAACCACAGCCCAAAAGAACAAAAACACCACAATGTAAATCGTTAATCAGCAGGAAGTTGTTCTCAGACTATAGTAAAGAGAGCAAAAACATTGCAAGGCAGACCACCAACTTTCAAAAACGAGTTGTAGACCGTGCCCAAGTTCTTTCAGAGAGGTCTTGAAAGAAACTCTTATTCCGGTAAAATCGGGTTTGCCATACGGGCTTTGTAAAACAGTTCGGGACGGATATGACAATACCCCGTAGGATTGTGTTCCAAATAATCTTGATGGTACTCTTCTGCCAAAAAAAAGTTCCCCAAAGGTTTACACTCTATGGCTATAGATGCTCGATAGTTCTTTGCCAATTGGGACAAAGAGTTTTGTATAATTGCCAAATCGTCTTCATCCACGTAATAAATTCCCGTGCGGTATTGCTCGCCAATGTCTCCACCTTGCTTATTGACCGATATAGGATCGATAGTAGAGAAATAGAGCTCCAAAATCAGTTCTAATTTTAACTGAGTTGCATCATAATCTATTTTCACAGTCTCGGCATATCCGGTTGTACCCTTGCAAACCTCCTCATAGGTAGGTGCCTCGGTATGTCCGTTGGCATATCCAACTGCTGTAGATACAACTCCTCGAACCAACTTGAAAAAATGTTCCGTTCCCCAAAAGCAACCTCCAGCCAAATAAATCGTCTTTATCATTTTGTTTCTTGTAAATATTCAAATTACTCGAGGCTGGTTTCTGTTCATTAGTGGCAGCAACCCCTGTCCTCTTTTTCCTTCTTTTGCTAAGGTAGCTCAAAAAATCGATCTCAAGAAATGGAACAATTCTTTACATATAGTTAAAAATCGTATAAAACTTCACTATTGAGTTAAACATTTATTCCAGATTAAACTTACGGCCGTCTAAAAATCAAAAGAGAATAACTTTGTACAGTTTACGACTTATTGACGACCATTTAAGTATGGTACAGGTCTAATTTTGTGTATGTAGTGCAATAATATGATGAAACAAACAGCAACGAACCTTATCAGGTGCATAGGGAAATGGGCTCTGTGCATTTTCCTATCGGGACAATTGTCTATGCCGGCTGTTGCCCAAGCTCCGACTCCTTCGTCGGTGTCTATGCTCACAGTGGATAAAGCGGTCGAAATTGCTTTGGCACAAAGCCCCACAGTGATGATTCAAGATGTCTCTTTCGTAAAACAGCAGTATGCACAGCGTAGCGACTGGGCTACCCTCTACCCATCGGTAGATATTTCCGGCAACTACGGTTACACCCTCAAAAAGCAACGAATGTACTTCGATGGTTTTCCCGGAGCAGAAGCTATGCCCGGTATGGAAGACGGGATCGAAATGGGACGTACACACAACATACAAGCCGGAATCAGTGTAGGATTGCCCCTAATCAATGCTCAATTATGGGAAAAGTTGGCACTTTCGCGTGAACAAGTCGAATTATCTTGGATGCAAGCCAAAAACTCCCGAGCCGACCTTGAGGTGGAAGTGCGCAAAGCATTTTATTCCGCCCTGTTGGCAAAAGAATCTGTTGCTGTTTTGTCCGAGTCTTTTGCCAATGCCCGCCAAAACTACAAATCAGTACAAGACAAATACCAACAAGGGTTGGTAGCCCAGTACGACCTCTTACGGGCAGAAGTTGCTATGAACAATCTAGAACCCAACCTATTGCAAGCACAATCCGCCGCAAATTTGGCACGGAAACAGTTGTTCTTACTGATGGGACTGGAGTTAGACCAACAAGACATTGTTTTGGATGGGGACTTAGAAGATTTGGGACGTAACATCTCGGTCTATGAGATGCAAGAAAGCGAGTTGGATCGGAATCCCAACCTCTTGCTGTTACAAAAACAAGGCTCTATGTTACAACACTCTATCAACCTAAGTAAATATTCTTTCTTTCCGACAGTAAACCTTGGAGGAAACTATATGTACAGCTTCTCTAGCAACAAACTGGACCTTGATAATAAAAAACTTTGGGTACCACACTCCGTGGTCAGCCTATCGATCAGCATTCCCATTTTTTCCGGAGGCAAGCGAATCAACTCGGTTCGCACCGCCCGTGCCGAACACCTAATACACGAATTGCGTACTAACGATACACGTAAGCAGCTCAGCCTTGCCGCAAAAAGTCAATGGGAACAGATAACAACCTCCTTGAAAAAAATAGACACAAACAAACGAGCCATAGAAACAGCTCAACAAGGCTACACCATTGCCTCAAAACGTTACGATACAGGAATGGGTACGCAATTAGAATTAGATGACGCTCGGTTACAACTCTTACAAGCACAACTCAGCCTAAAGCAAACACAGCACGAACTTCTCATTGCCAATACCGAGCTGAACAAACTGCGTGGAGCATATTCTCAAGATCTTCAACCCAACGATCTTGGAGAGCGTTTAGACCAGATTCGCAAAAATACCGCACTCTTCCCTAAAAAATAAAAGCCCACGGAAAGCGAAATACAACAAAACAGTAAACAAAGAATCAAATTACATCCCAATACTATGAACAGACGGATTCTATTCTCTTGGTGCAAATACACTTCCACACTTATGCTCTGCCTTGCCACAGTTTCTTGTCAAGGGAAAAAAGAAAAGGATACAAAGAATACGCAAAAAGAAACCTCCATACCCGTAGAAACAGCCAAAACGGTACAGACAAGTATCTTAGATACACAGATTTTCTCTGCTACAGTCGAAGCAATGGTTTCTAACAACATAGCCACCCCCACCGGTGGACGCATCAAGCGCATTTTGGTCGAGGTGGGGCAAAATGTGCGCAAGGGACAACTGCTTGCCGAAATGGACAACAGCACCCTGCGGCAAGCCGACATACAACTCCAAGAACAAAAAGCCAACTATGCACGCATCGACGAACTCTATCGCGTAGGAGGTATATCCAAATCTGAGTGGGAAGCACGCAAGCGCGCCTTGGACTTGGCGCAAAATTCGTTTGAAAACATTTTGGAAAATACTCAACTAAGAAGCCCTATCAATGGGGTTATCACAAAACGAAATTATGATGCCGGAGATGTTATGAGCCCCTCTTTACCTCTATTCACAGTGGAGCAGCTCAATCCCGTCAAGCTGCGAGTTAACCTCTCCGAAGTCTATTACCCCATCGTTAAGAAGGGGATGCCCGTAACCGTTACAAGTACCACATTA
Source organism: Bacteroidota bacterium (assembly GCA_023396255.1). GTDB lineage: Bacteria > Bacteroidota > Bacteroidia > Bacteroidales > Porphyromonadaceae > Porphyromonas. The sequence continues at coordinate 52,222 of JAEWWU010000006.1, forward strand.
CCTGATGAAACCTTTAGTGGTTCTGTTTCGCTCATCCACCCAACCATCAATCCCCAAAGCCACACTTTTGTTGCCGAAATACAGGTCAACAATCCACAGAACAAACTCACCGCCGGTATGTATGCACAAGTATCTCTTTCGTTAGGAGAGCGTACCGCCATTATGGTAAGTGACCGCTCGGTTATCAAACAAATGGGAAGTGCCGAACGTTACGTTTTTGTTGTAAAAGAGGATGGTCGCGCTTACAGACAAGACGTACAAATCGGTGTCTTGCAAGGCAATCAGATAGAAATTCTCTCCGGTCTAACTGCAGGGCAAACCATCGTTACGGAAGGCGCAGCCGTACTCAAAGACGGTTCCTTGATAACCACAACCACTTCATCATCGTCCAAATAAAAAAAGAGCATTTATGAGTATCTATCACTCGGCTGTAAAGAAGCCCATATCCACCATTTTGATTTTTATCGGGATGGCCATTTTGGGGGTATTCTCTCTGAGTAAGCTCCCTTTGGATTTGTATCCCGATATGGAGTTTAACCAACTTATGATACTAACCTCCTATCCGGGGGCCGGTCCCGAAGACGTAGAGACCAATGTCAGTAAAGTTCTGGAAAATACACTCAACAGCGTTGCCAAACTTAAACACCTCAAAAGTGACAGCAAAGAAAATTTGAGCTTGATCACTATGCAGTTTAACGAAGGGACCGATATTGTAGACGCTACCAACGATGTACGCGATAAGCTCAGTGCCATCTCTCAATCTCTGCCCGACGGAGCACAACAACCGATGATTTTTAAGTTTAGTGCAGATGATATCCCCATCCTTATTCTATCGGTTGAATCGAGCAAGAGCAGCAAGGCTTTGGAGAAAATTCTCAATGAGAAAGTCTCCACCCCATTGGCACGTATAGATGGTGTGGGGGGCGTATCTATTTCCGGAGCTCCGGTACGTGAGGTGCAGGTTTACTGCGACCCTGCCAAGTTAGAAGCTTATAACCTAAGTATAGCTTCGGTTAGTGCCATCATACAAGCACAAAATAGAAATATCTCGGTGGGAACAATGGATTTGGGGAATACCACCACTTCCATAAGAGTGCAAGGAGAATTGCAAGATCCCTCAGAAATAGGCAACCTCATTGTGGGGAGCTTTGCCGGGGGCAATGTATATGTCAGAGATGTGGCACGCATAGAAGACACCACTGCCGAACGGATGCAACACACTTTCACAAACAACAGCCCCGGTTCCACCATCATTGTAACCAAACAATCCGGAGCCAACTCGGTACAGATTGCCCAAAAAGTACTCAACGAACTCCCCAAGATAAAAGAAACACTCCCCTCTGACATCGAAATCAAAACCGTTTGGGACAGTTCGCAAAATATTGTTAGCTCTATCAATAGCTTAACCGAGACCATTGGTATTACCTTCTTGGTAGTTATGCTTGTAGTACTTCTCTTCTTGGGTCGATGGAGAGCTACCTTTATCATTGTGCTCACCATTCCCGTTTCTTTAGTAGGATCTTTTATCTACCTAATGTTTAGCGGGAGTACGCTCAATATTATTTCGCTCAGTTCTCTTTCCATTGCCATCGGGATGGTCGTCGATGACGCTATTGTTGTATTGGAAAATATTACCGAACACATAGAAAAGGGCAGCTACCCCAAACAAGCGGCCGTGCACGCCACCAGAGAAGTAGCCATTTCGGTAATTGCCTCGACCCTAACGATGCTTGCCGTTTTCCTCCCCTTGACAATGATAGGCGGTATGGCCGGGATGATCTTTTCTCAATTGGGCTGGATGGTTAGTATTGTAATGATCATTTCCACTATTTGCGCTCTTACCCTTACTCCCTCTCTCTGTGCACATATGTTGCGTTACAGAGCCAAGGACAAAAAGTCCGGTTCGTGGGTTGAGCAACTATTTGCCCCTTTCCAAAAAGTTTTGGATAAGATGGAAAAAGGATATGCACACTTGCTCAACTGGTGCCTGCGCCACAGAAAAACTACCATTTTCGGAGCTTTGGGGGTATTTGTTTTCTCGTTGCTTCTGTCTCCGCTCATCAAGAGCGAATTTATGCCATCGGTAGATAACTCCTACTCCACAGCCTCTATTGAATTCCCTGTGGGAACCAATATAGACATCAGTCTGCAAAAAGGAGAGGCACTCACGGCTCTCTGGCTCAAGAAATACAAAGAGATTAGCTCCATTACCTATAGTGCCGGTCAACCCGAGGCATCTAATGCATTTGCTTCGATGCAAAACAATGGGTCCAATATATTGACCTTCAATATCAAATTTGTGGAGCCGGACAAACGCAAGCTCTCTATCTACGAACTAGCAGACCTTATGCGTCAGGACATTGCCAATGTACCGGGAGTAAAAGAGTACAGCCTAACCCCCGGAGGAGGAGGTTTTGGAGGGCAAACCACAGTAGATTTGGAAGTGTATGGACACGATTTTGAGCAAACCAATCAGATTGCCAATGCCTTTATAGCTGCCATTACTCAAAAGAAAAGCTGCTCCTCTGCCATTAGCGATAGAAAAGATTTCTTGCCCGAATACAACGTACGTTTTGATACTCGCAAGCTAGCTGAACTGGGATTAAACCAAGGAATGGCATCTTCTTATCTGTACAACAGCGTCAATGGTAGTTTGGCAACCTACTACCGTGAAGATGGAGACGAATATCCCGTTCGAGTACGTTTGGCTCCTGAATTCCGTACTCAACTACAAGATTTGCAAGACATTGTGGTTTACACGCCTACAGGACAGGCTGTTAAGATGGGAGAATTGGCTTCTATCGAACAACATTACACTCCTCCCTCCATCAAACATAAAGACCGTACCCGAGTAGTGACCGTCTCTTGTGTAGCAACGGCCGGAACGCCCTTATCCGATTTGGTTAAAGATGCCAACGCTGCCATCAAAAAGATAGATATTCCCGAAGGAGTGAGCTACAAAGTAGGAGGAACCTACGAAACGCAACAAGAAACATTTAGCGATATGGGCATTTTGCTTATTCTTATCGTACTACTTGTCTTCATTGTTATGGCAGCTGAGTTTGAAAGTTTGCTCGATCCGTTTGTGATTATGTTTTCTATCCCATTTTCGTTTACGGGAGTCTTGATTGGACTCACCATTACCCGTGTTCCCCTAAGTATCATTGCTCTGATTGGGGCTATTATGTTGGTAGGGATTGTGGTTAAGAACGGGATTGTACTCATAGACTATACTCGTCTTTGCCGGGAACGAGGGATGAGTATTGTAACAGCCTGTGTTGCTGCCGGAAAGTCTCGTCTGCGCCCCGTTTTGATGACAACTATGACCACCGTATTGGGTATGATCCCTATGGCCTTGGGGTTAGGTGAGGGCTCCGAAACGTGGCAGCCTATGGGAATCACTGTTGTATTCGGTCTTACCGTATCTACATTGATTACATTGGTGCTTATTCCCACCCTCTTTGCCTCTTTCACCGGACGAGGTATTCATCGCCTTCGCAAACGTGCCGCACGTGAACAGAGACGAAGTTTGTCTAAAGCCTAAACATCCTATTATGAATCAGAAAGCTGTTTTTATCACATACAACCAAGCTCTTCACGGGTTGGTACAACGTCTTTTGGAAAAACTCAACCAAAAAGGCTACACACAATGGGACGGTATTACCGGGTGTGGTTCCCTCACCGGCGAACCCCACTTGGGTTCTCACGCCTGGCCCACTCTGAACGGGGCACTGTTAGTCATTACAGATGCTCAAAAAGTACCTGCTTTGCTACAAGGACTGCGAGAAATAGACCAAACGGCCCCCAAGCAAGGACTTCGAGCCTTTGTTTGGAATGTAGAAGACGGCGTATAATAAATAGCCCCCCTCAAATCAATAACAAAAAAGAGCAGCGTCCCTTTGTGGGGCACTGCTCTTTATATAAAAAGAACTTCTTGTCAAATGAATTTATTCATTGAATATTTTGTAGATCTTAGAGGGAGTTTGCACCACGATAACTCCGGGATAATCGGATAAATCAATTGACTGATCTCTTTGGAGAAAAGCACGATACAATACTTTTCCTTCTATGTCATAGATAGTTACCAATTGATTGAAGTTGGCTGTAAGTTTACCTTTCTCTACTGTAAGTGCCTCCGGATGCTGTACAACACTAAGCACTCCAATAGGCATTTGCACTTGTATCTGATTGGAGCGTTCCGAGAAAATAACATTCTTACCAATGGTTCTATAGGCCTGAACATCGTATAAGAACGACTCGTACTCCTCGTACAATAGGTTGTCTATCGCCTGCTCTGTCTGCGCTTTTTTGATGTAATACTCCTTATCCAACAACCGTACAACATCGCCTGTTTCCAGCTCAACTTCAACCCTTACTTCATCTAATAAAAAGGGTTCTCCACTCCAGGATAAGAAACTTATGTAAATATCTTCTTGACCGGAAAAAGTAAACGTTAGTTCTTTTTCCATCAACCCGGTCTCTGCAAAATGAATAGGTTCCACTGTTTCCGGGCGATTGGCATTTACCTTCATAGAAAGATCGGTACCTCTTTCTGCCCAAGCTTTCACATACACCTTAAACAAACGCTTGGCACTCTGTGTAGAAAGAGTGATAGACGGCAATACAATGGTTGCCCCAAAACCTTTGGTCCCTATCATTCCGTCAGTTAATATAAGGGCGTTACCCATCCATCCGGATAAGTGAGTGTACTGATTGAGAAAACCGTTTTCTTGCTCTCCTTTGTATGGTTTTTGGGGGTCTTGAGTACCCACCTTCACTTTATCGAATTTTTCTACAATAACTGTGTGTTTTATAGGTTGCGCTGCCGTAAATTGCCTATAATTGCGCAAGACATACCCTTGAGATTTGGGAGTTTTTTTCCAATGAGCGACAAACGAGTTTTGTGTGATCTTTTGCGCTTCCAAGGCTACGGGCGAAAGAAGAGAGTAGACAAAAACTTCTTCGGAAGGGAGCGATACATCGTCTTGTTTCTTAGACTTCACCGAGAAATAATAATCTACCTCAGCTTCCAAGCCTGTCACCGTTGCAAAGTCTTCTGAAACCAAACGATCTTTATACCCCGAAACAAAGAGGTGATCCGGCTCATAATAAACTCGCAAATCATCAAAGTAAATCCCCCCACCGTTATCTCTGTAGATCAATCGGATAGAATTGGCATTGCGATCTATTATTTGATCCAGAGCAACAAACTTTCCATCAGCCAACCCTTTTGTCTCTATCTCCGCCAAAGAAATCCACTCATTACCAACTAACTGCTCAACCAAAATCTGTGACTGCTGGCCTTTATTTTGAGCCTTTGCCCAAAAACTAAAGTGTATTATATTTTTTTCGGCATTCGACAGTTCCAGACGATCTGTATTCATCAAGAAAAGAGCATAAGCCCCCGAATTTACTTTATCAGCTTCTGTTACAATCGGTTTATCTGCCGACATAGACACAGAAAATTTCTCAAAAACTTTTTTCCCTGGTTTATTATCTTCGTCCGGGTTGAAGTTCTCGAAACTTTCATATATCGAATCTGATTTTTGGAGGGGCTTTTTGGAATAAACACTAAGCAAGTAGTCTGTAATACCCTCAACCTTTTCCCACTGCGCCTTAAAACCATCTGCTTTCTGATCGGAATATCCTTTAACCCTTGGAATGGGCAACAGTGTTTTCTCTTTGATTATCTTAATGTCATCTAAGAAGAACGCAACCCCTTCGTCCGCCCCCAGTTGTACAAAGGCTTCCATAGCATCGGCTCCGGCTTCTACATTAAGTGTACCTTTGAATTCTTGCCACTCTCCGGTCACCTTGAAAGAAACTCCTGCCAACGATTTGGAGCGATGTACTACATTGAGATGGACGTTATAGGTTCCTGATTCCTTGCTCTTGGCCCGGAAAGAAAAGCTCAGCTTTCCTCCGTAATTTGCCACAGGAGTATTAAGATAACCATCCTCGTACCCCCAAGCCCACTCTGAATAGTAATTGGAAATGTAACAAACTCCGCCAGCTTGATGCACTGCAGCCCCGGTCCAACCTGGCTGTTGGGTCCACGAAGAGTCTATCTGCGTTGTATTCGGATCCGAAATATCTTTAGTGTCGGGAACCTCTTCACTCCCTTTTGTAAACCTCTCAAAATTCTCATCAACTAAAACTTGTCCCTCTACTACAGCCGGGAAAAAGAAAATCAGCGAGAGAAAAATCTTTTGGAACAATCTTCTCTTCATAAATTATAATCGTTAATATAAACATACTCCTTAAATGTACCCTCAAAGGAAATTTCTTAAAATAGGAACAATTCACAAAAGCACAGAGGCAAAATTAACCAAAAGATTATTAACGAATATAATGTTCATAAAGCGATGCCGTGTATTTTCAATCCTAAATATCGAAGCAATGGTTTCAAATAGTAAATAAAAGATTCCCTACCGCTCCTCCAACTCCTTTTGTACTTTTCTGTGCTTGAGAATTTTGGCATCTACGTAAAAGACAATTTCCTCTACGATATTGCTACAATGATCACCGATGCGCTCCAACTTTCGTATTAGAAGAAAAAGTTTCAAAGCACAATAAGCATCTGTAGGATATTGGGTTAAGTGTTGTGCCAACAGAATAGGAGCTGCGTGATACAATTGATTCATTGTATCATCTTGTGATAAAATCCGCCCTGATAATTTGGTGTTTTCCGTTTCAAGGGCAACATAGCTATCTGACAACATTTCTTGCACAGTGGCAAACATACGATCGAGGCGCAATTCTTCGAGTAATTGGTTGGGGAGTGCGACACAGTCTTCTTCTACAACATAACGGGCAATGCCGGACGCAAAATCTCCAATGCGCTCGAGGGTATTACATATTTTCATTAAAGAGAGGATTAGGCGCAAATCCACTGCAACCGGACTATAGAGAGCAATGTAATTTTCACAATCGCTTTCTATCTTTAGCTCATATACATCTACACGTTTTTCTCTACTCAAGACTTCGTGAGCTAATTCTTGATCTCGATTTACAAAAGCTTGGCGAGCCTTTTCCAGCTGCGATAGAACCAATTGCCACATTGCATTAACCTCTCCTTTGAGTAATTGGAGTTCTTGTTCGGTATGGGTATGTGTTTTCATAATTTTGTCAGTAATACAGGTTAGAAAAAAGAGGTTAGAAAAGGAATAAAAAGATCGATTAGCCAAAACGTCCGGTGATATAGTTTTGAGTTTCCGGCTGTTCGGGAGAGATAAACATCTTCTTGGTATCGTTATATTCTACCAAACGCCCCAGCATAAAAAAGGCTGTCTTATCACTCACCCGAGCAGCCTGCTGCATATTGTGAGTCACAATCACAATAGTATACTGCTCTTTAAGGGAGTGAATGAGCTCCTCTATCTTGGAAGTGGATATAGGATCAAGAGCCGATGCCGGTTCATCCATCAAAAGAACTGATGGAGATACCGCCAAAGCTCGTGCTATACACAAGCGTTGCTGTTGTCCTCCGGACAGAGCGAAAGCTGATTTCTTGAGTTTGTCTTTGACTTCATCCCATAGAGCTGCTGCTCTGAGAGATTCTTCTACTCTTTGAGCAATGAACTTTTTGTCTCCCATAGAATTGACCCGAAGCCCATAAGCTACATTTTCAAAAATAGACTTGGGAAAAGGGTTAGGCTTTTGAAATACCATTCCAACCTGCTTGCGCAGTTCATCAACGGAGACGGATTTGTCATAAATATCTACTCCACGCACCCTACACTCTCCCGTAAGGCGGGTTCCCTCTATCAAGTCGTTCATTCGATTGAAAAGACGAAGAAAGGTAGATTTTCCACACCCCGAGGGACCAATAAAAGCTGTTACGGTATTGGGTTCCATTTTCATATCAATACCTTTGAGTGCTTGAAACTCATTGTAGTAAAAATTGACGTTCTTGGCTTCTATCATTGTTGTAATCATTTTTTAGAAGAGGAGGTCGTATTGAATTCAAAAAAGTGCCTTACTACGTTTGCCAACAGATTCATCAGTAAGACGATGAAAATGAGAACCAAAGCCGTACCATAGGCAATAGGGCGGGTTGCTTCCAAATCTGTTCCACTGGTAGCTAAAACATATAGGTGGTAAGGAAGTGCCATTACTTGATCAAAAATAGAAGAGGGTAATTGTGGCAAAAAATAAGCGGCTGCTGTAAAAAGGATAGGAGCCGTCTCGCCAGAGACGCGACCGATGGAAAGTATAAGACCAGTAGTTATATTAGGAAGAGCTGCCGGCAAAATCACTCTAAAAATAGTTTGCAATTTGCTTGCTCCAAGGGCGTAGCTACCGGTTCTGTACGAATCGGGAATAGCTTTGAGAGCTTCCTCCGTGGTACGTATTACTAAAGGGAGAACCAACAAACCCAAGGTAAAAGAGCCAGCAATGATAGAATCTCCAAAGCCCAAAGTATTGACAAAAAGGGCCATACCAAACAGACCAAAAACAATTGAAGGGATACCGGATAGGTTATTGGTCATTATCCGAATAAGGCGCAAAATCCAACCTCTGCGGGCATATTCTTGTGTGTAAATGGCAGACATAACCCCTATCGGGAAAGCCACAACCATACTTCCGACAACAAGGCACAAAGTACCCACAATAGCAGGGAATATGCCACCAGAGGTCATTCCCTCATCAGGAGCTTGGGTTATGAAAGTCCAATCAATCACTCCCGCCCCATTGTAAATAATGAAACCCAAGAGGGCCAAAAGCAGTCCTAACACGGAAATACCCAAGAATCTAAAAATAGCAAAAGCTATTTTTTCACTGATCTTCTTTGACGTTAGCATACGATTAGAGTGTTGCTTTATATTGTTTCTTAGATATGATTTCTGCCGATATACTTATAAGCATTGTAAAGAGAAACAGAATAGCCCCGAGGAGGAAAAGAGCCTGATAGTGCGAACTGCCCACCGGGACTTCGCCCAATTCGGCTGCAATAGATGCCGGAATAGTGCGTACAGGAGCAAAAAAATCATTGGGCATAATGGCCGCATTGCCTGTTACCATCAGCACCGCCATAGTTTCGCCCATAGCTCGTCCCACGCCCAATACAACAGCAGCAGATATCCCCGACTTGGCATAAGGTATAACCACCCTATATATAGTTTGCCAACGGGTAGCCCCCAAAGCCAAACTCGCCTCTCTCATCGCCGTGGGGGTATTGCTCATAGCGTCTTGAGCCACGCTAATAATGGTCGGCAGAGCCATTATTGCCAAAACAAGGCTTCCGGTAAAAGCTGTCTCCCCCACAGGAAGAGAAAAGATTCTTTGCACATAAGGAACCAAAACCACCAACCCCCAAAATCCGTACACGACCGAAGGGATCCCGGCCAACAGCTCAATGGCAAACTTAAACCACTTACGAGTACGCCGCCCCACCAATTCCGAAAGACAAATGGCAACCCCCAATCCTAATGGAAGGGCTAGCAGAATTGCTCCAAGACTAACGACCAAGGTTCCCAATACAAGGGGAAGTATTCCGTATAGTGGAGCGGGGGAAGCGGTCGGAACCCACTCTTTTCCGCCAAAGAAATCGGCTGCTTTTATATTTCCGGTAGCTATCTCTCGGAGGCAGCTACCTTTCTGCTTAACATATTTCCGTGGCAAGAAAGCCAACAATGCTGCATTGCGTTGCACGGTCTCTTCTATTCTTTGTGGCAAGAGAGAGTAGTCTTCACCCAACTCCTCTTCGCTATAAAGAGCAAAAAGATCATCAATGCGCAAAATCTCTATCTCCTTATCATCGCCACCCAACTGTTTCCAATTGGTTATTTCGCCGTCAAAGATCTTGTTGATTTCCGGGGTAGTTAGAATACGGGCCCTATTTTTCTCATTTATGTAGAGCGAATACCCTTCTTCTACGGCAGGAGAACGGAACAAACCCACCCCTTCACTGAAAAGGAAAAGAGTAATCAACAAGATCGTAATCCCGGTAATCATTCCACTGAGGGTAAAAAGGGATTCAATGGCTTTCTCAAACACCTTTTTGATCTGTTTTTTCATAGTACTTCGACAAGAAAGGATGGAGCTCAGTTGATCTTCTTTAGAGGAAACTACTTTACCTCCACAAACCCTATCTCTGATACTATTTTCTGTCCCTGCCCGGAGAGAACATAATCGATAAAAGGTTTCACTTTTGTTTCCGCACGACTATCATAATAGTAATAGAGCGGACGCACAATGGGGTAAGTTTTGTTTTTTGCGCTGGCTATTGATGGAGTTGTGTATTTTTTACTCGAATCGAAAGACACTGCAAGAGGTTTAACCTTCCGATTCAAATAAGCCAGCCCCACATATCCTATCGCCCCTGGGGTTTGGCTTACCGATTGGATAATAGCCCCGGTAGCCGGCATACTCATAATCCCATTCATATAGTTTTTATTTTTCAAAACAATCTCTTTGAAAAACTCATACGTACCGGAAGAAGTTTCTCGAGAATAGGGAATTATTTTAAGGTCAGCACCTCCGACCTCTTTCCAGTTTCTAATTTTTCCGGTAAAAATGTCCTCCAATTGCTTACGAGTAAGCTTGCTTATCTTATTGGAAGGATGCACCACCACCGCTAAAGCATCATAAGCAACCACGACTTCACGTACTGTGCGGTTCATTTGTTTTAGTTTCTGACGTTCCGAAAATTTAATACGTCGAGAAGCTTGGGCTATATCGGTGGTATTGGAGAGAATGGCAGCAATACCTACCCCACTTCCTCCCCCCGATACAGTGATGCGTGCCGAGGGATTAACCTTCATATAGCTTTCGGCCTCCTTTTGGGAAAGAGGGAGCACCGTGTCCGACCCCTTGATGCGTTGGGCTTGGAGAACCGCTGCAATAGTCAGGAAGAAAACAAAGAGTAAGAAATACTTTTTCATTGGTCTAATATTTACATTATTGTTGTGCACCACAAAGCTATGGATGAGTTGTTACACAGTTGTTGCAGCCTTGTTACAGTTTGGTTACAAAAAAACGATCGGCCACTCTTTTTTAGGGAAGTCTTTTACTTCTTAGAATTTGTATTGCAAAGCCAGTGTAATGCGATCGTCTTTACGATCTTGGTCATAAGTTGCCAAAAGGGAGGAAACCTCTTGATATACCCTTTCGTAATATCCCGTCAGCTTCAGAGATGGGCCAAGGTGATAGTATATTCCCATTCCTATGGTTTGGTGCATAATATCTGCCGGACCCGTGTTTTTCCATTCTCCAATACTGTTACCTTGAATAAGGGTATTGGGATCATACCAATCGTACTTGGCGAAGGAGGCAACGGGAAGTGTTCCCCAATCTTGTACACAAAGGAGGTAACCTCCTTGAAACGGTCTTACAAAAGTGTCCTCCTTCGGTAGGGTGGAGCTATTGGGACTCTTACTCGATTGTCGATTTCCCGGCTGCCGTCCTCCAATCCATTCGGCACGGATTTGTGTCAATCCCCAATCAGTAAAAAATGATAACTGTCCATCTACTCCTGCATAGATACGTTTGGAATACCGCCCAATATTTTCGGAGATCTCGTTAGCCACAAAACCGGATGAGGTCATAGAGAAGACAGTAGCGGAGCCTTGATAAACACCTCCATAGTAGAACGACCCTCCTATACCCCACTTCATAGAATTACCCTCTACCTTAGAAGCCGAGAGGCGACCCACAAAATCGAACCGACTGTCCGGGGCTTGTTTTATGCCATTTCCTGCGACAAGACCGGCGTTGAGTTGTAAAAAGTGCCACTCAGAATTTTTAGGAGCTTGCAACGCAATCATCCCTCCCAAATCTCTTTCATTGGGAAATAATGTTTGTACAATTGTTGAGCGTTCTGGGCTTTCCCTTAAAGAAGATGAGTACCCTATTTCGTGACCGAAAGGGCGATTAAAAACTCCCACACGAAACCAACTGAACTGGTTCCCGAGGACTTTTACTTGGATATAAGCATCCTTGAGCCCTATCCCTTTTTCCGTTACGTCTATTTGCAGCACTCCGGAAGCCATCTTATCGCTGTAAGATGCTTTGAGACGACCTCGACGAACTCCGATACGAGCAAACGCGTGTGCCGAAGACTCGTTGCCACTCCCCACAGAAAGTGAAGCCTTGGGCATTCCCCACTGCATATAGCTTTGAATGTATCCGGAGATTTTCAAACTTGGCTTCTTCGGCTCTTTTTCCGAGGGAGGAGTAGTTATCTCCGAATGAATTGCAGGAACAGAAGAGGTTTCTTTTTGAGCCGAAAGGATGTTCCAACCCAATAACACAAGAGCAGTTGCAATGATTTTCTTTTTCATCGGTTTTATCAATAAATGGTTGATTTTACGTCGCAAAACTATTGTTTCAATGTTACATCCGAGTTATAAACCTGTTACAAATCTGCTACATTGCAATTCCTTTCCTCCCTATTCCTAACCCATTCTCTTGTGTCTTTTTGTTGTTGCCTGTTAATGCTCTCTTCTCGATTTATAATCCTTTAAGAACAAAAAAACGCATAGCGGCCAGAAACCGTTATGCGTTTTCCAATCCTCTGTCGAGGATAAAAGAGGGCAAAATCCTCTTATGTATTACTTCTTACTCTTGAACTTTGGCATCTTCTTCGGCATAAGTAGAAACTTCTTCTTCCTCTTGTGCCTCGACATTTCCGCCACTAAGTTCTCTAAAGATGGCTTGAGCCTCTTCCTTGGTGATATTGGTTATATCCAAGGTCACATTTTCCTTGATATAACGGCAAACCTTGTTGTCGAAAATACGAATACGTGCTTGAGCATCGTCTCCCTTCTTGATCTGGTCTTCGGCCAAACGCTCAAGGATAGACTCTACCTGCTCTCCGGAAGCACCTCCAAAATATCCTCGATACATATCCTTGTAGTACTGCTTGAGGTCTTCATTGGTAACTTCTATCTGCGCTTTCTCTGCCAATTCTTGAAGAGCTATTTGGGCAATAAGAGTCGGACGTTGCGCCTCGTACATCGGAACAAATTCCTCTTCGGGAAGATGCTTCTCGTTAAGCATCAGCTTGAGTGAGTGATCGGGCAACTCAACATCGGCAAAATGCTCTGCCAAATATTTGTACACTTCTCCGATAAAAAGAGAGAAAGAGGCCTCGTCATTGCCTTCTTGGATTCTCTGACGAATAGCATTGCGAAAATCTTCCTCTGTTTCTCCTTCCTGTCCTGCACCAAAAACTTCGGCAAAAAGCTCCTTAGAAAGAGCTCTCTCGCGAGGTTCGGTAATTCGCTCTACGGAGAACTGCAGGGTAACATCCTTTACCTGATCTATACTACTCTTGTCGATTCCCAAGAGAGAAACAATTTCAGCTTCGTTATTGTCAAAAGCAACTGCAGGTACAAACGAAACAATACCTCCCTTTTGAGAAGTTTGGAATGCTTTCTTAGTAGCCTCATCTTTGATATAGTCGGCTATAAGCATTGCATTTTCTTTTTCCAAAGAAACTCCTGCTGCATCAACCCCTTCTATTTTTCCGTAAAAAATAGCTCTCTCGTGAGTCGATTGCTCAACGTCTACGGGTTCTACGGCAGAAGCGCGGAACTGTTTGTAGCGTTCTTCTACATCTTCTTCCTCTACTGTAATATTTTTCCAAGGTAAAGTCAACTGCTCACTGACCTCGAAATTGAATTTGGGAGCAACCCCCACAAGAAAAGTAATTGTATAGGCCTTTGCAGGTGCCGAGAAATCGTCTTCCGGCTCAATTGCCGAAACATCAGTGGTACCCATCCGACGGATTTGGTTTTCACCTATATATTTGGAGAGTTGGCTAGTGGCCTGCTCCATAATTGCATTATAGCGAATCTCTCTACCGTGCTTTTTTTCGATAACACTTTTGGGAACTTGTCCGGTTCTAAACCCGGGCATCTGAATTCTCTTACGAGTGTTCTTGATTGCGTCTTCGACCTGTTTTTGGTAATCCTCCGGTGCAACCTCTACTTTCACTTGTAGTAGAGAACCGGGCAACTGTTCTTGTTTAATCTCCATTATATTTCAATGATAATCTTTGATTGCACGTAAATTTCTATGGGCGACAAAGTTAGTATAATTAGGGTTTTCTTGCAAGACAAACAAAAACCTCCGCTCAGAATTTGGGCGGAGGTTAGTTGTTGTAGATCCGTTTTACCTCAACGAGGCAAAGGCTTACTTCAAATCGGTAACGATAGCCTCGTACACTTCGTAGGTTTCACTATCGTAAACAAAAGCTACAACCTGACAATTGGTAAGAACAACGGTTTCGTTGGCAACTGCAAATTCGGCTGCATACTCCTGAGCCACCGAGTAGTCGGTTCCCCAAGTTCCGTTCAGAGCTTGACGCAACACGTGCTCGTGCTTATAGTCCTTAATTTTACCCAGGTCTTTGTCATCTTGTGGATAAATGAGACCGTTTTCCAAGAGCCAAAGTTGCATTTTTAACTTGGGGTTGCTCTTTTGTGCTTCAGTGGCAGTTGCCTTTACTTTTACCGATATGGAACGACCTTTGGCTGAAGCCGAAAGTTCCATTTTGTAGAGCTGGGGCATTTTGGCTACCTGTGCAGCAAAAGCATTCCAAGTTGTGTAGGTGGTTGAGCAATATTTGCCATCAAGCCCCACCAACTCTTTTCTGCTAAAAACCCCTGAGGGAAGACTTCCCTTGTCATAAACGCCAAAGAATCGGCAATACTCTTCTCCATCTTTGCTAAAAAGAGGATGTTGTTCGGGAGTAAAACTAACGTGCCCGTGAATACTTACCGGTATGGCGTGCCCTTTGAGCTGCTCTGCGGTACTGTGCACTACCTTGGCGGCCTGCGGACAATTGACACACTTAACACCCGTAAAATCTTCTATTAAAACAGTGCGAGAATAAGTATCTTCCACTTTGATCAAACGATCTTCCACCGGTATCTGTTTGCAAGAGACTGCAAGCAGGGCAGGCAAAGCAATTGCTGTAGCTATTTTGATTATGATGTTCTTTTTCATCGTATAAAGCAGTATTAGAAGTTAGCACTATATGAAAAGTAGAAACCCTTTGTTTGTGGCATCCAACGACATACACCTCCGGAACAGTTCATTCCGGCACGCGTGCGACCGTAAGCCAAAGAGAAGCGATGGCTTCCTTTGGAGTATGTGGCAGAAGCCATATAATAGTGCTCCTTGGTCATAGTCGAATTGTATTGATCCGAAATAGAGAACATAAAGTTGGGCAAGAGAGACAACTCTGCCATACCATACCACCAATCTCCCTCTGCTTGGCGAGAGTTGAGGTATTGCAATTCGGTACGGAGAGATACCTTGTTATTGAATCGGTACTTAGCATCGAGAATAAAAATATTGCTCCAAACCAAGTCATTATTGATGGCGTGCCCTTCCACTACACGTTGGTTGTAGATCTGATGCATATAAGAGAATATAAAGCTGAAGTCCTTAGACAACTTCTTGGTAATCTCAACATCGAAATCGGAAAAATACAACTCACCCATTCCGAAGAACGGAGCTGTGTAGCCGTCTGTACCCATCAAAGATGCACTGTTGGCCGGATCTACTCCTTCGAGCCAGTTCTTTTTGAGTCCGCGAACGTGAGAGTAATTGAGCTTAATTCCCGTGCCGTATTTCCCACCCAAGAAAGTTTTACGTTTGAAGTTGTATCTAAACTCACCCTGCAATGCCCACTCTCCATCGGGTTGTGTGGCATAGGGATGCAGAGCCGCCAAGGCATAAGTATGGGTATTGGTAAAAGCCGGCAGATGGTTGATGTGCAAAGGATTACCCAACATAGATCTCTTGCTCAAGAGATTGAAGTTTTCGCTTCGCTTGGCCTGCAACAAGAAGCTCAACCCTTTTTGGCTGTAAGAGGTAGAGAACATAGCTACCGAACCCGGTTTGTAGATATACCCGTTAGAAGCCGTGGGGTCATTGCCTTTATAGGCATACTCTCCACTAAACACCAAGTCTCCTAAAGAGAGACGCATACGTCCACCAAAAGCAGGCACCTGCTTGGGTAGATTAAGGCGATAAGCAACTCCGTCTCTACTGAGGAGAATGTCTTCTTGAGCCTCGTACTTAGATACCACTGAGGCACCCAAAGAGAGACCAATGCGTTGCTTTTGCATAGCTTTACTCCAACGATCGATATTCAGTTCGAGGTCTACCCCGGAAACATATCCTCTATTGGCATTAAAGAATTGGAAAGTGCGATCGAAGTAGTAACGCTGTTGCCCGGTCAAACCTTTGATATAAACCCCGTTGTATGGGTTAAGCACCACCTTGGCTCCACGAATGGCGTTGTCAATGCCTAAAGTGCGTTCTTCGTAAGATCTCAAAAGGATACCACTGCCGAACTGTTCATAAAAATCGCCCAAGGTTACCTCTGCCAAAGAGCCATAACGACCACTCAAATAGAAATGAGGAATGCCACGCCCACGCTCATCTTTACGACCGGGTAGCGGGTTGCTCAACTCTTCGAATCGAGTTCCAAATTCCAAATAATTATTGCGCAAGGTTGCGGTTATATAGCTGTTGCCCAACCAAGCCTTTTTGTCTGCATCGTCCGCCAAAGAAAAAAGCATATCGCTCTGCACGGAGAATTGAGCAGAAAAAGGGCGCCACGCTTCCGGTTTTTTGAACAAAGGAGAGGTGGCAGAGCTTTGCGTTGCTACGATTGCAGGCGTTGGGGGCGGAGTCAAAAGCGCACTTGGAACAGAATCGGTTGAAGTTGCCATCAATGCCGCAGGCAATAGAGCCAGAGAGGCCATAAAGGTAGTTTTCAATCTCATAATGGTTTTCCTTTCTATAAAAAAATTGTGGATTGTTGCTTTGGTCGCACTATTTTGTAGAAACAATCCGTACATCCAAGCCAACAATCCACAATCAAACTAAAACAACAAGCTATTATTTGTTTTCAGATTCGGCAGCGAGCAACTCGCGTACCTTTACAATAAGTTCCTCTTCCGATCCCTCTGTATAACCACTGTGTGAATAGTAAACCTTACCGGAGCCATCAATGACAAATACAGCAGGAATGAGGTTTACGTTCATAGCACGTTTGAAGTCCGAGTTGGAGTCCAAAAGCACCTCATAGTTCCAGCCCAACCCGGCAACCAATGGTTTTACACGTTCTGTGTTTTGACCCTCATCAATAGAAATGGCCACTAACTTAACCCCTGTTTCGTCTTGCCAGTCTGCATACACTTCATTGATGGCTTTCAGCTCGCGCAAGCAAGGTTTGCACCAAGTAGCAAAGAAACTGATGATAAAGGGTTTTCCTTCGTTGTTCAGCTCTGCTGTATTTACCGATTTTCCTTCAAGATCTTTGAGTTCTACCGATGGCAATTGTGCCACAGCTGCCACAGCCAACGTAAGCACAGCTGATAGGGCAAAAATCATTCTTCTCATTGTTGTTCAATTTAGAATTTGGGTATTCAATTATCTATATTCGCGAAGCAAATATACATCCTTTGTCTCTTTTTTGCAAACAAGAAGCCAAAGAATCAATTATGAGACAATTATATAACTATAAGGA
Source organism: Bacteroidota bacterium (assembly GCA_023396255.1). Classification (GTDB taxonomy): domain Bacteria; phylum Bacteroidota; class Bacteroidia; order Bacteroidales; family Porphyromonadaceae; genus Porphyromonas. The sequence goes on from JAEWWU010000006.1 coordinate 69,716, forward strand.
TATAACAAAGATTTAGAGTAGTAGTAAAAAGAAAGGGTCTCAGCGCTGCTACCCTGGTGTTCTGTTTTTAGGGATTCTATTAAGATTTTGCAACGAACGAAAGGCGTATTTCATCCTTTCATCAACAAAGTAGCAACGCTTGCTTGCCAGTGAGATTCCGAAAATAAAAAGAAGACAAGCCCTTTCTTGTAAGTCGTTAGGTAAACAAAAGCCCTCTTGGCTCCGCCTAAGAAAGCAGCACCTCAGCCACAGCCAAAATGCCCCCTCCACGTTTGTTTATTTTATGCAAGTGAGGAAACCTGCTTAACTGACAGACCTTTCCTCATTTGTAATTGTTCGCGCAAAGATCCTCCCCCACATCTCTCTTGCGAGTATAGAGAATCTCATAGAAGATCTCCTCGAAAGGAGAAAACTCCCCTTTCACTTCCAAACGGAAACCTTGTCGCTTCTCGTAATAAGTTGTTTCTTACTCCTGTGGTTAAAGAGAAAACTTTTCATAAGAAGCTTTCTCCTTTCTTGTGGGCAAAGTAATAATAAAAGGATCCTTAAAGAGTAGGATTTTTTGTGCGACATAGTAGGACAAAGCGCGCATCAAAGACAAAATTCAGACACAACAAATTCATAATCAAATAAATACAAAACACTCGCACTTTTCTATTATACCTCTTGGGACATTGTCCAAACACTCATTGTGAGTGTTAGAAATATCCTTTTGGAGGATTTTTCCTCTAATTCTCAACTGCACTTTCCTTTCAAAAACAAAAAAAATAGGAGTCGGAAGATGGTTAGACTTAGGAGTGTTTCTCTCTTTTTTTCGGCAAATAATTAGGTCTCTGGAATTATCTCCATCAAAAGATTTATTTCGTTGGACAGAATAAAAATTGGTAGGGAATTATCAGAAATTAATTCCCTCAAAATCACCCAAAAGCAGGGAACTAATTGCTCTCTTTGAGGGAACTATTTAGAGAAGACATCAAACCCGAGAAGTTTGCGAGATCACCCCCAACCTTTAGCGATTCAAAAGAGAAATAGCTTTTCCATTCCGAGTATAGCAACAAAATCGGTCAATTCGTTGTGCTTGGAGAGAAAAAAAAACCAACATCTTACACCTTATTATATATAGGGGCCTTAGGCTTTACCTTTTCAAGGAAGAAGACATTTCACTGCCAGATTGGGGCCATCCTTCTGTATTTACCTCACTATCAGATCATATCAAGTAGCCCCATCACAATTTATTAGGTTATGACAATTCTCGCTTTGAATAGTAAAGATTTGTATATCACAATAATATTACTACATTTGCGCCAGGATATTGTACAAACAAGGGAATGGAATCGCAACGAAGTTCCCGAATATGTATAACGAGCCGGAAAAGGCTCACAATTAAATTAGAAAGAAATGAAAAAATTTATCGTAGCAGCCGTAACGCTGTTTGCTACCGTAGCGGTAGCTTCCGCTCAAATGCGTCCAACAATCAAAGTTGAGGCAGCCGCAAACTTTTCGAATGCGACAACCAAAGTAGGTGATACCTCTAAGACAGGTAAGGCAGTTGTTGGTTATCGCGTAGGTGTGGGTGCCGAATTTAATTTGGGCAATGATGGTTTTTATGCCAACCCCGGATTGTTCTTCCTCAGCCGTGGTTCTAAGGCCGAAACAATCATTGGAGAGGGAACGCTCTCTGCCGGTGCAAGTTCTACAACGATGTTGCACGCCGTAGAAATCCCCGTTTACTTCGGTTATCGTGCTGCTTTCGCTCCCAACTTGGCAGTTTCTGTTCAAGCCGGTCCTTACTTCGCTTATGGTTTTTCCGGCAAAACGAAATCAAAAGTTATGGCCGCAGGCAAGTGGAGTTCAGAAATTGAGGCTGACCCATACAAAAAAGTAAACGATAAGTCTGCCCTCAAGCCTTTTGACTTCGGTTTGGGTGGTCAAGTGGCTCTTGAATACAGCCGCTACTACTTTGCCGTTGGTACGGAATATGGTCTTCTCAACACATCTGGCGTAGACAAAACTTCTGTAAACAACATCAACTTCTACACTGGAATCGGAGTTAGATTCTAATTTATAGGAAGATAAACAGAACTTTGAACCTACCTCGCATTCTCTGTGAGGTAGGTTTTTTATTTTGCCACAAAATATTGACTTAAGTATCTGTATTAACAAGAATCAAAAAGAGAACAATATAAATTTATTAAAGTCTTATTTTGTACCTTTGGCGCATAGTATATACCTATTAAATAAACTATCTCTATATGGATTCTCAAAAAGTAGATCTTTTTCTCTCAACCAACGGCAAGTATTTCGATCCCCAATATTTGATGGAGATCAGAAATCAACTTCTTCAATTGAGCGATGATAAGTGGATATTGCTCCAAGCTCTTCCATTCAAAGATCCGACAACCGTACTTATTATTTCCCTCTTCGGAGGAGGGCTTGGAATAGACCGTCTCTTTATCGGAGACACGGGAGCGGGAATAGCAAAGCTGCTCACCGGAGGTGGTTGTGGCATCTGGGCTATCATAGACCTCTTTCTGATTATGGGAGTAACCAGAGACAAAAACCTCGAAATGCTAAGAAACATCCTTATCTGATTTGATTGGAGAAGAACAGCGTCTTTACCCACTCGTGAAGTACAAACATCCCTATCCCACTTTATCCGCTTTGTGCCTTTTAGGAGGTTTGTGGATTATTGGAGCCGCAGCACGAAACAACCTCGGAGAATTTTCTTTCTCTGGGGTTTGCTTTTTCAAATCGGTGACCGGCTACCCGTGCCCGGCTTGCGGAACTACTCGCTCTGTAATCGCCTTGACACAAGGTCATTGGGTTGACGCCTTGTGGCTCAATCCATTGGGATTCATTGTCTTGCCTACTCTTTTGGGGTTGTCGGTCTGGTTGCTGTTCGATTTTCTCTCTCACCGACAAACTTTGGGCGAATGTTACAAACGAATAGATAGGCTACTACGGCGATGGTATATTTGGCTCCCGTTGGTTTTGCTCACCCTAATCAATTGGGGATGGAATTTGTACAAGATGTCGGTCTAAAAATCTCACCAATCCCGTCTGGAGCAGCCTTGCTTTATACGGCTAAAATTGTACCTTTGTCTCTTGTAGCCTATTAGTTTTCAGAGAGTGTGTGAAGGTGAAAAGAGAGCGTAGATTTTGGAATGTTGCAAAAGCCGTTGCTGCCGTTTTTCTTGCAACGGTGTCGGCTTGTGGCACAAGAACTGTGGTTCCTTTCATCGAAGATTTGGAACCAAAAGCATCAGCTCCACTAAAACTGGATTTGGAAGAAGAGAGAAGAGACTCCCTCCCCCCTTTCAATGAAAAATCTATCAACCTATCCCAGTCCCTCCCCGACTCATTATCATCCCCTTCCGTAGATACAATTTTGCAATCTGCAAGAGATTCGTTGCTCTCTATCAATCCGTCGGTCAAGGAAAAATCGGATAGTACTTCAACTCCACAAAAAGAAGAGGTAGAGCCTTTTGTGCTACCCGCCCCGGTTGCTTTTTCTGCTCAAGATTCTATGGTAATGGTCGGTTCCAAACTAATGTACCTGTTTGGCCCCGGCAACATCGAGTACGAAAAGCTAAAATTAGAGGCAAGTTTTATGCGCTTTGACGTAGATAGTTCACAAGTGTACGCCCAATACATATTGGACAGCGTAGGCTATGCCAAAGACCTCCCTCGGTTCAGTGATGGAGACCAGACCTTTGAGAGCAAAACGATGAAGTACAACTTCCGAACCGAACAAGGATTCATCACAGGGGTTACTACCAAACAGGGAGAGGCCTTCTTGACATCGGACAATGCCAAGAGACTCAAAGACAACACGATGTACCTTCAGGATGGTCGGTTCACCACCTGTGACAACCACAACCATCCCCACTTCTACATAAATTTGACCAAAGCCAAGGTTAAGCCCAATGACAAACTCGTCACCGGACCTGTCTATTTGGTTCTAGCAGATGTTCCTATCTACCTCTTTGGACTTCCTTTTGGTTTTTTCCCTTTCAACGAAAAGCGAACTTCCGGCATTGTGCCTCCTCAATATGGGATGGATCAGAACAAAGGATTGTACCTGCGCAATGGAGGAATGTACCTAAACTTCAACGACTACTTCGACGTGGCACTGCGAGGAGAGATCTACACCGATGGATCTTGGGGCGTAAGTGCCAATTCAAACTATCAAAAACGTTACAAATACAACGGTTCTCTCTCTGTGGGTTTTCTTTCTACGGCTTCGGGAGACAAGGCTATTCCCGGCTCTTATAGTCGAAGCAGGGACTTTTCCATTGCTTGGTCACATCGGCAAGATGCCAAAGCCGATCCTCTGCGCACATTCTCGGCTCAAGTTAATTTTGCTACCAGCAGCTACAACCACAACTCAACGGAGGCACTTTACAATACAGCGGTCAGAGCGCACAATAATAAGGGTTCCAGTATAAGTTACACGCGACGATTTGTGGGAATCCCTCTTTCGCTATCCGGATCTTTTAGCATAGATCAACGCTCCAGAGACTCCACCCTATCGGTTACATTGCCCAATTTGAGCATATCTCTAAGTTCTGTATACCCTTTTAAGAGAAAAGCTCGTGCCGGTCAAGAACGTTGGTACGAAAAAATAACTCTGAGCTATTCGGGGTCACTGCGTAATTCCATAACCACCAAAGAACACCTTCTCTTCAAGAGCCAGTCGCTCAAGGAGTGGAAAACAGGGATGCAACACAACGTTCCCATTTCGGCTTCGTTCGACCTATTCAACTATATCAAGGTGTCTCCGTCAATCAATTACTCGGCTCGGTGGTATACCAACAAAACCTACCAAAGATTCGACCCAGAGACACAGCAAATTGTTCAGGGAGACACGGTATACGGTTTTTATCATTTGAACGACTTCTCAGCTTCCTTGAATTTATCGACCACATTGTACGGATTTTTTAAGCCGTGGAAAATCTTTGGCGACTATATTCAAATGATTCGGCATCGCATAAGCCCATCCATTTCTCTAAGCTATGCACCTGACTTCGGCACTCCTTTTTGGGGATATTACGAAACCCTGCACTATCAAGACAACAACGGACTTCCACACGAGCATACTTATTCTCCGTTCGAGCGCAACCTTTTTGGAGTGCCAGGACGAGGACGCAGCGGAGCAATCCTTTTTTCCGTAGACAACAACATAGAGATGAAGGTTCGCAATAAGATCGACTCGGTAGCTAATGGAGATAGTTCCCCTGCCAATAAAAAACCTTTTCGGAAGATCAGCCTTATTGACCAGCTCAGTGCCAATATCAGTTACAATATGGCCGCCGATTCGTTTAAGTGGAGCAACTTATCTTCTAATATTGCTCTTAGACTGTCCAAGACTTTTGTGCTTAGACTGAGCGGATCTTTTGACACCTATCTATACGATTACTACTTACGAGAAGACGGTACTCCGGTGCCTTATAGAGTTGATAAACTTCGTATTCTCAATGGAAAAGGACTCGGACGATTGATTGGTACGGGAACCAGCTTTAGTTATACATTCAATAACAACACAATCAACCAACTGGGGAAATGGTTTAGCAATCTCTTTGGTCAATCCTCGAAAACGCAATCAGATTCACCGACCGCAACCAAACAGGAGGAAGAAAATGCTTCGATGTCTCCTCCCCCACAAACTCTTCCTCAAAATGTCTCCGACTATCGCTCTTCCTCTGGTTCTAACTCTCTTGAGTACGACCGTTACGGGTACCTCTCGCACTCCTATCCGTGGACGTTTTCGTTCAACTATAGCTTGAATATGGGCTACAATCGACAGAAATTTGACATTAAGACCAAAGAGTACCCTTATATGTTTACTCAAAACCTTTCTTTTAACGGAAGCATACAGCCGACTGCCAATTGGTATTTCTCATTCGATGCCAACTATAACTTCGATCTGAAAAAGATAACCAATATGACCATCAACATAACCAGAGATATGCACTGTTGGCAATTAACCGGGAGTGTTATTCCCTTTGGTCCCTACAAGTCGTTCAACGTAACAATTTCGGTAAAATCACAAATGCTGCAAGGGCTCAAGTGGAACAAGGCATCGCTTCCCGGGGGAGAAGCCGGGGCTTGGTATTGATGTTCTCTTTCCTATCTTTGAGAAAGCGCCCTCCACTAACAATAACATTGACCTACAAGAAAATATAACCACATCGATATATGAACAATTTCCTCGAACGAATCAAAAACACAGTTCCTCCCGTAACTCTCAACCTAATCATTATTACTCTTATTTTTTGGTTAGCTCAAAAAACGTTTCCCTATACACTAAGGTTTGACCTAACCGATGCCTTGGGTTTGCACTATATAGGTTCGAGTGCCTTTCGCATTTGGCAACCTATTACCTATATGTTTCTGCACGCGACCAACACCCTCACGCACTTTCTCTTCAATATGTTTTCTTTGTTTATGTTCGGGATACACATCGAACAGATTTGGGGAGGGAAACGCTTCCTGCTTTTTTATATTGTTTGTGGTCTCTCGGCTGCTGCCATACAACAATTAGTGTGGTTATTTGAACTGGCTCCCATCGTAGCCAACTATACACAAGTAAATGTGGACGGGCTTTTGCTCTCCGTGCCTGAGTATGCCTCTCTTCTGACGACCATTGGCGCCTCGGGAGCTATCTATGGAATTCTTTTGGCTTTCGGGATGCTATTTCCCAATGCTGCAATTTTTATATTTTTTGTTCCTATCCCTATCAGAGCCAAGTACGCCGTAATTATATTCGGACTTATAGAGTTGGTTCTTGGTTTTTCCGGACGGGGAAATGTTGCACACTTTGCACACTTGGGGGGAATGCTGGGAGCTTTAATTCTAATTCTCATTTGGCGGAAGAAACACCGCATTGACGGTCCATTCAACTAACCTCCAACCATTATTGAATTGAGCCAATGCCCTGTTCTTTGAAAAATATATACCGCTCTCTGCAAACGCATCCCATTATTTGGTTGTGCAGGATACTCTTTTCCTTGATGCTCGGGATATATTTCTTGAGGTTTTTCGTCCCTGAAGCCGCTCAAGAGGTAGAGACAGCCCTCTGCTTGGGTGGCTTTGGTTACTCTCTTTTGCATCGTCCTTGGAGTTTGCTGACCTATTTCTGGTTGCACAACAATATGTGGCACCTAAATCTAAACCTTTTGCTACTGATTTTTTACGGAAGAGTCTATCTCTCTCACGAGTCTACCTCCCGCTTCTTTGCACTTTTCTTAGGGGGAGGCATCTTCGGAGGCTTGGGCTACATCGCCGGAGCTTGGTTTTTGACCTCTTTGGGAGTCAATGTGCTGCGAATGCCTCTTTCCGGGGCATCCGGGTCGGTTGTTGCCCTAATGGTTGCCACCCTTTTGCTCTATCCTCGCCAACGTTTTCGAGTGAAGCGTTGTTCTTTTCCTTTGTACCTCCTTTCCATTCTATTTTTTATTCTGATTGCTTTGATTTCAGGACAAAACAACATTGGAGGGCATTTGGCTCACTTGGGAGGAGTCGTTTGTGGAGTTCTTTTTTTTCTTTGGCATCTGATGGAGCAAAAGGAAAAAGAACAAAAGGAATTGCTTCCCAGCCCCAACTCTCAAGAAGTATCAGCTCAAAAGGCTTTGCACAAGGCCACTTTTTCGGGCTATAAAAGTCTTTCGTCTCAAGAGAAACGGCTTCTTTACCCTCATTCCGCTCATTCTTCTACCCAAGACAAAGACACAGCCGAGCTATGAATAATTCATCAAGCAAAAACAACGGGCATCCCAATCAATTGCCTTTACAGGGAACACATTCCTCCAAGGGTAAGAAAACATTCTTCTCTCGGTTGCGGTCTGTACTCCACCTGTTTTTTGCCGTTTTGCTCCTGTTAGCCCTATTGGGGCAATACCTTCCTCCGGACTATTCTCTCTTGCCGGCTTATTTGGGAATGGCTTTTCCCGCGCTATTCTTATTGCATCTGATGAGCACCTTTTCGTCTCTTATAGGAGGGCGATGGCGTTCTCTTTTAGTCAAACTCTTTGTCGTTTTTATGGCAGCCCCGGCCCTTGTAACCTATATGCCTCTACAATTAAGTCAGAAGCAAGGGTCCGAATTGGATACAGATACCCTAAAAGTACTCTCTCTCAATGCCCAAGCCTTTGATTTTAAGGTCATCAAAAGAGAGGAGAAGCATCCGACTTTGGAATACATCAACAACAGCAATGCCGACATTGTCTGTTTGCAGGAGGCTTTTTTGGGTCCCAGTGCTAATCGCCGAGTGACGGAAAGAAATATTCAAAGTCTTTGCCCGGAATACCGCTATTTTTCCCACATCAAAGCACAAAGTAATGATGGTTCCCGGCTTGCCATCTTATCCAAATATCCTATCAAGAATACACGTCGTCTACCGATGGAATCTCTATTTAATGGGGGAGCTGTCTTTGACATAGAATTGCCTAATGGCAAGCAGTTGGTTTTATACAACCTGCACCTCGAATCGTTTAATATCTCATCGATCAATCTGAGTAAGTTGAAAGAAAATCTGTCCGAGACGGGAGAAGTAGTGACAGAAAAACTTTCGCCCTCTTTTTGTCGCAGAGCTCGTCAAGTGGAAGCGGTGGTACAAGACGTAAAGGAGCAAGAGACCGACTACCTATTGGTTTGTGGAGATCTCAACGACACCCCCATCTCTTATGTACACAAAGCCATAGAGCGTATCCCTCTGACCGATTGCTTTGCAGCTGCCGGAAAAGGATTCGGCTTCAGTTACGACCTCCCGTTTACTTCGTTCCGCATCGACCATATTTTTTGCTCCAATACTTTAATCCCCATCTCTGCTTTGGTAGACCGCAAAGCACACATATCCGACCACAAACCTTTGGCGGTAACACTGGTTTATCATTGATTTGGGAGCAATTCCTCCACCGACCTTTTTTCTATCGAAAACTATTCGGAGGCGAGCCAATTGCCGCTACCCTCTCCCCTTTTTTAGCCCTAAAGAAGAAAACAAAATGGGATACTTGCAAAGGGCCCCCACCACCCCTCCCATCCGAAATAAAATTAGTTCCCTGCCAAGAAATATTTTCTTGGACAAAACAAAAATTAGTAGGGAATTATCAGAATTTAATTCCCTGCTAATTGGGGAATTATAAAAAGCTATATATCAATAATTTACACTCAATATCTATTCCTCTTCCAAAGAAAGAGGTTGTGTAAGGAAATTACATCCAAACACAACCTCCAATAGAGATTTTAATCAAGTGGGAGGTTTCCCCTTTAGGGGATGCTTACTCGTAAAGCATCCACAAAGCGATTAGAATCCTCTATATCGGTTAACAAAGCTATAATACGACAGTTGGCGGGGTCGGAAACAGTTTCCGGGAGACGAAAAGACCCCTTGTACAAAACCCCTGGAGTGTACCTCTTTCCATAATACAAATCTTGTAAAGGGGTAGAACTGAGAGCACCTCGGAAAATATTTTTATGCTCATATTTTTCAATAACTCCATTCTTGTCTTTTTGCGGAGAGATTAACTTATCCTCCGTAATCCAAAACAGCACTTTCAACTTCCGATTCTTCTCTTCTTCTTTGAATTGCGGACGTATGTCTGCAAGATACTTCACCTCCACGGTTCGTTCTTTTCGTTCTACGTTGATATAGGTTTTATATCGGTCGGGTTTGCTCAGTTCCTCGTTGATTTTCTCATCAGATACATTGACTTTGAGACCCTCGTAAATATTATTGATTCGAAGTGCCGGTATGGCTCCGATCGAGTACCTCTTAAAAGCAAAAATATCGGCTTCTTCATTATAGTAGTTGGGAGAAAAAGAGAAGAAACAGTGCATCGCCACAAGAATATAGTTGGGAGCCATCAACTCTTCTGCCTGTCTCACTTTTTTTGCCATTTGGGGACAGGCATAACATTTTTCGCCTGTAAAATTGATCACAACGACACTTGCTTTGTCATTGTCTTGTAGGAAACTCTTCCGCGCCTGCTCCTTCTCATCTTTTGGCAAAGAAGGTTGCTCTTGATGAGTTTCTCCTGACTTTTTGGGGTCCTGCTTCGGCTGACGACTCCCTCCACAAGCTACTAACAGGAAAACAACGCCCAAGGATAACAAAAACAGAACAACGGTGCGCAACAATAAACTCTGCTGTTTCATAAGAGATAGATTTTATCGAAAAGAGACTGAGAGAATCATTCGTGAATCAAGTCTGGACAAGCAAGAGAAAGACAAAGGTGCGTCAGAGTCTTTATTGGTCTGACACACCCTGCTTTCTGTGCTATTACTTCTTTATCGAAAGAACCACGTTTTCTGTATCATCTTCATTGCGATCCAAGGTGATGTTCCTTTTCTCTTGGTTTAGGGTTCCTTCGAGAGAATAAGTTTCTTCGCCTTCTTCGTCAGTGTATTTAATAGTCACTTTAGTGCCTTTTGCAACAAAAGAGCCTTCATAAAATTCTTCAGTAATTTTTCTTCCATTTTTTAGCTGGATGTAAGTTACCTTAATTTTTCCCCCTTCCATAAATACATACTCACGATAGGTAACGTATTCATCTTTTCCACTTTTCACAGGTCCGCTTTGGTAGATGAACGTCAAACCGGACAGCTTGAAAACTCCACCATCAGGATTCCCCTCTTTAGGTTTATCATTAGGCTTGTCGTTGGGATTACCCGGCTTATCGCCCGGTTTATCACCTTGATTATTGCCCGGTTTGTCATTGGGGTTACCCGGCTTGTCGCCCGGTTTATCGCCTTGATTATTGCCCGGCTTGTCATTGGGATTAACAACCACCTGATTGTTTTCGTTTGACTTCGGTTTGTTTCTATTACAACCGGGGAGGGCAGATAGTAGAATGGTAGCACTCAAGAGTGCGAAAATTACTTTTTTCATAACTAATTAAAATTTATAAGTTGCTATTATTTGTTTTGGGTATTACATAAAGTAGGTACTATTGTCGCTACCTGTGTCTGCTTTGTCATACTCTTCTTGTATTTCTTCTGCTGTTTTTCCATACACACGGGCTTGATCGGCATAGAAACGTTTCTCATTGAGCATTCGGTCGCGGAAAGTGGCTACAATCTGAATGGGCAGATTGATTCGTGTTAATTCTATCCAATCGGCTTGTGGGCTATCGTAGTGATAAGGCAAGTCGTGCTCTATTTCAAACTCTCCATCGAAGTCAGCCTCTCTCTTGCCTATGTACTTATTACCCGGAATGTAGAACAGTTGTATTGCCACGTGATACATTGGCAACTCGCCGTCCAACGTGGGATCATCTTGTTTGGATTGAGGGTATGCTCTGAAAGCAAAATGCCCCTTAAATCCGACATAATCTTTCATAGCCTTGCGATCAAGAGAATAGTTACGACGCAAAAGAGAAACAACCCCTCCCCCTGTACCCAAGGGAGAGCGATACTGACGATCTTCCGGATTGGTATCTCGATAGTTGTATTCAAAGAAGTGTTTGGTTTTACTCCTCCACTTGGCTTCGTCCCATTGTTCCGATCCCTTGAGAGGTTGATTGGTTCGTACATTGGTGGGAGGGATTACCTCTCCGTTCAGCCCCTTGTTGGTTACCGTAAAGAGCATATAGTGGTGAGGTAGGGCCTCTTTGCCAATTGCCTGCGGATTCATTCGTTTGCCGTTTTTGTCCTTGAAAACCATCTCCAAAGCGTAAAGGGCCCCATCATCCATTGCTTGAAGGTACTTGCGTCCATTCATCCCCTCTCCCGGGAGAAGGGTAATTTTCCCATTTTGGCGTTGCAAAACCAACCGTTGCAGTTTGCGAAACGACAACTCAGCCGGAACGGTATTGCCGTGCAACTCTCCGTAACCGTGGGGGTGACCTTCTCTAAAGAGTATTTCGCAAGTAGCCCAATCAAATTCGGCCTGCTTGGTAGTAGTATTTGGATTATCGTTTCCGCTTCCCTTGTTATCGTCACTTCCCTTTCCCGAATTATTTCCGTTCGGATTGACAACTTCATTTCCTTTCTTGGGTTCATTTGACTTGCGACAGCTCGCTGCTCCAAGGAACAACAGCCCCACGAGGCAGAGTATGCCCGACCAATGTTTTAGATTTCTCATTGATTTACTATTTGTTTAGGTGTTGATGTATTGATTTATAATCGAAAATCCGGCTCCGTTTGAACGGGATTGCTTAGCATTTGCTGTATTGCAGAAGCATCTATTTTCAGCTCTTTGGCTGCCTGTTGGGCACAAATGGCCACCCCGGCATCGGCATCGGCTATAACTCGGAAAGGGAGCTTTACAGTTACGTCTGTTACACTCCAAGCAGGATGCCTCTCATCAAACTCCAATAGGTTTCCGTTGGAGGGGTCTTTGCCGATATATTTATCTCCGGGAATAACGTGTACCAAATCTATTTGCATATGGTAGGCAATATCGCTACGTTTAAAATTGAAATACCCCTTAAGCCCCACTCGATCGTAAGGAACGGACGGATCCAATGATCTCTTTTTTCGAATGAAATCTACCGTGCGTGTTTTTCCTGTTTGAGGATCTGTGTACGACGAACCAATCATAGCATCAACGGGATCCGTGTCTCTGTAAAAGTATTCAAAGAGAGAACGGCTCTTCTTTTGCAACTCCTTGGCATACATCCCTCTTCGTTTACCGTCTTTGCCCGTTGTGTAGTGCAACTCCTCGATATCGTTGCCCGCCAAATCCGTGGGGTATGCCTCTTTGCCAAAGAAATTTGTTTGAGCAATCACAAAGAAATGCTGATGGATGGGCAACATCTGTGCATCTTTCCTTTCGGGATAAACACAGAACTGGTAGTTCATAGATTTGCCGTGACGATCAAAGTAACACATCTCCAAAGTGTAGTATAGATCTTTTCCCTTAAGTACCGTAAAGTGTTTGGTGGGGCTGGTTATCTCCACACTACCCGTACCACCTCCACTACGTCCCAAGGTGATTACCTGTTTTACGGGAAGAATGGAATTGTACTTCCCTTCATCATAAGCCAGAAGATATTTGCCATCATCGCTCTTTTTCGCCATTCTGAGAATAATCTCAATCTTATTCCACTCGTCGTGCCCTTTGATAACATCCTCCACAATCGGCTTGGGAGCCTCGAGGATTCCCTTTCCGGTCTCTTTGCAGGAAAAGAGCAAACAGAGTAAAGACAGAGCAACTGTCCATTGTGCTGATAAGAAAAATCTTTTGAGTGTCATTGTAATTAAAAATTTATTATAAATCTGCAGGTTATATTACGTCCGGGAGCGTGGGCATAATATCGAAAACGATCTGTGTACTCCTTGTATTCCTTATTCAAAAGGTTTTCTCCGGAAACAATGGCTCGCAAAGCAATTCCCCCGGCAAGGCGATACGCAACCTCCGCTTGAGCATTGATCAGCCCATAAGCCGGTGGTGTAGACGGAACAAGATCTTTTTCCGGGTCGAAACGAGTTTGTTTGGTTACATACATCCCCTCGGAAGAGAGGCCCAATTGCCATTGATCTCTACCGCCCCATTGGTATTGATATTCAATTCCCAAGGTATATCTGTCGGATGGGATGTAGGGCAACCAAGTGTTGCGAGTGGTGTTTTTGGCTCTAATCCATTCTCCCTTGCCATAAATATCCAAGCCATTGAGAGGAATGGTACGCAATGAAAGATCTCCTCCCCAAAAGTTACAATTGTCTTGGTTGAAAGCAAAGATGGGATAAGCTCCGTTCCAATGGACGTGGATACCGTTGTATCCTAAACTTTTGTCGGGACTGTCGTAGATATAGTTATGCACCGACTGGTAAAAAACTCCAGGTTCAACAAGAAAAAACTCATTGTGCCACTTGGCTCCGATCACGGCTTTATACCCTCTCTCGCTTTTGAGCTTGTCGTTACCCACACTCCACGATCCTCCGTGGTGCAATCCGTTACTATATAGTTCGTTTACATCGGGGGCACGCCAAGCCAATCCCACATTGGCACGAAGGCTCAGGTTATCATTAACTGCATAGAAAGCCGCCAAGCTACCGGTTAGATTGCTATAAATGCGCCTTCCTCCATACAATTCACGCCGCCAATTGTAACCGGCGGCACTGGTTACCCGCCAATCATAACGGAGTCCCCCCTCCAAAGTAAGGGCATCGAGGGTCATCTTTTGGATGGCATAGCCTCCAATACTCAACGTAGTGTAATTGGGGATAAAAGGAGTGGCAGAAGTTCCCGGTTGATTCTTATTCGTCTGAAAAAGTCCGGAACTACCTATTTGGGTTTCCCAACCTCTTCGGTCCCAAAGGTGTTTGTAAAGAAGGTCGCTATTGAAACTTTGCAGGATGAGATTCATAACGGGAATCTTGTCGAAGTTCTCATCTCTACGATTCTCATACTCCTCTCTGTGATTACATTGGTACGCAACCTTAAAATCGATTTTATTTTTCTCGCCAATATCCCAAAGAAACTCCCCTTTGAGCAAATGGTGCTTTGCCTGCTGACAAGGGTTTTTGATTTTGTAAGAGTAGGGCTGTATGGTGACTTCATAGGGGCGACCATACTCAAATCGGGCCAAGAGATCTTCGAGTCCACCCAAATGAGATCCGAAAAAGATTCCGCTCTTATTGGCAAAATAGCTGTAGTAGACGGTGGCTTGCAGTTGGTCTTTTTTGAATCCGGTATAAGCCGACCAACTCTGTTCCCGAGTTCCTGTATTATTGAGCAAATAGTGCGCCGTACTATAATCTCCACTCCCCTTGGTTTGGACGTGTAATCGGGTTGCCCACACCCCTTTTCCCAGTTCAACGGAGGCAGCCACATCTCGCCTGCGACCGTTGGTGGCATAACCGGTATTGAGTGTCCCGGAAGTATGCCAATTTTTTTTATTGAAAGGGAGAGCACTGGGATTGAACAACACTACCCCTCCCAAAGCCCCGGAACCATAACGAATGGCTTCGGCTCCTTTGATTACTTCCACAATGGCAGCTCCCGTATGGTCGATTTCTGGAGCGTGATCGGCACCCCACCCTTGGCTTTCCAACTTGACACCGTTGTTGATAAGCAAGATGCGGTTGCTGTGCATTCCCTGTATTACCGGTTTGGATATGGTTGCCCCCGTACTGATGCTGCTTACCCCGGGAATTTCTTCGAGAAGTTTTGCAAGTGGGTTTCCGCTCTTAGCCAGCAACTGATCCATCTCAATACTGCTCGACTGCTGCACCAAAGAGGTGTAGGAACGCTGCTTCACCACCTCTACTGCGTTGAGACTTATATCTCCTTCTGCCAAGTAGATAAGGTTGTTGGAAGAAGAGGACAACGGATAATCTTCCTGTTCAAAATCGGCATATCCAATGGCGGTGACTTTGATGCTGATATTTTTCTTTCTTGTTTTTATACGGCTTTCTCCTTGAGTGTTTGTTACGTACCGCCCACCATCTGCCATTGTGATAGTAGCTCCCGGTATGGGTAACCTATCTTCTTGACCAATGACTTGAATTGTATAGATCTTGATGTCTTGAGCAACGCCACTCATACGACCCAAGAAGAATAGAAGTAGACAAAGAGAAAAATGTAGATATTTCATTTCTTTTTCGTGTAAACAAGAGATCGGAGGAATCTTTTATCGGACAGACTCCTCCGATCGGTCCAATTTATTCCACTACCAATTTTACACTCTGCTGCTTGTCTGTTTGCACGATGTAAACACCCGGGGTATAATGATTCAGAGGTATGCAAAGAGTTCCGTCCAAATTCCCCGTGTACTTACCCATTAAGATTCCGTCCATAGAATATATGGCAACAGTATTTCCTGCAGCTAAGCCCGAAAGAGTTGTTTCGTAGTGTGCCGGATTGGGGTAGAGGGTCAATTTATCCTCTTGTGCCACCTTATTCACCGAACTCTTCTTTTGGAACGAGACTTTAATGTCAAGATCCTGGTCTTGCACCCATATTTCAGAGTCGGGTATAGCCTTTCCATTGACTACGATGGATGCCAATTCGTGTTCGCTATCGTTGGGATACCCGTCCACCCAAATAACGGAGTTGGTGTACACCTCTTTCGTGTCTTGCGGATAACCATAGAGAACAGCTTTGCCGGCTCCCTCTGTTGTGATTTTAATTTTCACACGCCGACGTTCTCGAGGTTGCTCAACTTGTTGTATCCCTTTATAAAGAGGGCGAATGGTATAAGTTGCCTCTCCCGAAGAGTTGGGCAATGTATAGGTATAGGAAGTTTGCCCTTTGGAACTATTCACCGTAGCAATAGAGGTTCCATTGCACTCTATACTGTATTGGGTGGGACGAGGCAGTAGAGGCAGGGCCGAAGAAAAAGAGGTTACATTTTGTCCTAACGGCTTGGTCAAGGGTGTAGCACTGTTAGATACGACAAGACGGAACGCCATATTTCCTTGCCAGTATTCAGGCAGCATATGATGCACTTCACTCATAAAATGAACCCGATACCACTCTTCCCGACTATTAACCATAATCATTACCAACGGCCCCACAAAAAGGTGTCGAGTGCTTACCTCAGGTAATTTTTGGTAGGACATTGAAGCCGGGTTGGCTGTATTTCCTGTTTCAAAACCAACGCGAAGCATATACTCACTTGATACCTTGAGCGGTTCTTGCAAAGGAATAGTAATCCACTGTCCCTTTTGCCAATCGGCAGGAACCGTCACTTCTACCCGTCGGGTAAAGTCTTTGAGACGCTTAGAAGAATCTTCTCCATACGATACAAACCGATGAATGGGGCCTAATCCGTGATCCAAATTGATGTAAAACTTTTCTCCGGCCTTGCGAGGCAAAACACAGATTTGCGTTATGTAGGCCGGGCTATATTCCTCTTTATCTTTGGCGTAATAAAGAGTTCCTACGGGCCATTTTTCAGCGTATTTGATCAAACTTTGTCTGGCAATCTGCACCTCGTGCTTCTTAATCTCTGCCATAGGGATAGGAGCAAAAGAAGCGTCTTTTCCGTCACGAGGAACTCGAGTCCACTCTTGATAAAGCACCGGCTCTGTCCACGAAATCTCTTGCTTGCCATCCTTCTGAGTTACTTTCCCAGGTACAGTCTGAGGCAAATTTCCCAAATAAACTCCTATGGGTTCGCTCCATACAGTATAGTCCATTCTCTTCTCTGAAATCAAAACTGTACGAACGGAGTAAGTCGCCTTGCCCGAGGTTATCTGTTCGGGTGTTAACTTGTCGGTATAAGCATAGTCGGTTTGCCCCGAAACGTGTTTGATGCGTTCAACAACCACCTCTCCTCGACGCAAGTCGTAATAAAGTGATGCCTCTTGCTCGGAAGTGAGGTTAAGAGGAGCCTTCCACGTAACTTGCACCAAATGAGGATCGTTCTTCGCCTGCAAGGCTTCTACCCGTGTCACGGGATAGAGGTACTGCGCATTGGGACGGAATTTCCCCTGAAGGCTTTGGGCAGAGCCATTCCCCTTGGGGTCGAGATAAATATCCATACGCTTATCATTGCCCTTATCGGCAAACCTATTCCAGTGCTGAGACAAACGTCCATACCAGCTGAGAGAACCTTGCATGCATTTCCGCTGATCTTCCCCTCCCGTAAGAGTTCCCACGAGCAATTTGCTGCTTTTATCGAAGAATGCGCCTCCCGATGAACCTCCTTCTGTCTCACCAGAAGAAAAATCCGTAACGAAATGCGCATTTTCGGCACTGACGAAGTGACCACTCCATTTTCCTATCGTAGGCTTTTTATCGAAAACAGAGATTTTCATAGCATCTCCCAAGGGATGGTGCAAGCTGACCCCAGCCGAGGGAACATTTTCACTTCTGTCCCAACCGCTATAATAAACCCGATAGCTCTCCGGAATCTCTTGATTGAGGCGAAGCAACATACCATCCGAATAGTCGTGCATAGGTAAATAAACAACCTTGCGACACCCTACCATACTTTTGGCTTCCATACTCCCTATATGACTGCGACTACAACTAGGCTTGATGTAGTGGAAAGTAAAAACCCAACGATTGAGATCCGTTTCTTTAAAATCATAATCCCCCTCCTTGTATGCCGCGCAGTGCCCTGCCGTAAGGATGTAGGGAGCAAAGTCTTCATTGGTATTATTGACCAGCGTTCCCGAACAGAAACTAATGGCATTGCCTATTCGTATGAGAATCTGTACTACACTTCGTTTTTGGGCATCCCATCCGTCCCCTTCCGGACAGTTGGCTCCCACTTGGCAAGTAGTTCGCACTTCATCTTCTCCTATTTTGTGGCTTATGGAATGAGGACTGAATCGATAATACAAATATCCCACTCCGTCTATCTCTATCTGAGGCAAATCGTTGGCATCTGCTGCCTCGTATTCGAGGATCAATTCGTCACCCGGAAGAGGTTCGATGGCAAACTCTCCTCCCGAAGGATTAGTCTCTGAGGTATAAGCCCCCAATACCACACTTTTATCGGGATTGTACATAAAGAGACGTGCTCCCGGGGTAATAAGGAAACGAGAGAAAAAGAGGTAAATTCCCTTCGCCTCTCTTCCCTTGATACGCATAGAGTAAGAAACACTTCCATCCGACAAAAACGTACGTTTACCGTCTCGAGCCAAATTGTACGACACCTCGATAACCTCTCCCGATATGGCGGGTGCATTGACCTGCTGCATAGCTTGAGCTCGCAGTTGTGCGGCCGATACTTGGCGGTGTACCTCACGAACCGGCATCTCCGATACAAAGCTGCGCAAACCAGTTCGATTGGTGGGTGAAAAACTTTTGGGGGATCCCCCAAAACTCTGCTGAGCTTTTGCCTGGAAGGCAACCACAGACAGAAAAAACAGAACTATTCCCCAAATGGGTTTACAAGAAAATTTCATATTCGATTAACTCTCCCTATTGTTTATATAAATTCTTTGCAAAGGTACCGTGTACTACTTCAATCATACAATACCGAATCATAGGTATTCCGACCCTATTGCAGGGAGAAATAGCCTCTACAATCATACCTTATTGAACTATGAAAGGCATAAATAAGTAAAAAACAGAAAAACCATCTTATGGAAAGAATAGGGCAATTCATTTGAATATGAGAGAACTTTGTTCGTTCTAAACACACAATGCCTATTTCTTGGTATCTATCGAGAAAAAATCGAAGAAAAAGTTTTGGGTTACAAGGAAAATAAGCATACACCTCTTCCGGTAAAAGGGGGAGGGAACGACCTACTCCAAATTACTCATCTTATAACTCTAACTAGAAAACATTGAGCAACTCAGAGGCAGGAATTAGCTGCAACAAGCCTTCTTCCACAGGATACAATTGAAGGACTTGCGATCAACAGGCTTTGCCCAAAAAAGGTCTTTCCTTCCTAAAAAAACTCAGGAGATATTTCTTCTCTATTCTTTGCTAAATAATTCCCTCATTTTGGTTGAATGGCAGGGAATAAATTTTTCTTTTGTCCAACAAAATTTTTGGTACTTCCCTGCAAATTATTTTTACTTCCCTACTTTTTCGTATCTCTCGTTTTTTGCACAAAATCCTGCCCCAAAAAGTTTTCTTCTCCACCCTTTCTCAATAGTTGGACAGTAGATTTTGTACAGAAACCGGGGCTTTTCCCCTAAAGGAAAACCTTTACGTGCATCTATTCCAAGACAAAGACGAGGGATGAGAACAAGAATCCGAGGGACACTGATTACCAATCCGAGGAAAGCGTATTACTAATTATAGGGACAATTATAGAGGCCTTGTCCTCCAAAACCGTTCAACCGTGAGAAAACAGAATACCAACTATCGCTGCACTCCTTCACTGTGATCGAGGAATAGAAAAAACAAAGTTGAGGATGATTGAAAGGATCATTATCTACTAAGTCCCTCCGACTTTGAGAAAGTAGAATACTTCCCTACTGACAAGAAAAAAGCCGGGAGCACAACGCACCCGGCTACCTCCTCAATTCAAAAAAATCAATTCTCTCCTTTTGTATATTGTGTTGGAGTAACCCCGCAAACGCTCTTAAAAGCTCTCACAAAACCAGAATAATCCCTAAAGCCACACAAATCCGCAACTTCGCCAAGGCTTAGCTCCGGCTGATCTTTGAGCAATTGCTGGGCCCTTTTAATCTTGAAATGCTGGATGTAAGACTGAGGCGTAGAACCCGTAATTGCCAACAGTTTACGATAAAGTTGGCTATAACTCATACACATATGGGAAGTAAGGGTGGCAACATCTACATTTTGTCCATTATTGAGGGAATCCGAAATACAATCGACAATTTTTCTTAGAAACTGCTGTTCTACGTCGCTCTGCAATGCTATAACTTCTTCCGTGCCCTCTGCTACGGCCTGAGAATATTTCGCCCTCAACAAACGTCTCTGTTCCAACAGTTTATCAACCCGAACGCACAATTCTTTGCTATCGAACGGTTTGATCATATAGGCATCTGCCCCCACTTCAAGAGCCTTTAGGCGATCTTCTTCTGTATTTTTTGCCGTAACTACTATTATAGGGATGTGATTGACAATCTCGTTGCCACGAACTTGCCTACAAACCTCTAAACCGGACATTTCGGGCATCATCAGATCGGTAATGATAAGGTCGGGTACAAGTTCCAAAGCCTTATCCACTCCTCGTTTTCCATTGGAGGCATAAAAGAGGTCGTAACGCTCGTCAAATTGTGATCCTATATAGCGAGCCACTTCGTAGTTATCCTCAATGATCAGCAAACGCGGATTGTTGTGCCCGTCTGACCCTCTGTCTGCGAGCTCCTCTTCCTGCTTCGGTAAAATAGGAGTACTCTCAATTTCCTGCACCTCGATGCGAGCGTATGGAGAGTTTCCGTGTCGAATTGGAATTTGAATGTAGAAAGTTGTTCCCTTTCCAAAAATGCTATCCACTTTTATCTGCCCGTCCATAGCTTCTATCGCCTGCTTTGTCAGAGCCAAACCAATTCCCGTTCCCCCTCTGCTCAAATTGGTTTCCACTTGATAAAAAGGCTCAAAGATCAGAGAAAGATTTTCTGGAGGAATTCCAATTCCCGTATCGGAAATCGTTAGATGCAATTGGTTCTTTTCTTGCCGAACAAGAACCTTGATTTGTCCGTTTTGGGGAGTGAACTTGATGGCATTGGAGAGTAAATTGTTCATCGCCTTGCTGATATAGTCTGGGATGAAATCGGTATCTATATCCCTTTCCGAGAAAAACGTAAGGTCGATTTCTTTGCTTCGGGCATAATCTTGGTACCTCTCCACAATCATCGACAAGAAGACAGCAATATTTCCCCTCCTCCAATCCGGATCCCCTACCGTTGATTTTATTTTGGAAATATCCAAAAGCTGATTGATAAGGTTCAATAAACTATTTCCTTGCTGCTCGATTGTAGCAACTTTATCTCTCGTTTCCGGTGATATGGCGACATCTTTATCCATTATGTCTCTACTGAGACCGAGTATCACCGTCAAGGGGGTACGAAACTCGTGGGTCACGTTGGTAAAAAACATTTCGCGCATACTGCTCATCTTCTTTAGAGCTTGGTGATTTCGTGCTCGGATATGCTGAATATAGTACATCAACAAGACCAATATCAACAAGAAAATTACAATCAGAGCAAAGATCGCAAATCCGGTATTCTTCTCCACTCTCTCCGACCTCAACTCCTCTCTGGAACGAATCATCCGCTGTTCTTGTCTGTTGCGCTCTATACTCAAGCTCAAGTTCTGTATGCGGTTTACTTTGTCCATATCGACCAAACTATCTTGCAATTCAATGGTCTTTACATAACAATCCAAGGCTTGTTTATAGTCTTTTGCATCTCGATAAATTTCGTAGTAGAGGTTGTAGACATCCGCCAAATGCTCCGTCGATTTTACTTTTTGAGCAATCTCCTTGGCTTTTGCCAATTGAACCAGAGCCTTATCGGTTTGCCCCAAAGAGTAATATACTCTGGCTAAAGCCGTCAATGAATGAAGAGCATACCAAGCGTCTTGGGAAGACAACATACTATAGGCCTTTTCGTATTCGACAATTGCTTTGTCGTATTTATGTTCTTTTTCCAAAAGAGAGCCAAAAGAGTTATGACACAGAGATATTCCAACAAGATTATCTGCCTTCCGATTAAACTCCATAGAACGCCTATAATAAACCCAAGCCGAGTCCAACTCTCCTTGGAGTTCGAATATGGCACCCAAGTTGGCATAGTTAATCGCCTGCCCCGTATCGCTTCCCAAATCTTTTTCGCCTGCCAAGGCCTTCCGAAAAGCACTGTCTGCCCGTGCAAAATTGCCAATGGTCATATAAATATTCCCTAGTCCATTGAGCGACACCAAACGATTCTTTTGGGCAACAAAAGAGGTATCGGTATACTCTTCACTGATTTTCCACGCTCGGTAATGGTAGTCTTGCGCAGCATCCAAGAGCCCCAGACGACGGTAATTGGTACCCATACTATTGAGGGCCATCACACACTCAACAGTATCACCTAACTTTTCCGCCTGTTTCAACCCCAAGCTATGCACCTTTAGGGCTTCGTCGTACTTGCTGTTCTTGCTCAAGCGTTGCCCCCACTCCCTCAGAGCAACCACACTGCCAAGGTAATTGCCTTCCTCTTGAAACTCTTTTTGCAGTTGGGCTATGGAGTCGATAGTACAAATTGCCTTTAGCCGATTCTCTATCTCTATTTTATCTCGCAGAGGGGAAGAAGCATTCTTTTGGGTACAAGCATTCAGAAAAAACACAACCCCTACACTGAGGAAAAGCCACGTACCTTTTCTGTCCCATAAGGTCATAAGAAAAGGTACTATTCCACCTCCTTTTTGTTTAACTCTTGCAAGCCCTATTCCCCTGTTCTTTACACCGTTCATTGCCCGCAAAAGTACAGATTGTTTCCCTAAAAAGAGAATTTCAACCTATCCTTAACCTACTGAAATGGAGAGTATATAGGAGTCATCGATATTTCTAAAAAATTATCATCTCATAGGTTTCTCCAACACAAGAAAATCGAATAAATAACTATAATTCAAATAGTTAAACTATTCTTAGAATGATTATATTGCAAAATCTATCATCATTAGAGAGAAAGATTTTGCAATGATTTTGGAAGATTTCGCAAGCAGACGACTTCCCCTTAGATTCTATTTTTGCAACCAAAGGGTGGTATGCATCTTGATTGAGTCAAGCCTCCTAAACTGAATATGAAGAAAGCATTATAGACACATAATACAAGAATAGGTAATAATAAAATCAAACATTATGAAAAAGAAGATCCATTTATTGTGGTTTGCGACATTGGTTGTAGCCTTTTGTGGTTTGGTATTCTCGGCCTCTGCACAACAAGACTACGGATTTAAGATCGCCGGAAAATCTATCAATTCAGATAATTATAAAAACCTCACAACTATTCCTGGGGTTACCATCAAACCAGGAGGTTACATTGTCTACGATCCTTCGTCAAACACTCTCAGAATGAAGGATGCAAACATTAGCATTAACCAGACAGAGGAGTCCTCCTTAGAGTTTACGACATCTCTTTCAATTCCTCTATTCATCCTCAAAATAGAGGGAAGCAACGAACTCAATGCTCAGTTGGAAGCCAATGAAAACCTCCATATCACCGGACCGGGAAAACTCCGCATAATCGAAAAAGAAGACTATCCTGCTCTCGTTATCAAAAAAGGAAAGATTCTTCGCATAGACGGTGGGTGTTCTGTTATCGCATCAGGAAGTTCTGGAATAACCGACCTGGATTCGACAGGAAAGCTGATCATTGATGGAGCCAATGTAACAGGATTGGGAAAAGAAGAAAAAAACTCGTCTGATGGTTATGGTATTGGTAATTTCAAATCCATAGAGATTAAAAATGCCCAAATAATTACCCCTCAAGGAGGGTATATTGGAAAAGCCTCCAACTATAAAATCGAGAGTGATTACATTTTAGGAGTAGATAATAAACCAGCACTTGAAGTCCAAATAAGAGTCAAGGTGCCGACTGTCTCAGTAATTCTGAAAACCAGCAAAGGAGGAAAGGCGACTATTTCTGGAGCAAAGGACTTGAAAGCTGTACCCAAGGGAACAAAACTCTCTGTTATGGTGACTCCCGACAAGGGACACCAACTCGAAAAAATCTTGGCAGGAAAAGAAGACATCACAAAAACCAAGAGCTTTACCGTCAAGGAAAATACCACAGTAATCGTGACTTTCAAAAAAGAACAACCAAAAGTAGAAACTTACAAGGTTATCCTTGACACAAAAACTGGAGGAAAGGCTTCTATTACCGGAGCAAAGGATTTGAAAGCTGTACCCAAGGGAACCAAGCTATCTGTTACAGCAACTCCCGACAAAGGATACCAACTCGACAAAATCTTGGCAGGAAAAGAAGATATCACAAAAACTAAAAGCTTCACCGTCAAGGAGAATACCACGGTAACCGTATCTTTCAAAAAAATGGAAGAACCCAAAGTAGAAACTTTCAACGTCACTCTTGAAACGGAAGGTGAAGGAAAGGCATTTATTACCGGAGCTAAAGACCTAAAAGTTGTTCCCAAAGGGACCAAGCTATCTGTTACGGTTATTCCCAATAAAGGATATCGCCTCGACAAAATCTTGGCAGGAAAAGAAGATATCACAGAAACTAAAAGCTTCACCGTCAAAGAAAACACTGTGGTAACTGTATCTTTCAAAAAGGATACAGGAGTAGGACAGGTATTGATCGACAACACCATAATATTCCCAAATCCTGCAAAAGAAACGGTCACCATCAGAAATGCTGTAGCGAATACAGACATTGTTCTCTACGCAACGAATGGAATGCAAGTGCTATCCTCCAATACAGACAACTCCGGATACGCACAAATCGATGTTACTTCCTTGGCTGCAGGCTCTTATGTAATACGGATAGGAATGATTACCAAACATTTGGTAATTGCCCAATAACAGTAAAGGGATAAAGAGTCTCACCCTTTGCTAAACGGAGGGGTTGCGTCAGAAAAATGATGCAATCCCTCCTTCGTTTCTCTGATAAACCTCAAAGAAAATCAACAAACAAATTCAAAAGAGTGTTCTGTTCCTCCAGACTTACCACTCTTTCCCTTGGCGGTTAGTAAAAGAAACACACCAATAACAATTTACTGCTTCTTGATCCTTGGGGATTGCCTCACTATCGAACAATTTTCTACGGAACTATTTATTAACTTTGCGCATATCACTGTCATAAAGAGTTAATGGATCACGAGTTAGTAGACCCCAAGGATTTCGCATCAGAGCCTCAAGAAGAATCTTCTATTTCCACAACCAACGAGCCAACGGAAGATGCCGTTTCGGTTATCCCCGTTACAGAGACTGCCCTCCCCCATATGGAGCACTCTTTGGGTGGAATGTATAGGACGTGGTTTTTGGATTACGCCTCATATGTCATATTGGAGCGAGCCGTTCCTCATATAGAAGATGGGCTAAAGCCCGTACAAAGGCGCGTACTGTATGCTATGCACCTTATGGAAAATGGGATGCTGCACAAAGTTGCCAAAATCGTGGGAGCCACGATGGCGTATCACCCACACGGAGACGCTTCCATCAATGACGCATTGGTACAGTTAGGGCAGAAAAACTTTCTCGTAGAAACTCAAGGGAACTGGGGAAATATCTATACGGGAGACGCTGCCGCTGCAGGTCGTTATATAGAAGCCAAATTATCGGACTTTGCCCTTGACACCCTGTTTGGAGACAAGATAACTCCGTGGAAGAAATCATACGATGGCAAAGCTCGAGAACCGGTCTTTTTGCCGGCTCGTTTCCCTCTTCTTTTGGCACAGGGTGCCGAAGGAATTGCTGTAGGATTGGCTTCGAAAATATTGCCTCACAACCCCAAAGAGCTTCTTCTGGCAGCCTGCAAATATTTGCAAGGAGAAGACTTTGAGCTATTTCCGGATTTCCCAACCGGAGGTTTGGTGGATGTAGAACGCTATAATGATGGACGCAGAGGGGGCTCCATCAAAAGTCGCGCACGCATAGAACGATTGGAAAACCGAGTTCTTAGCATTAAAGACCTCCCTTTTGGAAAAACAACAACCTCCCTGATAGAGTCGATCCTCAAGGCTAACGAAAAGGGGAAAATAAAGATTAAGCGCATCGACGATATGACAGCAGAGGAGGCTGATATACGTATAACCCTCCCAACCGGAGTATCGGCAGACAAAACAGTGGACGGTTTGTATGCTTTTACCGATTGTGAGGTGAGCATATCGCCCAATGCTTGCGTCATCAAGAATCGCAAACCGGAATTTATGGGCGTATCCGACCTTTTGCGTTACTCTGCCGAACAGACCAAAGATCTCTTGCGCCAAGATCTGCAATGGCGTTTGGACGAAAAAAGAGAACAATTCCAAATGGCCTCTTTAGAGAGATTGTTCATAGAGAATCGTATCTACAAGGACAAAGAATTTGAACAAGCAGAAGGTGAAGAGCAGGCTCTGAACCACGTTTTGAGCCGACTTCTCCCCCTCGCCGAAGGAAGCCTTGTCCGCCCCATCAGTCGAGAAGATCTCAAGAAACTTTTAGAAATACGTATGGCACGTATCCTCAAATTCAACTTAGCCAAACACGAAGAGGGGATGGTTAAGTTGCAAGAGGAGATGGAAAAACTACAGCACAACCTCAACCACTTGGTTCAGTACACCATCAAATACTACCAACAGCTTATCGACACTTACGGAAGCCGGTGGGAAAGGCGCACCCAGATAACACGTTTTGGAACCATAGAAGCAACCAAAGTCGCAGAAGCCAACCAAAAGCTCTACATAGATAGAGAGGGAGGATTTGTTGGGACTGCACTCAAGGGATCGGAATACGTGTGCGATTGTTCCGAAATCGATGATTTTATAATCTTCTTCCGCAACGGGAATTATATGATTTCCAAGGTCGAAGAAAAGAAATTCGTGGGTAAAGAAGACGTTTTACACGTGGCTCGTTACCAAAAGGGAGACACACGCACTATTTACAATGTGGTGTATCGCGATGGTAAAGAAGGACCCTATATGGTAAAACGGTTCAACGTAGTTTCCTTTGTCAGGGATCGGGTTTACGACCTTACCCAAGCAACTCCTGGAAGCCGGATAGAATACCTGACCGCCAACCCTAATGGTGAAGCAGAGGTGATCTCATATAAATACCCCATCAGTGCCCGAAAACCCGGGCAAGCCGAAACCAAACGCACCGGTCACTTAGATTTTTCAAAAATTCAAGTGCGTGCCCGCACTGCTCGGGGAAACATTGTAACGCGAAGACGTATGAGCAGCATCAGTCTGTTCAGCAAAGGCGGCACAACTTTGGATGGGCGATCTGTTTGGTTCGATCCAGATGTGAACCGAATAAATTACAACGGACAAGGAACTCTTTTGGGCGAGTTTGACGGAGAAGATCGGATATTGGTCATCCGCAACAACGGAGAGGCATATACTACCGGTTTTGAAGAGACCAACTACTTCGAAGACACTCCCCGTTGTATAGAAAAGTTCGTTCCAGAAAAGGTTTGGAGCATTGTCTACGTGGAGCAAGAACAGAATCAAACCTACCTCAAACGCTGCACGTTTCCCGACCAATCCAAACCTTTTTCCATAGCTGGGGAGGGGAACAAGATTTTGTTGATTACAGATAAACAGGATCCCGTTTTGGAGGTTTCTTTTTCCGAAGAAAAGAGCATCCCTAACGAAATTCAGGCTTCAGAGTTTTTTATCAAGAGCGTTTTTGCTCGGGGGCGTCGTGTCTCCATCCAACAAGCCGAGAAAGTGACTTTGCTCCGCTACACAGAACCCACAACGGAGCCGAATACACCATCCGATACTCCTAATGAGGAGGAAATAGAAATAGAGGCACCTTTGAGCAGCGACTCCTTATCCTCCATTCAGGTGGAAGAATCCGGAGAACTTTTTTAAGCTATGACACAACCCGACCTACATTCCTTTGTGAAACACTTTTTCATTGTTTTTTGGCTATCCTTTGCCGTGAACTTCTCTCTGTGTGCCCAGAGCGAAAAAGACAGTACTCGGAGTGTTATCTACACAACCTATGTATCCCATCAGTTGGGTTACTCCTTCTCTCAACGATACAACGCTTACCTAAGCCCTCTCAAATATAAAGGAGCAGCCTTGTTTTATCGTATGCGAACAGAGTTCCCCCTCTCGCAACAAAAAAATCGCTGGTTAGTCTCCTCGGAAGCGGGCTTTGGTTGGGATCGCCTACTCAATGCGGCACATTCGGCACAAATGACGGTCTATACCGGCAACTTTGCGCTCTCCGTGCACCATTTGAAACCTTTAGCAAACCGACTTATGCTCGGAGTAGGCTCTCGGTTGGAGTGGAACACGGATGTGATGTTGCAATCTCGCAATCAAAACAATCCTAACGACATAGAAGTCAATCTCGACCTGCAGCCGTCGTTCCTCTTAGCTTATGAAATGCAAATAGGACGTTTTGCCTGCCGAGTTCGCCTTGATACTTATTTGAGTCTATTGGGGATAGGATTTTGCACAGATTATAGAGAATCTTATTGGCAAGCTATACTACTCAAGAGGCTCTCCCAATCCATCGAATTTCACTCTCTACACAATCGGATGCAGTTGGCTTCCCAACTGACTTTAGACTTTCCCATTGCCAACGTATGCACATTGCAGTTTGCCTATAAGTGGCAAACCTCCGGCAGACTGGTCAATAATCTATACAAGCAAAATGCGTCTCATTACTTAGGAGTGGGTATATCAACTCACTTGCAGTTCTTCCCGGGGTATCGCATCATCAGCAATAATCAATACGCCAATCCCCTTTACTCTTTCTAAACAGTTATGAAAAAACTTTCTTGCTTTTTGGGGCTGATGGCTTCATTATTTCTCCTCCCTCAGTGTTTTAAGCATCAAGAGCCACAGGAATATACCGCCAGTCGTTCCGAAAACTTTTATCGATTGTGGAAAGTTTTGGACGAAGGGTACTGTTTTTTTCCCGAGCGCTATCCTGACCCCAATGGGTGGAAAGCGGTATACGATGAGTTAAGCCCTTTGGTACACGAACAAATGAGCGATGACGAACTATTCGACCTTATGTCGGCAATGGCCAATCGACTGAAAGATGGTCACGTAAATATTTTTTCTCCGTTCGATGTCAGTCGTTACAGGGATTGGGCCAATTCTTCACAAAGTTTCTACAACGGAGCTATCCGCAGTCTTTATTTAGGGGACCGCTATCGCCAAGCCGGTTCACTCCTCTACTGCGTGCTACAATACAACCATCACGCAACTGACAGCATAGGATATGTTGTATGCAATAGTTTCTCTTCGGCAATCACCCTGCAACATTGGTCTGCTGTTTTTCAACGTATGGCACACTGCAAGGGACTGATCATAGATCTACGTAATAATGGAGGGGGATTGGTCAGCAATGCCTCCACGATGGCATCTTGCTTTATTTCACAACGAACTTTGGTCGCTTACCTCTCTGCCAAACAAGGACCTGAGCACAACAGTTTTGGTCCACTAAGTGCCATTTTCGTTGATCCCGCCCCCGAAAAAGTTCGCTGGAAGAAACCGGTAGTCTTGCTCACCAACCGAGGCGTGTACAGTGCTGCCAACAGTGTTACAACATATATGAAACAAGTTCCCCAAGTTTACATCGTGGGAGACACTACCGGTGGGGGAGGCGGTTTGCCTATTTCGAGTGAATTGCCCAACGGATGGTGGTTGCGATATTCTGGGTCTCGAACCTATGATGCACACAAGAAACTCATCGAATGGGGAGTGGCTCCTCATTTTATACAACCACAGACGGAGCAAGCCACTGCCCAAAACCAAGATGCTCTTATAGAAAAAGCCATTGAGCATATCAAGCAAGTAGGAATCTCTATCTCCTTTGGCAACTAAAATCTCTAATTCTTTGACAAAGGTGTACTAATTCCCTAAAAGAAGAGAAGAAGGTTGTTCTTATCGTTTTTTATTCATTATTTTGTTTTCCACGAAACAAGCAGAGAATCAAATAATTCAGAAACCTCCATAAAAATAAAACAGGTATGCTCAGAAGAATTAGGAAACCACTACTGTTGGGAATTTTATTGATTGGTTCCCTGTGGGCGACACACGGACAACAAATAGCCACAACCTCGGATGGTACTCAGGTCATACTCTATAACGACGGAACTTGGGAATATGCCTCACGTCAAATAGGCAATCGCCCGTCTTGGGATATACCCAATGATGCTGCTGTTTGGGTGGCTCCCGGAACAGAATATAGATCAGCAGAGATAACCATCAACAAAGAAGTAAGATTCAAAATAGAAAATGGAATATTAGAAAATGTACAGCTTCTTCACAGGGGATTTGTGGTTTATGACCACCAAACAGGTGTAGTTGACCGCTCTTTTTTCCGCAGGGTGAAATACGATATGAAAGGGAGAGTAGAACGCCTGGGAAATTGGGGCATAGAATACGACTTCCTAAGTGGGGCCATAAAGAAAATAGGTCGCTACCCCATAGAACACTCCTTTATAACCAATAAAATAGAGCGGGTTGGTTCTTTGAAGATTGAATACGAATTCGATACTGAACGTATAAAAAGGATTGGCAATATGCGCGTTGAATATGATTTCTTTAGCAAACAAGTAGAGGAAATAAAAGGCGAAAATAAAGGAGTACA
The DNA here is from genome assembly GCA_023396255.1 of Bacteroidota bacterium. GTDB lineage: Bacteria > Bacteroidota > Bacteroidia > Bacteroidales > Porphyromonadaceae > Porphyromonas. The sequence continues at coordinate 100,298 of JAEWWU010000006.1, forward strand.
AATACTCATCTACTAAGCAACTCTCTCTCCTGAAGGTAAGTGTATAAACCATCCTCTACTCTAAAGTTTCAAATCCGGAGCTATAATGAAGCCTAAGTTATTTACTACCCAAGAGGGTATAATCCCAGCGGCCAAGGGGCGAATACTGCGCTCTGCCCAAACTGGGATGGAAGTGCTCTCCCCCATTGCAGACAAAATATCTGATACTTTTTCCGATGTGCAAGAACGGTTGCCTCGCATCATCAAAGGAGATACCCCTACCTTGGGGGTCGCTTTAAGCGGGGGCAGCGCACGGGGGTTTGCCTATGCCGGCATATTTCGTTTCTTGGAAGAGCACAACGCCCTTCCCTCCGTGATTGCAGCAACTAGCGCCGGGTCGCTATTTGCTTCGCTCTACTTGGACGGCTACTCCCCCGATGAGTTTTTACAACTGTTTAGAGGCAAAGACTTCCGCTCCTTTGCCTCTTTTCAAATACCCCGCTACGGATTGTTTGGCACAGACAATTTTAGAAGTTTTCTATCGCAACATTTGCATCACAAAAGGCTCGAAGACCTACCTATTCCTCTATACATAGCAGCCACCGAACTGGATTCCGGACAGTGCAGGGTATTTAGCAAGGGACCGCTGGCTCGCATTGTGCAAGCCTCGTGCAGTATTCCCGTACTCTTCAATCCTGTAAATATCGATAACCATCTTTATGTGGATGGAGGTATTTTCAAAAACCTCCCCGCAAGCGCAATTCGCAATCGATGCGACTATTTATTAGGGGTTCACTTGGCTTTGGATGTAGCCAGACTCCCGTGGAGGCGTAATATCGTTGGTGTGGCTGAACGTTGCTTCGATGCTATTTTTTACGCCAATTCGGAGAGAGATACCATTTTGTGCGATGCCGTTATAGAAGCTCCCGAATTGGCAGCTTTTGGTTCTTTCGATACCGAATCGGCTCGTTGTATGGCAGATATCGGCTATTATCTGGCTCGAAAGTTGTACAACGAAAACAAAACCTTTGCCAAGATCATCGACAAAATATCGGCAGCGAACAAGGAAAAAGGAACCAAATAGCCCCATTTTAGGTTACTTTTGCAACATAGAACCAAAAAGAAAAGGATCAAAAGCAATGGATATAACCGAATACCGCAAAGACTTTCCCATTTTTTCGGTAATGGAACAAGAAAACCCCAAATGGGTTTACCTCGATAGTGGGGCTACCACGCAAAAGCCTCGCCAAGTAATAGATGCCATCACTGAAAGCTATACCCATTGCAATGCCAATGTACACAGAGGCGTGTACAAGATGAGTCGGCAAGCCACCGAACGCCACGAGGCAGCTCGCCACACGGTAGCACAATTCATAGGTGCCGCCTCTGACAAAGAGGTGCTCTTTACAAGAGGGACAACTGAAGCCATTAATTTGGTTGCTCATTCTTACGGAGAAGCTTTCGTCAAGGAGGGAGATGAAATCATAATCACCACGATGGAGCACCACGCCAACATTGTGCCGTGGCAAATGCTTTGCCAAAAGAAAGGTTGTAAACTGAAAGTTGCTCGGCTTCTCCCCGACGGCTCTTTGGATTTGGAACACTTCAAGTCTCTACTCTCAGATAAAACTCGACTGGTTGCCGTAGCTCACGTGAGTAATGTTTTGGGAACACACAACCCCATTGAAATGCTCTCCCAATGGACACACGAAGTGGGTGCTCATTTATTGGTTGATGGGGCGCAAGCCATTGCCCACACAAGTGTGGACGTGCAAAAACTGGGGGTTGATTTCTACGCTTTTTCGGGACATAAAATCTATGCCCCCACCGGAATTGGGGTGCTTTGGGGCAGGCAAGAGTTACTCGACCAGATGCCTCCCTACCAAACGGGTGGAGAGATGATCGACCGCGTATCGTTTGAAGAAACGACCTTCAACACCCTCCCCCATAAGTTCGAAGCAGGGACTCCCGACTTTATTGGATCTCACGCTTTGGCTACGGCTCTATTGTACGTGCAAAGTGTTGGAATAGACCGCATCGCAACCTATGAAAACGAGTTACTTTGCCACGCCACGGAGATCGTACAGTCTTTTCCCGAACTGACTATTTTAGGAACAGCCCCCCATAAGTCGGGAGCTGTGACAATGGTTTGCAATAAGGCGCACGCCTATGATTTAGGAATGCTGCTTGATCAACAAGGGATAGCTGTCCGCACAGGGCACCATTGCGCACAACCCTTGGTTGAAAGTTTGGGGCAAACCGCCACACTGAGGCTTTCTTTGGCTCTGTACAACAACCACTCTGACCTCGACAAATTCGCCTCCGCTATGAAACGGACTCTCTCTTTCTTTTGACCCCACACTACTACCTATGCTGCAACCCTTTTACGAATACGATCTCTTGCTTGAAGCCGGTTGCGACGAAGCCGGACGAGGGTGTTTGGCAGGGGATGTCTATGCTGCAGCCGTTATTTGGCCCAAAGAGCTGAACCATCCTTTGCTCAAAGACTCGAAAAAACTATCCGCATCCCAACGCGGTCTGCTAAGACTGTTCATAGAAGAAAACGCCATCGCCTTTGCCGTAGCCACAGCGTCAGTTCACGAAATAGGTTCTCTCAACATTCTAAACGCTTCCATACTGGCTATGCACCGGGCAATAGACCAACTAAAAGTTTTCCCCGGCAGATTGCTGATAGATGGCAATCGGTTCAAACCTCACCCACAAGGCATACCACACCATTGCATCATAAAGGGAGACAATACTTATTGCTCAATCGCGGCCGCTTCGGTTTTGGCGAAAACCTATCGAGACAGCTATATGACAGAGATGGCCCAGTTATACCCTCACTATGGATGGGACGAAAACAAAGGCTACCCCACCTCAGTCCACAGAGAGGCTATTGCTCGTTATGGCACCACTCCTTTGCATCGAAAAGGATTCAAACTTTTACCCTAAACAAATCTCTTATATCCCCAGTGGATGCTTTGCTGCTTCTCAACAGCAATGTCTATTTTTAGTCCTTGTCGGCAGGAAGATAACTGTTGCAAGTGATAATTCTGCAAAAATACTTCCCTATCTTTGCGAAACAACAGAGAGACGAGATTGCCCTCATCTTTTGTTGTTGTAATGAACATATCTTTTGTACGAAGAGTTATGTAAGTAACTAAGCAAAGGGCTGCCTGTTTTTGCTGCCCAAAGGATAACTATTGAGAGGCACCTAATCCACATCATCTGTTTCAAAATAAAAATCTCTAACCGCTGTCTGAAAATAGATTGCACACAACTACCTACTCACAATGATACTGCAAACAACATATCCCTTATTAGGTTTGCATTGTGCTGGATGCGCCAAGCGAGCCGAAGACACCTTACAAGCATTGGATGGAGTGGAAGCGGTCAGTGTCAATTTGATTGCTGCCACCGTACAGATCCGCTACAACAGTGATTTGTGCACTCCCGAGCAATTTGAGCAAGCCATTCAACAAGCCGGCTACCAACTCCTCATCCATCAGCAAGAAGACGACTTTGAAGAATTGGAGAGAATCAGGCTCCAAGCCTATCGAAAGCAACGCTCCCATATGCAGTTAGCTCTAAGTTTGGGAGGTATTGTTATGCTACTCAGTATGCTTTGGATGCACTACCTCGTTGCCCAAATTGCAGCCGGACTCATTACTACCGTTATACTTATCCTACCGGGACGCAGCTTCTTTACTCAATCCTGGAAGCAAATTCGCTCCAGAAGTCTCGGGATGGATACACTGGTTGCAATGAGCACCGGAATAGCCTATTTGTATAGCGCGGTGCAATTACTTCTCTTTGTGATTCACAATGAGGGAGTCCTTCCACATCTGTACTTTGAGGCAACTTCTATGATTATCGCTTTTGTCCTGTTGGGAAAATGGTTGGAAGCTCGTGCCAAAGGAAACGCGACCAAGGCAATCAAATCGCTCATTGGAATGCAACCCAAAGAGGTTTATCGCATCAATCTCAATGGAGAAGAGGAAGTTTGCAGCATCAAAGATCTTATGCCGGGCGATACCCTTCTCCTCCGCCCCGGTGAACGCATAGCCGCTGATGGCGAGGTGATACAAGGAACTTCGTCCGTAAATGAAAGTTGGCTTACCGGAGAGGCCACTCCGGTAGTCAAAGAAGCAGGTGCTCCCCTATATGCCGGCACCATCAATGGGAAGGGGGCTCTCACTATGCGTGCCTCCCAAGTTCGAGGCAATACTCTATTGGGGCGCATCATTCGACGAGTTCAAGACGCTCAAGGCTCTAAAGCTCCCATACAAAAGCAGGTCGATAAGGTAGCATCTGTTTTTGTTCCTCTTATAATTATTGTAGCCATCATCACTTTTGTTCTTTGGTGGTTTTTCGGAGGCAATAATCTGCTCCCCCAAGCACTTGTTGCCGCCGTTGCTGTTTTGGTTATCGCCTGCCCTTGTGCCTTGGGATTGGCAACCCCGGCAGCCATCACTGTGGGAATAGGTAATGCGGCAGAGCTTGGCATTTTGGTCAAAGATGCCAAGACATTGGAAGTAGCGCACCGCATCAATACGGTTGTCTTAGACAAAACCGGCACCATTACGCAGGGTAAACCCGTTGTGGTCAGCAGCAAGTGGTTTCGCAATCCTGTCGATGGTTGGGCTACTCTCCTCAAAAAGATAGAGCAAGCCAGCGAACATCCTTTGTCCGGTGCCATCATCGAAAATGTATTGGGCTACTCGGACACGACCCAGACACAGCCATTACAAAAAATCGAAGCCATTCCGGGAAAAGGATTGGTCGCCTACACGCAAGAAGGATTGCATTTTACTGTGGGAAATCGAGCACTATTGGATGAACGGCAAATAACGATTTCTCCCGAGGCACAAACCCTACTGCAACAATTCTCCGACAGAGGAGAAACGGTGGTCGGCTATGCCGATGCTGATGGGATTATAGCCCTGTTGGGTATCAAGGATGCCATCAAAGAAGATTCGGCACGAGCAATTGCCCTACTCAAAGCCAAGGGAATACAAGTGATTATGCTCACCGGTGACAACGAGACCATTTCTCGCAAAATAGCACGGGAGGTGAGTATCGATCGTGTCTATGCCGGTGTTTTGCCAGAAGAGAAAGCCAATATCGTTCAAAAACTTTGCAAGCAAGGATTACGGGTAGCTATGGTGGGGGATGGGATCAACGACAGTGCGGCTTTAGCGGAGTCGGATTTGAGTGTGGCTATGGGACAAGGCAGCGACATAGCCATAGAAACAGCAATGGCAACCATTGCTTCGAACAATTTGCTCCAATTGAACAATCTCATAGGTCTGTCTCGAAATACGGTACGCACCATTCGGCAAAATCTTTTCTGGGCCTTTGCCTACAACCTAATTGCAATCCCTATTGCAGGGGGGATTCTTTATCCATTGTGGCACTACCAAATGCATCCGATGATTGCAAGTGCAGCAATGGCATTCAGTAGTATAAGCGTCGTACTCAATAGTCTGCTCCTTAATCGACGAAATAGACCTCTTCGACACCAACGATAGTACCCTTCTCTTCTTATCCTAAGCAAATTTTTGTCTCAAAATAAGGAAAATTCGTTTGGGTAGACGAGAAACACACAACTTTTCCCCACCCCAAGGAACAAAGGTTTGCTTTTTCTTTTCGGTATAAAAAACAAACCCAAATTCCTCGTTGCATCTTCTGTTCCATTACTTCCCTCAAAATACTTGATTAGTTCCCTACTTTTCGGTGATTTTGAGGGAATTATTTTTCGATAATTCCCTGCTAATTTCTATTCCGTCCAAGCAAATTGTAGACGGCAGAGAACTAAATCCGTTCCCCAAAAGATCTTGCACGGTATAAGGAAGATTTCGCTCAACCTCCTATTCCTTTTCTCTTGAGAAATAGAATCATAACCATTGATAAAAAGGAAAGTACATATCCTAATAACTTCCGTTTGGATACTGCTTGTGGGGTATACAACTGGAGGTAGAAACAAGCCGCAATACGATCACACTAAATAGCAACGTATAAATCTTTATGAGTATAAAATTGTTTTTTCTTACTTAATATCACTTATTTTAGGTATTGTGGTTCAAAGGAAACATTACGACTTTTGCAAGGAGAAACAACGGGTTATCTATTTGACCTATGCAAACAACAAAAGAGCATACACGTAAGCTATTGATGGAGACGGCTCGAGAGGCCTTTCTTCAAAAAGGATTCAGAGCTGTGTCTATGCGTGAGATCTCCAAACTATCCGGAATCGGCCTAAGCAACATATACAACTATTACCCGTGTAAAGACGATTTGTTGGCTGTTGTTTTACATCCTCTTTTGGAGGCAATGGACAGGATGCTGAGAGATCACAATCGACCTGAAAATTTGTCTCTCGATGTCTTTACGTCAGAAGAATATCATCGCGCCTCTATGCAAGAGATGATGGATATTATAACTCGTTACCGTGAAGAATTCAGGCTGCTGTTTCTCCATACGCAAGACACTCGATTCGAAGATTGTTGGGAACGGTGGATTGCCAAAAGTACAGCAGTGGGAATAGAGTATATGGAGAGAATGAAAGAACTCTATCCGGATTTACATACTTGTATTTCTCCCTTCTTCATCCATTTCACCTGCTCCTGGAGAATCAATATGGTGAAAGAAGTGGTATTGCACAAAGAACTTTCTAATGATGAAATTGAGGGTTTTGTTAGTGAGTACATCCGCTTTAGCACGGGAGGATGGAAAAAACTTATGAACGTAAAAGACAGAGCAAAAGAGCGAACTCAGATTTCTGATGCTCACCAGTTAAAGTATAAGACTTAACCATCGGATGTATGAGACTTATCTTCCCTCAATCCAATAGATTTACCAGCCGAGCGAGCCTCCTGCAAAGGGCGGCTCGCTTTGTTTTTGAACAAAATAGACTTTTGTTCTTTTTTGATCCATTGATACACTGCTTTAGATGATTAAAGGCCATTACGATGAAAAAACGACAGAATAAGGCATACGAACGCATTGCACGCCGTTATGACGATGTACTCACCGGACGTAAGTGGTGGAGTTGGTTTTATATGCATTGCCTTTGGCGTGTGGACGACAACGATATTGCTCGTGAAGTATTGCAGATGATACCTTGTGATTTTACCGGGCATTTACTGGATGTACCGGAAGGGACGATAATTTTTACCGCCGAAAAGTATCAATGTATCCCACGAGCAATGATTACCGGCTTAGATTATTCTCAGACAATGCTTAGTGCTGCCCAAGAGCGCATAAAAATTATGAACCTGCATAATCTGACGCTCCGGCAAGGTGATGTACTGCACCTGCCTTATGCCAACGATAGTTTTGACGGCGTGCTGTCGATGAATGGTTTGCATTGCTTTCCTTACAAGAGAGAAGCTCTCGCCGAAATCTTTCGGGTACTGAAACCAGGAGGCTTCTTTTGCGGATGTTTCTATATCCGAGGCGAACGTAAACCGGCTGATTGGATTGTACATAACATCTTGAATAAAAGGGGGCTTTTCGTGCCACCACATCTAAGCAAACAAGAAGCAATAGATCTATTGCAGCTCTTTTATGGCAAGCAGGTTACGGCATATAACCGCCGATCAATTCTAGTGTTTAACTGTACGAAAGAATTTACAAATAACAAATGATATGAAAATAGAAAGGATCAATGATTGGTTTGCCCGTCGAGGCAGATGGATGATACAAAGGCGATGGCTGGTACTCGGCTTATTTATCCTCGTCTTCGCCATAGGATTTATAGGGTTAAGATATTTCAAGATGAGTGCTTCGTGGGAGGATTATTTTCTCGAAGATGATCCAATGCTCGTCAAGACCGAAGAATTCAAAGCAATATTCGGTAATGACAATTTCGCTGCAGTACTGACCCGGTGCGACAATTCGTTTACAAAAGAGAATTTGGAACTTATCCGTGAACTTACCAATGAGATGATGGATAGTCTTTCGTACGCTGACAAAATCACGTCGCTCACCGACATCGAATTTATGATAGGCGGAGAAGAAGGTATTGCTATTGAACAGATTGTACCTGAAACAATCCCGTCAGATCCGGAGGAGCTGGAGGAGATACGTCGCAAAGCCTACTTGAAGCCTCACGTTGCCGAACGACTTGTTTCCAAAGACGGAACGCTCTCTTGGATCATTCTAAAATTGCGTCCTTTTCCTGAAGATTCTGTATGGAACAAGGGTAAGAATGCAGTTTCTCCCGAAGTGCTAACGGGTAATGAACTGGAGCATATCATCACTAAAGACAAATATCAAAAACTCCATCCCAAGGGAACGGGACTCCCATATGTCACAGCTATGAAAATGAAATGGATGGGAAAGGAAATGCCTCGTGTGATGGGGCTCGCTGCCTTGGTCTCTATTCTTATCCTACTGTTGGTAACACGCTCTTTCAGGGGAGAGGTAGTGCCACTTATCACGGCTATAGGATCCATTGTTATCGTATATGGTGCATTGGGTTATGTGGGTATGACGATAGATAGCGGTATGGTGATGATTCCAATGCTATTAACCTTTGCCGTTTCCATTGCATACAATATACACGTGTATTCCTATTTCAAACGCCAATTCCTCATCCACGGAAAAAGGAAACAAGCCGTAGAAGAAACCGTAAAAGAGATGGGATGGCCGGTGCTATTCAGCGCACTCACCACTTTTGCCGCCTTGCTTTCTTTCCTTGCCATCCCGATGCAACCAATGCGTTTTATTGGGATAGCCACCTCTTCGTGTGTGATGCTGGCATTCTTTATCGCCATCACATTGATGCCTGTGCTTCTCAGTTTTGGTAAAGATGGAAAACCGCATTCCAAAGTGCAGGAAACCGGAGGATGCTGGTTGGACCGAAGATTAGAGAACTTAGGCAAAAGTGTGCTTAAATACGGAACCTTGATTTTATGGATTGCCGGGCTGTTTACCGTTGTGCTCATTTATCAATTCACCAAAATAGAGACCGCATTTGACGTGGAGCGCACAATGGGACGAAAAATTCCCTATGTAAACAATCTGTTGGAGGTGGGCGAAAGCGAGCTCGGTTCTGTCTATACCTATGACGTGATGATAGATTTCCCCGAAGAAGGATTAGCTAAATCTCCCAAAATGCTCGTGCGATTGGACTCCTTGGCCCAACGAGCCAACAGTTATAAATTGACCAAGCGTACAACTTCTGTATTGAACATCCTCAAAGACTTGAACCAAACCCTGCACAACGGAGATGCTTCTTACTATACAATTCCTCATAATCCCGACGAGGTGGCGCAGTTGCTACTTCTTTACGAGAATGCGGGAGGTAGTGAGGCGGAATACTGGATCGACTACGACTATCGGCGTCTTCGCCTAATGGTAGAAATGAATTCATTTGATTCGGGAGAAACTGAACGGGAGTTGAACGACATTGTTGCTCACGCCACAAAGCTCTTTCCTCAAGCTACCGTAACTACCGTGGGAAGCATTCCTCAATTCACCGTGATGATGCAATACGTAGCTCGTGGGCAAATGGTTTCATTTGCGATCTCCCTCCTCATCATCGGCCTCCTGATGATGTTGGTTTTCGGCAGTGTACGCATCGGGCTTATCGGTTTGATTCCCAATGTTACCCCTGCTTTGGTGGTTGGCGGTTTGATGGGATGGTTGGGCTATCCGTTGGATATGATGACGGCTACCATTATGCCGATGATTCTCGGATTGGCTGTAGATGACACCATTCATTTCATCAACCACGGGCATTTGGAGTTCGACCGTCAGGGCAATTACAGAGGAGCCATTCTTCGTTCTTTCCGTACCATCGGAACACCTATCATTCTGACGAGTGTGGTGATCTGTGCCAACTTCGCCATTTATACTTCTTCCGAATGCATCTCCTTTGTACATATGGGAATACTCTCCGTAGCAGGTATTGTATCGGCACTTTTTGCCGACCTCTGTGTCACTCCCCTATTGTTCCAAAAGTTCCGCCTATTTGGTAAGGAGACAAATACAAACAAAACTCAGGTTGAATAACAAACATAATCGAATACAAAATGAGTAGTACAAAAAAACAGAAGAAAAAGCCCGTTTTGAAGCGGTTGCTGCCATACGCAGGCAAGAAAAGTTATATGCTTCCGCTGGCAATGGTGTTTTCTGCCCTTTCGGGTATTTTAGTGCTGATGCCTATGGTCTACATCCATAAGATTGTCAGTGGGATTATTTTGAACAACAGTGTCGATGAGGGGTCCATACGGCACTATGCAATTCTGGCGGCGAGTTTTGCCGCAGCAGGGATATTGCTCTATTTCTTTGCGCTATCGGTGTCTCATATCTTCGCCTTCGAAGTGGAGGCGAACATCATCAAGCTCAGCGTAAAGAAGATGATGGCGAAGCCTTTGGGCTTTTTTGCCAACCGAGAAAGCGGTAGCCTACGCAAGACCATCGTTGATGGGGCTGGAGAAACCCACAATATGCTGGCGCATCAGTTACCGGACTTTGCTATGACTATTGTTTCACCCATTGTGCTATTGGTCTTCTTCTTCCTTTTCGACTGGCGGTTAGGACTGGTGAGCCTTATCCCGATGATCATAAGTATATTATTGATGGCTACTATGAGCACCCAAAAGAATATGAAGATGCGGGAAGAATACTACGAAGGGCTTGCCAATCTTTCTGCCGAGTCGGTTGAATACGTGCGCGGCATACCGGTAGTGAAGACCTTTGCCCAAAGCGTGGAGAGTTTCGACCGCTTCTATTCGCTCATCGTGAAAATGAAAGACTTCGTGGTACGGTGGAGTATGGGGTTCAAAAACAAAATGTCACTGTACGAAGCTATTTCAAGCTCCACTGCATTCTTTTTGGTCCCCGTTGCCATTATGCTGATTACCACCGGCGGTGATGTGCGTCAAGTACTGGGTAATTCTGTTATCTATCTGTTGATAGGTCCCGTCTTCGGCATTTTTATGTATCGTAGTGCGGCTATTCAAAACTTCACCTACTTTGCTGAATTGGCATTGGACAAAATCGACGTTGCTTTGGATTATAACGATCTCACTTATGGTACGAAAACAGCGGTCGGAGAGGGCTTGGAGTTCAGAAACGTATCATTTTCGTATGGAAAAGAAAAAGTGCTGGACAATGTGTCGTTCAAGGTGAACAAAGGAGAAACGGTTGCCTTGGTCGGAGCTTCGGGTGGCGGAAAAACCACTGCGGCGCGCCTGGCAGCCCGTTTCTACGATGCCGATGAAGGCGAAATTTTCGTTGGAGGCATCAGCATCAAGGAGTACGAGAAATCGGCATTGATGCGGAAGATCGCCTTTGTGTTCCAAAGGTCCAAGCTCTTCAAGATGAGCCTGCGCGAAAACCTGTTGTTGGGTAATCCCAATGCCAGCAATGAGGAGATAGAGCAAGCCCTTGTTAGGGCCGGAGCCAAAGAGATTGTCGATAACTTAGAAAAGGGCTTGGATACGGTTTACGGTACCAAAGGGACCTATTTCTCCGGCGGGGAAGCTCAACGACTTTCCATTGCGAGGGCTTTCCTAAAGAACGCCGACTTTGTCATCCTTGACGAGGCAACTGCTTTCGCCGACCCCGAAAATGAGCATATCATTCAAGCTTCATTCAAGGAACTGTCAAAAGACAAAACCACATTGATGATTGCCCACAGACTCTCCACCGTGATTAACGCCGATAGAATCCTTGTAATGGAGAATGGCAAAATAGTGGAAAGCGGTACACATAACGAATTATTAACCCAAGGCGGTACTTACAAAAAACTGTGGGACGAATATCAAAAAGCCGCCAACTGGAAAATAGGAGGTAAAAATGAATAATTTCTTAAAGCAAAGATACGCTATGTCGGATCAGGGAGCGAAGAACCTGCAAAAATCCATTTTCTCGCATACCATCTTGAATCTGACCAAAATGTTTCCACCCATCATTGGATTTATGTTTCTGTTTCAGTATCTGGGCGGTCTGGAAGGTATTCCCGCACCGGCAGAACTAACCCTTGTAAACTATATTGTCATCATCGTAGTGATGTTGTTGGTGATGTTTTTCGTGGCAAGGTGGGATTATGTACGCCTCTACGACAATGTTTATAACGAGAGTGCCAACTCACGCATCGACATAGCCAACCGCCTGAAGAAACTACCTCTCTCTTATTTCGGTAAGCGCGATGTGTCCGACCTTTCCGCAACTATGATGAGCGACCTAAATTTTTATGAGCAGATATTCTCACACTCCGTGCCACATATCTATGCCACTGCCATTTCCACAATTATCATTTCCATTATGATACTCGCCTACAATTGGCAGCTCGGATTGGCGGCATTGTGGGTCATTCCCATCTCATTGCTGATCTTTTCCCTTTCTAAAAAGAAACAACGGAAAGCAATGGATGCATGCGTGAAAACCGGTCGCGAAGTGTTCGATGATTTGCAAGAGAGGATAGATCAAATACAGGAAATCAAATCCTATAATCTGGAAGATCAGTCACTGAACGAGTTCTGCCATAAGCTGGACAGCAATACCCGTGCAAAGATAAAAGGGGAGTTCTACGCCGGTATTGCCACGTCATTGGCAGGTATGTTGATGAAGCTCGGCATCGTCACGGTGGCGATTGTCGGTGCCAATATGCTGATTGCCGGACAAATCAACATCCTCGTCTATGTCGCCTATCTCATTCTCACAGCAAGCATCTACCTGCCTATCGAGGGAATTCTCACCTTTATGGCGATGATCGTGGCTCTTGACGGTGTAGTGACGCGTATCAAAGAGATTAAAACAATGCCCGTTCAGGAAGGTAAACAGAAAATGAACCCCAAGGATTACAGTATAGATTTCAGTAATGTAGTGTTCGGCTACGAAGACTATACCGTCATCAACGGTGTAAGTTTCATCGCCAAACAGGGCGAAGTTACTGCCTTGATCGGGCCTTCGGGAAGCGGCAAAACCACCTTAACCAAATTGGCTGCCCGTTTTTGGGATATTCAGCAGGGGAAAATTTTGCTCGGAGGCGAGGACATCAGCAAGATAGACCCCGAAACACTGCTGAAGAACTACGCTATTGTCTTTCAAGATGTAGTGCTGTTTAACGCCAGTATAAAAGATAATATCCGCGTAGGAAGAAAGGGAGCTACGGACGAAGAAGTGGCTCGTGTCGCAAAAATAGCCCGCTGCGATGAGTTTATCGACCGTATGCCCGAAGGTATTGATACCGTCATCGGCGAAAACGGAGAGCGGCTTTCCGGCGGTGAGCGCCAACGCATCTCCATCGCCAGAGCCATACTGAAAGATGCTCCCATTATTCTGTTGGACGAAGCCACCGCCTCGCTCGACGTGGAAAACGAAAGCCTGATACAGGAGGCTTTGTCCGAACTGATTAAGAACAAGACGGTCATTGTTATCGCCCACCGGATGCGTACCATTCGCGGAGCCGATAAAATCGTACTGCTCAATCAAGGCAAGATTGAGGCTATGGGTACCAATGAAGAGTTGCAGATGCAATCGGCAACCTACCGGAAGATGCTCGAAAAGTCAATGGGATAAAAACAACAAAATATCAACTAAGATGAAAAGAATAATTTCGACAAGTTTGGTGGCATTGGTTTTTGCCACCACAGCAATGGCACAAACAGGCAGGGACATTGCCCAAAAAGTAAAAGATCGCCCCGATGGAGACACCCGTCAATCGGAGTTAGTTATGAAACTGATCAACAAGCGCGGAGCTGTACGCGAACGTAAACTTATCTCCTATTCCATCGACGTGGGAAAAGGGAAAAAAGATCGTAAAAGCATTATGTTTTTCCAATATCCCGGTGACGTAAAAGGTACCGGCTTTCTCACGTGGGACTACGACGAACCGAATAAAGACGACGACAAATGGCTCTTTTTGCCCGCGATGAAGAAAACCCGCCGCATCAGTGGATCATCTGCCAAGCAGGACTATTTTATGGGCAGCGACTTTACCTATGATGATATGGGCAGCCGCAATGTAGATGAAGACACGCACAAGTTATTGGGCGAAGAAAACATAGGCGGGCACAAGTGTTGGAAATTGGAATCCACTCCCAAGGATAAACGCGAGATTTATTCCAAGAAAATAGCTTTCATACGTCAAGATTGTCTGATAGCCGTTAAGGTAGAGTACTACGACAAGATGGGAAAGTTGCACCGTCGTCTCGAATTATCGGATATTGCCAAGGTAGAAGGATTTTGGATCGCCCAAAAACTACATATGATCAATGTACAAACGGAGCATCAGACGATTCTTGAAATTAGGAACCCGAAGTATAACATCCCCATAGAGGAGGCCAAATTCAATGTTGCCACTTTAGAGAAAGGCAGGTTCTGATGACAAACTCAAGCAATCATTCTACAAAGCTTTTGCTGCTGTTTTTTCTGTTTTTGCCTATACATACTTTATGGGGACAAGAAGAGGGCGAGTCATCGTGGCAGCTTAAAGGCTTTGTCGACACTTATAGTGCCATTCGTTCCGAAAAGCCGAATGACTTTATGTCTTCACGTACTCGAATAAGGGGTGAAATAGGCAAAACCTTTGGGGGTTCATCGCTCTTCGTATCGTTCAATGCCATCCACAATGCCTTATTAAAGGAACGTACGGGTTTTGAGTTGCGAGAAGCATACCTTGATCATCGGGAGGAGCATTGGGGCTTTCGTCTCGGGCGGCAACTTGTCATTTGGGGAGCGGCAGATGGTGTGCGCATTACCGATTTAGTTTCTCCGATGGATATGACTGAGTTTTTGGCACAAGATTACGATGACATCCGTATGCCGGTCAATGCTCTGCGCTTTTTTGTCTTTAATGAGAAGATGAAATTGGAGTTGCTTGCCGTGCCCACTTTCGAGGGTTATAGGCTACCGACCGATGCCGAAAATCCCTGGAGCATACTGCCTAAAAACTCTCCCCAACCCCTTGTATGGAGAGAAAAGGGAAGTCGCCCCAAGTTTCGTTTTTCCAACATTGAATATGGAGGGAGGCTCAGTTTTACCCTACCGGGGTTGGATTTTTCTCTCGCCACATTGCATACGTGGAACAAGATGCCCGTAATCACCTACCAACCATCAGTTACACAACTCACAGTGTCTCCACAATATTACCGCACAGGTTTCTTTGGAGGAGATATATCCAAACCATTGGGGCAATTCGTACTGCGTGGCGAAGCGGCATTCAATGTGGACAAGCATTTCAGCTACAAACCCGAGGCGGGGGCCATAGCTCAAAAAGGATTCAATACCGTGAATTATCTCGTGGGGGTGGATTGGTATGCACCCAATGAATGGACGGTAATGGCGCAATTTTCCTCGGAAAGTATTCTGGGATACGAAACTCAAATAGCACAACCCCAACATAATTCTCTCCTCACTCTCAATGTGTCGAAGAAGCTGTTGGGAAGTACATTACAACTCTCCAACTTTACCTATTTCGATCTTAACCATAAGGGGTGGTTCAGTCGTTTTATTTCCTCTTACGCACTGAATGACTACATCCAACTCTCGGTGGGTTATGATTGGTTTGGAGGTAATGAAGGAATATTTGGTCTGTACAAACACAATTCGGAAGTATGGGCAAAAGCTAAGTATAGTTTTTAATTGAAAAAGTATGAACAAAAATCTCAGATGGACAGGATACGCCGGTTTAATGGGAAGCCTACTGATGTATGCAGGCGATATGCTCTTGTATTTTACGACGCAACCCATTCCCGATGTAGACAAAGATCTATTGCCATCTATGGGAACAGTCCCTTTAGAGCGGCTCACTGTAGGTGGTTTATTGGGACCGTTGGCTGCAATCCTATATATCATTGGTTTCTATCATTTATTTCTCAGAGTTAAGTACGCAAGACGAAAAACAGCCAGCTGGATGCTTGCCTTCCTCTCCATAAGTGTGATTTTCGGGGGCGCCTACCACGCTTTCTTTCCTGCTTTCGGTATTGTCTCCTCACAAGGACATCCTGAAATCATTGACCGTTTTCTCTCTTACACAGGTTGGCTGGGTGGATTTGCCTTCTTCACAATAGGGGTTGGCTGGCTGCTTTTTTCCATCTTGATACTGCAAAGGCAGACATCATTCCCTCGCTGGGTAGTGATAGTAACACCGTTGATTACTATTTGGGCCAATTTTCTCTGGCAGATGTTGCCACAGCCATTCCTTGTTCTAATAGCAGGGGGATGGAACAATTTGGTGTGTACCCTGATTTTTGCAGTATCGCTCCTGACATTGAATAAGCATCATAAGGAAAAACAATAATCACATTCAAAAAAGGAATAGGCTTCTTTTTTCGAGAAACCTATTCTTTTTTTATCCGTAGAGAAGTGATGTAAAATGATTATTGTCAACTTGAGTTTAACAATCAAGCACATACATCGGTGGTATGTAAAAAAGAGAGTAAGCTCTGTAATCTCCATTTACTCAGTCTTGGGGTTTATCCTCTTTTGAGAATGGCAATATTTCCTCATCGCATCTTCTGTTCTATTACTTCCTTCAAAATGCTCGATTAGGTCCCTACTTTTCGGTGATTTTGAGGGAATTAATTTCCGATAATTCCCTACTAATTTTTATTCCGTCCAAGAAAAAATTTCATCGCAGGGAACTAATTTTCATTTGATTTTTTACAGAGGATGGTTGCTTCAAAACAGAGAAGGCGACACCGTTGAGAAAACGGTCGAATGAAAATGGATGGTTTTGCCTTTTTGAGTCTTCCTTCTTCCGAACTTATTTCACTCGACGAACAACCCTCGAAGGATATTTACCAAAACTATGGGAACACATTGGTTTTTTTCTTTCGAATAAAGAGCCTCCTTACAGTAAGAAATTAGATCCACACCCTCTCTTTGTATAACATTGAGAACGTATTATCGACCTGTTTTAACACGCCACAGAGCACCCAACGGCATTAGGAGTCCTTTTTCCCTCTCCGCAAAGCTCTCGGAAAGCACTTTTGTTAATAAAGCAAAATCAACCATACTTATATCTGTCTTGTAATTGGTCTTTTGTTAGTCAATCCCAACAAAAAACACAAAAAAAGTGTGTTGTTGTTAGATTTAATCTATATCTTTGTGCCGTTCGATGGTTTGAGGATTTCTCTTCCCCACGTTGGGGAAAGAGAGGGCTGAAAACTTGAAGAATTCAAGGCTGAGCGGGGCTATTCCCTAAGTTCGCGGCTCTGACTTTGAAGAGTTTACTTCCGGGTAATTGCTCATCGCTCAAAGACGCAACCGGGAAAAGGGTAAATTCGCTCCCAAGCCCCTTTGTTGGGCTTTCTTGATTTTTTAACCTTGTTATGCAGGGTGTAGTGTGCTGTTTTCTTTGGCGAGACAAAGAAGTTCTTCGGTACAAGTCTTGAAGCATTCTTATTGCAGATGCTTCTTGTGTTGTATCCATACGCTTGGAGGTCAAAACTTCCAAGATCTTTTGTTCGTCTGTTTTACACAGTTGCTTCTCTCGTCTCGGGAAATTTGGCACGTATGGGCGTACTCTATTTATTAAAACTGAATACATTATGATGACAAGTGAACAGTATGTTGAGAGCTTGAGGAAACTGAATCTTCAGGTTTATTTTATGGGAGAGAAGATCGAAAACCCGGTTGATCACCCCGTTATTCGTCCTTCTATGAATTCTGTTGCTATGACCTACAAATTGGCGGAAATGGATGAATACAAAGATTTGATGACTGCCACTTCTAACCTTACGGGCAAGCGCATCAATCGCTTTTGTCACCTGCATCAAAGCACAGAAGACCTCAAAAATAAGGTTAAGATGCAACGTTTGATGGGGCAAAAAACAGCAGCTTGTTTCCAACGTTGTGTAGGGATGGATGCTTTTAATGCCATCTATTCCACTACTTTCGAAATGGATCAGGCTTTGGGGACCGAATACCACGCTCGCTTCAAACGTTATATGGAATACGTACAAGAGAACGACCTCGTTGTAGACGGAGCTATGACCGACCCCAAAGGAGACAGAGGCTTGGCTCCCTCTCAACAAGCAGATCCGGACCTCTATGTACACATCACCGAAGTTCGCCCCGATGGGATTGTGGTATGTGGTGCCAAAGCACATCAAACAGGTGCCGTGAACTCTCACGAACACCTCATTATGCCCACCATAGCAATGCGTGAAGCAGACGCTGATTATGCTGTTTCTTTTGCCATTCCCAGTGATGCCGAAGGAATTATTATGATCTACGGTCGTCAAAGCTGTGACACACGTAAGATGGAACCGGGCGCAGACATAGATTTGGGTAATGCTCAGTTCGGAGGTCACGAAGCCTTGGTTGTTTTTGACCACGTATTCATCCCAAATGAACGAGTATTTATGTGCAAAGAGTATCAGTTTGCTGGAATGATGGTAGAACGCTTTGCCGGCTATCACCGCCAATCGTACGGAGGTTGTAAGGTAGGAGTAGGTGATGTGCTCATCGGAGCCGCTGCCTTGGCCGCCGACTACAATGGGGTACCCAAAGCCTCTCATATCAAGGACAAACTCATCGAAATGATTCACCTCAACGAAACACTCTATTCTTGCGGAATAGCCTGTTCTTCCGAAGGGGTACAGATGCCCGCCGGAAACTATATGATAGACCTCTTGCTTGCCAACGTTTGTAAGCAAAATGTGACGCGCCTTCCTTACGAAATAGCTCGTCTGGCAGAAGATATTGCCGGAGGAATTATGGTAACAATGCCCGCCGAACAAGACTATCGCCATCCCGTCGTAGGTCCTATCGTGGAGAAATATCTCGCAGGTGCTACCGGCAAATCGGTCGAAAACCGTATGCGTGTGCTTCGTTTGATAGAAAACATCACCCTTGGGACCGCTGCTGTGGGATATCGTACCGAGTCTCTTCACGGAGCCGGATCACCCCAAGCACAACGAATTATGATTGCTCGCCAAGGAGACATCGAAGGCAAGAAGGCTTTGGCTCGCGCCATTGCTCGAGTAGATGAATCACTTGACAAATAAGATAAGGAACGAGATAACTGGTAAGTTGTAACCTCCCGTCATCTTGTATTATGAATAGTTCTGTAGAACTGACCGAGAACGATATTTCTCTTGTGTTGCGTGACAAAGTAGCACCTTTGCTGCACGCACACGGGGGAGATGTCGTTCTTTCTCGTATTGTGGACAAAACGGTGTATGTGCGTTTTCTCGGCTCCTGCCGTTTTTGCCCCTCAGCTTCCGAAACCATCGAAAAAATTGTTCGAGCTGCCATCTGTGACTCCTTTGGAGATCCCTCCATTCAAGTTTTTTTGGAAAGTGGAGTCAGCGAAGAATTGATCAACGAAGCAAAAAAAATATTGAACAAATCTAAAGCATAACAAAATGAAGGAAATTTTGGCACAGTATGCCTCCAAGATTTTATCTGCCGATGAAGCCGTAAAAAAGATAGCCAATGGTGAGCGTATAGCCTTGTCGCACGCTGCCGGCGTACCACAACTGTGTGTGGATGCCTTGGTTCGTCAGGCGCACAATTTCAAGGATGTGGAAATATACCATATGCTCTGTTTGGGAGAGGGTAAGTATATGGCACCGGAAATGGCTCCGCATTTTCGCCATGTTACCAACTTTGTTGGAGGCAATTCTCGTGCTGCAGTGGCCGAAAGCAGGGCCGACTTTATTCCTCTCTTTTTTTATGAGGTACCGTCCGTCTTTCGCAACGGACTCCTTCCGATAGACGTTGCCGTAGTGCAGCTCTCTATGCCCGACAGCGAAGGGTTTTGCAGCTTTGGTGTTTCTTCGGACTACACCAAACCGGCAACAGAAGTGGCACGCATCGTCATTGGCGAGTTAAATGAGCAAATGCCTTATGTACACGGAGACAACAAAATTCACCTCTCGGAGATAGATTATATCGTATTGGGTAACTATCCCCTATACACTATTCCCAAAGCCTCCATCGGAGAGGTCGAAGAAGCAATCGGGCGCAACTGTGCTCAATTGATAGAAGATGGGGCCACCCTTCAACTCGGAATTGGAGCCATCCCCGATGCAGCCCTACTATTCCTCAAGGACAAGAAAGATTTGGGGATACATACCGAAATGTTTTCGGACGGGGTGGTCGAATTGGTGCGAAGTGGTGTTATAACCGGCAAGAAGAAAACTCTCCATCCGGGAAAGATGGTTGCCACTTTCCTTATGGGATCAGAAGAGCTTTATCGCTTTGCTAACAACAATCCGGACGTAGCTCTCTATCCAGTGGACTATGTCAATGACCCCAGAGTTATTGCCCAAAACGACAATATGGTAAGCATCAACAGCTGTATAGAAGTAGACCTTATGGGTCAAGTGGTGTCTGAATGTATTGGAGACAAGCAATTCAGCGGAACAGGCGGTCAGGTCGATTATGTTCGTGGTGCTGCTTGGTCCAAGAATGGAAAAAGTATTATGGCTATGCCCTCTACGGCACGCAAGGGAACAGCATCTCGCATTGTGCCACGGATTGCTCCGGGGGCAGCTGTTACCACCTTGCGCAACGATGTAGATTATGTGGTTACCGAATACGGAATAGCCGCACTTAAAGGAAAGAACTTAAGACAACGTGCCGAAGCTCTAATTGCCATTGCCCATCCCGACTTCAGAGAAGAGCTACGTGCAGCTTTCCGCCAGAAATTTGAAGATTAAACACAATCAAAATATATACCATTATGCAACTGTTTAAACTTAAAAGCGTAATGCACAGCTTTGATACTTTTGCCGAGTTTGCAAAAGAGTTTGAGCTGGGTGAACGCGACTTGGTGATTACCAATGAGTTTATCTATGAGCCTTTTATGAAAGCTTGCAACCTCCCTTGCCACTTCGTAATGCAAGAAAAGTACGGTTTGGGAGAACCCTCCGACGAAATGATGAATCAGATCTTAGCAGACGTCAAAGGGGTCGCTTTCGACCGAGTAATTGCAGTAGGCGGGGGAACTGTTATAGACATTTCCAAACTGTTTGTCTTGGGCGGATTGACCGATGTTATGGATGCTTTCGACCACAAAATTCCCCTCGTCAAGGAGAAAAAGCTTATCATCATCCCCACCACTTGCGGTACCGGGAGTGAAGTCACCAACATTTCTATTGCCGAAATCAAAAGCAGACACACCAAGATGGGGCTTGCAGATGATACCATTGTGGCAGACGATGCGGTCATTATTCCGGAATTGTTGCGCGGGTTGCCTTTCAAATTTTACGCTTGCAGTGCAATAGATGCTCTCATCCACGCTGTGGAGGCTTATGTTTCGCCCAAAGCAAATCCCTATACTCGCATTTTTAGTGAAGCTGCCTGGGAAATTATCCTCGATGTTTTCCAAAACATCGCCAAGCACGGTCCTGAATACAGGTTCGAAAAAATGGGAGAAATGATTATGGCAAGCAACTTTGCCGGTATTGCTTTTGGGAATGCCGGAGTTGGAGCAGTACACGCTTTGTCTTATCCCTTAGGAGGCAACTACCACGTACCCCACGGAGAAGCCAATTACCAGTTCTTCACAGAGGTATTCAAGGTATATCAAGAGAAAAATCCATATGGAAGCATCGTTGAAGTCAATTGGAAATTGGCTCGCATCCTCAACTGTCAGCCGGAAGAGGTTTACCCCAAGCTGGACGAACTGTTAGGGGTACTTATTGCCAAGCAACCCCTACACGCTTACGGAATGAAAGAAGAGGAGGTCAAAGGCTTTGCCGAATCGGTGATGCAAACCCAACAGAGACTGTTGGCCAACAACTATGTTCCCCTATCCGTATCCGAAATAGAAGCAATCTATCGCAAATTGTATTGAAATAGTTATCAGCCGAGGGGGGATGTCCAAATAAAATCGGAGAACAGCTCACGCCTCCCAGGCCTTTATGTTATAAAGCGAACAATCAAATTAAAAACATTCCCAACAAAAGTTATGGAAATCAAAGAAATGGTTCAACGTGCTCGTGTTGCGCAAAAAGAGTACGAAGAGAGATTTAACCAAGATGCAGCAAACCAAGCTGTTAAGGCTGCAACCAAAGTTATTTATGACAATGCGGAACTTTTGGCGCGTGAAGCCGTAGATGAAACACAAATGGGAGTCTACGAACACAAAGTTTCCAAAAACAGAAATAAATCGAAGGGAGTATGGTACAATCTACACGATAAAAAATCTATGGGCATCATAGGTATGGACGACCGCACCGGTCTCATCGAAATCGCCAAACCCATTGGGGTTGTAGCAGGGATTACACCTATGACCAATCCCATTGTTACTCCGATGTCCAAGATTGCTTTTGCTCTTAAAACCAAAAACGCCATTATTATAGCTCCGCACCCCAAAGCAAAGAAGTGCTCTGCCTTGGCGGTGAACCTCATCAAGGAGGCAGTTAAGCCCTTGGGAGTTCCCGAAGATCTTATTCAAGTAATTGAGGAACCCTCTATCGAAAAAACTCAAGAACTGATGAGTACAGCTGACGTGGTCGTTGCCACCGGAGGTATGCCTATGGTGCACTCCGCCTACTCATCAGGAAAGCCCTCATTTGGGGTGGGTGCCGGAAACGTACAGGTAATCCTCGACCGTTTTATCGATTATGATGAAGCCGCAGAAAAGGTTGTAACCGGACGAGCTTTTGACAATGGTATCATCTGCTCCGGAGAACAATTCTTTGCTTATCCCAAGGAAGACAGAGAGGCTGTTTTGGCGGCATTCTCTCGCCACGGGGCCTACATCGTTCCTGAAAAAGACAGAGATGCTGTAGTGGGAGCCATATTCAAAGAAGGAAAATTGGAACGTGACATCGTAGGGCAAAGCGTGGACTTCATCGCCAAGAAAGCTGGAATCACTGTTCCCGAAGGAACTCGTGTTTTGGTTGTGGAAGCACACGGCATAGCTCACGAAGACGATATTTGTAGAGAAAAGATGTGTCCCGTAATGGGTTGTATTGGTTACAGCCACTTTGACGAAGGATTGCAGATGATCAAGGCCAACCTCTTTATGGAAGGTAGCGGTCACACCGCTGGGGTACACTCCAATAACCAAGCCAATATCATCAAAACAGGAACAGAAATCTCCGTTTCTCGTGTTATTGTTAATGCTCCTTGTGCCACCACGGCAGGGGGATCTATTCAGAACGGACTTGCTGTTACCAACACATTGGGCTGTGGAACTTGGGGTAACAACTCCATTTCGGAAAACTTTACCTACAAGCATATGCTCAACATTACGCGTATAGCCCCCTTATCGGCACGCATCCAAGTTCCCACAGATGACGAAATCTGGAACTAAAGCGAGACCTATTCGCTTGTAATTTTTCATTTTGTTTCTTTATCGATCCCATTCGGTTTCACAACCCGAGTGGGATCTTTCTTTTTTCGGTTCTCTTTTTCTATTATTTCCGTCTCTCTTCCTCTCTTCTAAAACAGACAGCACCTTATTGAGTTACCCATTTTTCTCCTATTTTCTTTCTATTCCCCCAAGAAAAAACAAAGGATACATCTACTTCAATCCAATAATAAAGACTTGTAAAATCCGTATTAACGATAGAGGGGAACTGTTTTCCAATTTATTCCCCACCCTCGTACTTTCTAAAAGTACCCTCTGAAGAGGGAGCTGAATTAGTTCCCTTAAAA
Organism: Bacteroidota bacterium; assembly: GCA_023396255.1. Taxonomy (GTDB): domain Bacteria; phylum Bacteroidota; class Bacteroidia; order Bacteroidales; family Porphyromonadaceae; genus Porphyromonas. Next base: position 123,860 of record JAEWWU010000006.1, read on the forward strand.
TCGTCCAAAAGAAGGGAACTAATTACCCATTTGCAGGGAATTATTTTTCGATAATTCCCTACAAATTTTTGTTCCGTCCAAGAAACTCACAAACATCTTCTAAAACACAAACCAAAAATTCCACAAAATGTCACCTTTTTGCTCCAACTCTCTTTCTTCTACCTATTCTTTACCTTCCTCTTTCCTCACCTTCTTGTCCCTAAATAACAATCATAATGCAATTTATAACGCTCTAAAAAGAGCTTCTTTACCTAAACCGCTAAAATCTGAGGATTATGGCAATTATTATCCATTATCACAGCACTTTTTCTCACGTATAAATCCTCAAAAAAATCTACTTTTGTAAAAAATAGAACAATAAGAGGGTTTCGTAGTGAACCTATTTAACCGCCTATTTGTTTTACGGAAAAGAAATCTTACCAAGTCTGTTACTTGGTATGATTCAATAGTAGTTAGCAAGTAAATAGTTGTCCCACACTAAAAAAAACCAATAGATACAATAATGGAAATAAGTAAAACTGAAAAAATAATCTACGAAGCTGCTTTTCGTCTTTTTTTGCAAAAGGGCTACCACGATGTATCCGTAAAAGATTTAGAAAAAGCAACGGATATGTCTCGAGGGGCATTCTTTTATTACCAACGAGATAAGAAAGCTCTATACGGAGCTGTACTCGAGCTTTATTTTCTTTCCCGCCAAGCACCGGAGGTCAAATTCGTTGGCTACGAACGTTGCCAAACACTGGAAGAATTTATAACCTTTTACATCGAAAGAGTAACAAAGACGCAAGAAACACTTAGCAAGGAAATAGGAGGAGACAATGCTCTTCAACCCTATCTTTTTATGCTGATAGAGGCACATAAATACTTTCCCGAGTTCAAAGATCAACTAAAAGAAATCTTTGAGGGAGAGCGTAAACTTTGGGAAAAATTTGTTGAACAAGCAAAAAAAACCGGAGAAATAAAAACAACACTCAACGTAGAAACCATCGTAGATATGTTCCGCTCAGCTTTCTTTGGTTTGAGTTTTGAAACCTCTTTCTACTCCAATTTGGGGGGAGAGCAACTGCACACCCTATTTAATTCAATATACCAACTATTGAAAAAGTAAGAAAAGAGCAGCAAGACACATTCAAAAGAGAAGTCCGTCAGGGGAAATTTCAACCCTTGACGGACTTCTCTTTTATTCGGAAATGAACCCCTTTCAGTAAATACACAAAAGAAGCGACCCTTGGTTTCTCCCCAAGGATACACGTCCTTCTTATTCACACAAAAACGAATTTACGGCACCCAAAAGTATTCGCATCAAAACTTAACATTGCGCATATCGCCCGTTTCCATAAAAGCCTTATGGAAAGCAAAGCAGTTATTTAGGTTATGCAAGGTTTGCCCTTGAGTGCTTTGAGCTAAATACTGATGCAAAAGAGGGCGATAATCAGGGTGAGCGCATTGCTCTATGATAGCTTCGGCTCTTTCTTTGGGCGAGAGACCTCTAAGGTCGGCAACTCCAAACTCCGATGCAATCACCTTAACGGAGTGCTCTGTGTGGTCAGTATGAGAGACCATCGGGACAAAGGCACTGATGCATCCATCCTTTGCCACAGACGGTGTGGTAAAAATCGACAAATAGCCGTTACGAGTAAAATCCCCTGAACCACCTATACCGTTCATCATTTTGGTTCCACACACGTGTGTGCTATTTATATTCCCATAAATATCTGCCTCCAACGCCGTATTCATCGTTATGATTCCCAATCGGCGCACTATCTCCGGATTGTTGGAATATTCTTGTGGACGTAACAGCAATTTTCCGTGAAAGAAATCCAAATCACTGTAAATATCTTGCAGAGCAGAGCGGCTTACCGACAAGGAGCATCCGCTGGCAAAAGTTACCCGTCCCTCTTTCATCAGTTTAATCACGGCATCTTGTATTACTTCTGTATATACCTCAAAATTAGGAATTAACGGACTAGCTCCTAATGCTCCCAAAACGGCATTGGCAACATTGCCTACACCACTCTGAATGGGTAAAAAATCGGCAGGAATACGCCCTTTTCTTATCTCTTCGGCAAGGAACGTAGCAACATTGTTTCCTATTGCCTGTGTAACCTCGTCCAAAGGAGCAAAAGCACTTTCCTCATTGGGCTCTTGAGTGCGAACCACTGCTACTATTTTTTCGGGAGGTATTTGTACATAGGGCAACCCCACCCTATCTGATGGACGATATACCGGCATATCCCGACGCATAGGTGGATCTTGCGGCTCGGCGATGTCGTGCAATCCCCGAATTGCTGCCGGGTGCTTTTCATTGAGTTCTATAATCACACGTTTGGCCAGACGGCATATAGTGGGCAAAATACCTACTCCCGTAGTGGGTACTACTTGTCCCTCTTCGGTTACCTCGGCGGCCTCTATGATGGCAACATCTACATCTCCCAAAAAGCCGTAGCGCAAATCTTGAGCTAATTCGGAGAGATGAAGATCAAAATACCTACTCTCCCCGGCATTGATAGAGTTGCGCAAATCTTTGTTGGATTGGTACGGCGTGCGAAACTTTACGGCCTTAGCTCTTGCCAAAGCCCCATCTATGTGGTCTCCGGTGGAAGCCCCGGTAAACATTCCCACTTGAAAAGGGCGACCAGCGGCGTGTTCCAACTCGGCTTTCTGAGCCAAAGCTATAGGAACCACTTTGGGACATCCGGCCGGAGTAAAGCCGCTAAACCCTACATTATCGTTGTGATGGATGAATTGTACAGCCTCTTGAGCTGTTGTAAACGGTAGTGCCATAGGATATTTAGTCTTTGATGCTATAAATAATTAGGAACAAACCTAAATCTAATCCTTATTTATACCTTTGCGGTACCGATAAGGCGGTTTTGACAAAGATAACAGTTTATTTTGATTGGGCTTTGAATTGGTGAGGGAATGCTTGGTCGTTTGAAGAGAAAATTTCTCCGTTTTGCAACGATAAAAAAGAACCAAAAAGTGAAAAGGGAGCTTCTCACGAACCCCCCTTTTACTCTATTAACCAAAACCTTAAACTATGAAAGAACTTTACTTTTCACGGACAAATGTAAGTCAGCCACCGATGCCTGACAAATTTTTACCTACTATTCGCTAAGAAGCATAAATAAGAATAACCCGTTATCCAATTCTACTACCTAACACAATGTACCTAAATAAAATTGTACCCCACCGACATAGAAAACAATGACAAAAAACGTATACATAGAAACCTACGGCTGCCAAATGAATGTTGCCGATAGTGAAATAGTAGCGGCACAGATGCAGTTGGCTGGCTACTCCATTATACAAACCGAGGAGGATGCCGACGCCGTTTTAATCAACACCTGCTCGGTACGGGACAACGCCGAGAAACGTGTCCTCAATCGGATAGCCTATCTCAATTCGCTTCGGGCCAAAGGAGGTAAACCCTCTATCATAGGAGTATTGGGCTGTATGGCGGAGCGAGTCAAAGATGAACTCATCTCCAAGCACGGGGTTGATTTGGTGGCAGGGCCCGATTCTTATCAAGACTTACCCAATTTGGTTTCTGCCGTAGAGGCGGGAGAAAAGGCCATCAATATAGAGCTGTCTCGAACCGAAACTTACAAGGATGTTATTCCCATAAAACTACCGGGAGTACACATCTCCGGCTTTGTCTCCATTATGCGCGGTTGCGATAATTACTGCACTTATTGCATTGTTCCTTACACCCGAGGGCACGAACGCAGCAGAGAAAGTAGCAGCATTATCCGGGAAGTTCAAGCGATGGCACAACAAGGTTATAAGGAAGTAACTCTCTTGGGACAAAACGTTAATTCCTACAAAAGCCAAGAGGGTAAGGAAATCGACTTTGCCGGTCTTTTAGAATTGGTTGCCACAGAAGTTCCCCAAATGCGCATTCGCTTTACTTCGCCACACCCCAAGGATATGAAAGATCACACCTTGGAGGTGATGGCACGTTATCCCAATATCTGCCCACACATCCACCTGCCTCTGCAAAGCGGTAGCAACAAAATACTCAAGGCAATGAAACGAAGCTACACAAGAGAGTGGTTCTTTGACCGAGTAGAAGCCATTCGGCGTATCATTCCCAACTGTGGATTGAGCACCGATGTTTTTTGCGGATTTTGTGGGGAGACAGAGGATGATTTTTTGCAAACCTTAGACGCAATGGAACGCGTTCGATTCGACTCGGCATTTATGTTCAAATACTCCGAACGCCCAGGCACTTTTGCCGCCAAACATCTATCCGATGATGTGCCGGAGGAGGTTAAATTGCAACGACTGGACCGAATGATAGAGCTACAAAATCGACTCAGTTTGGAAAGCAATCAAGCCGATATAGGCAAGACCTTTGATGTACTCATAGAAGGATACAGCAAACGTTCCAAAGAAGAATTTTTCGGACGCAGTGGACAGAATAAAGTCTTGGTTTTCCCAAAAGAACAATGCAGCATAGGCTCTACCGTAAAGGTAGTAGCCCGGGAAGCTTCTTCTGCCACCCTACGTGGAGAACTACTCCATTGATCCTAATTCTACGATCTTCTCAAGAAGAGTAACCACACAAACAAAGACAACGGACGACGACGTAGCCAAAGAGAAATTCTTTAAAATATCTGCAGCACAAAAAGGCAAACCGGCTCTTTGGGGCCGACTTGCCTTTATTTTTTAAGGGAAATATAACAGGAGCCCTTGGCAGAGGAGGAGAGTGTCTCCTCCACAAAAATATTCGAATCAGCATTCTCTGCCAACCCTTGCATTTTACTTGAGCAAAGTCCCGCTCACCCTTTTTCCATCAGCAGTAATTGCCACCAAAACATAGCTACCCTTTAGAAGCGAAGAAAGAGACAAGACCTCCACTGCATCAACCTCGAGCATCTTCTCGCCCAAAACATTGTACACAAATACCTTATACATCAACTCGGGAAACAGGACTTCGTCGATGGATGAATCATAGAAAAAAGCCAACGGCTTCAATCCAATTTCTTGTACGGCATCTTCTGCCACAACGTTCCAACCCTTGTATTGCGCCTCCTCGGAGGCACTCTTCTCCCATCCGGGATTATTACCGGCCACGAGCTGCTTAGCCCTATCGCCCAGTAAAGGGGAGGCAAGAGTCGCTCTCACATCGGGCAAGCGATAAAAAAGAAGATTCAGTTCATCCGCACTCATTTGATTATCGCTCACATTGAGGTACTGCAAATCTGTTTGAGGGGCAACCTGTATCCTTTGCAACCGATTACCTCTAACAGAAGCCCCTTCCAAAGCCGGCTGATTACTCAAGTCAATATCGGTCAAAAGGTTATTGTTACACTCCAACTCTCCGCACAACACATCGGGTTGTAACTGAATCCTACCCATTCCCTTACCCGAAAGATTGAGAAAAGAAAAACGAGGCATAGAATCCGATCCTCCAATCGAAACAACCCTCCCCTTTGGGGTTCCCTGCAAGATTACTTTCTTATCAACATCTGCCGTGTACAGCTGAGCAATCCCATCGCCCCAATCGACCCACAGCGGTGTTTCTTGATCCAAAACCGCCTCTATGGAAATCGTCTTTTGACTATCCTTATCTAACTCAAACACCAAAGCAGGTATGAGACATTCCCCTTTTTTTTGAAAGGCGAAAGCTCCGCGATCCATCTTTCCACCGTGCATACGAAGTATTCCATAGTAATCGATATACTCTCCAATCCCTTCTATCAGCTCACCGGTGCCTATAAATTCACTCTCTTGAGCAAGGCGCCAACTACCCACAAGGCGATCGTAGAGGTCATCGGTCAGTGCGGCATCTGCCTCAACAGACTTGAATCCCTTGTGGGAGGTCGGTTGCTCAAAATTGGACAAATCCACCTGATCTTCCACAATAGAATTACCGATCTTGGAATCTTTTTCTGCTTCCACATTGGAGCTGGATCCCAATTTGCGAGTCAAGCAATTTTGTACCGTAGAGTGATACAATTCGCTATTATTGCGCAAAAAGACACCACCACCCACATACGCCTCGCAATTGGTGACCTGCGTTCCTACAACCTTTGTCTCTTTGAGGGCATAGATACCGCCTCCTTGTCCTCCTCCGGCATCACCAAAAGCAGGGTCATCGGCATAGCAATTAGCAATAATTGTTTGGTGAATAGAACCTCCGTCGGTATAGATGGCACCCCCAACCAAGCCTCTCGAAAAAAAGCACATCGATTGTTCTATGGTGTTATTTCCGCCTATGCTGTATATGCTACCGCCTCTGGCTGCATAACAATGGAGAAATCCGCACTGAACGGCATTGCTATTTTTCAAAGTCAAGGCACCTCCTTCGTCCAAAGAGACGGAGTGTTCAAAACGACAATTACGCACTGTGCCATTTTCTATATACAAACTTCCCCCCGAAGCCACATTGCCCGGGTCAAAAGCGAAATTGTGACTAAATAGACAGTGAGAAACCTCTGCCCCCTTTCCGTTGAGCAGGGTTACGGCACCACCATAAAAAGAAATTCCATCTCCCTTATTCTTAGCTGCATTATGGTGTATGCGACAGTGACTCAAAGTAACAGCTCCCCGTGCATACAAAGCAGCCCCTCCGGCATAAACTTGAAAAACATCGGCATAAGCATTGCACAAGGTTAGCCCATCAATGGTCATTGGTTTTTGTGCCACTTCTTCGAGAAAAAGGAGGTGATTGGCATTTTGCTCGTTTCCCGTAATCTGAAAAGAGTAGCGTACCTTGGAACCGTCGTCCATTTTTCGAATCCATTGTTCTTGGTTGCCATCCACATTGCCATCTATAATAGTTTCGTGCAACATAAGGTATTCGACAGGTGCGTAGGTATCGTCGTTGTTGGTGCGAGCCCGCTCTTTCAAAGTCGTTTCCGTTCCTTGAAAACCTCCATACAGACTGACCCCTTCTTTGAGCCGAAAAGCAAAAGAACGAAACCGCTTGGCATCAAGTAATTGGGTTGGTTTATACACCCCGGAGGCAATCCAAACCTGATCTCCGGCCTGAGATTGATCAATCATTGCCTGTAAATCTCCAGAAGCCTTTGCCCACGAAGAGCCATCACCGGAAGCTCCTTGCTTTACATAACGTACAGTTATCTGCGCACTCCCCCAGGCCAAAGAGGATAAAAGTGCCAAAAGCCCTATAACGACCCTAAACAGCATCTTACTCATCTAAAATAATTTTAATAACAAAAACAGATGCGACAAAAATAACACTTTTGCATAGCATAACGGCTCTTTGAAAAAAGAAAGACAAAAAAAGAGCGAAATATAATCCATTTTTCACCCGGCCAAAACCTTCAAAAGGCATTGGCTCTTTTGAAGCAATCATCCGTCACAAAAAAGTAAACGAGAATTAATTCCCTGCAATGATTTTTTTACTTGGACGGAACAAAAATTAGTAGGGAATTATCAAAAAATAATTCCCTGCAAATTGAGAATTTGCAGGGAACTTTCCAATAAGATTCAAGCTTGTCTACCTTTGATTATCAACGGTAACGGTATGCATATTTCTTTTTTTGTATTCTCAACAAAGAAGGATTTAGGGGTTTAACTGAGAAATTTAGGACAGAATGAGATTAGATTCTCTATCCCCCGTCAAAAATCTATGCAAAGATTATGTGAACATCGAACAAAAATTTGTTTTGGATTCTTTTTATTCGTACAAAAGATAACCCCAAAGTGATAAGAAGAAAAGAGCAAGAACGTTTTAAATGTCAGAAAATATCTATGTTCTCCCGTAGAATAGCACCAACTCGAAAAAACCGTTTTTATCGAAAAAGTCTCTACGAAATAACCACTAAAACAAGAAATCTTTTTGGGAGTTAATTCATTCTCAATTCTTTTTTCCCTGAACGATATTGCATTGGCGACATCCCTGTTTTCAGCTTAAATAAACGGGAAAAATATTGTGGATACTCGAAACCCAATGCATAAGCTAATTCGCTGATACTTAAATCCGATGATAGCAGGCGATTTTTAGCTTCCTCTATAACATAGCGATGAATATGTTCTTGTGGACTTAAACCGGTTTCCTGCTTCAATTGATCACTCATATAGTTTGGAGAAAGACACACCCTATCTGCCAAGTAAGCAACCGAAGGCAGTCCTTTTTCTGTTAAATCGTCTCCCTGCATATACTCGGAAAGAGCACATTCAAACCGTTCCAAAAGCCCTCCTTCCACCCCTGATCTCGTAATAAACTGACGCTCGTAATAACGGGTACAATAGTTCAACATTAACTCAATATTTGAGACAATCAGCTTTTGAGTGTACCGATCAATGCCCCGATTTAGTTCTATTCGGATACGCTCTATAATTTCTCGCAAGATCAAAAGTTCTTGAGGAGAAAGATGCAAAGCCTCGTTGGTATTGTATCCAAAAAATGTATAGGATTTAATATTCTTTCCCAAAGCAAAATGTCTAATCAAGTCCGGATGGAAAAACAGCCCCCAGCTATCCTCTTTTTTTACTTCCGGTTCATCTGCTCCAATGGTAATTGTTTGTCCGGGAGCGATACAGAGCATATTACCCGCAGAAAAATCATACGGACGCTGTCCATACCAAACCTTATGCTGACAGCCATTAGCCAATACCACAGCATAAAAGCCCAAAATAACCTTTGTTCCTATAGGTAATTGAGATTTGTAGTCGTCAAAATTAACCAAGGTAACAAGAGGATGCACAACCTCTTCTCTCGGAAGCAAACCCATCAGATCCGTTATGGATTCGATACGTAAATATTGCTTCATTTTTTTCTCTCCTTCAGAAAACTCTGCTATAGCATCACTAAGATTATTTTCCAACAGCATAAAATTGGGGTTTGAAAAACTTCTGCTAACTTCTTATTTGTCGGGTTACAATTTTATCGAATATCTTATCTGGCAACAAACTGCGCATTACAATCATCGGTGTAGCAAACTTCCCCACACGATAGCGTGTTTTGGGTCTTTTTGCCCCAATGATTCGACTAACAGCCTTAGCAATCACATCCGGCTGAGAATTGTTCCCTTCCATTGCTGTTTTTTGCGTCTGTGCTACGATCGCTTGCATAGTGGGTTCATAGGGACTCCCTTTGGGCAATTTGGCAAAATTATCTATCAATACTTGTCCAAATTCTGTGGCAATAAATCCCGGCTCCAACACAACAACATCTATACCGAAAGGGTTAAGTTCTATACGCAAACAATCGCTAAGCCCTTCCACGGCGTGTTTACTCGCGTGGTACCAGGCACCCAATGGGAAGTATACTTTTCCTCCTACCGAAGATGTATTAATAATCAATCCCCTACCAGACTTCCGCATATGTGGAACCACTGCCTGAGTCATTGCTGCCAACCCGAAAAGATTGACTTCCATCTGTTTACGTGCTTCATCAAGGGAAACATCCTCTACCGAACCATAAAGACCAAACCCGGCATTATTCCACAACACATCGATTCGCCCTTCTCGGGAGATAACTTCCTGCACAACTTTGGCAATATCCTCCGCTCTACCTATGTCCATTTTCATTGGAAATCCTCCAAGCTCCTTTATGTCCTCCATAGCTTCTAATCTACGTGCTACGGTATACACTGTATGCCCTTCCTTGAGAAGATATTTTGCCGTTATTTTACCCATTCCTGAGCTCGCTCCTGTAATTAATATTACTTTATTCATAACATCTTTCATTTGATTTGTACACTGCAAAAGTAGCTGAGTTCCCCTACACCTCTCTTAAACAAATCTATGCTAATTGTATACTTTTCTCATTTTTCCACATAAACCCTTTGAGAGTGATTCAAACCCAGACCAATCCCCTAAATCCCCGAGAAGAATAATATGAATCGGCTCCATTATGGTAAAAAAAGACACGTCCATACCTGAAATCTGCAAAAAGAGCTCCTCCCAACTGACGCATCTCCGGAGGAGTTTGCAACCAACTGGAAGTTTTGGTATCGATGGCTCCTAAAGACTGTAAACGAAGATACTCCTCCTCCGTAAGCAGAGAAACACCCATCCTATGTGCCATCTCTTGTGCCGCCCCTTGAGGCTTGTTTTGCTTGCGAGCTTCCCAAGCCTTTGCATCATAACACAGTGCCCGTCTCCCAACAGGCGACTCTATGGAACAATCGCAAAAACAGACAGCTCCGGAAGCGGCATCCACTGCTATTACATCGGGTTCCCCTCCGGTTTCATTCATCCAAGAAAGAGTTTCCATCTTATCGGGGAAATAGGACAGTCGCTCCTCTACTTTGGTCCAATCCAAATTAGGATGGCGATGCTTATTGTTCGAAAAACGTTGTTTTAGAATTTGTATCAGTTGTTCTTGCTCTGTCTGGGTTAAAGTCTTTGTACTCATCAATTCGATATTCTTTTGAAATAGGTCTGCCCCAAATATAGGAACTATTCCCCGGCTATCAACGCGAATGATTATGTCCCCAAAAAACAGATTAGTACATTTCACTCCCCTCCTAACTTTTTAGCACAACTATTCTGCAAATAAAATTGCATTGTTTTGTATTCTCTACAGAAGGCCTATAAATCTCTAAACAATAAACAGATATATTGAATTATTATTGAAATAACTTTCTTATATTTGCCGTAAGGCAAAACATCTGCCATAGAGTTTAGATAAAATCGTAAAGAAAGTTCAAAGAAAAAAATCAAACATTATGCAATTGAGAAAAAAGAATCTAAAAATATCCCTATTCTTCGGGATACTGCTATCCACAGTTTGTTTGACAAATTCTTACGCCCAAAGGCAATCTACCCACAACAAGGTATCCATAACAACAACTCCTCTGAGCCTTTTCTTCGGTGTAAACTTAGGCGTAGACTGCAATCTGAGCCATAAAACAGCGTTGGGAGCCGAAGTCACAGCCCACTTGTGGAATGCGCCTGCAAACATCGCAATAGCCCCCTCCTTCAAATACTTTTTTAAAGGGAATCTGAACAGAGGAATATACACTAACATAAAAGCCGTGGGAGGCTTTTTCTTTGAAGAAACTGCAATAGACAACCACCCATACTATGCCGGAGGAGGATTGGGTATCGGAGGAATTGTGCCTCTATGTCTATCGGAAAAAGTTTGCCTTTTTGGAGAAATAGGAGTCAAGTACGTAGCCCCCTTTGGGGAAAGACCCAATTCCAGTATGAAAGACGGAAATTGGGGAATGGCTTACTATATTTCGATAAGTCCTGCCTCTTTTCCGGAACTGAAATTAGGACTCAAATTCAACCTATGAGGTAGTATATAAATCTCTTAATGAAACAAAAGGGGTATCTGATACGGAGAAGTTTTTCCTTCTCCTATGATTTTGGTTGGGTCCACCCCGAACAATCGCTGCCTAATTGACTTTTTCTCGAGTTCCTCCAGTCCTCTCTATAATTCGGTAAAGATTTCGTTTAGATCTCAGGATAAATAAAAATCCATACCGTTCGATCATTCCGTGACAAAAAAGCATACCTTCCGTGTGCTTTTTCGTCAAAACCTGGAGGCATCATTTGGTAAAAACTATTCCTTCCTGAAAATTGATAAACGAAAGAGTAACCCCAAAAAGGTCTGAAACTGTATTCGTTTTTCTTTCATCTGTTTTCGACAAGTTCTCAAACTCACAACAATTGTGATCGTATTCAATAAAATAAATGTATTGCCATATTTTTTATTTTTATTATATTTGCGCAGACGAAAATCTCATAAATATAACTTAAATACCGAAATTCTATGAAAAAAAATCTCCGCCAACACACCTCTGTTGTACGAAAGAAATCTCTATTCAATCTGACCCAAATGGTCTTTCTGGGGTTGTTTTTAGCTTTGGGTACAACCAACGCCACACGTGCTCAATCCCCAACCTTTGTCGAAGAGCCCACCCACAGTCAAATTTACGAGCAAGGACAAAGCAAAAAGGATATTTTGCAAAAAAAACAACGGCTCCAAAATCTTCAAAGGCAACTGGAGCAAAGTTCTTTACGAGCCGGTAACGAAAAACGCTCCTTTTATCAAGATGGTCTCAGGTGGGAAATTACGGATGAAGCAAAAAAAGAGGTTACTCTAATTCGCCTACTAAAAGATGATGAAGATACCGGTGCCTACAATGGAACCCCGGTCATCCCCTCTGCAATAACATTTGAGGGAAACAGTTACACTGTAACAGGCATTGGACGTCTGTGCTTTTTAGGAAGAAAAATTACAGCAGTAACTTTACCGGAAACCCTCAAGAATATTGCTCCAATGGCTTTTGCATACACAGGAATCACAGAAATCCATATCCCCGATTTGGTTGAATTTGTAGGGGAATCTGCGTTCGAAAACTGTTCCAAAGCTCTTCGTTTATACATAGGGAAAAATGTCCGAGAGGTAGGCAAAAATGCGTTCCTTGAATGCTGGTACCTCAAAGAAATTACATTGGGAGAGGACAACCCTATATTTTCACTCAGAGACGGAATTCTTTACAACAAAAACCAAACAGAAGTTCTGCAATGTCCACCTTATCGTAAAGAGGTTAATCTACTGACTTTACCTAAAACGGTAAAAAAAATTGCCCCACACGCCTTTGAATACTGCTTCTACTTCAAGGAAATAAACTTAAACGAAGGAGTACAAGAAATTGGTCAAAGAGCATTCTTCCAAGTATTCTGGTTGCAAAAACTCCATATTCCCGCCAGTGTCGAAAAAATTGAGGACGGCTCCGCTTTTTCTTATCTGAAGGGATGTACTTCTTTGACTGTTGATGCAGCCAACAAACACTACAAAAGCGTAGACAATCGCCTATATGACATTTCAGGAGAAACTCTCATTGTACATCCTTACGGAGCTCCGGATAGTGCCACAGTAAATATTCCCGAAGGGACAAAGCGGATTGGGGCTCACGCTTTTGAATACTGTCGCCCAGTTAAGGTTATCAATTTACCTCAATCAGTAGCTCAATTGGGAGAGTGTGCCTTTTCGGAATGTGGCATCGCATCTCTATCTCTTCCTGAAAAAATCAAAGAACTTCCTTCTTTCTTATTCCTCAGCTGCCCAAACCTGAAATTTCTGTACTTGGGGGGAGAAGTGCAAACCATTGGAATGTACTCTCTGACCGATTGTAAACAACTTGCACACATTCAACTCAAAGCCAAAACACCTCCAACTTTTGCCCCTGATAAAGACGGAGATCCCACAGAACTACCGGAAAAATACAAAGAAACGGGATTATTGGAAGTACTTCCCGAATGTGTAGAAGCCTATAAGAAAGCTGAAGAATGGAAACTTATTCAAAAAATAGTTGGAAATAAAAATCTATCCATAAACGAGACATCCTCTCTCAAAAAACCCGAAATAACAATCTCCGGACAAACTCTTTCCATTCACACAAGCAGTCCCTCTTCCATAACCCTTTACACCCTACTTGGTGAACAAGTAGCTCAAACAATGGACAATATGTGGACTATAAAATTGGAACAGGGAACATATTTACTCAACATAGGGGGAGAAGCACACAAAATACAGATTCGCTAACCGATAAAAGACACGAAACTTTGCCCGATAACTCTAAGTATCCAAGGGAAAAGTAACGAAGAGGGAAAACCTCCTCACGAAAAACTCCGCTGTTTTTTCCAGCGGGGTTTTTATTTTGACGAAGTGGGAGTATCTCTAAATCGGCGTATGGATCAAAAATGTTGGCAAATGTCAATTATACAATTTGTTAGGAATTCCGTTATAGGTCAAAGATCCTTACTATCTGAAAAGAAAATGAAATCCATAAGATACTACAAAAGTATTTCGGATTCAGACAAAAAATTCCCAAGGGCTCTTACGAACTCTTGGGAATCAAATTATAGCAGCTCAAGCAACCGCCCTTATCTGTTTTCTGCGCAACTACTTTCCACTATTTCTTTCCTAATTCATCATCCTAAGAAAAGAATACAAAGGGGAAAGGCTACACATTTTCTGCAGATTCAACCATCATTGCTTTGGTGAGCAATTCTGCATCTTGTCCCGTTTGGCGACTGCGTTCTTCGATTGAATCGTGCTCACTCTTGGTCATAACGATTAACTTTTCATATTCACGTAACCCAGTACCGGCGGGAATCAAGTGACCGCAAATAACATTTTCTTTGATGCCCTTGAGGTAATCCACCTTGCCGGAAATAGCGGCTTCATTCAGCACCTTAGTCGTTTCTTGGAACGATGCAGCCGAGATAAAACTCTTCGTCTGCAATGCTGCACGAGTAATTCCCTGCAAGATCTGACTTGCTGTGGCAGGTTTGGCTTCACGAGCCACTACTGGACGAAGATCTCGACGCTTGAGAGAACTATTCTCATCTCTCAATGTACGAGCCATAACAATCTGCCCCGGACGTAAAATCTCCGAGTCTCCAGCATCGGTAATAACCATCTTGCCCCAAATACGATTGTTTTCCTGCTGAACGTCAATCTTATCAACTACCTGCAACTCCAAGAAATTGGTATCTCCCGGATCTTGGATTTCAACTTTGCGCATCATTTGGCGTACAATCACCTCAAAATGCTTGTCATTGATTTTCACCCCCTGCAAACGGTACACATCCTGCACCTCATTAACAATATATTCTTGTACAGCTGTCGGTCCTTTAATCGCTAGAATATCACTCGGAGTAATAGCACCATCCGAGAGGGGTGTTCCTGCTCTGACAAAGTCCTCCTCCTGAACAAGGAGTTGTTTTGAAAGAGGTACAAGGTATTTTTTAACCTCGCCTAACTTGGAAGTTACTGTGATTTCTCTATTGCCCCTCTTAAGTTTACCAAAACTCACCTCTCCATCTATTTCCGAAACGATAGCCGGATTAGAAGGATTACGAGCTTCAAACAACTCAGTTACACGAGGCAAACCTCCGGTAATATCACCAGCTTTACCCACTGCACGAGGAATCTTAACGAGTACTTCACCTACAGAAATCGACTCGCCCTGCTCTTTGAGCACGTGGCAGCCTAAAGGTAGGTTGTACGTTTTCAACTTATTACCCTCTGCGTCCACAATGTGTACACTCGGGGCCATCTTTTTATCCTTAGACTCTACAATAATCTTTTCGCGAAGATTGGTTCGTTCATCAACTTCTACCTTATAAGTAACATTCTCTACAAAGTCTTCAAACGAAATGAATCCCTTCACTTCGGATACCATAACCGAGTTGAAAGCATCCCACTCGATAATCTTATCGCCCTTCTTAACAGTGTCTCCGTCCTTGAAAAACAACATAGCACCATAGGGCAAATTCTGTTGGTTGAGCACAATACCGGTATTGGGATCCACGATACGCATTTCCGTCATTCGGCTTACAACCACTTGATGAGGCACCGGAGCATTTTCTACTTCTACGGCACGTAGATCCTCGAAGTGAATAATACCGTCAAATTTAGCATTGAGGCTATTTACTGTGGCCACGTTGCCTGCAATCCCCCCTACGTGGAAAGTTCTCAATGTCAACTGTGTACCGGGCTCTCCGATGGATTGAGCAGCTATTACCCCAACAACTTCTCCCTTCTGAACCATTGCATTAGTCGCCAAGTTGCGTCCATAACATTTTGCACAAACCCCCTTACGAGATTCGCAAGTCAGCACCGAACGGATTTCAACGGACTCAATGGGTGATTGTTCTATTATCTCAGCAGCTGCTTCTCGGATTTCTTCTCCAGAACGAACAATCACCTCCCCTGTTGTCGGGTGAACAATATCGTGGACAGAAACACGACCCAAGATACGCTCTTTAAGAGTTGCCACTACCTCTTCATTTTGTTTCAACTCGGTAGCAACCAGACCGCGCAAAGTGCCACAGTCCTCCTCTGTAATGATTACATCGTGGGAAACATCCACCAAACGACGAGTAAGATAACCAGCATCAGCTGTTTTCAAGGCGGTATCAGCCAACCCCTTACGAGCCCCGTGTGTAGAAATAAAGTATTCCAAAACCGAAAGTCCCTCTTTGAATGAAGAAAGAATGGGGTTTTCGATGATCTGCACTCCTTCCGAACCACTCTTTTGAGGCTTGGCCATAAGACCACGCATACCAGAGAGCTGGCGGATCTGTTCCTTAGAACCACGAGCTCCGGAATCCATCATCATAAAGATGCTATTGAAGCCTCCGTTGTCTGTAGAAAGACGTCGAATCACCGTACTGGTCAGACGGTTATTTACATTGGTCCAAGCATCAATTACTTGATTATAGCGCTCATTCCACGTGATAAATCCCTGTCCATACTCCGACATAATTTTTTCGACTTCTTCATATCCTTCTTGGATAAGAGTTGCTTTCTCTTCCGGAATAATAACATCATCCAAATTAAATGAAAGTCCCCCCTTGAAGGCCATAGCATAACCCAAATCCTTGATATCGTCCAAGAATTTGGCCGTAGCAGCCACTCCAGATGTCTTAATAACCAAAGAGATGATATCGCGCAGGGCTTTCTTTCCTAAGGTTTCATTGATATATCCCACTTCAAATGGGACAAATTCATTAACCATAAGACGCCCCACCGAGGTTTCGATAAGAGCTCTCTGAAGCCTTCCATCCACCTTGGCATTCTCTACGTATACTTTAACCGGAGCGTGTATATCTACTTTCCCCTCATTGTAAGCAATAGTTGCTTCTTCCGGACCATAGAAAACAAGACCTTCCCCTTTAGTCCCCGGACGCATCTTTGTGATGTAATAAAGTCCCAAGACCATATCTTGAGAAGGGACCGTAATAGGAGCACCATTAGCCGGATTTAATATATTGTGTGATGCCAACATAAGGAGCTGGGCCTCCAATATCGCTGTATTTCCCAAGGGAAGATGTACCGCCATTTGGTCTCCATCAAAGTCAGCATTGAAAGCCGTACAAGCTAAAGGATGCAACTGAATGGCCTTTCCTTCTATCATCTTGGGCTGGAAAGCTTGAATACCCAAGCGGTGAAGTGTCGGAGCTCGGTTTAGAAGAACTGGGTGCCCCTTCATCACATTCTCCAAAATATCCCAAACATTGGCCCCCGTCTTATCTGGATTATTCTCGTCTCGCTCAGTAATCTTATTTCTGCGATCTATAAGCTTCTTGGCACTCTTAACCGTTTTCACAATCCCTCGCTCCAAAAGCTTGCGTATGATATACGGTTTATACAATTCTGCAGCCATATCTTTGGGCAAACCGCACTCGTGCATCTTCAACTCGGGCCCCACAACGATTACAGAACGAGCTGAATAATCGACACGCTTACCCAAAAGGTTTTGACGAAAACGCCCTTGTTTTCCCTTCAAGCTATCCGACAGAGATTTTAATGGTCTGTTATTATCGCTCTTGACAGCACTGGATTTACGAGAATTATCAAAAAGAGAATCCACAGCCTCCTGTAACATACGCTTTTCGTTGCGCTGAATTACATCTGGAGCCTTAATATCTATAAGTTTTTTTAGCCGGTTGTTACGGATGATAACACGCCTGTAAAGATCGTTCAAGTCGCTCGTGGCAAAACGCCCTCCATCCAATGGAACCAAAGGACGCAAATCCGGCGGAATTACCGGAATATTTTTCATAATCATCCACTCCGGTTTGTTGATGTCACGCGATGCTCTAAACGATTCTACGACCTGAAGTCTTTTTAAGGCTTCATTTTTCCGCTGTTGGGATGTTTCTGTTTGAGCTCTATTACGGAGTTCGTAAGAAAGTTCGTCAATATCAACGGCAACCAACAACTCGTAAATTGCCTCCGCTCCCATCTTGGCTACGAACTTGTTAGGATCATTATCAGGAAGATCGGCATTGCCCGGATAATCGGCATCCAAGCGATCCATCAAATCCATATATTCGTCTTCTCCCAACAAATCCAATTTCTGACATTCTCCCTCGAGAACCCCGGGATTAATTACCACATACTTCTCGTAGTAAATAATTGCGTCCAATCTCTTAGAGGGAATTCCAAGGAGGTACCCTATCTTATTCGGCAAACTGCGGAAATACCAGATATGAGCAACAGGAACCACCAATTGAATATGTCCCATACGCTCACGACGCACTTTTTTCTCTGTGACTTCTACACCACAGCGATCACATACCGTGCCACGATATCTTATACGTCTATACTTTCCGCAATTACATTCGTAATCTTTTACCGGACCAAATATTCGTTCACAAAAAAGGCCATCTCGTTCCGGTTTGTAGGTACGATAATTGATTGTCTCCGGCTTTAAAACTTCACCGCGAGAATTAGCTTGGATCTCTTCGGGAGAAGCCAAAGAAATTGTCATTTTGGTGAAGTTCGTCTTTATTTTATTATCACTCTTATATGCCATAGAAGCTTATTTATGCTTTGTGGTGATTGTTATCTTTTCTTATTATGAACATCCTCAACGAGAGAAAAGTCTTTCTTAGACTTTCCTCTCTCGAGTATATACAGAGTCTCTATTTGAAAAACCGTTTCACTTTTCTCATCTAAAAGACTCAATCCATACGAATGCTCAGCCCTAAACCTTTTAATTCGTGCAAAAGCACGTTAAGGGATTCAGGTAAATTCGGGATAGGCATAGTATCGCCCTTTACAATAGCCTCATAAGCCTTGGAGCGACCAACAACATCATCGGATTTAAGCGTAAGAATTTCTTGCAAAATGTGTGAAGCGCCAAAAGCTTCCAAGGCCCAAACTTCCATTTCGCCAAAACGCTGTCCTCCAAAATTAGCCTTACCACCCAATGGTTGCTGGGTAATTAGAGAATAAGGTCCTATAGAACGAGCGTGCATCTTATCATCAACCATATGCCCCAACTTCAAGAAATAGGTCACCCCAACGGTTGCCGGTTGATCGAACCTCTCTCCTGTGCCTCCGTCATAAAGATAAGACTTTCCACTGCGAGGAATTCCCGCCTTATCAGTCCATTCATTGATATCTTCCAATGATGCTCCGTCAAAAATGGGAGTCGCAAACTTAACATTCAATTTTCGTCCAGCCCAAGCCAAAACAGCCTCAAAAATCTGTCCGAGATTCATTCGCGAGGGTACCCCCAACGGATTCAAGCAAATATCCACAGGTGTTCCATCCGCCAAGAAAGGCATATCTTCTTGACGAACAATTTTAGAGACAATACCTTTATTTCCGTGACGGCCCGCCATTTTATCGCCCACTTGAATCTTACGTTTCTTGGCAATATAAACCTTAGCCATCTGCACGATTCCGGCAGGCAATTCATCGCCCATTGTTTCATCCAACTTACGACGTCTAAGCTCAGCATCTATCTCCTTGGCTTTCTTTGTGTAATTTCCAATAACTTTCTGGATCAACTGATTTGCGTGATCATCTGTCGTCCAATGAGCCAATTGAATATCGCCAAAATCCAAAGATTCAAAGTCTTTCTTAGTGAACTTAACTCCACTCTTAATACGTTCTATACCTAAGAAATCTTTTACACCAACAGATTTAACCGACTTGGTTATATGGAGCAACTTCTCAATCAGTTCCTCTTTCAAGTTGGCTTGTTTATGACCGTACTCATTTTCCAAGCGATCATTAATTTCTTTTGTTGCTTGACGAGATTTCTTCTTCGGAGCTTTAGAAAAAAGTTTGGTATCAACTACCACACCCTCGAGAGATGGCGTGGCCTTGAGAGAAGCATCCTTCACATCTCCAGCCTTATCTCCAAAGATTGCCCTAAGAAGTTTCTCTTCCGGAGTTGGGTCAGATTCTCCCTTGGGAGTAATTTTTCCAATCAGAATATCGCCCGGTTCAATCCGAGCCCCGATACGTACGATACCATTTTCATCCAAATCTTTGGTTGCTTCTTCACTCACGTTTGGAATATCACTCGTAAGTTCCTCCATTCCCCGCTTTGTTTCGCGCACTTCCAATATGTACTCATCCACGTGAACAGAAGTGTAAAAATCTTCGCGAACCAAACGTTCGTTGAGAACGATCGCATCCTCATAATTATACCCTTTCCAGGGCATATAAGCAGCTAATATATTTCGTCCCAAAGCCAACTCGCCCTTCTGGGTAGCGTACCCTTCCGTTAGGATATCCCCTGCAGAAACATACTGACCTTGGAAACAAATAGGACGTAAATCTATTGTCGTTGATTGGTTGGTTTTGCGGAACTTTGGAATATTGTATACAACTTCAGCAGAATCAAAACTTACTAGTTCTTCATCCTCGCTGCGTTCATATTTTATTTTTATTGTGGTAGCATCTACGTAGGTAACTTCTCCTTCCCCTTCTGCACAAATCTGAGATCGAGAGTCTGCAACCAATTGAGACTCAATCCCCGTACCAACAATAGGAGCCTCCGGACGAATCAAAGGAACTGCTTGACGCATCATATTCGAACCCATCAAGGCCCGGTTGGCATCATCATGTTCCAAGAATGGAATCAGCGAAGCCGCTATGGAAGCAATCTGCGTAGGAGAAACATCCATCAAATCAACTTCTTGCGGAGTAACTACAGGAAAGTCTGCACCATAACGAGATTTCACACGAGAAAGAATAAAACGACCCTCTTCATCCAAGGGGGCATTCCCCTGAGCAACAGTCATCTCTTCTTCTTCTTCCGCTGTGTAATAAGCTAAGCTATCATCTTCAAAGGAAACTTTTCCATTATCAACCTTTCGATATGGTGTAGAAATGAATCCCATTTCATTAATCTTGGCATACACACACAGAGACGAAATCAAACCAATGTTAGGACCTTCTGGTGTTTCGATTGGACAAAGACGACCATAATGAGTATAGTGTACATCTCGAACTTCAAAACCAGCACGTTCACGAGTCAATCCTCCAGGTCCCAAGGCAGAAAGACGTCGTTTATGTGTTATCTCGGCCAAAGGATTCATCTGATCCATAAACTGAGACAAAGCATTGGTTCCAAAGAAAGAATTGATTACAGAAGAAATTGTCTTTGGATGAATCAAATCAACGGGCGTAAATACCTCATTATCTCGCACGTTCATTCGGTCTCTCACTGTTCGAGCCATACGTGCCAATCCCACTCCAAACTGATTGTACAATTGCTCTCCAACTGTACGAACACGACGATTAGACAAATGATCTATATCATCTACCGTAGCCTTGGAATTTATCAACTCCAAGAGGTACTTAATAATAGCAATAATGTCCTCCTTCGTCAAGACTTTTAGGTCTGAATCGATATCCAAACCTAATTTTTTGTTGATTCTGTAGCGACCGACATCTCCCAAATCATATCTCTTATCCGAGAAGAATAAATTTGTAAATACCTCCTTAGCACTTGCTTCATCTGCAGGATCTGCATTACGGAGCAAATGATATATATAATTATGAGCTTGCTTTTCAGAATTACTGGGGTCCTTTTTAAGCGTATTAAAAATGATTGAGTAATCATTGGCATTAGGAGTATCTCTATGCAAGAGGATAGTCTTCACTCCAGAATCCAAAATAGCCTCTATGTTGTCTTCTGAAAGAACTTCGTTCCGGTCAGCTATTTCCGTTATACGTTCCATAGACACAATCTCCCCTGTGTCTTCATCACTCAAATCATCAAAATAAGTCTTTGTAACACGAGCCGCCAAAACTCGACCAAAATTTTTCTTTAGATTGGCTCTTGTCACCTTGATCTCATCAGCGAGATCAAAAAGATCGAGAATTTCTTTGTCTGTTTCGTAACCTATTGCACGTAATAGGGTTGTTACAGGAAGTTTCTTTTTTCTGTCGATATAAGCATACATTGCATTGTTTATATCTGTAGCAAACTCTATCCAAGATCCCTTAAATGGGATAATACGTGCAGAATAAAGACGCGTACCATTGGTGTGGGTACTAGAGCCAAAAAATACCCCCGGAGATCTATGTAATTGAGATACCACGACACGCTCCGCTCCATTGATCACGAATGTACCAGACTTAGTCATGTAGGGAATAGGGCCCAGATAGACATCCTGTATAACAGTTGCAAAGTCTTCGTGATCCGGATCCGTACAATAAAGTTTCAATTTGGCTTTAAGAGGAACACTGTAAGTTAATCCCCGACTTAAACATTCTTCTATACTATATTTTGGGGGATCCACAAAGTAATCCAAGAACTCCAACACAAAGTTATTGCGTGTATCTGTTATGGGGAAGTTTTCTGCAAAAACTTTGTACAGACCATCCTTCTTTCGATGCTCTGTAGGGGTATCTAACTGAAAAAAGTCAGAAAAAGACTTTAGTTGCACCTCCAAGAAATCCGGATAACTGAGAGGATTCTTGATTGATGCGAAGTTTACTCTTTTATTTTTTGAGAAGGTTGATGCCATCAGTGTCGTGGTAAGTTATACATGTGAGGAAAATAGACACGAAATGGCTAAGAACTCCTATAAGGGAGGAATTCTTAACCATAAATACCTGACTTCATCAGGTTCGCAGTGGTATTACTTGATTTCTACTTCCGCACCAGCTTCTTCAAGAGCAGCCTTCAGTGCATCTGCAGTAGCTTTGTCAACGCCTTCCTTGAGGTTCGCAGGAACTGCATCTACAATATCCTTAGCCTCTTTAAGACCTAAACCGCAATGTTCCTTAACAGCCTTTACTACGGCCAACTTAGCTGAACCGAAGCTCTTAAGAACAACATCGAAAGATGTCTTTTCTTCCTCGGCTGCACCGGTCGCAGCTGGACCGGCTGCTACGGCAACAGCAGCAGCTGCAGGTTCAATACCATACTCATCCTTGAGGATGTTTTTTAGTTCGCTTACTTCCTTTACAGTCAGGTTAACAAGTTGTTCTGCAATAGCTTTAATATCTGCCATGTCTGTATAATGATTAATGTTTACTCTTTAGATTTATTAAATACCAACTTGGATTATTTCTTTTCGAGGGTATCCAAGACCCCATGAATAGTTTGAGCTCCAGACTCAAGAGAAGAGATCACGTTCATAATCGGAGCTTCGAGGAGCGCAACCACATCCGCAATAAGCTCCTCACGACTCTTAATATTAACAAGAGCATCGAGATTCTCTGCTCCGACATAAATGCTTTCTTGGACGAAAGCTGCCTTAAGTCCAGGTTTACCTAACTCCTTATTTTCCTTCAGGAAATCCTTAATTACCTTTGCAGGAGCATTTGCTGTATGAGAAAACATAACAGCTGTATTTCCCTTTAAAGATCCATACAATTCAGCAAAATCAAACACTTCCGACTCGCTCAACGCCCTACGCATCAAGGTATTCTTAACAACAAATAGTCTAATTCCATTTTTGTTGCACTCCCGACGCAAACGGCTTGTAAGATCCGCATTGAGAGCCTCAATATCTGTCAAATAGAAGTTGGGATATTCGGCAACATACGCCTTAATCTGCTCAATAGCTGTAGCTTTATCTTCCTTTCTCATTTTCTAAAAACCTTTTGCTGATTATTCTACAGATTTAACATCGATTTTTATACCAGCACTCATTGTACTAGAAAGAAAGATGCTCTTAACATAAGTTCCCTTAGCAGAAGACGGTTTCAACTTTATGATAGTATTTATAAACTCCTGAGCATTTTCTTTTATCTGCTTCGCATCAAAAGACACTTTTCCTACAGACGCATGAATAATCCCTGTTTTATCTACTTTAAAGTCTATCTTACCTGACTTCACCTCACGAATAGCCGCACCTATATCATTTGTTACCGTTCCACTCTTTGGGTTAGGCATAAGACCACGAGGACCTAATACACGTCCCAAAGCTCCTATCTTCCCCATCACGGAGGGCATAGTTATAATAACATCGATATCAGTCCAACCTCCTTTGATCTTATTGATGTACTCATCCAAACCTACAAAATCAGCACCCGCTTCTGTAGCTTCGGCCTCTTTATCCGGTGTACACAATGCAAGAACTCTTACCTCCTTTCCTGTACCATTGGGTAACGTACAAACGCCACGCACCATTTGGTTAGCCTTACGTGGATCCACGCCAAGACGTATATCTACGTCCACAGAAGCATCAAACTTCGTAAAAGTAATCTCTTTCACCAAAGCCGCAGCTTCTTCCAAGGAATACATCTTTCCGGGTTCAATTTTCTCTGCAGCCAACTTTTGTTTCTTTGTCAGTTTACTCATTTCAAATTGATTTTATTAGATGTTTTCCGGGAACGTCCCCTTTACAGAAATACCCATACTACGAGCTGTACCAGCAACCATTTTCATTGCAGCCTTAAGTGAGAAACAGTTCAAATCCGGCATCTTCTCTTGAGCAATAACCTGCACCTGTTCCCACGTCACAGCACCTACCTTATTACGGTTAGGTTCAGCAGCCCCCCCCTTCAACTTCGCAGCTTCAAGGAGCTGAATAGCCACAGGAGGAGTTTTAATTACAAAATCAAAAGATTTATCGGCATAATAACTGATCACAACAGGCAATACCTTGCCGGCACGATCTTGAGTTCTGGCATTAAATTGCTTGCAAAACTCCATAATATTGATCCCTTTTGCACCAAGTGCGGGACCTACGGGAGGAGAGGGGTTTGCAGCTCCCCCTTTAATTTGCAATTTAATTTGTCCTGCAATTTCCTTTGCCATTTTCTTTACTTAATTAAAATAAAACACTCAATGTTTTAAATAAACAACAGCCATCAAGAATATAAAACCCTGCGTAACCAAGATTCATCACTCCTTGACAACCTGCGCATATCCAAGCTCCAGTGGAGTCTTTCTTCCGAAAATCTTCACCATCACCTTGAGCTTTTTCTTGTCTGGCATCACCTCTTCAATTATAGCAGAGAAATCAGCAAATGCTCCATCGATAATTTTAACCGTTTCACCGACGATGTAATTTACTTCAAACTCACCTTCTTCTTCAGAATGCTGATCGGCCTTCCCTAATATACGATTAACCTCCGACTGACGAAGAGGCTCAGGATTCTTTGTACCCAAAAAACCTATCACATCAGGGATGTTTCTCAATATATGCTCAGTATCTCCGACCAATGAAGCTTCAACCAGAACATATCCGGGTAAATAAGGACGTTCTTTGATATATTTCTTCCCGTTGCGTTGCGTCATTACCTTCTCTGTAGGAATCAATACCCGAGAAACATAGTTACCAAGAGGAGTATTCTTCATCTCCATCTCAATAGCCTCACAGACCTTACTTTCCTTACCGCTAATCGCGCGAAGGACATAAAATCGCTTCTCTGTAGTTGTTGCCATATTTACAAAAGGTCGATATTAACGAAACGTTAATCGTAAGTTTATTCTAACTATGCGATAATGGTCTTATATACCAAAGACATTACTTCTTTAAAAGCCGTATCTATTCCAAAAATCAACAGAGCAATAATCACGGAAGCAATCATTACAACTACTGCACTATTCGTCAACTCGGAACGAGTAGGCCAAGAGACTTTATGGGCGAGTTCCCCATAACTATCTCTAACGTAATTCCCTATTTTACCAAATATTTTCATCTCTATTCTTTGAATATGGCACGGGTTGAGAGACTCGAACTCCCGACACTTGGTTTTGGAGACCAATGCTCTACCAACTGAGCTAAACCCGTATAAAGGTGGGATACCTCAAAAAGGTATTCCACCCTTTATTTTATCATTTACATTAATCTTCAAGAGCTGTAATTTGACCCGCACCTACAGTACGACCACCTTCGCGAATAGCGAAACGAAGACCTACACTACAAGCTACCGGAGAAATAAGTTCCACAGAAATACTAACGTTGTCACCCGGCATTACCATTTCAGTTCCTTCAGGAAGCGTAATTTCCCCGGTCACGTCAAGCGTACGGATGTAGAATTGAGGACGGTACTTATTTCCAAACGGAGTATGACGACCACCTTCTTCTTTCTTCAAAACATAAACTTCTGCTTTGAATTTGTTGTGAGGTGTAATCTGTCCAGGATGAGCAAGCACCATACCACGCTTAATTTCATCCTTATCAACTCCACGAAGCAAGAGACCAACATTATCCCCGGCCTCACCTTGATCAAGAAGCTTACGGAACATTTCAACACCTGTCACAGTTGTCTTACGCCCTTCCGCTCCCAATCCGATAAGCTGAACTTCGTCACCAACTTTAACAATACCCGTTTCGATACGACCCGTAGCCACAGTACCACGACCGGTAATAGAGAATACGTCTTCCACCGGCATCAAGAATGGTTTATCAACATCTCGCGGAGGCAAAGGAATCCATGTATCAACCTGCTCCATCAGTTCGAGCACCTTTTCTACCCATTGAGCATCTCCATTGAGAGCACCAAGAGCTGAACCACGAATAACAGGAGTATTATCTCCATCAAATTCGTAGAAGCTCAACAACTCGCGCATATCCATTTCCACGAGTTCGAGCATTTCTTCATCTTCCACAAGGTCGCACTTATTCATAAAGACAACCAACTTTGGAACGTTCACCTGACGAGCAAGCAAGATATGCTCACGAGTCTGAGGCATAGGACCATCAGTTGCTGCAACTACGATAATAGCACCATCCATCTGAGCAGCACCTGTAACCATGTTCTTTACATAGTCCGCGTGACCCGGGCAGTCTACGTGAGCGTAGTGGCGATTTGCTGTTTCGTACTCTACGTGAGAAGAGTTGATCGTAATACCACGCTCCTTTTCTTCGGGAGCATTGTCGATTGTATCGAAAGAACGAACTTCACCACCAAACTTCTCTGCAAGCACTTTCGTAATTGCAGCCGTCAAAGTGGTTTTACCGTGGTCAACGTGACCGATAGTACCGATATTTACGTGCGGTTTCGTTCTTTGAAAAGTTTCTTTTGCCATAACCTTATCTTAATTTATAAATGTTCTTTTACAGAAAAACAACTGCCACCTACAGTGGAGCCGGTGCCGGGATTTGAACCCGGGACCTCTTCCTTACCAAGGAAGTGCTCTACCCCTGAGCTACACAGGCCTATAAAGTGGGCAGTGATGGATTCGAACCACCGAAGGCGTAAGCCAGCTGAGTTACAGTCAGCCCCATTTGGCCACTCTGGTAACTGCCCAACGCTACTTTTCGCGAACAACCCTCGCGACAGAAAGAAGCATCACTTCGCGGCAAACAACCAGCGTTTTCGCGAATTGGTTGCAAATTTATACACAAAAAACCAAATGGCAAAATTTATTTCCAACAAATTTTGCACACCTCCCCTTATCTTCTATTTTCGCTGTTCTTTCGCTTTCTCTATTTGTCTTTTCAAGGCGTCTGAAGCTAAATCAATGGCCTCTTCGAAAGTTTCAGCATTTTTCTCCGCAAAAAGGTCATCTCCAGGAATATCAAGACGAATTGCCGCTACTTTATTTTTTTCCATATCTGACTTTTCCAACTTCAGAGTCACCTCCACTTGAAGAAGGTTTTCATACAATTTACCCAAACGCTCCATTTTCTTTTGCACAAACTGTTCAAGTTGCTCTGTCGCATTAAACTTTACAGACTGAATGATAACTTTCATAGCATTACTCTTTTTAGCTCTTGGATGAGCATTATACAATTTTTTAAGTTGCTCAAAGGAGGTGTGCGTATACTTCACTGTAGTACTGAGGCTATTGTGCCCCAGCAGCTCTTTTATGGAACCCAAATCCGCCCCATTATTCAGCATACTAGTGGCAAAAGAGTGCCGCAACGTGTGTGCTCCCCTACGAGGCAAACCATCTATTCCACTCAAGGCCTTATGTACCACGTCATACACATCCTGTCCTGAGAGAGACTTGCACTCCAAAGTAACAAAAAACTTTTCACATACATTCTTCCCCGAAGGTCTTATGTAAAGATACTCTTCAATCCTCTCGACCAACCCCTTCCCAAAAGGGACAATTCGCTCCTTTCCCCCTTTGCCCAATACTTTAAGTTGTCGTTGAGATATATCAATATTCTTCAATTCCAATCCGGCTACTTCAGATCGTCTTAACCCTGTCTGATAAATCACCTCTATAATCAGTCTGTTTCTCACAGAGACAAAGTCCATACCCTGCCCAATAGTCTCAAAAACAGACTCCACCTGCGCCTCCGTCAAATAAGAAGGTAACGTTTTTTCTTTCTTGGGTCCCCTTACATCCCTTAATGGACTTTGGTCTACAATCCCCCGCAAGCGAAGGAAGCGATAAAAACTTTTCAACGTACTCAGTTTGCGATCTATAGAAGCCCCTTTCAAACCCTTATCCATCAAACAAGAAAGCCAAGAGCGCACAAAATCTCTATCCCCTCTCCCCGGAGTATATTCTCTCCCACTAACCTCTTTTACAAAAGCAATAAAGCCCAACAAATCTGTTCTATACGCCTCCAAAGTCAAAGGGGAATAATTTTTCTCATTACGCAAATAATCCTCAAATTGTGCTATATAGAAAAGCGCATCCACATCCTTTACCGACATCCTAATCTCAAAAGTAATGTACCAAAACAAAAAAACGCCTCACTGCAATGCAGTAAGGCGAAAATACTATATTCTCCACGAAAAGAGGAGAGAAACCTCAAATCAAAGTTCTTGACTGCGCAACTGTTGCACGTACTCCGCTTTTTCCATCTGGCGACGTTTTACTTCAGACGGTTTCTGAAAAGCCTGACGTCTTCTCAACTCACGAACAATGCCAGTGCGGTCATACTTTCTTTTGTAACGCTTTAGGGCGCGTTCTATATTTTCGCCCTCTTTCAATGGAACTACGATCATAATTGTCTTTAGTTGTATCTTTTATGTTTATTCTATTTTTACTCTATTCAGCCCTTGTATCTCCCAGTCAACCTCACCCACCAAGAGATGGGGAATCCTTCTGCAGTATGCAGTAAATACACAAATAACCGTACAAGGGTCGGCAAATGTAGTAATTATTTTCCAATGCACAAAAAATAGCATCGCTATACAGGTGCATAGAAAAGGATCTTTTTCCCTTATCTGAAGGACACTTCTTCCATCCTCTTCACCCCTCTAAAGAAGGCCTAATCTCTTAAGATGTCCTTCCCAAATAATCCAGTTCCTATTTGCTTGAGCATAAAGCATAGGCAACCCATTGATAGCCATTGCCCCTTGATCTCGGCATCGCCTTAAAAAGAAAGTTTCTTTTGGTTCATAAATTAAATCGCAGCAAAGATGCAAAGGAGTTATCCCTTCATAAGGTAATCGAGGGATCTCTGAAACGTTCGGAAACATCCCTACAGGAGTTGCATTTACAACAACCGAAAACTCTTTTACTATTGAAGAATTTATTTCCCTGTAGCTTATCACTTTTTCATCTTTATACGCAGGGAAGCGACTAACAAACTTAAAGCTCAAACCTAACAAAGAAAACGCCTGCGCCACCGCCTTTGCCGCCCCACCAGTCCCCAATATAAGAGCCCGTGTATGATGAGCCTTGAGGTAAGGTTTTACCATTTCAGCAAACCCCAAAACATCTGTATTGTAGGCTTTCAATACGTTGGATTCAACTGTAATCAAGTTCGCTGCACCAACTTTCAAAGCACTCTCATCGCATTCACTCACATAACGCAACACCCCCTCCTTATACGGGCTCGTGACATTAAACCCTGCGAGAGATGGGTGCGCTGCAATAAATGCAGGAAGATCTTCAATTTTAGAAACAGGATGGTTGAAATAAGTTGCCTTCATCCCCAAAGAGGCAAATTTGTTGTTGAAAAACTCTGCACTCCGTGAATGTTCTAAAGGATAACCAATTAGGGCAAACTCAATCATACCAACCAAACTTTTTTTAGGCAGAAACCTTTTCTGCCACATATAAAGTGGCTACTCCAAACGAAAGGGAATGAAAGCGAGCCATTCCAAACCCAGCCTCCTTAATTAAGTAAACCAAACCTTCCTTTTGTGGCACAGCATTGACAGAACGAGGTAGATAGGAATAAGCACATCCATCCGTGGTCAGCAAACGCCCCATCAAAGGAATTAGTCGATAGGCATAAAACTCGTATCCAACTCTAATCAAAGGTTGAGTTGGGGAAGAAAGTTCCAAAACAATCAGTCTCCCTCCAGGTTTAAGGACACGAGCGAACTCTCTCAATCCTCCAGATAAATCCTCAAAATTTCGAACACCAAAAGCACACGTTAAGACATCCACGGTATTATCCGAAAAAGGAAGATGTAAGCAATCGGCCTGCCGAAAAGAAAGCTTGGTTCCAACAATCTCTTTTCCTTCGAAATAATCCAAGTCCGAATGAGTATAACCTTTTTTATCAGCCTTTTTCCTCGCAACTGAGAGCATCTGCTCCGAAAAATCAACTCCAATCAGTTTTTCTATCGAAAGAACCCCTCGATACATCATAAAAGAGAGATCTCCGGTACCACAAGCTGCATCGAGAACAACACGAGGAGCAACCTCTCTTACAAGCCCAACCACCCGCTTCCGCCATAGAAGATCCACTCCCATAGTCATAATACGATTGAGCCTATTATACGAAGGGGCTATGCGATTGAACATTCGTTGCACTTGCAACGTTTTGCTCTCTTCATTGTTTTCTCTGTAGGGCTTTATCAAAACGTTAATTTCTTTCTTTGATGCGTTTAAATATCTACTGAGACAACTACTTTCTACTTCATTTCGAGAAAACCCAAAATGCTCTGTTCTATATCGCCTGCCAAATTGGTTGTATCTTGAGGAACAAAAGTTTTCCCTGTAATATGCTCAAAAAGTTCAACATACCGGTCACTCACACTGTTGCAATATTCTGGTGTCATAGTGGGTACCGATTGACCTGCTTTCCCTTGAAAACCGTTCTCTATGAGCCACTGACGCACAAATTCCTTAGATAATTGCCGTTGGGGTTTTCCCGATGCAAACAGATCATCATAGGTCTCACTATAAAAATATCGAGAAGAGTCTGGAGTATGAATCTCATCAATGAGATAAATAACCCCATCCTTTTTCCCAAATTCATACTTGGTATCTACCAATATGAGTCCTTTCGCCGCTGCCAATTGAGTTCCTCGAGCAAAAAGGGCATACGTATATCGTTCTAATAGATCGTAGTCCTCCTTACTGACTAAACCCGAAGCAAGAATTTCTTCTCGAGAAATATTCTCATCGTGCCCTTCATCCGCCTTAGTGGTGGGAGTTATGATAGGATGTGCCAACTTTTCGTTTTCACGAAGGCCATCGGGCAATTGTACTCCACAGATACACCGCTCTCCGGCTTGATAAGCTCTCCACGCACTTCCGGTTATATAACCTCGTATCACCATTTCCACCTTAAATGGCTCACACTTATGACCAATAGTTACCATTGGATGAGGAGAAGCTATCTTCCAATTGGGCAAAATATCTGCCGTTGCATCCAATTGTTCAGAAGCTATTTGATTCAACACTTGTCCCTTAAAAGGAATCCCCTCGGGCAAAACCACATCAAATGCAGATATGCGGTCGGTTGCTATCATAGCGAGCAAATCGTTCTCCAATGAGTAAACATCTCTCACTTTACCGTGATAGACGGATATTTGCCCGGGCAAATTAAATTGAGTTTGGGTCAGTGTATTCTTCATCGCTGTTTATCGTATTTGTTTCAAATGAATTTATCTTTTGGAAAACATTGGATTCTTTCCTCTCGTTTTCATAAGCTTCAACTATAAGCTGAACCAATGGATGACGAACAATATCCGATTTATCGAATCGAACAATTGATATAGGAGACACTCCTTGCAGCAAATCTAAAGCTGTTTTAAGACCACTCCTCACACCCTTTGGAAGATCTATCTGCGTAACATCTCCAGTTACTACCATTTTGGAATTGTGTCCCAAACGAGTAAGGAACATCTTCATCTGATGATCAGTGGTGTTTTGTGCTTCATCTAAGATCACTACCGCATCGTTGAGTGTTCGCCCACGCATATAAGCCAATGGAGCAATCTGAATAATTCCACTATCCATATAATCTCTGAGTCTCTGAAGCGGTATCATCTCCTCAAGAGCATCATAGAGAGGCTGCAGATAAGGATCCAACTTATCTTTCATTTCTCCGGGCAGGAAGCCCAACTTCTCTCCTGCCTCAACCGCAGGACGAGACAAAATGATACGTCGGACCTGTTTATTCTTGAGAGCACGAACAGCAAGAGAGATTGCAACAAACGTCTTCCCTGTGCCTGCCGGTCCTATAGCAAAGAGAAGATCTTTCTGCTCGAAAGAGGCAACCATTTCCTTCTGATGAGCCCCCCGAGCCATAATACTTCGTCCTCTGTTTCCATAGAGAATGTGGTTCGAAGAAACCTCTTCTTCCTCCACCCGATCTCCTTTTGCCAAACGGCGAATGACATCTCCCGTTAGGTTATTGTACCGAACAAAATGAACCACCAAAGCATCTAAAAGAGCAAACAACTCTTTTACTTCTTTTGGTTCTCCCATAACCTTGAGCACTCGCCCCTGCCCCACAAGGCGCAACTTGGGGTACAAGTTACGCAAGAGAAGGAGGTGTTCCTTGTTCTGCCCAAAGAAATCTTCGGGCTCGACATCTTCGAAGATGTATAATCTATCTGTCAATCTTTAGAATGAATAAAGAGAACTTATCGACTCGTGATTGCATACGCGTTTGATCGACTCGGCCAATAGGTCGGCTACAGAGATAATTCGCACCTTGTTACACTTTTTCGTGTAAGGGATAGAATCTGTAAAAATCATCTCAGTCAAAGAAGATTGATCAATACGCATTGAAGCCGGATCACTCATAACAGGGTGGCTGACCATTGCACGAACGCTCAAGGCTCCTTGCTCCATCATTAAATCAGCAGCCTTTGTTATAGTTCCTGCGGTATCCACAATGTCGTCTACCAAAAGGACATCTTTCCCCTTCACATCTCCAATAACACGCATTTCTGCCACCTCATTGGCACGTACACGTTGTTTGTAACAAATCACCATAGGAACTCCCAAGTGTTTGGCATAGCTACTAGCACGCTTGGTTCCACCTACATCCGGCGTAGCAATAACCAAATTTTCTACCGGGAGATTTTTCTCAATGTAATTCAAGAAAACAGAGGACGCGTAAAGATGATCTACCGGTACATTGAAAAAGCCCTGAATTTGATCAGCGTGCAAATCCATTGTTATAAGACGAGTGATTCCGGCAGCTCCAAGAAGGTCCGCCATCAACTTTGCTCCGATAGAAACGCGAGGTTTATCCTTGCGATCTTGCCTTGCCCACCCAAAATAGGGTATCACCGCTGTTATATAATGCGCGGAAGCCCGTTTTGCGGCATCTACCATCAAAAGAAGCTCCATCAAATTATCGGCAGAAGGATAAGTACTCTGAACCAAGAATACATCCTTGCCACGTACACTTTCATTATAAGTAACGGCAAATTCGCCATCGGCAAAGTGCTCCGTAGTCATTTTACCAGGCAAACAATTGAGAGAATTACAAATTTTTTCCGTCAAGGCTGTCGAGGTGGAGCCGGCGAAAACCACATAGGGAGAGTGATTGCTGTTCATTGTCTATTGAAAATAAATTAACTCCAAAGACCTAACCTCCCCTCTATGTTATTGCTCAAAGAAAAAAGTGAGGAGAGGCTGAGCCATTATCTGCGCAAAGGTAGTCGTTTCGCTCAAAACCCACAACCCGAAAAAAGACGAAGAAAACGAATTAGAATCGAAGAGAAATCCCCTCAACAAACCTCGAGCAAACCACCCAACTACCCCCCAATCAGATCAATAACAACCAGCTCGCTTCTAGTACCAATGCGTATGGCTGGTCCTGCCGCTCCTGCACCTGAGCTAACCACAACGTGGGTGCCTTTTTTATTAAGATATCCCCAAGTTTTTTCAAACGCCAACCGCACCAACCAACCAAAAGGCCATACCTGTCCATTATGCGTATGACCATAGAGCGCCAAATCCACTCCGTGAACAGGCAATGAGTCTAACTCAACCGGCTGATGCTCCAACAAAACTCGAGGGAATGATGCATATATTGAGTCTATTTGTTGGGTCAAACCTTTCAAAGAGGATCGTTTTTTTTGAGTTGCATCATCTCGACCGATGAGCACAAAAGGGACTTGTTTTGGATAAGCAATAGAATCTATCAACAAGATGCCATCAACCAAAGAGACCCAAGCTTTCTTTTCTGCTACATTAGCACGATAGTCGTGGTTACCCATAACATAATACTTCCCCAAAGGAGCATCGATGCTCGCCATTCTTTGAGGTATAGAATCCCTATATCCAAAATCCGCCCAATAGTCAAATATATCCCCTCCAACCAAGAGAATATCTGCTTGCTGCCTATTGCTCAACTCCACGATGTTGCGAGCATACCTCCCAGTCACAGCCTCGCTAAAGTGCAAGTCACTCATAAAAAGCAGGCGAATTCGCTTTTGTCCATTTCCTAAGGGCTTATTCAACCTCACTGTGTAATGACGCACTATCGGATGTAAAACATTAAAATACCCCTTTACAATCAACAAAGATGTCCCTATGGCTATTGCCACAAATAAAAAAGCCTTGAGTCGGCAATAGCACTGCTCTTCCATCCTCTGAAATCTCTTCTTTGCCATACGCCGCACGAGATTAACCACAAAAATCGCCATAGAGATGTAAATGGAAGCAAAGTACCACGTTCCAGTCACGTTAATCATCACCGCCATCGCTTCTTTGCTCAAAACAGATCTGAAAGAGAATCCCACCAAGAAAAATAAAAACTCGGCGAGCAACAACCCATAAAAGGCTTTGCGTAGTTTGGAAGATGGTATGGCTTGACCTCCTCTAAAAGCTATGTATGAGCCAAAAAGAATCTGACCTATGATGGATTGTATAAAAACGTGCATACAAAGTCCGGCTTACAAAAATTCTACATCGGATTGTCGATGCTGCGTAAACAACTTCGGGAAAATATACTTAAAATGATAAAAGATCATACCTCCTGCAGTTAATGCAGCGGCAATATCTGCAACAGGCATTGCCATCCATACCCCGTCGAAACCAAAGAGACGAGGAAAAACAAACAACCCGGGAAGGAGAAAAAGAATCTGCCTCGTAAGACTCAAAAACAAAGCCTTGTAACTATATCCCAAACTTTGAAACAACTGCGTAGCGGTAATTTGAAAACCAACCAAAGCAAAACCCAGAAAGACCGTTCTAAAAGCCTTTACCCCCAACTGTATTAGCTCCGAAGAGGGTTTATAAAAAGAAAGGATAACATCCGGAACAAGTAGGGCAACTACAAAACCAATAAAAGTAACCGCCATATTGATGGCAACAGCCAAATTAAAGCACTTAACTACCCGAGACATCTGCCCTGCACCAAAATTATACCCTACAATCGGTTGCATTCCTTGCGACACACCAATGGTAACCATCATTACCAGCGTAGCATAACTATTTATGATTCCATATACAGCCACGGAAAGATCTCCAATATGCTCCGATGGAGCAAATGTCACAAAATTGCGGTTCATAACAATACTCACCACACTCCCCACAATCTGCATAAAAAAGGGAGCCAAGCCAATCGTAACCACAGATCGAGCTATCTGCCACGATGGGCGTAAAGATTTCCACGTAAAACGAACCAAACTTTTGGGGCTAAAAAAGTGCGACAACACGAAGCACATCGAAACAAACATTGCCAAAGCCGTGGCAGCAGCAGCACCGGTAATTCCCCAATGGAATTGAAAAATAAATATGTAATCGAAAATCGTATTGAGCACAGCACCCAAAATCATCGTAATCATAGCCTTGGTGGGATATCCGGAGGCTCGCATAAGAGAGTTATACCCAAAACTAACTGTTCCAAACACATTAAAAGGAAGAAGAATTTGGAGATATTCCTTAGCGTGAGGCAAAACACCATCACTGGCACCAAACATTCGCAACAACGGCTCCATAAAGAAATAGCAGGGCAAAACGCTAACGAGGGTAAAAAGAATAGTCAGCATCACGGCATTACCCAAAATTCGGTTAGCCCCCTCATAATTTTGCTGCCCCAAGAGGATGGATATACGTACCGCTCCCCCAATGCCCACCAGCATACCAAACCCTTGCAAAAAAAGAAAGATTGGGAAAGAAATAGAGATAGCTGCAATGGCTTTTTCTCCAACTCCCTGCCCAATAAACATCGTATCCACAATGTTGTACAAAGCCATAACCACAGTCCCCACCACAGCGGGTAAAGCATAGTTAAAAAGCAAACGACCAATGGGCTCGGTACGGAGCTTATCCGCACGTTCTTGAGGAAGAGTAGACTTTGTTTCAGACATAGCACGCAAAGGTAACAAAGTTTTTCGTGCCATAATTTTTTGTTCCTCAAAAACACTCATCAAAGTATTACCACGTACAAAAAAACAACAACGAATCAAATTTTATATATTTATTTGCAATTACAATAAAATAAAACAGAGAATAAAACATAAATAATATCAAATAAAACCACTGAAATATTATGAAAACTTCTACTTCTCCTAAATCGAAAAGATGCCATCGTATTGGGCAAAAAGAGCCAAAGTCGGAGCAAAATCTTTTTCATCCCCTTGTTGGGCAGATGATCGGCTTGCTTTTTTTATTACTGCTTCCAACAATAAGTCTGCAAGGGCAAACAGTTACCAAAATTATTGTAGAAAAGCCGGGAACTCTCGCAGAGCAGATCGCAGCAACAACACCTCCGATTGTTGCATTGAAGGTAGAGGGAGAGATCAACGGTAAGGACATAGCCGAATTAAGGAGGCTTTGCGGAGGGGCTTTTGATACCGGCAAACTGCAAGAGGGAGGCACGCTTACTTATTTGGATCTCAAAAAAGCCAAATTTGTTGCCGATGAAGAAAAATACTGCTTCCTAAACGACGCAATCCCCAACCCTGAAAAGATTGGCAAAAAGATGTTTACCAATTGTACTTCTCTCAAAACGATTGTTCTACCCAAAGGAGTTACCCTCATTGATGAAGCCGCCTTTGAGGGTTGTTCTCAACTCTACAAAATAGGATACACCGACGAAATCACGTCCATCGGCTGGGAAGCCTTTAAGAATTGCTCCGCGCTTGCATTTGCATCTTTTTCCGATCAACTGACAGAAATTCGCGGAGGAGCCTTTCGTGGATGTACCTCTCTCAGAGGTTTTATATTTCCTCCTTCGGTTAAGGATATAGGCAGCAATGCTTTTGAGGCCTCCGGCCTTGTTTTTGCCTCTCTCCCGGAAGCGGCTGTTGATTTGGGCAACCAAATATTCAAGGATTGCCGCTCTTTGAAAGCTGTACGTATGGTTGGGAGCTTAGGGTCTATACCGATGGGAATGTTTAGTGGTTGTAGTTCTCTCATTGACGTAACCCTGCCGGAAGAAACTCCATTTATATCAGGATCTGCTTTTGAAGGTTGCTCATCTCTTATGGAGCTTACCCTTCCCAAAAGTTATAGCTACATACAGGGGTATGCCTTTTGGGGTTGTTCATCTCTACGAAGTATTACAGCTCTATGTCCGGAAAGTGCCGTCATTGCTTTCTCGGCATTTGAGAGCAAATACCTCGCCAATATTACCCTAAAGGCACCCAAGGACTTATTAGACTCATACAAAGAAAACGATCCTTGGGCATCTGTTACCTTGGTGGCTTTGGAAGACATTCGCCCCATTGACAAAGTTTGTTTGGAAGACGATTTCTCTGCTTACTCTGCACAGATTTCCGAATGGAAAGGCAACGAACTGTGGACAAGCGATCACGGAGCCTACATTTATGCAGTAGACGAGAATGGACACAATTTGCTCAAGCTGGGCGACAACGAAGGAAGTGGCAAAATTATTTCCAAAGCCTTGGACCTCTCCCCCGCAGGAGGTACCTTTCGTATCCGCCTTTCTGCCGATGGATGGAATGACTTTCACTCTTCCCTTTTGGTAGAAGCCAAAGACAAACAAGGCAATGTTCTTTCTTCTCACCTCCTCTCCATTCCCAATCCTCAAATGGGAGCAAACCCAAAGGTATTCGATTGGGAAATGAGCGGAGGCTCCCAAGAAACCTATATACATCTATCCACCTCCGACAAGGGGCGTATTGCTCTTATAAGCAACATCAAAGTTTATTTCACCACCGAACCTCAACCTATTTACTGGACAGATACTCCTGCGATCGACTTTGGGCGCGTGGCTGTGAATCAGGAGGCAGAAGACCAACAGATCTTTCTATTTGCAAAAAATATCAAAACAGCTCCCAAAGCGAAAATAGTTAGCAGGCATCCCGGCATTTTCGCTGTTGATAGCGAACTTTCTATTATGGACGGGAAAATGATTGTTATGCTGAATAGCGATAAACCGGGACAATATGATGCGTACCTGCAAATCTCTTATGAAGATGTAAATGTTTTGTCAATTCCCCTCAAAGCCATTGTACAAAATCCAGACAATGTATTCGATTTGGATGACACCAACCCGGTTAGCGAAATAAATGAAGACTTCAATGCAGAAGCTCGGTTACCGAAGAACTGGAAAACAGTTGCACTGGTCGGTTCTCGAAGTTGGATGATGCGCACAACGGGAGCTGGAGGCAATCGCTATCCTGCCATAGATGCCTTGGGTAATGTTAGTGGCACAGTTCACAGCCTGCTCATACTTCCGGCTGTGGCATACTCACAAGAACAATTCAAAGACAAGGAGTTGGCTTTCGACTGCGCTTCCGTCAAGACAAATGGAGCCAAGCTAAACTTAGTGAAAGTACACAAAAATGGGAAAATAGATCTCTTGCAAGAATACACACAACAGACCGACAAAGAATGGAACGAGCAGACTTTTGACCTTGGCAAAATAGGCGCGGCAGAGGGAAGCTTGTTTTTGGCCTTCGAGTACACCGGTCAAACCCCGACGGCATCCACTATTTACCGCATCGACAACGTCAAGATACGGCTCAAAAATTCTCTTCAAGACAGTTCTCTGCAAAAAGATCTATCAACCGCAATCTCCAAAGAGGGCGTTTTTGTACAAAATCTGTCACCGGGAGTTCATATAAACCTATACAATACAAATGGAGCCGTGGAAAGACTGCTTCAAGCAAAAGATGCTGATGAGTTCATCCCCTTGAATAAAGGATCATACATCCTCGTTGTTTCGGGATACAATCCGGTAAAGATTCTCATCCCGTAAAAATCCACACTTATCTCCAAATTCTTGGAAAAGAGGGAGCAAATGCTCCCTCTTTCTTTGTCCCGACACCAGAAAAATCCATTAGCTCCCCCAAAAAGGCTCCTTTGAGATGCTTAAAATCAGCCTTTCGGAGGCCTCTTCTTTTTGTTTCCGGCAAACCGATAATTAGTTCCCTGCAAAGATTTTTTTTGTTGGACAAAAGAAAAATTTGCAGGGAATTATTCGGATAATAATTCCCTGCAAATCCCTTATTAGTTCCCTACTAATTGGCGAATATGAAGACCTTTTTTTACTTACCTTTGTACCTCCTTGTGCGGAGGTGAGTTTTTGCCCCTTCGAACGCAATGGAATAGGAGAAAATATTAGAACAAACTACAATTTATATGACTAATTCTACGTCTGACTACCAATCCCGCCTAACCTCTCCATTGGAGGCTCTAAAATCCTCTCTTACAGAAGGTTGTAATATTGTTTTGGGACACGCAGCAGCTGCTGCCGATACCGTGATGGCTGCTCTCCACGACCATATCGACGAGATGCCCCAAGGGTGCAGCCTTTTTCACGTATTGTACTTTGGCCAAGGGTATCAGTTCACCCCTGAGGTAGCAAGGAAAATCAACATAAAGGTAAACTTTATGGAAGCCAAGGCACGCCAAGCCTTTCGGGATGGATTGATAGATCACCTCCCCTGTCACTTCCACGAAGTTCCAGGGCTTTTCACCAATGGAGCCTTTCCTGTAGATGTGGCTATTATACAGGTATCTAAACCCAACGAAGAAGGCTTCTGTTCTTTTGGGATCTCTTGCGACTATACCAAACCGGCTGCCGAGGCAGCCAAAATCATCATCGCCGAGATCAATGAAAATATGCCCTTCATCGGAGGTGACAATTTAATTCATATTTCCAAGCTGACCCACATCATAGAGGTAAATACTCCTCTGCCCGAAGTAAAACAACCGCCTATTGGGGAGATAGAAAAAACCATTGGGGCTTTGTGTGCCTCCTTAGTACCGGAGTATGCCACGCTTCAATTGGGTATTGGAGCCATTCCTGATGCAGTACTCGATAATTTGCAAGATCGCTCCGATTTGGGAATTCACACAGAAATGTTTACCGATGGGGTGATGCACCTTATGCGCAAGGGAGTCATTACCGGAAACAAAAAAACACTTCTACCGCAAAAAGTAGTCAGTGCCTTTGTTATGGGAAGCCGTGAGTTGTACGACTTTATCGACAACAACCCGAATATTGCTCTTTATCCGGTGAGCTATACCAATGATCCGTTTGTAGTGGCCGAGAACCAAAATATGGTTTCTATCAACTCTTGTTTAGAAGTGGATATTGCCGGTCAGGTAAATGCCGAAAGTATAGGTACTTATCATTTTAGTGGGTCGGGCGGTCAGGTCGATTTCCTGCGTGGCGCAAAGCGTGCTCCAGGTGGATTGAGCATCATTGCAATGCCTTCTACTGCCAAGAAAGGGACCATCAGCCGCATTGTTCCGGCTTTGGCTGAGGGGTCTATTGTAACATCCGGTCGTAATGAAGTAGATTACATCGTGACCGAGTTTGGTATTGCCAAACTGCGTGGCAAAACAGCCAAAGAACGTGCCCGCGCCTTAATAGCTATTGCCCATCCAGACTTTAGACCGATGTTGGAAGAGGCTGCCAAAGCTCGATACGCAGGATTCTGATATACACATCCTAAAGTTTTGAACGAAAAATAAAAAAATAGGCTGCTCCCGGGAAGGGGCAGCCTATTATATTTCTAGGTGTTGTTTGTCTTTACGAGACATTGGAGAGCACCGAAGCTCCGTAGCATTTGTGTTGAAATAACTCCAAGGATTAGAAAGTGTATTGCAACCCTACCGTTCCCAAATGCAGGGGAGAACTGCCAAACCGAACTGCTCCATTAGGGGTAAACCCATCTTGGTTGTACATAGCTTCGTAATGCACAGACCAGCGCACTCTGTTGTTGAACGAGTAACAGTTAAAGCCGGTAAGAAGGGTGTGGCTGATGCGATTCAACGAATTTCCTCCAAGGGTTTGCTCTGCTGAAGAGGCGGTATAGTTGGTGTTACGATTGTAATAGTTATATCGAGCAATCCATTCTATCGGGAGGACATCGAACCGCTCCACAATAGCCCCCATTACTCCAACAAACGGACGCTGCACGGTTTGCATACGGGTGGGGTCTATGGTTGCATAAGCCATAGTACTTTGATCGGTACCTACTTGTTTGCCGGCAATAGCTTCTCCACTAAGCGATAGAAGCCCGAACCCGTGCCGCCACTCAAGAGTAGCGTGCGTTCCGTAATAAATGCGGTTGAGGTATTTATCAGTACCCGGTTGAGCTACAAAACCATAATATCCACTCACTCCGAAAGACAAAGAAAGGTTGCGCAGGTGGTGCACCACTTCTCCTCTAAACAAAAAGTCAGGAATGGGCTTGGTCATTCGTTGTCCTCCGTTGCCACTCATTAGCCCGAGGGCAATACCACCCTGTGTGGCTTGCTTGTCGGGAGAGGCGTATCCTAAGGTTAGTCCCAAATCGTGGTCTCCCGGGAAAAGCTCGGAAACGTATATGGAGCGATCAAAGAAAGGCCTTTTGGCAGACGATGAGGGAAGATCGAGCCCGAAGTACACTTTATCCAGACCGGTTTTAAGATAAAAACCATTCAATTGATGAGGAGCATACTTAAGGTAAATGGCATAGGGCACCAACCTAAAGTCTTGTACGTTGATGATGGCCATAGCAGATAGGTCTTTGTAGCCTGCGGCAAAATTGAGGTACCCACGGCGGATGCCCATACGGCTTTCGAATCGATTGGGGTGTAAGTTTTTACCTACCTTGAATTGTTCGACATTGTTGCCCAATTGCCAAATACTTTGTACATACCCTCCTGCAAATTGGATAAACTTTTTTTCAGCCGGGCGAGGTTGCTGCTTCTTTTGTCCCGAAGCAATGGTTATGGAACATAGAAGTAAAGTAGCAGTCCATACAGCAATTTTTGTTTTTGCAAAAAAGATTTGTAATGATGTTTGCATAATTAAATAACTTAAGTACCCTGCAAAAGTACATCAACGCGCCAATATGGAGCAAAAAAAAAAGCCCGATCCTCTCCGGGATCGGGCTGAGATTCATAGAAAATTTTATTCGTCTTCGGCTACTACCTTCTCATATCCTCCATCTTCCCAACCTCCGACAGAGGCAGAAAAGGTGGCACTGTTCATCAATGTGTCGGATGCGAGAGAAATAGTTTCTATTGTGGGAGAATTGTAGATCAGATTGTCTTTTTTCTTCATTATCGTTTGTATTCGTTGATTATTGAATTACTTGTTTTGTCTTAATTGGAGGGCAAGGATAAGGAATTTTAGTTAGATCTCGTCTATGCGTGCGCGAGGATGGAGCAAAATACGGTCTAATTAGTAGAGAAGGCAAGTCTTATAAGGGGAAGTAAGGGTGAAAGAAAAGGAGTTCAATCCCTTTGTTGGATTGAACTCCTTTGGATTTGGTAATTAACTTTTTGCTGTTTATTGCCTTTTATTTATCTCTGAATAGACGGATGGCAAAACCATATTTTTTCGTGTTTCCTGTTACCAATATAGATTTATCTTCCCTGATCTGCACAAAAGCTGCATTCTGTTCAGGATAATCTGTGCTTGGGGTACTTGTCCAATAGTGCCCTTGAATGTTTTGGTTCATTATTGTTCCTGTTGCTCCGGTTCCCTTGCCATTGTAGCCACAAAGAGGAAATATGCGTACTATGTCATCTTGTTTGTTACTTTCCCAATAGGTTGGAGTAGAAATAGCGTCAAGAGTCGTTTGGGCATCACCCAAGAAACGACAAGTAACCTTGAGCTTTTTGTAGTAACCTGTTCCGTACCCTGCAGGAACGGGGCTGTTTGGATTATCTACCCATTCATAGCGATAAGCGCAGCGACGCCGATTGTCTTCTGCGGGGGGAAAGCCGTTTTCAGCTTGTTCAGAGGCTTTTTGAAAACGAATACCATAGATATTCTTTCCGTCTTTACCTCCCTTGTAATCCGCCATATAAGTATTTCTCATCCCCTGTACATCTATTGTTTCTTTTTTATTCTTGTTGAGATCATCCGAGTATGCCATCTCTGAGTGAATATACGTTGCGTTGCGATCCATTGGGAAAATACCTTCCCATTCGTATCGAGAGGGGAGGTGATACCCGATACCAGCAACCTTAAATCCCTTTCCTACGTCATATTTTTCCACAGCATCAGCCCAGCTAAAGTAACCACTTGGGCCAATATTGGCATCTGAAGAGGCAAAGTTCACTGCATCCTGAGCCATATTGCGCTCTGCAACAAGCTCCAAAGACAACAAAGGACGGAAGATATCAACCTTCATTAAATGAGACTTATGAGATGCAAACACCTTGTTGCTGGAAAAAAGATCGGTGGTCTCGGCTCGGAACAATCTAAGACCTCCGGGTTCACCTTCGGTAATTGCTCCCTCAGAAGTAAGTTCACGAGGCATTCCCCACGCCAAGCTATGAAACTCTGCATTCTGCTCTGCCACAACCTTAAATTTTATTGTTGCAGTTGTTGCTGAAGAGCTGTTGAAATTCCACTTCAAGTCGCTCCCCGTGGTTACATCGCTCCCCGTTGCCGAAAAATCGTAGCTCCCATTTCTATCCAACGCATTGCTTACTACTCCTACGTGTGTGTTGAGGGAAATACCACTTTTGTTTGTCCCTTTCATATGAATGAGAGATCCTTGTGGCTTAAAGTGCACTTTAGCGGCAAGTCCGGAGGTAGAAATGGTCAATTTTGTCCATAAAAAAGCCAACGGAAGACGTAATTTGTTCGAAGCCAAAGATTTGTCGAGC
The DNA here is from genome assembly GCA_023396255.1 of Bacteroidota bacterium. Taxonomy (GTDB): domain Bacteria; phylum Bacteroidota; class Bacteroidia; order Bacteroidales; family Porphyromonadaceae; genus Porphyromonas. The sequence goes on from JAEWWU010000006.1 coordinate 167,665, forward strand.
TCGTCTTTGTAGGTGAAATCTACCTTTGTTTTCTCTAAGTTGAGCTCTCCTCCCCCTGCAATCCCTGCAATGTACCACTCTTCATTGGGCATAGGAGTCTTGCCGGAAGTGTTTTCTATGGTTATTTCGCTATTTTTCTGTTTGAGTTTCAATCCTCCTTCCGTGCTTGTAACTTCCCAATCCACTCGGGCATATCCTACAAAAGAGGCATCTCCCTTCTTTCTAAGAAAACAGTGTGTAGTCCAATCCGATTGGGCAAGGAGCTTGGGTACAGAGTGTGTAGTGTCAAACTCCAATGCGCGCATTTGCTCTTCCGACAATATAATATCAGCCTCCAGATTCAATTTGCAGATAACCGAGGTATGGGAAGTCGGCTCTTGTTGCTTTTGTTTATTACAAGAGGCAAGAAGTACAAATACAAATAAAAGAGGAATGTAAATAATGTTTCTCATCTTAATAAATGGTGTTTTTTTTGAATTGATAAATCAGTAAAACCCTCCCGTTATGGTTAGAGTTCTCCCCCATCTTCAAAATCATCTACCTTAGCAGAGGCATTAAATTGATTCATTGTTGCCTCAAAGGAGATAGACAGGATTTCTATCCGAGGGGTTTCGTACGATCGTTTGTTCTTTTCTGGGTTCATCTCTTTTCTTATTTTTAATTATTAGTTATTCTTTATAGAAAAACAAGTAAGCTTTTCTGGGCGCGAATATATATATATATATATCCGGCAAGCGAAAATAGCGTTAATAAAACATAACAAGATGTGACGAGATTCTCCTGCATTTGAGAAACAAAGAGTAGACCGGACTAAAAGTTGGGATTTAGCGAAAGAGTTTTTCCCTCTTGGTGGAGAATTCCCCTCGCTTATGGAATTGGGTAACGGAGGGGAATACCTTCGTTTTTTTGCAGTCAATTGAAAAATTTAGCAGAGAACTAAATTGGAAGGAAAATGTTGCAACACACCGATTGTTTATGTACGGTGTCTTAGGCAAAGCAAAATAGGGTGCAAAAAATCACAGCAAATGGTTTCCCAAGAACCAAGTGGCCCCGGGTAAATGAATACTCAATATTTACTGAGCGGAGGGATTTTATTCGAATAGAGAGGTTCTTATGCCTCCTCTTCTTTCTGATACTCCCTGACAAGTGTCATCAGGCAGTGGTGGTACTTGGGGCTCATATCCAAATAGTGTACGTGTGGATTTTCGAAACGTTGCTCTTCTTGCCAAATCTCGGTGCTTAGTTGCTGTTGCACATAGTTGCGAATTTCTACCAATGTTTTACAAGGCAAGGTTCGTTTTCCGTTTCGAACCACTTGTTGCTGCATTTTGCGCATCGTACAATCGGCACCAAAGGAGCGTTTTTCCCAGGGCTTTTGTGGATAGATGTAGGGGTATTCTTTGCCGGCAGGAATCGCTTCTCCTTTGAGAGAGATGAGATCGGCAATGGCTTTGCCACTCTTTTCGTATACTCTGTACACCTCTTTCCAAGCAGGGTGAGTTGTTTTACTTAGGTTGTTGGACAGTTTGATTTTGGGAATCATTATACCATTTTCCTCGATGGCAACCAATTTGTAAACGGCTCCAAAAGTGGCATCGCTATGAGCGGTGATGAGCCGTTCGCCCACCCCGAAACTGTCTATACATCCCCCCTGTGCCAAAATGGAGGTAATAGTCCATTCGTCCAAACTGTTCGACCCCATAATTAGGGTTTCGTGAAGACCGGCCTCGTTGAGCATCTTCCTCGCTTTTTTGGAGAGGTAGGCAATATCTCCGGAATCTATCCGAATTCCTTTTAATTTCTTTCCTGTCGGCTCCAATACCTCTTTGGCGGTTCGTATGGCGTTGGGTACACCCGAAGCAAGCGTGTTGTATGTGTCTACCAGCAACACGGTTTCGTCTCCGTAGATACGGGCATATTGGCAAAAAGCTTCATATTCGTTTTCAAAGACCATCACCCAGCTATGTGCCATAGTGCCTACGACAGGGATGTTAAATATTTGCCCAGCCAAAACGGTGGCAGTTGCACTTACTCCCCCTATATAGGCGGCACGTGCTCCATAAAGGGCGGCGTCTATATTGTGTGCTCTGCGTGCTCCCATATCTGCCACGGGTCGTCCTTGTGCAGCCCTCACAATGCGACTGGCTTTAGTGGCGATGAGTGATTGATGATTGACCAGTGTAAGTAGAGCGGTTTCTATAATTTGAGCTTCTATCAGAGAAGCCACAACGGTAATCACCGGTTCGTTGGGGTAGATGATAGAGCCTTCCGGAAAGGCATAAATATCTCCGGAAAATCGAAACCGAGAAAGGTAGTCGAGAAATTGTTCATCGAACAGATTCAGAGACCGCAAGTAGCCAATATCTTGCGCAGAAAAATGCAGCTGCTCGACAAAGTCAATCACTTGCTCCAAACCGGCAAAGATGGCAAAGCCCCCTCTGTCCGGAATGCGTCGATAAAAAAGGTCGAAAACCGATCGGGGAGACTCTTTTTGACCGATATGGTAGCCATTGGCCATAGTTAGCTCATACAAATCCATCAGCATACTGATGTTTCGCGCATCGAACTGTGAGTGTTTGGAGGGCTGTTGATTCATTATCTTACTCTCTTCGGCTGTTTTCTATTTGCTCGATAAAAGTACAAAAGAGTTTTCTCTTGGATATAATTCTTTTTGAGGGAGGTTTTTCTTTTTGGTTATCTTTGTGCAGTAGATAAATCTTTTGCCTTCTTGTATGTTATGCGTGAGAAGAAGAAAGGCGCAGACCTGCTTGAATAAGCCAAAAGATAAGGAATTATAACGGTGGTCAAAGACGAACAAAGTGGCTTGGTGCTTGCAGGGGGAGTTTTTCGATCGTTACATCAATAGCAAGATATGAGAAAACAAATAGTGCATCTTTGTTTTGGGGTAGGAATTTTCATAGGAATGCTTGGAGGAGGATTTTCTCTTTCGGCCCAGTCGCCCCAGGACAACCACAATTGGAGAAGCCTTCTTTCCATAGGAGATGTCAGCCAAATTCAAGAAACCCCTACACAGATTTTTGCCTCTTCGGGAGATGCTTTTTTTACAGTAGGTAAAGAGGCTCCCAATAAGGTGGTTTTCTTTGATCGCTCTATGGGCGTTTCCGATATAGGGGTAGAGCGTTTTGCCTTTGACAAGGATGTGCTCCTTGTCTATTACAGAAGCGGTATCATTGACCTTGTGCATAAGGAAGGAATACGACGTATTTCTGCTATCTACGATAATATTCGCTTAACAGACAAATCACTCAACCAGATCTTTTTTTGGAAAGATTGGGCTTTTCTGGCGGGAAACTTCGGCTTGTCGGTAGTTAGTTTAGCGGAAGGGAAAATTTTGTCTACCTCTTTTATCGGGCAGAGTGTGCAATCTGTGGTGTGCTTCAATGACGAAGTAATGATTCTCAAGGACAATATATTGCTCAAGGCTTCTTTGTCATCCAATTTGCAAGACCCTTCGCAATGGCAAGAGGTTTTGACAGGGATAACCAAACCTCTTCAATTGGCTCTTGTCAAAGGCTCGGTGTTTTTGTTGGGAGGGGCAGACGGAGGTGAGGTTTATTCGATAACTGCCCCAACTGTTCCATTATTCAAGGGGGTCAAAGAAATGGTTTCTACCCAAGCGGTAGGGGTGGTACTTATTGGTGAGAGGTGGCTCAAGGTAATTAGAGAAGGAGGAAAGGAAGTCGCACAGCTTCCTACCAATTCCCAAATAGTCTCAGTCTCCGCCAATACCTCGGAGCACGAATTATGGGCCGCTGATGGAACTTCTATTTTTAGAGCCGACTTGCAGCAGAGCAATCCGGTCCTGCAACCGTTTGAATTCAACTATTCGGGACCAATGGATAACCGTTCTTTCTACGGAACTATCGCACATAAGCGACTCTATATGGCGGGGGGCGGTAGAGGGGCCGACCGTATGAACCTGCCGGGCAGTCTCAAAATCTATAATGGCACAGAGTGGGAAAATATAGGGCGAGCCAACGTGGAACCTCTTACCGGGATAGAGTTTACCGATGCGGTGTCTGTGGCTGTGGACCCCAAAGACGCCTCTCACTTCTATGTGGCAACGTGGGGCGAAGGTTTGTTGGAGTTTGCCAACTATGGTAAATCCATCCAACGCTACCACGCCGATAACAGTGACTTGATGTCTGCCGTCTCAGGCAACCCTAATTATGTTCGCACGGGCAGTTTGACTATTGACCCCAGGGGCAATTTGTGGATGGCGCAAGGCTCGGTCTCCAAGCCTATTGCTGTACGAACGCCCGATGGAACACTCAAAAGCCTTTCTTATCCTGCTATTGCTTCGGTCAATTCGTTTGGGCGAATGTTGGCTCTTCCAGGAGGAACCAAATGGTTGAATATTTACCACAGGGGGGGGGATCAGGTGAATGGAGTTTTTGTTTTTAACGATAACAATACCCCCCTTGACGAAACGGATGATGCCACCTTACTGTTTTCTCAGTTTACGGATCGCACAGGTAAGGTAATAGCAGCTTCACACTATTATGATATGGCGGTAGATCGCTCGGGTATAATGTGGATTGGCACCGATCGTGGTCCGATCTTTGTGCATAATGCCGCCGGGGTACCCAAGCAATCTTCTACTCCCGTGGCTTCACGCCCCGTGGGAGGAAAGGAGCCCAATCTCTTCTATGTAATGGACAACGTTCCGGTTACTGCCATTGTTGTGGATGAGGCAAACAATAAATGGATGGGGACTCGTTCGGATGGACTTTACCTCCTCTCACCCGATGGAACAACAGTTTATAAACACTTTACCATCGACAACAGCCCCTTGCTCTCGAACAGTATCAGTACTCTCAACTTGGATGCAGTCAGCGGAGTCCTCTATATAGGGACTTCTATGGGGTTGATGGCCTACAACATAGGGATTGCCGGTAATTTTGATCAGTTGCGCAAAGAGATACACGTTTATCCCAATCCGCTTCGCCCGGAAGATAACGACAAGATCACCGTTTCAGGATTGAGTGCCGGAGTTACCATTCGTGTGCTTGATACGGCTGGCAATGTTCTGCATCAAGATACCGCCATTACCTCCGAGTTGAGCTTCAACGCGCGTATGCCCAACGGAGAACGTTACCCGTCCGGAGTTTATCAGTTGTTGGTTTCCGATGCGAACGGCAAACAAGGGCACACCATTCGCTTTGCAGTTATTTATTAAATTGAATCAATACAATAAGATGAACAAAAAAACGATTTTTGCCTTTATGGTTAGCTTTGTTATGGGGGCATCGGCGATCTCGGTCGAAGCCCAATCTTCGAAGGGAGCTATTACCCCACAGGTGCTTCAGCAGTTGCAAGAGAGCGGAATAAAATCTCCGGCCGACAGGGCTTTGCGCAACGCCATTACTACCAACGGACTTGTTTTTAACAATCCGCAAAAAAATGACTATCCCAACGAATACTTTGCTTACAGAGTGCCCGGTAAGGGAATTACGGATCAGAAAAGCAGTGGGCGTTGCTGGCTTTTCACGGGATTAAATGTCCTGCGCTCTCAAATGATAGATAGGGAGGGGACAGGAGAGTTTTTCTTTTCTCACGCCTACTCTTTCTTTTGGGATCAGTTGGAAAAATCCAATCTCTTTTTGCAGTCGATCATAGATACCAAAGACAAACCGCAAACAGACCGTACCGTGGAGTGGCTTTTTAAGCACCCAATAAGTGACGGAGGGCAGTTTACCGGGGTATCGGATATACTTACCAAGTACGGAGTGGTACCTTCCGAAGTGATGCCGGAGCCTTACTCCTCCAACAACACCGGCAGATTGTCGTCTCTCATTGCCAAACTATTGCGCCAAAGCGGAATAGATTTGCGTAAAAAAGCTGCCCAAGGAGCTTCGGAACGAGAATTACAAGCTCAAAAGGTAGAAACTCTCAAGGTAATTTATCGTCTGTTATGTCTCAACTTGGGGGAACCTCCTACGCAGTTTTCCTATACTTTGCGTGATGCGCAAGGCAAAGAACTCTCGACAGAAACCTACACACCACAGAGTTTTTTTGCTCGTTTTGTAAAAGTGGATTTGCAAAAAGACTACGTAATGGTAATGAACGACCCTACTTATCCCTACTACAAAACTTACAGTATAGAGCTGGATCGCCACGCTTATGATGGACAAAACTGGACCTATGTTAATGTTCCGATGGAAGACCTCAAGGAGATGGCAATGGCTTCAATCAAAGGGGGAGAAATGATGTATTACTCCTGTGATGTAGGGCAGCAATTAGAGCGCAAAAAGGGGCTGCTTACGATGGATAACTTCGACTATGAGTCTGTTTTGGGAGTCCCTTTTACAATGAATAAGGCCGAACGCATTGCTTCGTTCGATAGTGGATCTACCCACGCTATGACATTGGTTGCTGTGGATGTGGATGCTAACGGGAAACCCTCCAAGTGGATGGTTGAAAATAGTTGGGGTGCAGACAGTGGATACAAGGGGCACTTGATAATGACCGATGAGTGGTTTGATGCCTACACCTTTCGTATTGTGGTTAATAAGAAGTACATAACTACAAAAGTGGCAGACGCTTTGAAACAAAAACCACAGATGTTACCACCCTGGAGCCCAATGTTTGCTCCCGAGAAATAAGTTCGATGCCTGTGGAAGTTCTTTTCCGGGACGAAGAAGACTGCCGCTGTTTCTACACTTGATAGAAACAGCGGCAGTCTCTTTCTTGCGAGAAAGAAATTGTTTAAAGAACTTCAATCAAAAGCCTATTCGTATGAGAGGCCTGTGGTAAAAACAAATTTACAGGCAGAGCGGATCGCTTTAGACCTATACACATCGCTTATTTGGCAGGAATCGGTTGCAAGTGGAGGTCTATGGCTTGAGAGATCTCCGTAGAGGTTTCTCCGATCCATCCGCAACTTTGATTGACCGCTGTGTAAACTCTAATCCAGTTAACACCCGGGAGCTTAATGCTGTTCCCCTTAGAATCGATGGCGTGGTTGATATCGAAGCTGTTCAGTTCGGGGTGAACAATGGGGTGATTATCTACATAGCCCCAGTCAAAGGCATACAATACAAAAAGGGGGTCCCCTTTTCCTTCGTTTACGCCATTAGGAGGCAAAAGAGTTCCTTGTAAAGTATAGCTGTCTTCTTGTATCCAAGCCGGGTAGTAGGGTTGAGAGTGAAAAGAGTTGCGCTCAATGTATCCACTCTTCCCTAAATTGTCTGTCCATCTGATGTAATGGATGTTCGTAATGTAGGTATTTTGCCCAGGAGTGGGCTTTTGGTCGGGATCTGGTTTGTGGTAGGTGATACTGTAGTTTTTCGTGGTTGAAGCTTTTCCGGTTTCGCTGCCGGCAAGCTCATACCACTCCTCCGGATCGGGTTTCCCATTGCCATTGGCATCAAAAGCGACCATCACGATGCCGGGTTCGGAGCTTCCCCCTTTCTTGTTCGGATTTAGAGCATTATCGGAGTAGAAAGCATTGCCCTTGATGAGGAAGTCGTTTCCCGGACCATTCATTACAATATGGTCGAATGCAAAAGTTATATATCCGCCATATCCCCCTAAGGAGACAGGAACATCATTTTTCCCACTTATGCTCATAGAGGCCTTCTGAATCATTTCTTTTTCTGTATCTCCTTCTTGATACATAGGCATCGTATTGACAAACTGCCCTGGAGCGGGACGAAACTCGATCACCTTATTGATGTAAGGGCTGTAGGAGATAAGTTCCTGTTCCACTTGCACCGACAGAGTGTGTTTGTAGCGAGTTTGAGACTCCGTAACCTCGAATGAGAGAAGGTAGGTTCCCGGATGCTCAGCTACAAAAGAATAATCTTTTTGTGTCGAAACGAGAGAGTCTGCTCCAGATGTAGTGCGTAAAGTCCACCTATACTCTTTTCCCGTAAAGGATGGTTCGAGACGAAGTATCTGCATTCGTTGAACACGGTAAAGATCTTCCAGCCCCAATCCAATGGTGGGGGTATCTCGTTTACAACCGGATAAAAAGACACAGAGAAAAGAAGATAAGAATAAGAAAAAAGATTGGGAACGAGGACAAAGAGGTCGCATAATAGTATAAAGGATCTTGAGTGGTGAGTAAAACAAAAATTAGTGAATGTTTTGTTTGGAAAGGAATACCATATGTGCAGGGATATCACCGGTGCGAACACTCCATTTGAGTTTTCCTTGAGGAGAAAAACACAAGAGCCGTCCGCTGGAAACATAATTGGTGGCATCTGTAATGTAAATTTCTCCCGTGTCGGGGTGTATGGCAATGCCATAAGGGATCTTTATTTTGTTTTCATTGCCATCGGTAATGAATCCGGAACTGATATTCTTTTTGGTTTTTACGTTGATGATTCCATAGGTGATTGTGTTCTCTTGTTTGTGACTGTTCCATTCCGTGCTGTAATAATAGAGCGAATCTCCTTTTAGAGCCATATTGGAACAAGGAATGTTGAGAGTATCTGTAACCTCCATCTGTTGGGACTGGGAATTGGGGGCCAAAACAAACAGGTTTGAGTGGATTTTTTCGTGATTGCCGCGCGAAGAAACCCATAATTTGCCGTACCGATCTCGTTTGAGACGGTGTAAGTTGATACCCACGGGGATTTGTCGAATTTGTTTGAGGTTGTCTAATCGAACAACCGATACTGTATTGTCATAGTTGGGACTGCGATATCCCCCCGAGTTGGCAACATAGAGTAACTCATCTATGATTTCCATCTCCTCGGGTTGGTAACCAACCAACACTTTTCTCGTTATTTTCATAGAAGCAGTATCTACTTCAAAAACAGCTCCCAAGGGGGCTTGAGGATCTACCTGCACGGGACCTATGTAGCTGGATATATACGCCTTGCCTTTATGAAAACGAATGTATCGGCAGTTGGGGATATCTACCTGTCCGAGACGTTTTCCAGTGAGAGCTTCCATTACTTCAACCTTGTGCGAGCAGTTAACCACTACATAGAGACGAGATCCATAGATTTGAATATCGTTGCCAACATCTCCCAACTCTTTTACGACATCAGGGTTGCGTTCAGCATAGAGATTACGGATGTAGATCCCCTGCGTGTAATCTAAGTAGTCGATAGAACTTTTATTAGAGCCCATATTGCCCTCATTGACCAGATACATTCCCCATTGGGAGTCGTTAGGACGCAAAGCCTCCACTACCGTCTGGTATTCAGACGGGATTATCAAGTCTATTTTACGGCACGAAGCCATCAGAAGAGCGACAAGAAAAGTGAAAGACAAGAGTTTGTGGTTAGGCTTCATAGATTAAGAGTGAGAGTAAAACGATAGTTGCGCATAGGCATCGGGTAATTGATGATAACATCGTAGTCTTGATTGAGCAAGTTGTTACACTCCATCTGCGCCCGCATTTCTATCCCCTTTAGAACAAAATCTTTAGCTATGCTTAGGTCGTTGGTATACCAAGGTTGTGTATAGTTGTAGAGAATGTTTTCTTGCTGGTTATACCGTTCTCCCACATACATAAAATTGTAGTTGAGCTGCCACCCTTTGTAGTTGAACATAGCAATAGCCGAACCACTATGCCAAGGAATATAAGGTATTTGATGGCGGTAGTAGCTGTCGCTGGGAGAGGTTATATCGATGGCTTTTTGGTAAGTATATTGCAATCTTGTTGTAAATAGTAGATCTTCAATTGGTTCCCAGACAAGGCTTATCAAGGCATCTATCCCACGAATATCCACTTGTCCAAGGTTGAGAATGGTCCACCTAAATTGTTGCCCTTTGGGGTAGGCGACAATTTTATCTTTTATATGATTATAGTATCCATCTATCTTAAACTCAATTTTTTTGAGTCGAGAGTTTTTGGGAGTATAACGAAACTCTAAGCCGAGGTTGTATTGGCGTGTCCATTCCGGGTTGAGTTTGCTATTGCCAATGTCGGCATAATAAAGATCGTTGAAAGTGGGCATTCTGAAACTGTCTTTGAAGAATGCATTGACGTGCAGATCTATTTTGTCAAACGGCTTTACGGAGAGTAGTACCGCCGGAGTTAATTTCTTATGTGAAGGGGAGGTTTGCAAAGAACGAACAAAGTCATTTACAAAGGTCCCCAACAGGCTGACCTGTGCATTGAGCCACTCATTGGTGTAAGTGGTGGACCCAGCCACAAGGCGGGTGTGTCGAATAGGCCACAAAAACCCCTTTAGATCTCCATCCAATCTGTTCCATTGATAGTCGTACGCCAAAGAAGCGTGCCATCCGGAGGCTAACTGAATGGCTTGAGAAAGAGATAGGTACAGCTCTTTCTGTTTGTACAGATTGTCTATATGAATTTGCTTATCATCGTTATTTACATAGTGAGTGCGGTAGTGAGCATACTTAGATACGAAATTGAGCTGATATTGTTCGCTAAACTCTTTCTGTATTCCTCCTTGGAGAAAACTGTTGGTATCCCAAAGCCGTTCCCCCCTGCGCCAAACATTGTTCACAATGGCACCGGGAATGCCTCGTTCGCTATTGTAGTTGTATCCTTTGAGAGTCCAACGCCCCCCGGGGAGAGAACCAAAAAGGGAAGCCTCCATACGCGTGGCATTGATATCTCCATTTTCACGTATCGCAGTGGTATCGTATGCCAATTCGTGCGTTACGGGTTTTACTCGTCGATAACGAAACTTGTACCGACCGTCCGAATTGACCCACTCGGCATTGAAAGAGCCGCTGATGTTTTGGCTTAATCGATGTTCTACAAGAAGAGATGGATTGAGCAGGGCGAAAGAGCCGGTGCGAAGCGTAGCACGCACATTGGTCACCTTCCCATCGGAGAAGAGAGGGCGACGGGTTTGCATATAAACGCTACCCGAAGAACCAAAGTCTTTGGCCGGTTGGAGGTAGCTACCCTTTTGTCCATTATATATCTGTATGGCCTCCATATTGTCAAGTGAGTATTGCCCCAAATCAACTTGCCCATTTTGCGCATTGCCCAGTTCTATTCCATCGTAAAAAATACCAACGTGGTGGGTGCCCATACTGCGAATGTTGATGGTTTTTATGCCTCCCACACCTCCATAATCTTTGACTTGCACTCCTGCAAAGTAGCGCATAGCATCGGCCACTGAGAAACTACTCAAACTTCTAAGTTCCTTACCACTGAGTTTTTGGGGTGGAATTATATTGCGCAACTGCATCCGAGGAGCAGTGACAACAACCTCCTCTAGATTGGCACTTTGCTGCACGGAATCTTTTTTTTGTGCTTGTAGCGAAAAGAGACTTGCAATAAAAAAAATAGCGAAACAGAAGAGATACTGGTGTTTCATAATGGCCGAAGTTAATGTTGTAGCTTGTGAATGAGTGCTTCTGTGGCCATCCTGTACCCTTCTATTCCCCATCCGCAAAGAGAGGCAGTACAGTGTGGGGCAATGTAAGAATGATGACGATAGGTTTCGCGTGCAAAGATGTTACTCAAGTGCAACTCCACCACGGGTCTGTCGATGCTGCGCAAGCAATCCCCCAATGCGATGGAGGTGTGGGTATAAGCTCCAGCATTGATGATAAAAGCATCCGTCCCCGAATCATATTCCTTGTATATCTGTTCGATCAAGGCCCCTTCGTGGTGAGAAAAGAAGAGAGAGAGTAGCACTCCACGACCTTCATACTCTTTTTGCAGAGATTGTAGGAAAGCGGGAAGTGAAACCGAACCATAAATCTCCGGTTCACGTTGCCCAACACGAATAAGGTTAGGGCCATTGACGATTGCTATTTTTATCATAATCTAAAATTGGCTATAAGTTCGATAGAAAAATTTACCTTTGAACGAACAAATGTACAAATTAAGCCCATAATTATGTCTTTGCCCTCCGAGCAAGAACTTTTGCAGAAATACAAACATTATCTTCGTTTTGAACAGAATCTGACAGAAAACAGCGTTCAGTCTTATCTTTTCGATGTGACCAAACTGATCAATTACTGTCAGACCTCGGGTAAAACACTCATAGAAATTGAGCTATCGGACTTAAACGACTTTATTGCCTCTCTATTGGATTTGGGCATAGCAATGCGCTCCATCGCCCGTATCATATCGGGGGTTAAGAGTTTTTATCGTTTTCTGCGCTTGGAAAATTATACCGAGGCAGACCCCTCAGAATTATTAGACAGCCCTCGGCTACATCGCTCCTTGCCCGATATATTGAGCTTGGAAGAGATTGACCATTTGTTGCAGTGCATAGACGAGAGTAAACCCGAGGCTTCTCGCAATAGGGCAATAATAGAGGTCTTGTACAGCTGTGGGTTGCGTGTGAGCGAGCTGTGTAATCTGCGCATTTCCGATCTTTTTCTGGACGAAGGCTTTATGCGAGTTTTTGGGAAAGGGAGAAAAGAACGATTGGTACCAATGAGCAGTAAGGCTGTTTCTGACATTCGCACTTATTTGGCTGATCCTCAACGAGTAACTCCGGTTTCACCCGCCTATAACGAATATCTATTTATCTCTTCAAGAGGGAAAAATATCTCTCGGATTATGGTTTTTGTGATTGTAAAAGACTTGGTTTCTTTGGCCGGGATAGAAAAGAATATCAGTCCGCACTCATTTAGACATAGTTTTGCCACGCACTTATTGGAAGGTGGAGCAGACCTGCACTCCATACAACTGATGTTGGGGCATCAAGATATCTCTACCACCGAGATTTATATGCACATTGATAGGTCACATTTGCGAGAGCAGGTTTTGGCACATCATCCTCGCAATATTCATTACAGGCAGTGAAGAGCGAGGAATTAAAAAACTTTGTTTGCGTTGGAGATTGATCGAGAACGAAATCCTTTATTGCTATAAGGTTTGAAGAAAAGCTCCTCTTTTTTCAAAGAACAGAGGTTGAGGAGATTTGACAGGAGAAAAGTTCCCTTGATATTGTTTTTTGAGGGAACTATTACCTGTTTGGCTTCGGTTTTTTGTGTAACTTTGAGCCAACATAACAACATAATTCGCTTGCTCTATGAGTAATAAGAGAACGTCTAACCCGAAAGTAGACCTTGTTAAAAAGGATTTACGCTATTTGCAACTCCTCTCGGATCAATTTAGAAATGCTGCAGAAGCCTCTACGGAAATCATCAACTTGAAAGCCATCTTAAGTTTGCCCAAAGGTACAGAGCATTTTTTGGCAGATGTGCACGGTGAGTATGAGGCTTTTGATCACGTACTGAAAAATGCTTCGGGAAGCATTATGCGTAAAATAAAAGAGGTGTTGGGAGAGCTACTCTCGGAGAGTGAAATGAGAGAGTTGGCAACTCTTATTTATTACCCGCATCGGAAATTAGAACTCATTAAGGCACAAGAAGATTTCGATGATAATCGTTATCGAGTAATTATCAATAGACTCGTGCTGTTGTTGCGCAAAGTCGGTGAGAAGTATACCCGTTCTAAGGTCCGTAAGGCCCTGCCTCCCCAGTATAGCTACATTATCGAAGAGCTGTTGCACGAAGATCGCAACAATGCCAATAAGTCGGCTTACTTTGCCAGCATCTTAGATACAATCATAGAGATCAATCAAGCGGATGACTTTGTCTATGCTATCTCCGATACCATTAAACGGCTTGCCATAGATCGTCTCCACATTGTGGGCGATATCTATGATCGCGGACCGGGAGCGCAACATATAATGGACACGGTGACTCGCTATCACAATGTGGATATCCAATGGGGAAACCACGACGTATTGTGGATGGGAGCCGCTGCCGGTAATGCTTCTTGTATGGCTACGGTGGTGCGCATTGCTCTGCGCTATGCCAATTTGGATACGATTGAGGATGGTTATGGAATCAACCTCCTGCCGTTGGCTCGTTTTGCTATGGAAACCTATGCCAAAGATCCTTGTACTTGTTTCACTCCTAAGTTGGGAGATGCAGATCGGGTTTATGACGATAAGAGTATCTACTTAATTAGCCAAATGCACAAGGCTATTTCCATTATCCAATTCAAGTTGGAGCATCAACTCATCAAGGCTCACCCTGAATACAAAATGGAGAGCCGAGATCTCCTCCACAAAATCGATTATGCTGCCGGTACGATTGATTTGTCAGAGACAGCTCCGAATGGGGGGTATGGCGTGCATCCTATGAAAGATAAACACTTTCCGACCATCGATCCCAAAGATCCATATGCACTGACCGAGGCAGAACAAGATGTTGTAGATAAGTTGATGCGCTCTTTTGTCCAGAGTGAAAAGCTGCAAAATCATATGACGGCTATGTATCGACTGGGAAGCCTCTATTTAGTATGCAATAACAATCTCCTCTTCCACGCCTCTATGCCCCTAAATGAGGATAAAGAGTTTAAGATGGTGACCATCAATGGAACGCAATATAAGGGGCGTTCCTTGTTCAACAAAGTAGATGAACTGATCCGCATTGCAGGCAACAGCAAGCATAAGGATGTAGAAGAGCGTCAGCGAGCCGTAGATTATATGTGGTATTTGTGGTGTGGTCCGGATTCTCCTCTTTTCGATAAATCGGCTATGACCACGCTGGAGCGTTATTTTGTTGCTGATAAGGATACCCACAAGGAGCATAAGGGGTATTATTATCGGTATCGTCCGGAGGAAGAGATCGCCGATATGATTCTCAAGGAGTTTGGACTGGAAGGAGTTGATTGTCACATCATCAACGGTCACGTTCCCGTAAAAGCTGTTAAGGGAGAAAAACCTATTATGGCAGGGGGAAAGATTATGGTAATCGATGGCGGTTTCAGTAGAGCTTATCAATCCAGTACCGGAATTGCCGGCTATACGCTGATATTTAATTCCCAAGGGTTGCAATTGGTGCAACACGAACCCTTTACCAGCTGTCGCAAGGCCATTGAAGAGATGGACGACATAAAGAGCGTTACAGTGGTACGAGAATACACTTCGCACCGCATATTGGTAGAGGATACGGATATAGGAGCGATGCTCCAGAAACAAGTAGAAGATCTAAGCAATCTTCTCGTTGCTTTCCGATTGGGGTTGATCAAGGAGCGATCATCTCTCCAAAAATTGCCCTCTAAATAAATTTGACCCGTGAAAAAGATAACACCGCGTTTGTTGCGCCTTATTTGGACCGTTTTTTTCACCTCGTGGGGAATAGGGTTGCTTTTGCTTGTTCTTATTTGGCACGGCGTGATTGGTTATATGCCCCCCATTGAGCAATTGCAAAACCCCATAGATAAGTATGCATCTCAGCTAATTTCAGCTGATGGTAAAACGATAGGCTCTTATGCCCACAGTGGTAATAATCGGGTATATACTTCTTTCGATGAATTGGCTCCCGACTTGGTAAATGCCCTTATAGCTACGGAAGACGTACGTTTTCACAGACACTCCGGAATTGATGCACGCAGTTTAGGACGGGCAGTGGTCAAACGGGGTATTTTGCGACAAAAAGGAGGCGGTGGAGGTAGTACCATCACGCAACAGTTGGCCAAGCAGCTCTATTCGCCCAATGCGAAATCCGTATTGGAACGCTTGTTGCAAAAGCCCATAGAGTGGGTTATAGCTGTCAAAATAGAGAAATACTATACAAAAAAAGAGATTATAGCTCTTTATCTTAATCAATTCGACTTTCTGTATAACGCCGTTGGCATAAGGTCGGCCGCGCACACCTATTTTGGCAAGCTCCCCAAAGACTTGACTTTGGAAGAGTCTGCTTTACTTGTGGGAATGTGCAAGAATCCGGCTATCTATAATCCGGTGTTGCACTCGGATAGCAATCTCCCGCTGGAACGTCGCAATGTGGTTCTTGGCCAAATGCTCAAGGCTGGATATATTACTCAAGATCAATACGAAAAAGCGGTAGAAACTCCTATCAAGACTCGCTTTTCTCGGAATACCATCTCGGACGGAACTGCCCCCTATTTTAGGGAATACGTGCGATTATTGCTTACAGCCAAGAAACCAGTTCGTCGTGAGTATCCCAAGTGGAATTTAGAGCAATATAGCCGAGACTCGTTGGCTTGGGAAACGGATCCTATGTATGGGTGGTGCAATAAGAACAAAAAAGCCGATGGCTCCAATTATGATCTCTATTCCGATGGTCTCAAGATTTATTGTACAATAGACTCGAGGATGCAGCAGTATGCCGAGCAGGCAGTGGAGGAGCACGTAGGGCATTTCTTGCAACCAATCTTTCAGAGAGAACTCAAAGGGTTATCCAATGCTCCTTATTCCAACGACATTACGAACAAGCAAAAGAAAGAGATGTTGGAAAGGGCTATTCGACAGTCCGATCGTTGGCGTACTCTCAAAAAAGAGGGGCTTTCCGACGAGGAAGTACGAGCCACTTTCAACGTACGGCGCAAGATGCGATTATGGACTTGGTCCGGAGAAAAGAAGGAGGTCAACATTACTCCCCTGGATTCTATTATATACTACAAGAGTATTTTGAGAACAGGGTTTATGGCAATGAACCCTCATAATGGCAACATACTGGCATATGTGGGCGGTCCGGATTTCCGCACTTTCAAATACGATATGGTTTCGCAAGGACATCGTCAAGTCGGCTCTACTATTAAGCCGTTCTTGTACTCTCTGTCTCTTTTCGAAGGCACTTCTCCCTGTGAGACAATAATTCACCAACCGGTAACTCTTATGGTAAACGGGAAACCGTGGACCCCTCGCAACACATCTTCACGAAGAGTTGGAGAACCGGTAACTATCAAATGGGGGTTGCAAAACTCATCTAACTGGGTAACAACCTATTTGATGGGGCGTACTTCACCACGTACTTTTGTTCGCTTGCTACGTTCTTTCGGTATTACGGGAAATATAGACCCTGTGGTTTCTTTGGCATTGGGAACTCCCGATGTTTCGGTGAGCGAAATGGTTTCGGCGTACTCAACCTTCGTTTCACAAGGAATCAAAGTTGCCCCCTTACCCATCACCAGAATCGAGGATCAATACGGCAATGTGGTGGCCTCTTTTACTCCCCGGATTACAGAGGTATTGCCAAAGGATGTTGCTCTTAAGATGCTAGATATGATGCGTTCGGTGATAGATGGAGGCACCGGAGGACGGCTGCGCAGCGTATATGGTCTAAAAATGCCTTTGGGAGGAAAGACCGGAACTACTCAGCGTAATAGTGATGGCTGGTTTGTTGGCTTTACTCCCAGTATTGTTGCCGGTTGTTGGGTCGGAGGCGATGAGCGTAGCATCCATTTCAGATCAATGGCTTATGGGCAGGGAGCCGCCTCGGCATTGCCTGTTTTTGGCAAGTTCATACGCTCGGTTTACGCAGATCCTCGCTTGGGTTATTCTATGTCGGAGCAGTTCAATGTTCCCTCCGACTTTTCTCCTTGTGGGGATGACTTTTTCTGGGGAGATGGTACTGTCGAAGAAGGAGGCGGAGACCTCGATGCCGGAGGAGACTATTTGGAAAAGGCAGAACCAACTACCGTTTCGAGCAACTCTGTCGGAACGACGACCAACGCTCCTCCGAGAACTAAATAGCAGAGTTCCTTAGTGTAAAGAGTAGAAAAATGAACCACAGAAGATAGGTAGCGGTTTATAAAAAGAAGAGAATAAGTTAGAAGAATCTATACACAACATATATTATCTAAAGATTACATGGATTATAAAAGAGTTTATACCTTCGGTAACGGACAAGCCGAAGGTAGTGCAGAGATGAGAAATCTCTTAGGAGGTAAAGGAGCGAACCTTGCCGAAATGAACAAGATTGGAGTTCCTGTTCCTCCCGGATTTACAATTACAACAGAGGTTTGTAATGAATTTTACAAAGTAGGTCGCCAAAAAATTACGGAACTTCTTCGCGATGAGGTGGTTGCTGCCATCAAAAGTGTAGAAAAGTTGATGAATGCCAGCTTTGGTAGCGTAGAAAATCCTTTGTTGGTTTCCGTTCGTTCGGGAGCAAGAGCTTCAATGCCGGGGATGATGGATACGATCCTCAATTTGGGATTGAATGATGAAGTTGTAGAAGGTCTTGCTCGCAAGAGCAATAACCCTCGCTTTGCCTGGGATTCATATCGCCGATTTGTGCAGATGTACGGCGATGTAGTGCTCGAAATGAAACCTGCCAACAAGGAAGATATAGATCCTTTTGAACAAATTATAGAGGAGGTAAAAGAAGAAGCCGGTGTTAAGTTGGATAACGAACTAACCACCGAAAACCTCAAAGAATTGGTAGCTCGTTTCAAGAAAGCGGTAAAAGATAATACAGGAAGAGATTTCCCCACAGATCCTTATGAACAGCTTTGGGGGGCCATTATGGCTGTATTCAACTCTTGGATGAACGATCGCGCTATCCTCTATCGTAAGATGGAAGGTATCCCTGCTGAGTGGGGAACGGCCGTAAACGTACAGGCAATGGTCTTCGGTAATATGGGCGATAATTCGGCAACTGGTGTATGCTTCTCCAGAGATGCTGCTACGGGTGAAAATAAATTCAATGGGGAATACCTCGTAAATGCACAGGGTGAAGATGTTGTAGCTGGTATCCGTACTCCACAAGAAATTACCATCTTGGGATCTCAACGTTGGGCACAACGCAACAATATGGACGAAGCTACTCGCAAAGCCAATTTCCCATCTATGGAAGAGGTATTCCCATCTATTTACCAAGAGCTTTGGGACATCCAGCACAAGTTGGAAATGCACTACAAGGATATGCAAGATATGGAGTTTACCGTTCAAGAGGGAAAACTGTGGCTCTTGCAAACTCGTAATGGTAAGCGTACCGGAAAGGCAATGGTTAAAATCGCTATGGATCTTTTGCATCAAGGGATTATAGATGAGAAAGAGGCCCTTATGCGCATACAACCTGCGAAATTGGACGAGTTGCTGCACCCAGTGTTTGATAAAGAGGCACTACATTCGGCTCGCGTATTGACCAAAGGGTTGCCCGCCTCTCCGGGTGCTGCTACCGGTCAAATCGTTTTCTTTGCCGATGATGCTGCCCAATGGAACGAAGAGGGCAAAAAGGTGATTATGGTTCGCCTTGAAACTTCTCCTGAAGATTTGGCAGGGATGACCGCAGCCCAAGGTATTCTCACAGCTCGTGGCGGTATGACCTCTCACGCAGCCGTTGTAGCTCGTGGTATGGGTAAATGTTGTATCACGGGTGCCGGAAGTTTGGTAATCGACTATAAGGCTCGCACGGTAACTGTAAATGGAGAGGTTTTCAAAGAGGGTGATTTTATTTCCATCAATGGCTCTACCGGAGAGATCTATGCCGGAGAACTTAAGACACAAGATCCGGAAATGGATGCCGATTTCAAAGAATTGATGGAATTGGCCGATAAGCACGCTCACTTGAAGGTTCGTACCAATGCCGATACACCTCACGACGCCGCTGCTGCCCGGGCCTTCGGTGCGGTGGGTATCGGCTTGTGCCGTACAGAGCATATGTTCTTTGAAGGAGAAAAAATCAAAGCGATGCGCGAAATGATTTTGGCTGGAAACGAAGAAGGCCGTATCAAAGCATTGGACAAAATTTTGCCTTACCAAAAAGAAGACTTTAAGGGCATCTTCCGTGCTATGGCAGGCTTGCCCGTTACTGTGCGTTTGTTAGACCCCCCCTTACACGAGTTTGTACCTCACGATACACAAAGCCAGCAAGCTTTGGCAGATGCTATGGGGTTGGAGCTCAGCGAGGTTAAGAACCGTGTAGAAAAGCTCAGCGAGCAGAACCCGATGTTGGGCCACCGTGGTTGTCGTTTGGGAAATACCTATCCGGAGATTACCAAAATGCAGACAAGAGCTATTCTCACAGCTTGTTTGGATTTGAAGAAAGAAGGGGTAGAAACTCATCCTGAAATTATGATACCTCTAATTGGTACAATTAATGAGTTCAAACTCCAAGAAGAAACTATCCGTCAAACAGCAGCCAATATCTTTGCAGAAGAGGGAGATTCTGTAGACTACAAAGTGGGAACAATGATCGAAATTCCTCGTGCTGCCATAACAGCCGATCGTATCGCCACTGCGGCCGAATTCTTCTCATTTGGTACCAATGACCTTACACAGATGACTTTTGGTTATTCTCGTGACGATATTTCTTCATTCCTTCCCACTTATTTGGAAAAGAAGATTCTCGATGTAGACCCCTTCCAAGTATTGGATCAAGAGGGAGTTGGTCAGTTGGTTGAAATGGCAACCAATAAGGGTCGCGCCCAGAATCCGAAACTTAAGTGCGGTATTTGTGGTGAACACGGCGGAGATCCTACATCTGTTGAGTTCTGTCACCGTACAGGGCTTGATTATGTGTCTTGCTCTCCGTTCAGAGTGCCCATTGCAAGACTCGCAGCAGCTCAAGCTGCCGTAAAAGAGAAATAACATATTTCCTCCCAAAAAGAATAGGCGGTAAAGTTCCTTAGGAGCTAGCCGCCTATTTTTGTTGATTACTTCCCTCAAAAATATTATTTTGAGGGAACTGTTTTCCGATAATTCCCTGCCGACCAAAATTATCTCCAAGAGATTTTGAAAGACGTCAGCGTTCCCTCGAAAGAGGAACCTATACGCCAACCGCTCAATAAATCTTTTTTGAAGGAGGTTTCTTATTGAATAATTTTGTTTCAAGAAGAGGATATAGAATGAGTAATCCAATATCTCGAAAAAGGTGCGGCAGTGCCTGTTCTGTTGTTTTCGATTTGTATTCCCATTAGTTGGACTTCTTCTTGGAGATTGTAAAGCTATCGTGTTGTCTCTACTTAAGGAAAGAAGGAATACAAACTCTTCGGAAACAAAAAACTGCACCGTAAACTTAATTACGATGCAGTTTCTTTTTGAGGTATTCCCTCAATTGTTTATTCTACAATAACAACCCAATTGTGTGTATCGGGTTCGTCTCCGTATTGGATAGCACGAAGTTTGTGATAAAGTTCTTCGCATTTTTTACCGGGTTTGCCATCTTTGGACAAGACATAAGATTCGTTTCTGTCCAAGTCGTCGATGCGCAAGATCGGACTGATTACAGCAGCTGTTCCACAGGCTCCGGCTTCTTCGAATTCTTTCAACTCTTCTTCGGGGATTTGTCTGCGTTCCACTTTCATTCCTAAGTCTTGAGCCAACTGCATCAAACTCATATTGGTGATGGACGGCAAGATTGAAGTTGATTCAGGAGTGATGTAGGTATTATTCTTAATTCCAAAGAAGTTGGCCGGTCCGCATTCGTCAATGTACTTCTTTTCCTTGGCATCTAAGAAAAGACAAGCAGAGTAACCTTTGTCGTGTGCCAATACGGTAGGAATCATACCGGCAGCATAGTTACCGCCTACTTTTATTGTACCGGTACCCAAGGGTGCAGCGCGGTCAAAACCACGCATAATAGCCATAGGAGTGGGTTTGAAACCTTCTTTGAAGTAAGGACCTACGGGCGATACAAATACGATGAAAAGATATTCTGGAGCAGGCTTAACACCTACCTGTGCACCCAATCCAAGAAGAAGAGGACGGATGTACAAAGAAGCACCACTTTCGTAGGGAGGCACAAAACGTTCGTTGAGCTTTACGGCTTTGATAACGGCATCCATAAAAAGTTGTTCGGGAACGGGAGCCATAACCACACCCTCAGCAGAACGAATCATACGCTTTGCATTTTCTTGCGGACGGAAAAGACGTATTTTACCGTCTTTGCCACGGAAAGCCTTCAACCCTTCAAAAGCTTCTTGTCCATAGTGCAAGCAGGTTGCAGCCATATGGATATTGACCGTTTCTTCGCTGCAAGCTTCGAGTTCACCCCACTTGCCTTCTCTGTAGTAACAACGTACGTTGTAATCTGTCTTTAGGTATCCAAAACCCAATGAAGACCAATTGATCTGTTCCATAATGATTATTTATAAACGAAATTGCTTCGCAAAGGTAAACATTCTTTTTGTTTTGTGTCTTTTTGAGGGAAATAAAAAAGTGCCACAAATTGCCCAACTGCAATTTACGGCACTTTCCAATTTCTTTTTGGGTATCTTAGAACCTCAAACCAACTTTTATGGATAGTGAGTTGAGGTTTGCTTCAGCCATACTTATTCTTTGGATGGTGTATCCCAACATAAAGTCGAGACCGAGTTTGGATTTGTCAAACATATAGATACAACCTATGTGTGGGTAGGCGTAGGTTCCTCGAAATCGATCAAGGGAGTAAGCCAATCGTACTCCTCCAAAAGGATAGAAATTTTTCCCAACGGGGATATTTCCGGATAGAGAGGCAAAAATGGGTAAGAAATAAAAGCCACTTCCGGCATCTATTGCCGAGAAACCAATCCCTCCTCCCACGAAAAGGTATGGATTAACTTGATATCCGTGAGGGGTAGATAGATCCCAAGTATATGCTCCGGAACTATCGGGGATCCAAGAAAAGCCTACATCCACTCCCCCTTTATAGCCAATGGGAGCATTGGGAACGTTGCTTTTTGTTTGCGCACAAATAGAGCTTGCAAATAATAGGGAGCCCAATAGTCATCAATAAGTTTCTTAAAATCATAAGTTTTATGTATTTGAGTTTGTAAGGCTCAAGTAAAGTCTATTTTCTTGTAAATTCAGGGTCTCAGACTCTAAATGAATCAGGTAATTTTTGGCAGGCAGTCCCCCTGCGTATCCGGTGAGTGTGCAATCTTTTCCTATCACTCTGTGGCAAGGAACGAGTATAGAGATGGCATTAGCCCCATTGGCATTGGCCACAGCTCTAATGGCAGAGGGTTTCCCCAAGCGTTGCGCCTGTTGGGAGTATGAAATGGTGGCTCCATAAGGAATGAGCATCAGGGCTTGCCAAACCTGTTTCTGAAAAGCCGTGCCACAGAGCAGTAGCGGAAGAGAAAACGAGGTTCTGGAACCGGAAAAATATTCGTCCAACTCTTGTCGGGCAAGTTTTAGAACAGCCGATGTTCCCGATTTCACCGAAGTGCGTAGTTCTTGCTGCAAGCGTTTCATAACTCGACCGTTTCGTTTACTTTCTTGCCAATTGCACAAACAGAGCTTGTCCTCAAAAGATCCCAAAACAAGGGTGCCACAGGGAGAGGAATAGAGCTGTGTAATAATTGGTTCAAGGCGAAGTACGGCTGTCATAATTACAACTCTAAACAGATAGGTAAATCTCTATTGGTTAAGAAAACTACTTACAGATCTTTTCACCAAAAGATTACACATCTATTTTGTGAAAAAAGTTACCATTTTCCATAGTGCAATACTTGAGAAAGAGGTTTACGCTTTTTGGTGCGTTTTTCACCTGCCGGATAACCCAGAGCAATTGCCATAACCACTTTCTTACTATTGGGAATTTGCAATTGCTTTTGAAGGGCTTTTCCATTGAGCCATCCCAAAATACAGCTGCCTACCCCTTCAGCTTCAGCCGCCAAAACCAAATGCGCCACCAAAATTCCCAAGTCGTAAGGAGTGTAAAGGGTATCTGTAAAGGCAGTGCCCACGCGAGCTAGAAGAGATTGCCGTTCTGCTACGACCAACAAGAAAGCGGGTGCTTTGCGTATGAATTTGTTCACACCTCCATACAGACCGGACAAAGCTGCATCTGCCACCTTCTGAACCTCTTGTGGATGGTGTACTAGTACCAAGCTCCACGGCTGTTGGTTGGTTGCAGATGGAGCGAGAAGGGAGTGCTCCACGATTCGCTCCAAAACTTCTAACGGCACGGGGCGTTCTTGGTAAGAGCGGTCGCTCTGCCGTTCGGAAAACAGTTGGTAAAGTTGTTCCGGAGTGGCTTTCATACGCAAGGGGGAATATTTTATTTATCGTTAAAGCTCATCAAGCGAGCAATATATTTTCCCAAAATATCAAACTCTATATTCACTACACTCCCAGGGCGGAGGTGCTTAAAATTGGTATGTTCCAAGGTGTATGGAATAATGGCTACTTCAAAAGAGTTAGCTTGTGAATTACAAACAGTAAGGCTTACTCCATTGACGCAAACAGACCCTTTTTCCACAGTGGCATAACCTTGCTGAGCCATTAGTTTGTCTACATCGTATTCAAAAAGAAAATAGAAACTGCCATCGGCATGGCGTATCTCCTTGCACACAGCGGTTTGATCCACGTGCCCTTGTACGATGTGCCCGTCAAGGCGTCCCCCCATTTGCATACTTCGCTCTAAATTAACTTCGTCTCCAATTCGCAGCAACCCGAGGTTAGAGCGAACCAACGTTTCTTGAATGGCTGTTACGGTGTAGCTCCGCTCATCGCAGCGTACCACGGTAAGGCACACACCATTGTGTGCGATACTTTGATCTATGGTAAGTTCGTGTGCAAAAGGGCACGAAAGAGTGAGGTGCAGGTTGCTACCTTCTTGTTCAAGTTTCTCTACGATTGCAGTTCCTTCTACTATTCCGGAAAACATACTTAAATCTAAATTTTTGATGGTAATAATTACATACAAGGGCAAAGGTAAGGATATGAAACTAAAGAAACAATATTGTTGTATCCTTGTTTTTGGAGAAATATTGACAAGGGAAAAAGGCACCTTCTTCGGATGTTACCGTGCAGTAAGGAATTGGGTAACAAGAAATGTAAAATTCCCCGACACCCAAGGATGTCGGGGAATTTAGTCAAAGGACCGAGGTATCTCATACTTAGAACACAACCTTGAACACTGATCGTCCAATGCGCACAATATACATCCCCGATGCCCACTCTTGTGTATTTATCCGAAGGGTTCCGTCTTCCCGAATTAAGGAGACAAACAGTTGTTCTCCTTGCATAGAAATTACTTCGACCTTCTCGTAAGGATGTGCTTGGCTTAAGAGAATACCCCCGTCTTCCTGGGTCAGTAGGATAGAATGGTTGTGTGAGATTTCGTCTGTACTTTCTTCTTGCGGAATTTCAAAAGAAAGACTCTTGGTTTCGGACTTTCCCGAAGCATACAGAGCGGTTACTTGAACTGTGTGCTGCCCCACAGACATATTGGATAGCGTTTGTTTGTACTGTTCTTGGCCTGTTATGGTTTTGCCGTCGAGAACAATCTCATAGGTTGCTCTATCTACAAGGGGCTTTTGCATCGAGCCATCGGCATAAGGGTTTTCTTCTCCAACAAACAAGTTGTCCAACATAATGAAGTAGGCTTTGGTGGAAAGATGTGCCACTACAATGCGTTTGCTTTGGGTGGGAACCTCTGTTTCTATTTTTTGCCATTGGTGGTCGGATAGTTCTATCGGTTGGGTAAGCCAAGTGATTTGATCTTCTGTTTTGGGGTATTCTTGGGTCGTGTATCCAACTCGTACAATGGCTTTGCCCAATTGATTGGAAAAACTTTTTGCCATAAAACGCAGCAAAACGGTTCCATCAAAGTTCAAAACGGGTGAGAAAAGGTAATCTCTATTTCCACGAAAGCGATTGCCGAACGAAGCCAAGTAGCGTTTTCCAGAGAATGCCAAAGATCCTTTATCCAAGAATGCCATATTGGGATTTGTTTCGTGTGGATCGAACACGATGTAACTCATAGCTTCTCCGGAGTGCTGGAAAGTGAGGTCTTGGAACTCGACAGTAAGGTCTTTGTCCATATCCCAATAAATCCAGTTTAGTGCAGGAGTTGCCGGTTCCAAGGTAAAAGCCGGATACTCTTCAAATCCGTCAAAAAGATAAGCATCGGTATTCCACGTTAATTCTCGTTCAAAGTCCTTTCCGGTCTTCTTGATTTTAAGGTTGTAGGGTGCCAACAGTCTTTCGACAAAAGTCAGCTCTTGGGTGTAGTGATTGTCTTTATCATAGGTCACTGGCAACTCTATTTCATCAAAGCCATCCAAAGAGGCGTGTAAAATATATTTTCCTTTTGGCAAGGTGGGTATTGTCCACTCGGTCTTGCCTTTGGAGGAAGCTGTGTAAATTGCCCCGGAGACCTCTTGGGAAACGAGTTGTATGCGAGGGGAGATAGAAACAGGTCCTGCATTGGTTGTAACCTTAAACGTTATTTCGGTACTTAGATCTTTTCCCATAGGGGCAGTCGATTTGATGATTGATTTTTGTTCTTCGGAATTTCCGACCGATTGGATGTGGTATTTGTAGTACCCCATAGGTAATCGACTCCATTCAGGATCTTCTATGCTGTATTGGTTAGCTGGAATTTCTCCCACCTCCACCATTGGAATTGCTCCTTGCTCTTGTGAAGGGTTGTCACTCTCCTCCGTTCTGTATACTTTGTATCCTTTTTGTCTTTGTACGGTTGAGGGAATGGAGCCGTCTTTATTGAGCGTGGTGTATCCAACCGACAGAAGAAGGTTCTTTTCCATATTGTGCTGATCGAGGTACTCAAAGTCGTTGTTTAGGTAATCCTTGTTTATTACATACACGTGTGGGGTGAAGTGTTTCCCGCCCATAGAGCCTTCGTCAGCCAAAAGGCTTAGGTAACCATTGTAACGCAAAGCTACAAGGACTCCATCTTGTATGGCCAGTGGTTGAGGAAATTCATAGGTCGTCCATTGGTTATCTTTGTTTTCGATGTTTTTCTTTTCATACAAAATGGTGCGAGTGGGTTCCCCATTGCTGTCTAAGGCGAACAGAACCAAATCTACTTGGGAGTGTTTCTCTCTTTCTCCATCTGTCATCCAAGAAACTTGGGTCAGTGCCATATCCTGACGGAATACGGTACCTACAACGCTGCGTTCGGTAGGGTCAAATACTCCGATTTTGGCAACCCCCGGGAGGGAGAAGTAAGTTATCTCTTTTTGAGCGATGGGGGCTTGCCAAGCGATGGTTGCCTGGTTCTTGTCGACAATGGCACTTATGCACCGGGGAGGCAGTATGGCATCTTTTAGTTCGATGGGAGGTATCGTATTGCTAACCGTGGCTGTAAGCTCAACCTCGGAGTGATGTTCTTCTAATCCCTCTCTGTAAACAGACAAAGCATATTTGCCTTCATATAGGCCGGTTATGAGAAATTTGCCCTCTTTATCGGTGTGAGCAGTATAGATTTGAGCTTTTTCAGAAGAACTCTTCGCTTGAGTGGTTAGACAGACAAAAGCTTCCGATAAAGCTTTCCCTTCATTGTACGTTATCTTTCCTTCGGCAGTAGTCTTTTGCAAAGGTTTTAGGGTAACTTGTTTCTGAGTTTCTTGTTCTCTGGAAATTTCGATGGTTTCGGCATAGAGAGCAAATCCCTCTTTAGATATTTCAAGGGTGTATTGACCTTCTTGTATTTTATCCATTTTCCAAGTACCATCTTGTTGGGATTGGGTCTGATGGTTGGTGCCTCGGAGGCTTACCGTTGCGGAGGCTATTGGTTGTTTGTCCCTTCCGAATACCGATCCTTTGAGAGAACCCTCTTCGGCCTCTCGGCAAAGAATGGAGAGCAGTTCCAAGTGGAACATATCCGGGTCGGAGTGCTTCTGAAAAGCTATTCGGTAGTTCCCCGCTGCGAGGTTCAAGTCTTTGAGAGAGAAGTAAAGGGTATAGGTTCTACGTTCTCCCTCTTCGTTGGAGATAACGAAGGCTTGTAGAGGCTTAAAAGCTGTAAGATCTTGTTCCCTGTTGCCTTTTCCAACCCATACGGTAAGTTTCTCGGGAAGCTCTTCACTGTAACTACCAGCTTTGAACGACAGTTTGTAGGGGATATTTGCTTTGAATGTGATGGGCGAAGATATCAGCCAATCGTCTCCCTGTCGAGCACTCTCGGCACACTCTATGCCTTGGGGTGTCATCATTCTTTTCCATTCGATGCCATCTTTGTCTCGGTCTATTATGCTCCATAAAGGCATATCAGCGGAGGCAAAAAAGCATTGGTACGGAGTGGAGTACGCCTCTCCCAGAATAATTTCCTGAGAGGTTTGTCTATCTCCCCCTCCTTTATTTGTTATGGGAGTGACAACGTATTGATAGTTCCCTATTTGGGTAATGGAGCGATCTACATAAGAGGTCTCGGCAATCTCTTTTGCCACTTGAATGTGGTCGGGCAGACGCTCTATGGTGTAGCGGATGTTGGGCGGTAGGTATCCGCCGTCTTTCCCTTTTCGGGGGGTTTGCCATTTGATGATACATTCGGAAGAGTTGTTTGCGATCACTTGCAGGTTGAGAACAGCTTCGGGAAGATCTTCTCCAACAAATAGTCGTTGAACATTCTCTTCGCCATTCCCCGAACTGTTTTGGGCGCATACGGAATAGGTGTATATGCCATCTTTGGGTGCGACGTCTTCGTAGCTAACTGTTTTTCCGGGCTGGAGGTTTTCTCCTTTGTAGAGTACTACCCCGTTTCTTTTCAGAAATAGGGTCATTGATTCGGAGAGGTTGTTCCCGTCCACCGATTTTGTGGGGATGGTTATTTGGATGGTAACGTTGAGTGCTCCCGGTCTCTTTGGGGTTATGGATAAGAGAGGGGTAGATGGAGCCGTGGGTTTGACGGTGCTGTACGGAAAGTCAAAACCGGCTATTTGTCGGTCATTGGCAATCTCGGTATTGTTTTCCAAAAAACCGGTTTTGGAATTTACCTCCAAAAGCTGTGTTCCCTCTCTTTCGGTGGGAATAATCCAATACAATTTGCCTTTGAGGTGGTTAAAAGCCATAGATTGAACCACTTTGTCCGGAAAGTAGTCGGCACTGTTTTTTTCCTCTATGGTGCCATCTTGGGAGATTTGGCACAGGGTACCGTATTCGTCTTCTCCAAACAGTTCCCCCGAAAGATTTGCAGCGAGGGTGAATAGCCTACGGTCCAATTTTATGCTTTTATCAATGGCTCCGTTATCAGGGTTGACGATGAGCAGAGTGCTGACATTACCGGATAACCCCAAAGCCCAAAGAGTGCCATTGCGGTAATCATAAGTCATATCGTAGAAAAGAGTTTGCATTGAACTGTAGTCTGCAATCGGGGTCAACGAGCCTTGTTCAAAATCGTAAGTACCAAAACATATGGGGGTGGAGCCGCCCGTTGTGGAGCGGTAGGCATATACGTAGTACTTTTTGCCGATAAAAGCTCCGGCGCAAATACCATAGTCGTGTTTTCTTAGGATTTTGATGTTTTGAGGGTTGCCTACTTCGAAAGAACAGGGACCGACCTCCTCGGGATTGTTTCCATCGGATAAGATCCATCCAAAAGCTTGTTGGGCTATAAGAGGAATCCCTCCGGAGAGTAATGTCGTGAAGAAACAGAATAAAAGGACAATTTTTGAACTTCTTTTCATTGTAAATATAGTCTTGAGAAATATAAACTTTTGGAAAATGTGCCTAAAGATAATGGATATCTTCTATAGGTTTATCTTTTTTATGGCGTGGACTGCCTATAAAACTTGGAGTCAAGCTATTTTTATCGTGCTAAAACAAGGGAAGATACAAGATTTGGCATAATAATTTCTCTCTTCTATCCTTGAAAAGGGCGCAGAAAAAGAGAACCAGCTCAATAGGTTTTTGGAATAGTAGGGAGAAAAAAATAATTTGCTTGGACGGAACAAAAAATTGTAGGGAATTATCAGAAAATAATTCCCCCAAAATCGTCCAAAACTAGGGAACTAATTTGCCTCCACCACGATTCGGGCAAAACATTCGCAAAAGCGATGTCTTTTTTAACCTTTCTTATCCTACATTTCCCTTCGATTCTATAGGTCGTTTTATACCTTTGCTCCACACTTTAGTAATCATTTAACAACTATGAAACAGTATTCCTCTGCTCCTATCCTCTACCCGGTATTGGTCGCAGGCCTAACCATTGTTTTACTTGCTGGATTTATTCCTTACCTCAAACCCTACACTGCTTGGCTCACTCCTCCCGTTGCTTTGGCTATGGGGTTGGCTTATGCCTTGATTTTCGGTATCACTCACCCCAAAATCAATAAAATAGGGTCTAAAATATTGTTGCAATACTCCGTGGTGGGATTAGGATTTGGGATGAATATAGCCGAAGCTTTGGCTTCCGGGCGTCAAGGTATGCTCTTTACCATTGCATCCGTTTTTGGAACTCTCTTTTTTGGATGGCTTATTGGACGTAAAATTCTAAAAGTAGAGCGCAATACCTCCTCTCTAATCAGTAGTGGCACAGCCATCTGCGGAGGAAGTGCCATTGCCGCAGTTGCCCCTATCATTCGGGCCAAGGAAGAAGAAACATCAGTAGCCTTGGGAACTATCTTTCTTCTCAATGCCGTTGCCCTGTTCATTTTCCCCTTGATTGGTCACGCCCTTGGGATGAATCAACAGCAATTTGGGACTTGGGCTGCCATCGCCATTCACGACACCAGTTCGGTTGTTGGAGCCGGTGCCGCCTTTGGCGAGGAGGCCCTTAAGATAGCCACCACAGTAAAGCTAACTCGAGCCTTGTGGATTATTCCTCTCACGCTACTCTACTCTTTTATGTACCCCGGAGAGGGGAAAAAGAAACTCAAAGTACCCCTCTTTATTCTGTTTTTCATCCTTGCCATTGTGCTCAACACCTACATTGTGAGCCAGTGGTGTCCTTCTGTAGGAAACGTTATTGCCCAGATAGCCCGCAAGGGGCTGACCCTCTCGCTCTTCTTTATCGGGGCTTCTCTTACTCGCAAGGTAATTGCCAATGTGGGTCCCAAAGCTTTGCTACAGGGAGTTTTATTGTGGCTGGTCATTAGCATAACATCGCTCCTCTTTGTGTTCCTTTAACAACTCAAAGACAGAATAAAAAAGCTTTGCCCTGCCATATAAATTTTCTATTGCATTTTCAAGGGCGTATCGTTACCTTTGCTATCACACATTGAAAGATTTTCCCCAAATTGAACAATGCGCTTCTAAACAAAAACAAATAAAAATCAATCGAATATGAAGCAGTTAGACCTAAGCCGATACGGCATCAACAATGTTTCCGAAATTATTTACAACCCATCTTACGATGTTCTGTTCAAAGAGGAGATGAACCCCTCCTTACAAGGATTTGAGAGAGGACAACTAACGGAAAAAGATGCCGTTAATGTAATGACGGGGATCTATACAGGACGCTCTCCCAAAGACAAGTTTTTTGTTTTGGACGACACCACCCGAGACACCATTTGGTGGACAACTCCCGAGTACCCCAACGACAACAAACCCTTGGCACTCTCTTCTTGGAATGAGTTGAAAAAGATTGCCGTTAATGAACTTTCGGGCAAGAAGTTGTTCGTGGTAGATGCCTTTTGCGGAGCCAACGAAAACAGCCGACTAAAGATCCGTTTCATTATGGAAGTGGCTTGGCAGGCACACTTTGTTACCAATATGTTTATCCGCCCCACAAAGCAGGAATTAGAAAACTTCGGTGAGCCGGATTTTGTAGTAATGAATGCCTCAAAAGCCAAAGTGACCAACTATAAAGAGTTGGGACTCAATTCCGAGACTGCCGTGGTCTTCAACTTGACAGAAAAGGTACAACTCATCTTGAATACTTGGTACGGGGGAGAAATGAAGAAGGGAATGTTCTCCTATATGAACTACCTTAACCCCCTCAGAGGGATGGCGTCTATGCACTGCTCTGCCAACACCAGCCAAGACGAAAAAGAGACGGCAATCTTCTTTGGGTTGAGTGGAACAGGCAAAACCACTCTCAGTACCGACCCCAAGCGCAAACTTATCGGAGACGATGAACACGGTTGGGACGATGACGGTGTATTCAACTACGAGGGAGGTTGCTATGCCAAGGTTATTAACCTAAGTCAGGAATCTGAACCGGATATATACAACGCCATTCGTCGCGATGCCCTGCTCGAAAACGTTACCGTGGATGCACAGGGCAAAATAGATTTTGCTGATAAGAGCGTTACGGAAAATACCCGCGTTTCTTATCCTATCTACCACATAGACAATATCGTAACCCCTGTGTCCAAAGCCGGTCACGCCAACAAGGTTATCTTCTTATCGGCAGATGCTTTTGGAGTATTGCCTCCCGTTTCCATCCTAACTCCAGAACAGACACAATACTACTTTCTTTCCGGGTTTACAGCTAAGCTGGCAGGTACGGAGCGTGGTATTACCGAACCCACCCCCACTTTCTCGGCTTGCTTCGGAGCCGCTTTTCTTTCTCTGCACCCCACCAAATATGGTCAGGAATTGGTCAAAAGAATGCAGGCAAGCGGTGCCAAAGCCTATTTGGTAAATACAGGCTGGAACGGAACCGGTAAACGTATATCTATCAAAGATACCCGTGGTATTATCGATGCCATTTTGGATGGGTCCATCGATAAAGCACCCACCAAGAAACTTCCTCTCTTCGGAGTAGAAATCCCCACGGCTCTCCCCGGAGTGGATCCCGCCATCTTGGACCCAAGGGATACTTATGGAGATGTTCAGGAATGGAACACCAAGGCCGAAGATTTGGCACAGCGTTTCATCAAAAACTTTGCTAAGTTTACCAATAACGAAGCAGGCAAGAAACTCGTAGCTGCCGGACCACAATTGGACTAATCCGTCCTTTGCCTCTTCAGGGCACAGCACTTGGGTTCGTCTCTGCATCTTTAGTCTAAAAACACAAATCCCCTCGGAGAAGCAAATCTCCAAGGGGATTTGTGTTATTTTTGTGCCAATAACTTTTTGCTTTCTTTCTGCAATGCAACCATCCGCGCAAACAGTAGTTTTTTTCGACTTCGATGGCACACTGATTCGCAAAGATTCATTGGTCATTTACATCGGTTGGCGTTTGCGCCATTCTTGGCGAGCCATCGGGGTACTTCCCTGTGTATTGTGGAATGTACTTCTTTTCAAACTCAATTTGAGATCTGACCAAAAAGCCAAACAGTCTCTATTGAAACTACTAACGGGAAAATGCACACAACAACGATGGCTTCATCTGTCTAACTTGTTGGCGCAAAAACTTGTTCAATACCCACATCCCATTACCGAACAAAGATTACAGTACCATCTGAAACAGGGACATCGCATCATTATTGTAACGGCATCGCCTGCCGATTGGATCAGAGCGTGGGTACAACTGCGACAATTACCAATCGAGGTCGTTGGTACCGAAATGGAAACAGTAGGCGACCAGCTCTCTTTTCGCTTTGCAACTCCCAACTGTCACGGGAAAGAAAAAGTGCATCGCTTACACAAATTTCTCCCCCACTGGGAACAGTTAACCTCTTACGGTTATGGCGATTCTGCTGGGGATTTGTACTTTCTTCATCACGTAACCTATGCTTACTACCGAAATTTTTCACAACCGACCTCAACGCTTCCCATTGAGGAATGAGTGTCTGTGCATTGGTTTTTTGCTGCTTGTGCTACATTTATTGTTGCTCATCCCCGTAGCAGAGGGTGGCCTACTCTTTCCCGTTGTAGGCAAAAGCGGAGGTTATTTGGGTTATGATAATTACAATCGCTTTTGGAACGGAGGGGGCACTCTGGACATTAGCCATCCACTCTACAACCTATTCACGATAGCCAACGGTACACTGCTTCGCCTGTTCTCGTTGAAAGCTGTTTTGTCCTTCAACTTGCTCCTTACGAATCTGCTCATAACCGCAGGGCACCTCTGCGTTTATCTCTATTTACGCACGGTACTTAGGCTCAATCGCTCTCTGTCTCTGATAGCTTTGCTATCTGTTGTGAGCAGCTTTACGACTCTGACTCTTTCTTTTACCATAGAGAGTTACCCCTTTTCCTATTTCTTGCTCTCACTTTCTCTTCTTATTTTAGGCAGAGAAAAAACGGCTTTACCCAACAAACGATGGCACTTCTTGACCATAGCAATCGGTTCCGTCACCATCACCAATATAGCCAAACCTCTTCTTGCCCTTTTTTGGCTTACGCCCGGTTCATTGCGCAAAAGAAGTCAAAGCATCTTCCGCACCTGTCTTATATTTGTGGCTATGGTATGTGCAGTTATCCTTTTGTACAGCGGATATGCTTTGTACAAAGGAGAGCCGGATAAGCTCCCGTGGCGTGTGGCTCACCGCGAAACATTTGTTTATAGGGACTACCAACCGAAGCATCGCTCTGACTTTCTTCTCCACGCCCTTGCTGCTCCTCGGTTGGAGCAACGCCGGGTGGCCAACGAGACAACATTACGCCCTGGTGATTACCCCAAGTCCCCCATATCCGCTGCGGTTTCCTCTTTGTGGATCATTGCCGGTCTCCTGGGGTGGTGGGAACTACGCCGCACCTCGAATGGAAAAATCATTGCCTCTTATGCTTTCATCGACTTTATTATTCACTTCATTGCCGGATACGGAATGCAAGAGGCTGTCATTTTTGGCGGACACTGGGTGATGCTGTTGCCCATTTGCCTTGGAGGACTGCTGCAACGCTGTTCTTCCAATTCCCATCCATCATCCTCCGCAAGGGCTGTGTGGCTGTACGCCTGTCCCTTGTTCTTTTTGTTGTTGGGAATAACCCAAGGGTTGCTGAACATAGAAATTATTTTGCAAGCTTTTAGTCATTAGAATAAAGAAACAAGACCCTATGAAACAAAAAGAGGGGTAAGATCTCTTTCTTACCCCTCTTGATTTATCTACTCTTCCTTTCGGCAATCAGTCAGCCATTGCTTCAATTGTCTCCTTAATGATTTCTCCAACTGTTGGGTGTGGAAAAATCATTGCGGCCAATTGATGTGCCTTGATGCCCTGTTCAATAGCTACACCCGCCAAAACAATGATTTCACTTGCCGGAGCTCCCAAGATGTGTACCCCCAAGATAGAGTCATCTGGAGCCACCAACACCTTGCACACACCATTACCCATTTCGTTTTCAGCCACAAAACGGCCGGCGAAAGCCAAAGGCAACTCTTGCTTACGGTAGGGAGTTCCCTCCGCGATCAAGGCATCTTCGGTTTTCCCCACTCCAGCAATTTCCGGATGGGTATAAACAACTCCCGGTATGGCTTTGTAACTCATCGGTCGGGGTGATTTGCCCAACAAATGGTCTACAGCTACTTCGGCTTCCCGCACTGCAGTATGAGCCAAAAGAGAAAATCCGGTAATATCTCCGGCAGCATAGACCCCCGGCATAGAGGTTCGCATAAATCCATCGACCTTAACGCCACGTCCCTGCTTATCGATAGGTAGAGCCTCAAAAGCGGAAGTCACAGGGCGACGTCCTACGCTGAGCATAATCTCTTGCGCCTCTATGACGAAGCTTTCATCCTCAAACTCCACAGTCACAGCTCCATCTGCCAAAGCGGTTACTTTGTGGTTGAGGTAGAATTTAATTCCCCTCTTGGCGTACTGCTCACGCAATTGGGCAGCCAAAGCCTTGTCCATTCCGTTGATAATCTCGGGCAGCATTTCCACAACGTAGACCTCTGCACCCATTTCTCTATAATAGGCGGCAAACTCCATTCCTATGACACCTCCTCCAATAATGGCAATAGATGACGGAATTTCTTTGTCCATCAGAGCCTCTCTACTGGTCTTGTAGTGAGTCTCTTCCACTCCGGGGATCGGTGGTATCACTGTTTCGCTCCCCGTACAGAGCAAAAGATGGGCAGCTTGGTAGGTTTCATTTCCGGCAACCACGGTAAAGTTACCCTCCTCCCCTCCTGTAACAATTGCAGACTCGGCAATAACAGTTACACCCGCATTTGCCATTTTGGCTTTGATCCCGGCAACCAGCTTACGAACCACCTTGGCCTTGCGGGCCAAGATTTTGGCTGCATCTACTTCTCCCGCCGAACAGTTGATCCCATACTTGGCTGCAGTCTGCACTGTTTCCAAAACTTTAGCCGAATAAAGAAGCGTTTTAGTAGGGATACAGCCTTCATTGAGACAAGTACCACCCAACGCATTTTGTTCAAAAAGGACTGTTTTGAGTCCTCCTTTGGCAGCTCTCTCGGCTGCGGTATAACCGGCAGGACCTCCTCCGATTATGGCCAAATCAAAATTCATTGTGACTACTTTTTAAGGGGTGGATTATTTTTTTCCTTGGTTAGCTACAGCCTCTTGAAGTTTTCGGATTTCCTCGGGGTCTCCCAAGAAACGATCTGCAACGAGGTTCATATCATCGTCGAACTCAAAGAGATAAGGCACTGCAGTGGGGAGATTGAGAGTGGTTATATCTTCATCCGATATTCCTTTGAGCACCTTGATAATTCCGCGTAAACTATTGCCGTGTGCAGCTACAATGATGCTGCCGTGCTTTTGTAAATCCGGCTTGATGCTGTTTTCCCAATAGGGAAGAATGCGGTCTATGGTATCCTTGAGCGACTCCGTAAGCGGTAGTAAGTTTCTGTCCACTGCACTGTAACGCACATCCAAATAGGGAGAACGGTCGTCATCGGCATCCAACGGCATAGGGGGCACATCATAACTGCGACGCCAAACGTGCACCTGTTCTTCTCCATATTTTTCGGCAGTTTCGGATTTGTTCAATCCTTGCAAAGCTCCGTAGTGCTTCTCGTTGAGACGCCAATCTTTTTCCACGGGAATCCAATCGAGATTCATTTCGTCGAGCACAACGTTCAATGTTTTTACGGCTCTCTTGAGATAAGAGGTATATGCTTTTGGGAAAAAGAAGCCTTCTTCGCGCAAGAGTTTTCCGGCTTTGTGAGCTTCGGCAACTCCCTGCTCGGTCAGATCAACGTCTGTCCAACCGGTAAACCGATTGGTCATATTCCACTCACTTTGTCCGTGTCTGAGGAGAACTAATTTCTTCATTTTTATCTATTTAATTTATGAATTTGGCACTAACAATCTAATCTTCACAAAGATAATGTTTCGAGCCCAAACGGACAAAGCCCAAGAGTAGCCCTGCTCCTGCTCTTTTGTGTACCTTTGTTGCACTCCATTGGAGGGATGCAAAGATTTAGCCCCAAAGTATATGAATTCAAAAAGAAAGCACCTGCCCTATAAAGAAAAGGTTTACCAAACAGCACAACACCTCCTAAGCCTTCTAACGTGCCTCCTTTTACTTTTTGTGGTAACCATCCTCCGGGACAATAAAATGGGAGGATACAGTTTCTCGAAAGAAACTTTTGCACCTCAATCCAACATCTCTGACAAAACCACCATCCGCAAAGAGGCAAACGGGAACATTATCATTTCCACTCTTGGTTTAACCCACGATATAGCCGGCTACAATGGTCCTACTCCACTCGAAATAACCCTGAAACAAGACACCATAGAGCAAATTACCTTGCTCCCCAATTCGGAAACTCCCGGCTTCATTGCCCGAATTGAGAAAAGCTCTTTCTACAACCAATGGATAGGGATGAGCGTAGAAAAGGCTCTTACAGTAAATGTTGAAACAGTCACCGGAGCCACGCTCTCCTCTACCGCCATTGCCAAAAACATTTATCAGGGACTTTCTTATGCAAAAAGTAAAGGAATAGCCTCTTCGTCAGCTAAGGAACAAGGTAAATGGTCTCCATCTGTGGCACAAGTGGCTGCCCTACTGGTAATCTCACTGGGCTGCTTGGCGCCTCTGTGGATGCGACACAAACTCTACCGCCCCATACAACTTCTCCTCAACGTGGTTGTTCTGGGCTTTTGGAGCAAAAGTTTCCTCTCCTATTCGTTGATAATCAATTTTTTATCCAACGGTATCAATCTTTCCATTTCACTCATTGCTGTTCTCTTGCTGGTAGTTGCCTTCGTTTTCCCTTTCTTAGGCAAGAATAATTACTACTGCACTTGGCTATGCCCTTTGGGTTCTCTACAAGAATTAGCGGGACGATGTTCTAAAAAGAAGTGGCACCTGTCGCCCAAAACGCTCAAAGTGCTTCGTTATCTACGAGATGGTATTTGGTGCCTTCTAATGATTTTGATGTGCTTGGGCATTCTCTTTCAGTGGATGGACTATGAACTTTTTACCTTTTTCCTATTACAACAGGCCTCGTGGGCGGTGGTGATTGTAACTGTGTTATTTGTGGTACTATCGGTTGTGGTATCGCGCCCCTACTGTCGCTTTGTTTGCCCCACAGGAAGTTTATTCAGACTTTCTCAAAAATTCAGACTGTTCAAATAACAAAGAGTTAAGGCGTCATTAGTTCCCTACGAAGAATTTTTTTGTTGGACAAAAGAAAAATCAGTAGGGAATTATCCAAGCAATAATTCCCTACCAATCTTCGGTTAATTCCCTTATATTTTTCAATAGCTTGGACAGAGTTTTTCTTCTATCCAAGCCGTTTTACTGGCTCCAAACAATCAAAAAATCACATCGAAACCGGAAAAAAATGCGCCCAAAGGGCAAAAAGAGGGTAACAGTTTTGAGATAGATACAATAAAAATTTTCGACGGATCGGAGGCACTGCAACAAGGTGAGGCAGTCGACCCTGGCAAACAAAGTGGCGCAAGGCTTTCTGCTCTTCCCGAGACAACACGTTGGCCCCCACATTGAGGAGAGAGATAAGATGGTTGCATACCTGTTGAAGTATCTTATGTGCCATTGCTTGTGAAGGAGCTTTTTGAGCAGCACCCACCACCAAACGGGAAGAAAGGACCCTGTCGTATAGGCGTTTGCGCAATTGTTCAGGAGAACGAATCACCGAAGACGAGTGCACAAAATAACGATATACCGGAGCACTACAATACACAAAGCGAAGGGGATCCACTGCCACGAATGCTTGATACACAAAGGGCATATCTTCGTAAAAAATATCTTCTGCAAATCTCAAATCATTGTCTCTAAGGAACTTTCGGCTAAAAACAAACCGCCAAACCGTGATATAGTTGATATCAAGATAATGCACAAAAAAATCGAGAGCATTGTATGCTCCATCTTGAAGTGACAAATGAGGAACACGGGGTGGAGTCTCCTCACTGTGAGCCATCTCGTGTTCAAACTCAAATAAAAGGATCTGAGGATTTTTCTCTCGCAACAAAGAAACAATCCGGTTAATCTGTTCCGAAAAAACGAAATCATCGGCATCGATAAACCACACATAATCTCCCTGAGCCAATTCCATCCCTCTGTTTCGTGCCCCTCCAATGCCTCTATTTTCTTGATCAAAAAGCCGGATAGGGGCGTTGGGATGCTCCTCTTGTAACCGAACAATCACGTCTCGACTCTCATCGGTACTACCATCATTGACCACGACAATCTCATACTCCTCTGCTGAGAGAGGAGATTGTAACAACGAATTGATGCACCGAACCACATAGTTCGGAGTATTGTAAAGAGGAACAATGAAAGATAACAGACAAGCCATCTTGCAAAAAAACTCTATCAGCGATCGAAGCAAGCTCGCACCGCCACCTCTGCCCCCTGCATCACGGCGGGAATGGGTGGAGTACACTTGGTGATGCGTACAAAACATTCGCTCACCGAGGGGAAACGTTGTTCCACCACTGTGCAGATGCGACCGGCAACGTACTCCAACAGTTGGGAGGGTTGCTTCATTTCGTGATGGACCAACTCATATAAATCGGCATAACTGACCGTATCTTCCAATCGATCAGTAAACACTGCCTCACACGAAGCGCACAACAGCTCCACCGTTACAACAAACTTATTGCCCACAACTTGTTCTTCTGGCATCACTCCGTGATAGGCATAAAACTGAACCTCCCGCAAGGCTATAGTAGTTTCTGTCTTTTTTATCATACAGCTTTGATTTAGTCGTGATCGTGAGCCACTCCGTGCAATGGTTCTATATGAATTACAACGTGGGATGATTGTCCAAAACGCTCATATAGACGATCTTCGATCCTTATGGTTGCCTCGTGAGCCTCCTGTACCGTAGTTTCGTTGGGGAGACAGACATCCACCTCTATGGCGACTCCATTCCCCAAACCGCGCGTGCGCAAATTGTGCGGATTACTGATTGTGGGTTCGAGCAAAACAATGGAAATAATCTCCTTTTCCACCTCATCGGGTAAACTCTTTTCTGTAAGCTCTTCCAAAGGCTTCACGATTATTTGAATCCCGGCCCTAAAAATAAAGATACTGACGACGCAACAAACAAGCGGATCTAAGATAATCCAATGCGACCCCAAAAAGTATGCCCCGGAAACTCCTATCAACGTAGCCAATGATGAATACGCATCGGAACGATGATCCCACGCGTTTGCCAATACAGCATCGCTGTTGAGCTCTTTGCCCCTCTTAAGAGTGATTCGAAAGAGCCACTCCTTTGCCACAATGGAAAGAAGAACAATAATCATAGCCAAAGGAATAGGCGGTTCGGGTATGAGGCTGCCCGTCCAAATTGCATAGGCTTTCTTTGCCCCTCCAACAAATAACATCACACTCACCCCGATGAGAACGGCAGCGGTCACGATAGCCGCTATAGATTCATATTTTCCGTGCCCGTAATCGTGATTTTTATCTTTTGGCTTCTGTGCCAAGCCCACACAAGCGAGCATAACCACATCAGTGAGAAAATCGCTCAACGAATGGATTGCATCTGCCACAAGAGCAACGCTATTACCCAATACCCCCACAACCAACTTGGCAGCCATAAGCCCCACGTTGACTGATGCTCCCAACAAAGTAATTCGATATATCGCCCGAGTTCTGGGAGAAAGATTTTTCCACATAGTTTACCTATCCTTATGCTCCTCTAAGTTCAATGCACCTCTTGATATCCCTTTTCCGTTACTATTCCGTCCATCACCTTGTCCCATTCCGAAGTAGGGATCTGTTCAACCATACGAAAAGCAAAAGCTACTCCCACACACAATGCCGATGTTTGAGCTAAATAGCAATCATAAAAACCTTTGCCACGACCCAGCCTTCGACCTCGAATATCAAACCCCAACCCAGGCACTAAAATCAAATCTAACTGCTTTGGATCAATAGCCTCTGAGGCATCGTTGATCGGTTCCAATATATCGAACTTACCTCCCGCTTCCAAACAATCGGGCTGGTAAGGGTAAAAAGACATCTCGTGCTCGCCCTCAACTCGAGGGAGATATAAATTTTTCTGCAAGAAATATTTGTTGAGAAGAAACGAGAGGTCCGGTTCGTCCGGGAGTGCCATAAATAGAGCTACTTTTCGAGATTGTAAGAACAATGGCATTTGTTCTATATTTGTGCAGATAAGAGCCGACCAATGCTCTCTGACGTCCCCCGTTAGTAACCGTTTGGCTTGAGTTCGTAGCTCCTGTCGCAAGACTTTTTTGTCGATAGATTGCATCAAATCGTTCATTTTTTAGTTTCCACAGTCGTAAGAATCTTAACCGCCTCTTTGAGCGTCTTATCATAGTCGGCATTAACTCTGTACATTCCTTCTATTCCGTAAAGGCTATACGCAATTTGACCATAAATATGCCGCTTGAGTAGTTCATAAACATCTTGCAACATAGCCGAACGCATAGCTATGCCTTTTTGTGCAGCATAATGTGCATATTCATAAACCAGACCGGAACGCTGATTAAGGTAGTCCTTTAGCGCATCTACATTTTTGAGAGAAGAGAGCACCGAACGATTCTTATCTACAAACAGGAAAGCAAATTGAGGCAGTGTACCGCTCTTGAGCAATCGGTCATAGTAGGCATTGATAGGAGAACTATCCTCTGCCACAAATCGATCGGGAATAATTCCCCGTTCAGCATAGACCACCCGCCCATTATCCGTAAAAAACTTAGTGGTATCGGCATTGATCACCACAGTATCGGGGTTATACAACTCCCCATCCTGAAAGCGATTATACAACTCAGCATCGTAGTCTTCACTATTGCCCAAGGAATATCGTTTCTGAATCGAGCGACCAGAGGGGGTATAGTAACGCGCCACCGTAAGACGGAAACAAGAGCTATCCGGCAACGTATAGGTGCGTTGTACCAATCCCTTACCAAAAGTACGTCGCCCCACAATGGTTGCTCTATCGTGATCCTGCATAGCTCCAGCAAAAATTTCGCTGGCACTGGCACTAAACTCATTAACAAGAACCACTAACGGAGAGTGAGTCAAAGCCCCCGTACCATCGGCATAGAAGTCTTCGCGCGGCATATTTTTCCCCTCTGTATAAACTACCAAATCGCCTTTTTTGAGAAATTGGTTAGCCAAGGTTATTGCTGCTTCCATATAACCACCCGTGTTGTCTCTTAGGTCAATTACAAAAGACTTTGCCCCCTCTTTTTGTAGCCAACCAATGGCATTCACAAACTCATCGGCGGTGGTCAATCCCCACGAATCTATACGAATTACTCCCACTTTTGGGGTTTCCATATAGGCAATTTCTATACTCTTGAGGGGTACACTCCCTCTTACCACCTTGATGGTGAGAGGGGTTCCGTTTCTTCTAACCTTGAGTTGAGCAACTGATCCTTTTTTGCCTCGCAATCTTTTGAGCAACTGATCGTTGGCTATATCTCCCCCAATGAGGGTTTGTCCATTGACAGACAGTAACCGGTCTCCGGGTTGAACACCCGCCCTATCCGAAGGACCTCCGGTAAGAACCCGTTCCACGACAAGTGTGTCCGTGAGGGCACGACTAAATGTAATCCCAATCCCTTCGAAAGACCCATTGAGCCGCTCATTTTCTGCAACCATCTCTTCTTTGGGAATAAAGACCGAGTGAGGATCCAACGTTTGCAGAAGCAGAGGGATCATCTGCATACGCAACGAATCTATATCCACCTCATCGACATAATCGGACGAAATGATACCAATGGTTTCGTCAAGTAAATTCTTTCGCTTCAAAGAGGGATGCACAAACAGATAGAGGAGTGCTGTCAGCAATACCCCTAAAAGAATTCCACCAATAAGTGTGGGGAAACGAAACCTATTCGGAGAATTTTGTTTCATCATTATAAGGTTTTACAAAATAATTGATCCAAAAGCACGGTCCTCTATTCAGAAAGAGGGCAATAGACCGTTTCCACCCCGGCACGACGAAGCAGTTCCAAACCATCGGCAATGCGATAGTTTTCGCTATACACAACCCTTTTAATCTTGCTTTGGATAATTAGCTTAGCACACTCCAAACAAGGAGAAGCCGTTACGTAAATGGTAGCTCCGGAACAATCGTTATGAGAGCCAGCTACTTTGGTAATGGCATTGGCCTCGGCGTGCAAAACATACGCCTTGGTAAGCCCGTCATCATCTTCACAAATATTTTCAAATCCCGAAGGGGTTCCGTTGAACCCATCCGAGATAATCATTTTGTCTTTTACAATCAACGCCCCCACCTGTCGACGCTGACAGTAAGAGTTTTCGGCCCATATTTGCGCCATTCGGAGGTAACGTTTATCCAAATCCAATTGCTTTGAAGCTGCCTCGTTGTGCATAATTGCTTTTGAGTGAGTGATGTATAACTAAGAAAATACTCCGATAAGAATCAACCTTACAGGGACACAGAAATCATTCTTGAGGCTCTTCTTCCTTTACTTTGCTATCTTCAACAATCAAGTTTCCAAACAGTCCCAAAGCTCGAATCAACTTCTCACGAGAGAAGTTAGAAAAATCTATTCCACAAAAATTGGATACATCTTTACGCATTGCCAAATAGTAGAGTCCTGCAGCAATCAATGCTAACTGAATCCGCGTGCTCTCCTCATCTTTCGGAGCCAACTTATTGATATAATCCGATACCAACTTTTGAGACCTTTCTTCCCGCTCATTAGCTGTGTAATAGGCTATTGCCC
This sequence comes from Bacteroidota bacterium, assembly GCA_023396255.1. Lineage (GTDB taxonomy): Bacteria > Bacteroidota > Bacteroidia > Bacteroidales > Porphyromonadaceae > Porphyromonas. The sequence goes on from JAEWWU010000006.1 coordinate 210,974, forward strand.
GGGGAGTGTCGTTCAGTTCGAGACGTAAAACAGAACGCAGCATACTATTGTTGGAAACAGAATCCCATATTTTTGTAAATGTCTCTTGCAAATCGTCATTAACCTTAAGCCCCTTTCTCCCCGGCAAAAGATGTCCCAGCCATAGATCATTTTCCAGTACATATCTCTCGATATAACTCTCTATTCCATTGGGATAACGATTGTAAAACATCTGATATTCCACCCCCGCACGTCGACAAATATTTTGTATCGTGAGTGCCGACATCCCACTCTCCTCGATAAGTTGTGCCGTAGCCTCATTGATGAGACGGGTCACCTCTTCCGAAGAACGTTTTCTCCTTGTCATAGCTTACCTAAAATGTACTTTTCCCTTACTCTCTTAAAAGGGTTATTAATTTCAAATTTTCGAGAGTTTTTCCTTTCAGTTTTAGTTTATTGGCACAAAGATATGCAATGCAAATTACTTTTTCAACAATCAAGAGGAAGATTTATTTTTCTGTTTTAAGCTCCTTTATTCAATTCTTCTTCACCTACTGTCTACCAACCATTTACACAGAAAAAAACACAATCCGTACTGTTGCCGATGTTGAACCTAAGAGAGATTATTTTACCATTTTCTCTTCATCTTAAGAATCCCTTTCTTCATAAAAAGAAAAAAGGTTGCATCCGACATCGAACACAACCTTTCTTCTTTTTTGTGACCCGGGTGGGATTCAAACCCACGACCTTCAGAACCGGAATCTGACGCTCTATTCAGCTAAGCTACCGAGCCGATCCACAATGTCGCAAAGGTAATAAAAACTTCTCATAGAAGCAGCCTCCCCTGAGACGAAACAAATACGACCTCGACTCTTAGCTTGGTCTTATCTCTATTGCAATCCCGTTCTTTAATTCGTCACTCTTTAATGGCAGCCACCCCGGGCAACACTTTTCCCTCTATGGCCTCCAACAAAGCTCCTCCACCTGTGGATACATACGAGATCTGTTCTTCCAAGCCTAATTTGTTGATACAAGCAACACTATCTCCACCACCTACCAAAGAATAAGCTCCCTTTTGGGTCGCTTGCGCCACAGCTTGAGCAATAGCTTCCGATCCTTTGGCAAAGTTGTCGAACTCAAAAACTCCTGCCGGCCCATTCCATAAAATGGTCTGGGATTCCAACAAAACACGAGACATATCGGCAGCCGCCTCCGTGGCTATATCCATACCCATCCAACCATCTTCTATGGCGTTAGTGGGGAATACACGAGCGGGAGCATCATTGCTAAACGCTTGTGTCGCAACGGTATCTACGGGCAATAGCAAACGAACCCCCTTGGCTTGTGCTTTCTCAAGCACCTCTGCGGCAACAGAAACTTTGTCCTTTTCAAAAAGAGATTTGCCAATGCTACCACCTTGAGCCTTGGCAAACGTGTAAGCCATCCCCCCTACAATAACGAGATTATCAACTCTATTTAGCAAATTTTCTATAATATCTATTTTGGACGAAACTTTTGCTCCTCCAATAATTGCCGTGAAGGGTTTACGAGCGTGCAAAAGAACCGAATCCACAGCAGCAACCTCTTTTTGCATCAAATAGCCAAACATCTTCTTATCGGCTGAAAAATACTGGGCAACCAATGCCGTAGAAGCGTGGGCTCTGTGAGCTGTACCAAAAGCATCATTGACGTACACATCCGCCAAAGTAGACAGTTCTTGGGCAAAAACTTTTTGTCTCGCTTTTAGCTCACTTTTGGCTTGTTTCAATGCTTCGGCATCCAATCCTTCCGATTGGCGCAACTTACCCTCTTCCTCTTCATAAAAACGGATATTTTCCAAAAGGACAATGCTCCCCATAGGAATCTCTTTCAGCGCGCAACGAGCTTCTTCGCCAACCGATGCAGAACAAAAAGCAACTGAACATCCCATTAGCTTCTCCAAATGGGGAATTAATTGGCGCAGCGTATTCTTCTCTTCAATTCCTTTGGGGCGACCTAAATGAGAAACCACAATCGCCACACCTCCTTGCGAAATAATTTGTTTGAGAGTTGGGAGGGCTGCCCTCATACGAGTGTCATCGGTTATAACTCCTTCTGCATTGATGGGTACATTAAAATCGACACGCACCAATGCCCTCAATCCTTTAAAATCGAATCTACTTATCTCCATCATATCTATCTGTTTTAATTATTTAGCTTAGGTTGCAAACTCCGATAGAGTAAAACAAAACGGGCTTCACACTCCGGCAACTCATCGGTCGTCTATTGCTCAATGTGAACCCACCCTCTAAATGATTCAAATACAAGGCTAAGGTAGCTCATTTTTCCTATCTCTACAAGAAAAACAAAGATAAAAGCGTAGATACTGCCAAATGTACAGATAGGTTATACCTTGTCGTTTTCATCCAATAGAGCGAACAAAAAAAAGAGCGAGAAAAACAGGAGGGATTACGTCTCCTGGTTTTTCTCGCACAAGTCCGATATATCAGTCTCTTTTACAAAGCCTGACTATACTTCTTAGAAAAGTTTCTTTTCCATTACCGCTTTGGGAAGACAAACAGTCGGCTTGATCAAACTCGCGGGACTGGCAAGAGATTTGCTTGATAGAATTCTCCCAGAAATAGAATAGAATTCTTGTCCGCTTTCGGGATCTTTTCCTTTTGAAAAGGATAAAGCGCAAATCAAATTGAGCTTACTGTCAACTGCGAACAGAATCTGTTCGCCTTTAGAAGTTTGAGTTTTGTCAAAACCATCAGCAAATCCCCAAGAAGCCAGAACGTTCTTCTTCTCGAAGAGTTCCAATGACTTCAATGTACCTTGCCCAAAGAAAACTATACAAGAACCAAGCTTTTCATCCTCTTCACGATCATACACGGCATACATTAAGATAGCTTCAGCCTCAGAAAGTTTTTTTGTTTCATCATTTTTAATATCAGCCTTAAACTCAATAAACCGGGAAAGATCTTTCATTATGTGGTCATCACCAGCTAGGGGGAGATGATTCCACTTCATTTTAGCCATACCGGCAACGATTTCAGACTCTCTGCCTCTAAAGTTCTCAAAAGGTTGAGGAATATAGAATTGACCTCTGTAAGTATCACCCAACTTAACCACACTAACTTTCAAAGTAGCTGATTTCTTACCAGCCTTCACAGTAATAACAGCCTCACCTTCCGCTTTAGCAGACAACTTCCCGTTAGAAACAGTAACAATTGCGGGTGCGCTTGAAGTAATTTCAAGTTTAGCTTCTTTTGGGGATACTGTCACAACAACACTTGACTCATCAGAGGTTCCGATAGTCTTTTCTTCACCAACGAGCATAGCCAAAGACTCTGCTGACAAGCTAAGCCCCTTTACTTCTACCTCTTTTTTACAGCCGGTAAAAATCATTCCGATCAGAGCGAGTGCGCTAAGCGCGAAAAAAACCTTTTTCATTTTTAATCTAATTTACTATGTTTAGTTAAACGAATGCAATCCTTGTGTCTCAATCGTTTGCAATACAAACAGACCTCTTTCGAGCAAAGATACAAAAAAATCAATTCCTTACAACAAAATTCCCTCCAAATAGCCAAAGCGAGTTTAAGAACTTTTAATATGGGAGATCATCGTCTTGTTCGGGCGGAACAAAACTTTTTTGAAAGTCTCCGGGCAAAGCTCCTGACAACGAAGCCACTCTGGAAGATGCCCCTGGCACACCGGTACTCGTAGCTCCGATCCCTCTATTTAGACTGGACATACGGGTTACTACATTATCGGCTTCCAAAGGTAAGAATTTTACAAATTCGTTTCGGAACGAAAGACGCACATCATCAACCGGTCCGTTACGATGCTTGGCAATGATAAACTCGGCAATCCCTTCGGTGCTTCTCCCCTCATCATCAGTCATTATTTTGTAATACTCGGGGCGATGGATAAAGCAAACAATATCGGCATCTTGTTCAATAGCACCCGATTCTCTTAGATCCGAAAGTTGAGGTCTCTTGCTGTTGCTGCTATCGGCCTTACGTGTTTCTACCGAACGATTGAGCTGACTAAGAGCTATAATGGGGATATTTAGCTCTTTTGCCAAAATCTTTAGAGAGCGAGAAATCATACTCACCTCCTGTTCACGGTTTCCAAAGCTCATCCCACTGGCATTCATCAGCTGCAAATAATCAATAATAATTACTTGAATACCATATTCACTTGCCAAAATACGAGCTTTGGTGCGCAGCTCAAAGATCGACAAACTGGGAGTGTCGTCAATGTACAAGGGCTTGTTCTCCAACTCCTTGATTTTAGTGTCCAACTGAACCCACTGGTGCTGTTCCAAACGTCCGCTTTTGATAACTTCTCCTGGTATTTCGCACACGTTGGTTATCAAACGTTTAACCACCTGTATAGCACTCATTTCCAAGTTGAATACAGCCACCGGTATGTTGTGATCTACCGCCATATTTTTTGCCATAGAGAGAACGAAAGCCGTTTTTCCCATCGCCGGTCGAGCCGCTATAATGATAAGGTCGGAGCGTTGCCATCCGGAAGTCAGCTTGTCGATTCCCGGAAAACCGGAGGTGACCCCACTGATCCCTTCCGACCGGTTGGCTGCTATCTGTATCTCTCCAATAGCATCTCTAATGAGGGGTCCGATGGCACGCACCTGCTGCTTGAGATTGTTCTGGGATAACTCGAAGAGGGTTCCTTGAGCACGCTCCAATTGATCTTCTATATCCTCTTCGTCTTGATATGCCTGAGTCAATACATCCGAAGAAAAAGAGATCAATTTGCGGCTAAGCGATTTCTGAGCCACGATATGAGCGTGATACTCCAGGTTGCTGGCCCCTGCCAAGTGTGCCGTTAGCTCAGCCAAGTAAGCAGCCCCCCCGATAGGTTCCAAGTCTCCCGTTCTCTTGAGCTCTTCCGAAACAGTGAGCATATCCACCGGTTTTTGCTGCTGACTAAGAACAAGAACCGCCTGAAAAATTCGCTCGTGTGCCTTTACATAAAAAGATTCCGGAGTAAGAATATCGCTAATCCTTGCATAGGCATCTTTTTCCAACAACAGAGCCCCCAATACGGCTCGCTCCATCTCTATCGCTTGGGGCGGAATGCGCCCCTCTACCGCTTCGATGGCCGTTTGGGGAGTGGCTTGAGGTTTCTTTTTGGGAGCTTTTCGCTTCCCCTCTGCAATCGGCATAGACATAAAGCAATCAATCTAACTTAAGAACTGCCAAGAAAGCTTTTTGGGGTACCTCTACACTTCCAATCTGCTTCATTCGCTTTTTTCCCTCCTTTTGTTTTTCCAAAAGTTTCCGTTTACGGCTTATATCCCCCCCATAACACTTAGCCGTTACATCTTTTCGCACAGCCTTAATGGTTTCACGGGCTATAATCTTGGCACCAATAGCCGCCTGAATGGCAATATCAAATTGCTGACGAGGAATCAGTTCTTTGAGTTTCTCGCACATTCTTCTTCCAAAGGGTACACTATTATCTACGTGTGTGAGGGTAGAAAGAGCATCCACAGGGTCTCCGTTGAGCAAGACATCGAGTTTGACCAATTTAGAAGGGCGATAATCGCTCAAATGATAATCAAAGGAAGCGTATCCGCGAGAAATACTTTTGAGCTTATCGTAAAAATCTATTACGATTTCGCCCAAAGGCATATCAAAATAAATCTCTATTCGATTGCCGCTGATGTACTCCTGTTTGACCAAAATACCTCGTTTGTCCAGACAAAGAGTCATAATGGGTCCTATGTATGCCGTATCCGTGATTATAGTTGCTCTTATATATGGCTCCTCGATATGATCGATATGGGTAGGCTCAGGCAAACCGGAAGGGTTGTGCACTTCCTTTACTCCTCCTTTCTTGTCGTACACTTTGTAAGAGACGTTGGGGACTGTGGTAATCACATTCATTCCAAACTCCCGATCCAATCGCTCTTGTATGATTTCCATATGAAGCAGTCCCAAAAAACCGCATCTAAAACCAAAGCCCAATGCGGCGGAACTTTCGGGAGTGAACGTTAATGAGGCATCGTTGAGCTGCAATTTCTCCAACGAGGAGCGAAGATTCTCAAAATCTTCTGTTTCTATCGGATAAACCCCGGCAAAAACCATTGGTTTAACCTCCTCAAACCCCTCTATGGCCTTGTCAGCAGGGCGCAAAGTGTGGGTAATGGTATCCCCTACCTTGACCTCCTTGCTGGTTTTAATTCCCGATATAATGTACCCTACGTCCCCCGTTGTTACCGTATTGCAGGGCTGCATATCAAGTTTCAAAATACCCACCTCGTCGGCCTCATACTCCATACCGGTAAAGATAAACTTCACCTTATCTCCCTTAGAGATAGACCCATTGACCACCTTATAGTAAGCGATAATTCCTCTGTAAGCATTGAAAACAGAATCGAAAACCAAGCATTGCAATGGAGCTTCCGGATCGCCTTGGGGAGCCGGAACACGATTGACAATCGCCTCCAATATATCGGGAACTCCTTGCCCTGTTTTGCCACTGGCACGGATAATATCGGCACGATCCACCCCCAAGAGATCAACAATCTGATCCTCTACCTCATCGGGCAAAGCTCCGGGCAAATCGACCTTATTGATCACGGGTATTATTTCCAGATCCTGATCCATTGCCATATAAAGATTGGATATGGTCTGTGCCTGAATACCTTGCGCCGCATCCACAACCAACAAAGCACCCTCGCAAGCTGCAATGGACCGAGAGACCTCGTAACTAAAATCCACGTGACCCGGTGTGTCTATCAAATTGAGCACATACTCCTCTCCCTGGTGGAGATATTTCATTTGTATAGCGTGGCTCTTGATGGTGATTCCTCGTTCTCTTTCCAGATCCATATTGTCGAGCACTTGCGCCTGCAAGTCTTTACCTCCTACCGTATTGGTATATTCCAACAATCGATCTGCCAACGTACTCTTACCGTGGTCGATATGGGCAATAATGCAAAAGTTGCGGATATTCTTCATCTATCAATCATAGTTTTCTGACCAACAAAAGTAACAAAATAAGCCGAAAAAGAGAGAAGCTCCTTTACCTACCAAAGATTCGATCTCTACGAATGTGCATCCACCCCCCAAGAAAAGAAAGTTAGCCCCTATTAAGTTTTTTCTTGAAAGCTATCTTATTGAGGAACAAAGTGTTACAAATTTTAATTGAATAGATAGATAACGATTTGGAAATGAGCGGTGCGCTTTGAGGTACATTGTTTTGAATAACCAAAGAACGCTCACTATCATCACTTGTAAGAGTACACATTTGTATGGGAAAGTGAGCGTTCTTACGTGATTTTCTTCTTTGAGGAACAAGCAATTGTATCTCTTTCTATTCTTCAACTGTGAATATGAGTCCCATAAAGCTGATGGAAGGCGAACATTCCGCCAACACCCGATGCAATCCCTTCGGCAATATCCACTGCTTGGTTCTGAGGTTGGGAGCTGTGGTTTTTCTTCCTGTAAAGTCTCTTTCGGACTATAAATCGGAACAGAAGACGGATAGGGAGTAATACAGGAGAGCCTGAATTGCTTCAACAGAGAATTATTTCCAAACTCTCGTCCCATCTCCGAAGCCTTGAAGGTCTGCCCGTATCTCATTGGCAATCGTCAGACCGTGCTTGCGACTTTATTCCTCTGCCTACTGCAAGAGAACTATAAAGACACAAATAAAGTATCTGTATCCATAAGTACGGATTGATATTAAATTGAAGATGGAATAAAGAAAAGCACCCGAAAAGTTAAAACACTGTTTCAAATCTTCTTTTTTACTCCACAACCCTATTGGGGAAAAGATCTACGGTTACGGCCTTTCGTTCATACTGAGGATTCCATTTCCCATCAATAGGATCAGTGCATAATAGATTACCCTTAATTATATACGTTTCTTCGATGCAATTGGGGTAATCCCCTTTCTTTGGATGGGTTTGTATATAATAGATGACTCCATCTTTCGTATAAAATGCCTGGTCCGGAGCTTCTCTTACCAATCGGGGTTCTGCGCTATTTTTAGAATAGTGTAATCTAATCACTTGTAGATCTCCATTGCTATGATACACAACTCCTGCCAAAAAACCGCCTCCATTACGATCGTTCTCAACAAGTGCAGGATCAGATTTTATCTCGGCTAAAGTACCCAGATATAACCACTCTCCAATAAGTGCAGGGTCTTTAGGTCTATCACGATAGCGCTTTATTTCTGCAGTACCCATTCGACAAGAAGTAAAGCTGCAACATACAGTTAATACAATAACCGTAAATCTTAAAACGATATAATAGGCATTCTTCATAATCACTTTTTGTATTCTGTCTTTATGTATGTATTAGAATCTTTAAGAATATCACTTGGCCAAACATACTTTCGCGATCCATTTGATA
>JAEWWU010000009.1 GCA_023396255.1 Bacteroidota bacterium
CGGTACTCAATGTGGATAAAGCCAAACACGTTATCATCTGCAACTATGACTTGAATCCCGGATACGCCGGTGTCCCCAACCCGCTGTACTCGAAGGAAAACGGAGTTTCTCTGCTCATCGGAGATGCTAAGGAAACTTTGGGTGGATTGCTCAAATCTGTTTAATCTTGTCGATATAGCGATATAGATAAGCTCAGAATCAAATGAACCAAGCGAGTGTGTCACACTTTCCGACACACTCGCTTTTTTCAACAACAAATTTCTAAGTACATTTGCTCCTCAAGTTATCAGTTATCTATTTTGAAAGAACTATGTCATTAGGAAAGAGTAAAATTTTGGCCATCATCAATCCGATATCGGGAACAGCCTCAAAAAGATCAATTCCTCAAAAACTACAAGAGTTTTTCGAACAAAGAGAAGAAGAAATATTTATTACTTATACAAAACAGAGTGGACACGCAACTGATTTGGTTCTCAATGCAGAGAAATTGGGATTTAAGTCCATTATTGTTGTCGGAGGAGATGGTACAATCAATGAGGTAGCGGCTGCTATAACAAAAACAGCAATGAATTTGATAATTGTTCCGATGGGCTCGGGCAATGGGTTGGCACGATCTCTAAATATTCCCCTAAACGAAGACAGAGCCTTAGACGTTTTTTCCAAAAATCATATAGAATGTATCGATGGAGGATTAGCCAATGGTACTCCTTTTTTTGCCACCTTTGGTATGGGGTTTGATGCAGAGGTTACTCAGAAATATGATGATCAAAATTTTAGAGGCCCTCTTTCTTATGTACTATCAACTATTGACGGTTTCTTTAATCACAAATCAAGTCATTATAAAATTGCCATAAATGATCAGACTATTGAAGAGAATGCCTTTTTGATTACGTGCGCCAATGCTGCTCAATATGGTAATAACGCTTATATCGCCCCAGAAGCTAAAATGAATGACGGATTCTTGGACCTTGTTGTTGTGAGAGAAATCACACCTCTAACAGCTCCTCGATTTGCCTTTCAGCTATTTACCAAGCAAATCAACAAAAACACCGCAATAGACATTTACAGAGCAAAAAAATTCACCATTGAGCGCGAGCACGAGGGCATTGTCCAGGTAGACGGAGAATTGGGAACAATGGGTAAACTTATCGAAATCTCTATACGTCCAAGAATTCTAAAAGTCTATACTCTCCCTCCGATGGAGTAAAATACTCTTTTTTTACGGGCAAACTCCCTAAACAAGTCAAGACATCGGAATATTTCTTAGCCTACACCAAACTTTCCCTCAATTCTATCTTACCTCAGAACTTCGAAAACATTCTCAATCCTCACATAACTCCGATGTCTGCATTCCACACATTTCTTTGATTTATCCTCAAGAGAAATTCGGCAAATTGAACTTAATAGTCTTTCAATTAAAGCAATGCAAGCGAAAATAATTTCAAAGAAACGTTTTTGAGTAAGCCTATCCAAACAGCGCAAAGCGCCATCTATCACAAAACATCGAACAACCCGTGGGAATCCAAACGATCTCCCAAGATTTGGGAAAGGGTAATTATACGTTGATTACTACTCCCCCTAAACTCTAACATCGGATCATAAAGGGATTGGTCAAATCTACCATCGACTAAGACATCGATATAGTTCAAAACGGGGCTCCTTTTAGGGTCTCTCAACAGCTGTTCCAATGTATAACCGGTATAGCACCAAACATTGAGTCCCTTTGTCTCTTGTTTCAGAATCTTTAGCAACAACAGTAACCCTTGTGGATTATAAAAGGGATCTCCGCCACTAATAGTGATTCCGTCAAGAAGAGAATTACTGTTTATCTCTTCTATAATATCTTCCAATATATTTTGGGTAAGAGGTATTCCGGCATTTGGATCTTGACTTTCGGGATTATGACACCCGGGACAACGGTGCATGCATCCGGCCAAATAAATGGAATACCGGATGCCTACACCGTCAGAAATGGTTTCCGGATAACGATTTAGCAACCGCAATCCGCTCTCGTCGAAATTTGAAATCATCCTTACTCAATACTGGGCTGACGATAAGAGGATGCGTGCTTTACACGATCTTTTTCTTCTGCCTGTTTGGCCGAATTCCAGCTATCTAATGAACCAGTCAAGTAACCAGTTATGCGACGTAAACGTGAAATATTCTCCCCTTGACAGACCGGACACTTGGCGTAAATAACACCACGATAACCACAAGAGTTACAAGTATCTACCGGATGATTGATTGATCCGTAACCAATACCCTCATCGTGCATAGCCCGCACAATCTTCATAATACCGGGAATATTTTTCTTGGCTTCTCCATCCAATTCCACATAGGTAATATGCCCCCCCTTAGTTATCGCGTGGAAAGGAGCTTCTTTTTTGATCTTTTCCATAATCGTAACCTTCTCTTGAACATCTACGTGGAACGAATTAACATAGTAATCCCTATCGTTTACACCGGCTATAATCCCGTACTTTTTCTTATCCAAACGCGTAAAACGACCCGCTAACCCCTCTGCTGGTGTTGCCAATACAGAATAATTGAGGTTATACTTTGCCTTGTACTCATCTGCCACTTCATTCATCACCTTAATGGCATCATAGAGAGTTTGCCACGCTTCTTGATTGTGCGCGTGCCCCTCGCCATAAATGGCAACCATTGCATTGTGACCTCCAAGAAAACCTATACCCAATGTTCCCGTATTGATTACATCTCCGACCTCATCAGTTGGGTGCAGAGAGTTTCCTCCTTTCCAAACATTATTCCCCATCATAAATGGATATTGTCGGGCTTGAGCAGAACGTTGGTAACGATAACGGTCATATAACTGCTCAGCTACCAAACGAGACATTCGCCGCAGATTTTCAAAAAAGATTTCTTTTGCCTCCTTCCTCAAGTCGTGTTTATCCATACCGGGATTTAATTCTTCGGCTTCGTGGATAGCTTCGATAGCCAAACGAGGCATATTGATAGAGGTAAAAGATAAATTTCCCCTTCCCACCGAACTTTTCTCTCCGTGAAGATTTTCAAAAACCCTGGTGCGACATCCCATTGTTGCCAGTTCATAGAGGTAACGTTTGGGATCATCTGAACGCCATTTTTCGTGAAAATTAAACGGAGTATCCAAGAAAAGAAAGTTGGGAAAAAGTGCCTTAGCTGTTGTATTGCAAGCTGCCACCAAGAGATCGAAATTGGGGGTTTCAAACTCAACCTCTCCCCTAAGAGCCGCATCAAAGTCTTTCATCGCTAACTCATAATCAGCTTGTGAAAAAGAAACGCCATCCTTAACCTTAAAAATCTGTATGGGAAAAATAGGAACTTCTCCGTGCCCCAAACCTTCCATAGTTACGGACAACAATTCACGCATAAGCAGACGCCCTTCGGGAGAAGTGTCTGTACCGTAATTGATAGAACTGAAAACGACCTGATTTCCCCCTCTCGAGTGCATTGTGTTTAGGTTATGAATAAACCCTTCCATTGCTTGGTGAGTATCTTTGGTGGTTTTTGCTATAGCATGTTCCCAGGCCTTGCGCACTTGCGCCTCATTCAGTTCCGGAACCAATGTACAAATCGTCTGTATAGCTAGAGAAATGAGCGATTGTTTTTCTTCTACCGAGATATTATTTTCTTCCAATTGCTTGTATAGCTTTTGTGATTGTAACTCCATCGCATTGAGAGATGCAATAAAAGCAATAGCCTCCGATAGATGCTTTCTGAAGGATTTCCTAACCCCCGGTGCCATAAAGAAGTCAAATGCCGGGATAGATTGTCCTCCGTGTTGCTCGTTCTGATTGGTCTGGAAAATGATGGTTGCCAACGTCGCATAGCTGTGAATAGACTGAGGAGTACGAATGCTTCCATTTTTTGTCCTAAACCCTCTCTCGTACAAATCCTCCAAATCGTATTGAATGCAGGTTGTTGTCTTGGTTGGATAATAATCCAAATCGTGAATATGAATATCTCCGTTACGGTGAGCTCTTGAATATTTAATGCCCAAAAGATACTTATTTGTGTAGTCCTTGGTTAATTCTGAAGCAAAGGTCATCATCTGTCCTGCCGGAGTATGGGCAGACATATTGGCATTACTCAGGTTTACATCATTTTTCTCTATGGTTACGATTCCATCCATAACCTGCTTCATCCCGGTTCGTTTGTCTCGCTCTATGTTGCGCCATTCTCTATAAATGATATATTTTTTGGCGACAAAAGGATTTTGTGCCATCAATTCACGCTCCACCAAGTCTTGAATTTCCTCCACACCGGCATTGTCGTGATTGATATTGCTGCAAACTCGCTCTACAATTTTGTCTATAACCTCTTTACTTTCGCTCACACCACCAGCCCTGTAGGCTTTGGTTATTGCACTCTCTATCTTCTGTGCCGAAAAAGGTTCCTGCTTACCATCTCGCTTAGTAATAAATAATGTAGGTATCATCTTATATTCTTCTTGTTTTGCACCAAATACTTTGAGCGACAGTACCTCGTGCTCGATTTTCTGTTTCTATTTCACTGTTTTTCTATCTCTCAACCACATTTTGAATTTCCACAAGTGGTGCAAATTAGGCAACCTTCTTGAAAAACAATCGTAGCTGCTCCACAATTAGAACAAACTCCACCTGCCGCCGCTCCATTGGGCATATAGTTTTTGAGGGCACGAACTACCCCATTTTTCCACGTATTGATGTTTTCTTCGTTAAGTTCCATTCCTTGTACAAGGTTTATAACCTGATCAATGGGCATACGATAACGAAGCACTCCGGAAATCAACTTGGCATAGTTCCAATACTCGGGATTAAACTTCCCATCAAGACCTTCAATAGTCATCTTAAAACCTCGTTTATTATGAAATTGGAAGTCGTAATGTTTGGTACCGTCTTCATCGTAACTTTTGATAATCTTACCGCGTGTTACACTCTTGGGCAGCATAATACCCTCTTCGTCATCCGCTATACCTGTAAAGATTTCATAGGGCCTGCCGTCTTGCAATCCGACAAAGGCAATCCACTTCTCCTTATTGTTCTGAAAACGCACCACATCGGCATCCAGAGCTTGTGGGCGCATAATTTTCTCTTGAGCAATTGAGGAAAGCACTGTATTGGCCTGCTCTTCTTCTTTCTTTTCACCTTCTTTCTTCTTGTCATCGGCGGAAATAAGTACCCCACTACGAGAACCATCTCTGTAAACAGTACAACCCTTACACCCATTTTTCCAGGCCTCTACATAAAGGGTGTTTACCAATTCTTCGCTCACATCATTCGGCAAATTTATTGTCACACTAATAGAGTGATCCACCCATTTTTGTATTCGTCCCTGCATTCTTACTTTTTCGACCCAATCCACATCATTTGATGTTGCCCTATGATAAGGGGAGCGCTCAACCAATTCCTCAACATCTTTAGGTGAAAATTTCTGAGCAGGATCTATTCCTTGAGCTTTCATCCAATCTACGAACTTATGGTGAAATACCACATACTCCTCGAAGCTATCCCCTACAGAGTCCACATAGTCCACTGTTACATTTTTATCGTTCGGATTCACTTTGCGCCGACGCTTATACACCGGCAAAAAGACAGGTTCTATACCACTGGTTGTCTGTGTCATAAGACTGGTAGATCCTGTTGGGGCAATCGTCAGACACGCAATATTTCGACGTCCGAACTTTTTCATCTCGGCAATCAATCCGGGATCTGTATCGGCTATTCTGGTAATGAATGGATTGTTTTTTTCTCTCTCAAAATCGAAGATTTCAAAAGCTCCACGTTCTTTGGCCATACACACCGAACTCGTATATGCTGCTAAGCATAGAGCTTTTTGTACACTCTCGGCAAAGTCAGTAGCCTCGGAACTTCCGTAACGCAGTCCCATAGCTGCAATCATATCTCCTTCTGCCGTTATTCCTACACCGGTACGACGACCAAGAAGAGTTTTACGCCTTATTTTTTGCCATAAATTCCGCTCTGCCGATTTCACCTCTTCCGGTTCTTTGTCAGACTCGATCTTCTGCAGAATAGCATCTATCTTTTCGGTTTCGAGGTCAATAATATCGTCCATAATACGTTGAGCATACCCAACGTGTTCAGTAAAGAGATCGAAATTAAACCGAGCTTGATTTGTAAACGGATTCTCTACATAAGAATACAGATTTATGGCCAATAGCCTACAACTGTCATAAGGACAAAGAGGAATCTCCCCACAAGGGTTTGTAGAGATTGTTCTGAATCCCAAATCGGCATAACAATCTGGTATAGATTCTCTTACAATGGTATCCCAAAACAAAACTCCCGGCTCGGCACTCTTCCACGCATTGTGTACAACTTTATTCCACAAGTCTCGGGCCTTGATTTCTTTGACAAAAGTCGGTTGATTGGAATTAGTTGGGTAAGCCTGAGTATAAGTGCTGTCTTCAACAACAGCTTTCATAAACTCATCATCTATTCGCACAGAAACATTGGCTCCTGTCACCTTTCCATCTTCCATCTTAGCATCAATAAACGACTCGCTATCGGGATGTTTTACAGCGACGGTCAGCATCAAAGCCCCACGTCTTCCATCCTGGGCAACCTCTCTTGTAGAGTTTGAATAACGCTCCATAAAAGGGACCAAACCAGTGGATGTCAGAGCTGAATTTTTTACTGGAGATCCCTTGGGGCGAATATGAGTTAAGTCGTGCCCTACCCCTCCACGTCTTTTCATCAATTGTACTTGCTCCTCATCGATACGAATAATTCCTCCGTAGGAATCGGGGTCACCATCCAAGCCGATTACAAAACAGTTGCTCAAAGAGGCTATCTGAAAATCATTGCCAATACCGGTCATAGGACTTCCTTGAGGAACAATGTAACGAAATCCCTCCAATAGGCCCAGAATCTTTTCGTAGCTCATTGGGTTTGGATAATTTTTTTCAATACGACTGATCTCTTTGGCAATACGCCGGTGCATATCCTGAGGCGATTGTTCATAGATATTTCCATAACTATCCTTCAGAGCATATTTGGTGACCCAAACCTTTGCGGCAAGTTCATCACCTTTGAAGTATTCCAAAGAGGCATTATAAGCTTCGTCAAAAGTATATATCTTACGATCCATACAATATAAGTCCGTTTTATGTTATTAAGAATGGCTTTTATGTGCACCAATATTATCGATGCAATATTACAAACAATAGCGAAAACAAACAACAATAAACAACTACAAAACAATCAACCGTTGAAAAGTTTTCCAAAACAAAACACTAACACGCTGTTTATAAACAATATAAATAAAATCAAAAAGCACAAAAGTTTTCCAAAACAGAATACTAAATAAAGATAACGGAAATATAAAAAGAAAAACATAATAGATCAATGGCTTCACAACAAGGAACAATCATCCTATAATCTCCATTGAACTTATTCTGTTTGGAGATAAAAAACAAACTCGAAACAGCCCTCCCAAATCTATCTCTTAGAGGAGATTGATTAAAGCAAAAGAGCCCACTACTCCCTCTTTCCTGGGAGAAAGGCTAATTACGCCCTCTTTGCAATCTCAAATCTGCCCTACTTTTGCTCAAGGTAACCAGATAAACTCCACACAAGACCAATAGAGCTGCTAATAATTTGGGATAGGTAAAGCGATCTTGCCCCAAGATAAGTGCCATAGAAGTAGCAACAACCGGCAAGCCATAATTGTATATGCTAACCACGGTCGGGCGCAATTCTTTTTGAGCTATCGGCAATAAAAGGTAAGCTACGAATGTAGCCAAAATAACTACGAAAAAAAGACAAGAATAGAAGACAATACCTTGATTTTTCCAACCAAAACTATACACGTCTGGCAGTGTTTTGGGTAAAACCAATACAAAAGAGATCAGAAAAAGCCACTTCATTAGGGTAATTGGCGAGTAACGCATTATGATGCGCCTAAAAAAAGTAAGGTACAGACAATACGATACGGTTGCGGACAGGCAAATCAGATCTCCCCATACGGAACTATGACCTTCGGTTCCTTTACCCAAAACCAACAATACAGCACCTGAGGCTCCTATAAAAACACCCAAAGCCTTTTTCCAAGTTATGGGCTCTTTGAGAAAAAAAGCAGCCAAAAGCATTGTTACAATAGGACCCAAAGTTGAAAGCAATGACTGATTGAGTGGCGATGTCATAGAGATCCCAATGGCAAATACGCCCTGATTAAACAATACACCGGTGAGAGATGCTCCCAAAAGGGGCAACCAATCCCTTTTTGCTATTTTTTCGCTCGGGAAAAAAACAGATGCAATCCAAAAAAGAGTTCCGGCACCCAAAAAGCGACAAAACATATGCATATAGGGAGAGAAGCCCGGGGTTGAAAACAAAATTTTTGAAAAAGGACCATTAAGCCCGAATATGACAGTTGTAGTCATTAAGGCCAGATGACCTTTTGCATTTGGTAGAGAACCCATCGTTATATAATACTCAAGTAAATTGGTAGCAAAATTAGGACAAATAGCCTAATGCACACGCTCAAGCAAGCCTCAAAAATCAAGAAAAAACTCAACAGTTTTTTCCCCTCTCAGATAATTCTTGTCCTAGAAACACTCAATCAGTCTAAACTATTATGTTTCGGTTATAGAGTAAATAATTTTCGATTATCCTAATACTTCTCTATCCAATTAAATTCTCCGACAAGGTTCGACTAATTCCCTCCTTTTTGGTAATTGGCAGGGAATTATTTTCTGATAATTCCCTACCAATTTTTGTTCTGTCCAAGAAAATTTTTCTTCGCAGGGAACTTTTTCTAATCTTGCGTAAATGAGCAAGAAAAAAAGAAGCGAAGAGACTTTATTCCTCGCTTCTTACCACGCTCTTTTCTCGGATATATTTCGATTCATTGGTTTGAGTGACCCTTTTCTTCTCTCGGGAACAGACAGAACAAACGACATAAGACATCATAAGGGTCTGCATATCCTTGCTCCTAGGTGGCCTGACAGATTGCAGCAAAGAAATAATTTTTGTTTGCCTGTAAAGATTAACTTTGCCACATTCTCGGCAAATGACAATACAATTCTTTCGACACAAACTCCATAAAATGTAGACAGATCTACCTGTTTGAGGCAAACGAACCAATATTCCACAACGAAAGAGGAGATCTATATTGCTGAAAACCGTAGCTCTGCTTATATGCGTGCGTTTTTTTGCCAATTCTTTGTAGATAGTATCAGCATCAAACGGTTTAGTTCGATTGTACACTTCTTCCAGAACAATCTTTCTCTCCGGAGTTTTTCGCAAATGATTCCGAGTAATATACTGTTCCATTTGCTCGATCATTTTTTCTAAAGTATCCATAAAAAGCTTCTTTACTTAGTGTACCGATACCAAGCGAACAATATCTGCCACTTGAGCACCAAAAAACCACAGAGATACGATAAAACAAACCATAAAAGCTGTCCAATACTTTATGGTTGGGGCAAACAATTTGTCAGTATCCGAGAGTCTCATTCGTTTTTTTGTTCCAGTACGTTTTTTCCCAAACAAGAACTCTCGAATCCTATGGTACAGAAGAGCAAAAAGAAATGCAACGAAGAAGCCGAGAAGAGCTCCACAAACAACATCGCTAATAAAATGCACTCCCAAATAAATTCTACTATATGCAATCGTAAAGGCGGTCAAAAAGACTACCCAACTATACCATTTATTTCGAAAAACAATAGAAGTAAAAGTGGCTATTGCAAAGAAATTGGTTGCGTGACCAGACACAAAACTATATCCACCAGCTTTGTATCCATATACCGTTTGCACCAAAGCTGCTGTCTCCGGATGGAAGGTTGGACGAAGTCTTGCCACAAGAGGTTTTATAAATTGTGAAGAAAGTTGGTCTGTTACCACCATAAGCAAGACAGCAACGACAATGAACAAGAGAGCCTCTCGAGACGGTTTTTTGTAGAACAGAAAAATAATCAGAGCACAACAGACCATCACCCAAGGCCATTTGGCACTAATCAGAAACATAAAAGCATCCAAGGTAGCAGAACAATGCAACCCATTCAGATAGAGAAATAGGTCCTTTTCCCATAGTATAAGATTTTCCAACATAATCAAATCAATAATCTTTAGTTGTTTTCTTCAACGCTCCAAGGATAGATCTGTTTAAGATCTTCCTGTGGGATCCACCCCACCCGCTTGTCCGGCAGCAAAACACGAACAAATCCGGATTTCTCTTCAGTATCTAACAATGTTACTTCTACTCCGTCATTGATTACTGCAACTGTAGGAGCCGAGATATCTGGAACTGATCTAAAAAGGGATTGAGAGGCAACTACGACTGCTTGATCTTCTCTTTCGAGTTGCACCAAAAGATACTGGAGAGTTCCGTTGGAAAACAGGCACAAAAGAAAAGATATTACGGCTACATAGAAACCATTTTTTCGACTACGTTTGCTGCGTCCTGTAATAAAAAGTCCTATCCCAAAAAGAACAAAAAGAAATGTAGCCATACCCAAATACCCCCATCCATTTATAGACAGAAGTGCCACAACTCTATTTCTAATCTTTTCTATCGGAGTGTAAAGAGGAGAAATTGATCCGGATTGTTTGGAGCGAGTTTGCATCAAATTATGTTCTATATCCTTGTCTAAAGGAGCTTGTATTTGAGCCCGTCTATACCATAGTATGGCATATCCGATATGCTCCATTTTAGAGTGACAATTACCTATATTGTAGCATAACCCAGAAGAAGGATTCTTTTGCCATTGAAGAGAATATATTTGACAAGCCCTCTCAAAGTCTCCCTTATTAAATAAACTCTCAGCCTCCTTTTCTGCCTCTGAAAGAGCTGTGACTTGTTGTGCCAGCAAAAAAGTTCTCTCTTCTTGTACCCAAACAGAGCCAATGACAAAAAGAGAGAAACAACATACCTTAAAAATTTTCTCAAAGCTATTACTGCGCATAGAATTTGGGGTTGTTGAATTAATCTGTCAGAGCCGTTTTAGATTTCTCCAAACAGACAATCAAATGGGCGGCTCTATCGTAAATATCGGGCAGGTTCACGGGGAAGAGATTGGGCGCATAACGAGCCTGCTCTATCTCGTCCAAAAACTGTAGAGTTTGAGTAATTAGTTCGCCCGCTACGTGATTACTATTTAGTTCTTCTTCTATCTTTTTTCTATTCAAAGAGGATGCTTGTATAGAAAATCTATGAGAGAGATAAAGGTACATTGCCGTCAAAATTTCTCCTAAGAAAAGGTCTGCTTCTTCTCTCACAAGATAGGCACGAGCCTTCTTTAGTCTCTTCGTTGCCAATTGTGCTGCGTGGTTATGGAGATAGGTCTCAATATCGGCTTTACGAAGACGATTGCGTCGATAGATAAACAAGGACAAAACAAAGAAAACGGCATAACAGATATATATCCCATAATAAGCAAAGCTACCCACAAAAATATCTCCCACAGGGAGCAATGAGATTCCCTTCTTAAGAGGACGTAAGGTTTGCTCTTTGGATCCATCATTTCCATTTTTCCTCTTTCCGGAAATATTTCCTGAAGCGACTTCTATGGAAAACTTCTTTGTTGCAATGCGCTTATACTGCTTGGTAGATAGATCGAAATAAGACAATTCAAAAGCCGGCAAAGTTACCTTTCCCTCATTTTGGGGAATGAGTAGGTATTCAATCTGTTTGTGTACCGAAACTCCATTGGAAGAAGTTGTCTCTTTGCTCTTTTTCTCCTCCGGAGCATAGGTTTCAAAGGTATCTGGAAACTTAATATCTGGAGTGGTAAATAAGTTAGCATTCCCTATCCCTTTCACATCCAAAGTGTAAGCAATAGGATTTCCCACTTTGTATGCTGAGCTTGGAGCTAAAGAAGCCTCTACACGAAAATTACCGACCAATCCACTAAAATCCTCGGGAGCTCCGAGCGGAAGAGGTTCCACTGCAACTTTTATTGGCTTACATCTGAGGGGAACCCGAACTCGTCTGGCATCACTTCCTTCAAAAAGATCCTTTTCATTCTTTTGTTTGGGTAAGAGAACTTCAAAGTCATATCCAAAAGAGGGAATGGTCAATACTCCACTCCTTTGAGGATAAGCAATTAACTGCCAAATAAGAGCCTTGTAATATAACCTGCCATTAGCACTTTCTGTGGATAATTGTGGGCGTGAAGCCCCTTCTATTTCCTTAGTGATGAATGAAGAAAATTCCGGTGGTTTCCTATCAATACCTACAATGGACGAATATCTGGAATAGACATATAGACTGATCAATATCGGCTCTTGTTCATACACTTTGTTTTTATTGATCACAGCCTTCAAAAAAAGGTCCGATTCGGGAATTCTATCAGCCTTAAGTGGGGCTTTTTCTGAACCTTGTTGCAGTGATTTTACCTTTTCTATTCTAAAAGTTTTTGGAGAAGAGGAAAACCTTTTACCATTCACTTTAATATGGGCTGCTCCCAAATGAAAACGCCCTAATGACGATGCTTTTAGGGTATAGGTTAGAACATAACGCCCCCTGCCCGATCTAATTTGCTTGGCAGCGGGCTCATCTAAAAGAACATCCAACTTGGATAAATCTGGAGGTGTAAATTCTTCTCCGGACATAGCTCCGTCTACGATGAATTGTATTTGGTAATTATCCCCCAAGGCAATCACATCCGGCATAGAAACGGAAAAAGTTATTTGGGCGCTTAGGGGGGGGGCCCACAAAAACGCAAAAAAGAGAATGCATATAAAGGATATTTTACTCATACTTGTAAAAGTTTGGGAAGCAGCAATACTTTACTTACCAATTTTTTTTGTTGTGATGCTGTGGTTCTTTTTGCTTTTTCTGCTCCACCTGCTTGCGTGTTTTTTCTTCTTGTTGCCGATAAGCATCCAATATTTTGTCCGACATACCATTGTCCAACTTCTGTTGTGGTTGCAGGTTTTGTTGTTGAGAAGATTGCTGTTGAGATTGCATTGATGCACCTTCCTCTCCACCACCTCCTCCGGATGGTTTCTCCTTATTCAATTTAAGAGCTAAAGCTAAATTATACCTGGTTTCTTCATCTTTAGGATAAAAGCGAAGCGACTGCTTATAGGCTTCTATCGCTTTGGAATAATCTTTTTCGGACATAAAAATATTGCCCAGGTTATGCCAAACTTGAGCAATTCGCTCTTGTGGTAAAGAAAGGTTATCCGCCTGCCGAGCAAGCTGCTGCAACAACTGGGCAGCCTGTTCTTTGCGATCTGTTTGCAAATAAATGTTCGAAAGACCGAAACGCAGAGTCTGAGCTTCTTCCTTATAACGATGTAGTGCTCTTTTATAGAGCAACTCTGCTTTCTTGTAATCTTTTTGATTGTACAGCTCTAGGGCACGATTATTTTCAATTCGCACTGATTGAGCCATAAGAGAGCGTTCTGAGGGAGAACATTCGAACAAGAATAAGACCGTAAAGAAAAAAAACAACTGCTTCATCGATCAAAAAGTTTCAATTTTCCAAACAAACGACTTTTTCTCAAAGATATGCACTGGGAAATGCAAAGAAAGAATAATGCCACGACAGCAGCATAAACAAATAACTCATACTGCCTATGGGAAGAAGAGGTTACATTGGCTTGAGGAAGTTTCTCCAATTCAGAAACTAATTCTGTAACTATTTTCCTTGCACTTCCTCCTGTAAAACTCTTTCCTTTTCCAGCTTTTGCCAACTCTGCACACAGTTGAGGATTACTCTTAGTTAGCACTATTTTACCTTCATCATCTGTCAAAACAGTTCCATCCATCATTGGGATAGGCACCCCATTTGTTCCCCCCACAGCTATAGTAAACAGGCGTACATTTTTCTCCGCAATATTCTTTGCAATCTCGAGGGGAGTGCCATCGTGATCCTCTCCATCCGTAAGAAGGACAATAGCTCTTCCCGCCTCAAGAGGTTTTCCCAAAGTACTCTCTCCCAACTTAAGAGCTTGAGTAATATTGGTTCCTTGATTCGACAGCAGATTTTGGTGCACATCTTGCAACATATTGCGAGCAATAATCCTATCCGAAGTTAAAGGCAAACGCACATAAGCCCCTCCTGCAAAAAGGACCAATCCGACCCTACTGCCTTCAAGTTTTTCCATACAGTACCCCACGACCTGTTTTGCAAATACCAATCGATTGGGAGGTAAGTCTTCTGCCCCCATAGAGTTGGATATATCCAAGCAAAAAACGACATCAACCCCCAAATCACCCTTTTGCTGAGAGGGTTTGGATTCTCTCAATCGAGGAGCTGCTAAGGCTATCAAAACAAAGGCTATACTCAAAAGAGAGAAGAACATTTGCCATAGTTTCCTCTTTCCCGAAGCCTCGGGTTTTATCCGTTTTAATGTTGTTAAGGCCGCAAAACGCAGCTGTAAACGCCTTTCCAACAACAGACCACCGATCCCCAAAACAGCCAGAAAAAACAGAGCAACAAGCCCCCACAAAAAAGAAGGATAAGCAAACTCTATCATGGATTTGTCCTTATTAGCGTGTTACGCAAAATGTAGGCCAGGAACAATAACAAAAAAGCACATAAAGCCCACGGACGATAAAGCTCTTCGTAGGCACTAAAACTCTTGGTTGTCAGTTTCGTCTTCTCCAAACTATCTATTTTGCGATAAATCTCTTCCAAACTTCTATTATCCGTAGCTCGATAATAAGCCCCTCCCGTGGTTTGTGCAATACTTCGTAAAGTCGCTTCATCAATAGTCACTTCCTGCTCAACGTATCGGGTCCCTAAAGATGTTTCGATCGGATATTGGGCTTTTCCGTGTGTTCCGACGGCGACCGTGTAGATCCGAATTCCTTTTTCTTTGGCAATCTGTGCTGCCACTGTGGGGGTAATATCTCCACTGTTATTAGATCCGTCCGTTAATAAAATCATTACCTTGCTCTTGGTCTTGCTTTCCCTCAAGGTATTGATTCCAGTGGCGATGCCCAAGCCTATTGCTGTACCATCTTCCATCATACGTGTATTCAATTCATTCAGCAAATTGAGAAGAGTAATATGATCCGTTGTCGTTGGACATTGCGTAAAACTCTCTCCAGCAAAAGCAACCAAGCCTATATTATCATTGGGGCGGTTGGCAATCATCTCTGCCGCAACTTTTTTAGCTGCTTCAAAACGATTGGGAGTAAGGTCTACTGCTTCCATACTTCCCGATGTATCCAAGATCATAACCAGGTCTATCCCTTCTATGAGATTATTTTGCCAACTATTCTTGTTTTGCGGTCTTGCAATAACAATTATCAGCATTATCATCGCCACCAGCTCAAGAGCAAACGGAATATGCCTACATAAGCGGCTCCACACAGACTGTTTCGGTAGAAATAAAAAAGAAGAAAGATGCATAGTCGCATACATCCTCTTTTTCCGAAAAAAATACAGAGCCACAGCAATGGGTATAAGGAACAATAGCCAAAAGGCCTGCGGATTGGCAAATACAATATTGCTCATAACGTGGTGTTTTTTTCTTGCTGCAGCTTACGAGCTATTTCCAACAAACTGAAACAATCCTCCGTAGCATACTGCTTGGAGGTTGCCTGCTGAGCGAAACGAATTACCTGAGAATGCTCAACCCAAATGTTCATCTTTTTGCCATACTCTGTCTGCAAATATGGATAAGTACTCAATATCTTGGACGTCAATTCCGATGCCGTTAATTCAAGAGATTCCCACTTCAACTCAGACTCAAGGTAGATACGGAAACTCTCTATCAGTTGATTGTAAAATTGCTCATAATATCCATCAACGATAAGAGAAGAGGCCGACAACGTTTCCACCTCCGCTACAAATATTTCCAAGGGAGATCTTTCCGGAATAGAAGGTATTATAGGTTCTCTCTCTTGTCTCTTCTTCCACTTTGAATACAAAATGAATCCTAAAAAGAGGAGCAAGCAAGCCACAACCGCCCAAAATATAGGAGAATGCAATAGGACCAGCAAGTAATCTATCCACGATAACTTTAAAATCCAAGGTGCTTTGAAACCGTAGTACTTCTCTGGATGCTCTATATCAACCTCCGGCATAGAAACCTGTAAAAAGAGAGGCTCTGTATAGTCCCGAATATCACCAAGAGCCACACCAAATGCAGGTATTTCCACAATTGTGGAATCGAATGCCGTAATTACCATTCGAGCCGTTATCTCTTGAATTCGATCGTCTATATCAACTGTATCTACAAAATCAAACCTCAAGATTTCTGCACGATGAATAGTTGTATCGGGAGGTTTTATGAAATAGGTTTGCTCCGGATTAGAAGTCCGAATTATGAAATCTATTGCCGTTTGCTCACCAATTAGGATAGAGTGTGAATGCATTTTGGCTCTAATTGACACTTCTTCTTGCCCCATTAGAGGGGAAAGTGTTGCTACAAAACAAACCACAACCGCAAAGAGACCCCGTACGCTGGAAATACAAGAGCCATCACAACGAGACACCATCCAACCACAAAATGGATTCAACCTTACTTCTGTGCCATTTAATCGGCTCTTCTTGTTCATTTCAATAATCGTTCTCTAACTATCTAAGACCGCACAAAGATAACAAATTCATCTCCGAAACCTCTCACGAAATTAATACCGAGGATAAAGTTCGAAATTAGTTCCCTACGAAGAAAATTTTTCTTGGACAGAACAAAAATTAGTAGGGAATTATTCGAAATTAATTCCCTGCAAATCACAAAAAAATAGGGAATTAATCGGACCTTTTCAGAGAACTAATTGCCGAATGACATCGGAACTAAAAAAACAAAGTGCCGAATCCGAGGAAATCAGAAATTGTTCGAAAGAAACAAACATCTACAATTGTGTGCGTTAAACCATTTTGATAGAGTCAGACTTCTGAGTAGTAAACCTATCGTACAAGCGACCCTCTATCGCCAATTTGTTTGCTCCAATCACTTCAAAAAGGGGTAAAACCTCTCTCTCTATGCGCCACCGTTGTGCAATTATTTCATTAAGAGTATCTTTGTGGACATTAAAATAAATATGATCTCTATATGCGCTATATTATAATATGGTGTATGGACTAAGAAGCAATTTGAGAATGGCAAAAAAGTTTACGGAATACACTGAAGCTAACTTTTCAAAGATCAACCAAGAGATTTTGGCTCGTTGGAATGGAGAAAATCTGTTCAAAAAAAGTATCGAAGCACGTCAAGGTGCCCCTGAGTACATATTTTACGAAGGTCCTCCTTCTGCCAATGGTATGCCCGGTATTCATCACGTAATTGCCCGTACGATAAAAGATGTTTTTTGTCGTTATAAGACAATGAAAGGCTTCTTGGTGAACAGAAGGGCCGGTTGGGATACGCACGGACTTCCGGTAGAGCTGGGAGTTGAGAAACTCTTAGGCATCACAAAAGATAGCATCGGGAAAACCATCAGCGTTGCCGAATATAATGCCGCTTGTCGCAAAGAAGTGATGAAATACACCAACGAGTGGGAACAACTCACTCAACAAATGGGGTATTGGGTAGATATGGAACACCCTTATATTACCTACGACAACAAATACATAGAGTCTCTTTGGTACTTATTAAGTGAAATCTACAAGAAGGGGCTCTTGTATAAAGGCTTTACCATTCAACCTTATTCACCAGCTGCCGGTACCGGGCTTAGTTCTCACGAGCTGAACCAGCCGGGATGTTATCGCGATGTAAAGGATACGGTTTGTACAGCACAATTCAAAATAGCACACCCTCGTTCGGAATGGACACAACACGGAGAAGCCTTCTTCTTGGCGTGGACAACAACTCCGTGGACCCTACCGTCTAATACCGCCTTGTGTGTGGGTCCGTCTATCGAATATGTTGCCGTTGAAACCTTCAATCCCTACACATTGGCTCCTATTACGGTTATTTTGGGAGCAGATAGAGTTTCTGCTTATTTTAATTCGGATCAAGAGGTAGCACAGCTCCCCAACGAGCTGAGTGCGGAGAAGAAAACTGTACCCTACCGGATTGTTGGTCGCTACAAAGGTGCAGAACTTGAGGGGATGCAATACGAACAACTCATTCCGTGGGTACACCCCGGAGAAAACGCATTCAGAGTGATTGTAGGAGACTTCGTTACCACAGAAGACGGAACTGGTATAGTACACATAGCTCCAACCTTTGGAGCAGATGACGAACGGGTTGCCAAACAAAACGGTATTCCGCCCCTACTTCTCATTGATTCTGACGGCAACAGGCGTCCAATGGTTGATCTAAAGGGACGATTTTATAAGATAGAGGAGCTAAATGCCGAATTTGTGCGCAATCAAGTCAATGTTCCCCTCTACGACATATATGCCGGTCGCTATGTAAAGAATCAATACAGCTCTGAAGACCTTTCGGACAAGGAAACCTTGGACATTGATATATGCGTTATGCTCAAACAGCAAAATAGAGCCTTCCGCATAGAAAAGCACACCCATAATTATCCTCACTGTTGGCGTACAGACAAACCTATTCTCTATTATCCTTTGGATAGCTGGTTCATCAGATCTACAGCCGTCAAGGAGCGTATGATAGAGCTCAACAGCCAAATCAACTGGAAGCCGGCTTCCACCGGTAGTGGACGCTTTGGCAAGTGGTTAGAAAACCTACAAGATTGGAACTTGTCTCGCAGCCGTTTTTGGGGTACTCCTTTGCCTATTTGGAGAACAGAAGACGGCAATCAGGAAATCTGCATATCATCGGTTGCTGAATTATACTCGGAAATAGAAAAATCCGTAGCAGCAGGAATAATGCAAAAAAATCCAATCAAGAATTTTGTTCCGGGAGACTACAGCGCAGAGAATTATCAATGTATTGACTTGCATCGCCCGTTAGTGGACGAAATAATACTTGTTGCCCCTAATGGGAAGCCTATGTACCGAGAATCTGACCTTATAGACGTTTGGTTCGATTCGGGAGCTATGCCTTTTGCCCAAGTACACTATCCGTTCGAAAATAAAGAACTTATAGAGTCCGGGCGTGAATTTCCTGCCGATTTTATTGCTGAAGGAGTCGATCAAACTCGAGGATGGTTCTTCACCCTGCATGCCATTGCAACGATGGTTCAAGATAACTTGGCTTTTAAGAATGTTATTGCCAATGGGTTGGTATTGGACAAAAATGGCAACAAGATGAGCAAACGTTTGAGCAATGCCGTAGATCCATTTGAAACAATAAAGAGATACGGTTCCGACCCTCTGCGTTGGTATATGGTTACCAATGCTTCTCCTTGGGACAACATAAAGTTTGACATAGAAGGGGTAAAAGAATCTGGTCGTAAGTTTTTTGGAACACTGTACAACACCTATCAGTTCTTTGCCTTATACGCTAATTTGGATGAATTTGATCCAGAACAAACTCCCTGTTTACCGGTAGAGCAGAGACCAGAGATTGATCGTTGGATAATTTCTTCTCTCAACAGCTTAGTGAAAAAAGTAGACGAGGAGTTTTCTCTGTACGAGCCAACCAAAGCTGGTAGAGCCATTGATGAGTTTGTTACCCAGAACTTGAGTAACTGGTATGTTCGCCTTTCGCGTAAACGTTTTTGGGCAGGTAGTATGACAGAGGACAAAGCCTCTGCATACCATACCCTTTATCACTGCTTGCGCACTGTAGCTCAATTGATGGCTCCGATCGCTCCTTTCTACGCGGATTCCTTGTATCGGGATCTCACTCATAGCGGAGAGTCTGTACACCTGTCTTCATTTCCCGAGGTAGACGAGACTAAAATTGATTCGACTTTGGAAACGTGTATGCAATTGGCGCAAGATTTCTCGTCTATGGTATTGGCTTTAAGGCGCAAGGTAAACATCAAGGTTCGCCAACCCTTACAGGCAATGATGATCCCAGTTTCTTCACCTCAAGAAGAAAGGCTCATCAATTCTGTTAGCGAACTGATTATGACCGAAGTAAACGTCAAGGAGATTCGTTTAGTAGATGCCAAAGATCCTATTTGGACAAGGAAGGTAAAACCTTTATTCAAGAAATTGGGTCCCAAGTACGGAAGCATAATGAAGTCGTTAGCAAAAGCCACTGAGACACTCTCCGACCAACAAATAATGGAACTGCAGAACTTAGGTTTCATCAAATTGACCATTGACAATACTTTGGTAAAGCTTTCCACAGACGATGTTGAGATTATCGCCCAAGATATTCCGGGCTGGCTAGTTGCCAATGAGGGAAAAAATACAGTTGCACTCGATGTAACGGTTACTCCAAAATTGGAGAAAGAAGGATTGGCAAGAGAATTTATCAACCGAATCCAAAACTTGCGCAAACAATCCGGATTGGAAGTAAATGACCATATTGACCTCACATTGCTGTCTAACGAGCGTATGAATGAGGCAATTACGGAACATTTGGACTATATTTCCAAACAGATACAAGCAGATAACATTGTTATCAGCGATGTTATTAGTGATGCCACAGAGATTGAAATTGAAGATATGATGCTTTCCGTTGTACTGGTTAAGAGTAACAACCAATAATAGAGATACGAAAGATATGAGTGAAGATGTAAAAAATAGGTATTCGGAAGAAGAATTGATGGAGTTCAAAGCCATCATATTGGCCAAATTGGAGAAGGCTCAGAGCGACTACGATCAATTGCATTCAGCCATTACCAATGGAGCAGGAAATGATGTTTCAGACACATCTCCTACATTCAAAGAAATCGAAGAAGGAGCTCTTATGCTCTCGAAACAAGAAGCAGCTATGCAGGCTCAACGCATATTAAAGTTCATCCAAAACTTGAAGTATGCCCTCATTCGCATCGAAAATGGGACCTATGGTGTTTGCCGAGAAACAGGTAAACTTATTCCAAAAGAAAGGTTACGCGCCGTTCCTCACGCTACCACAACCATAGAAGGCAAACTCAACGAAAAGAAAAATTAAGCAAACCTACCAATGATGCATTTTCTCTGCTGTATGTTTCGGTGGAGAATGTGCATCTGTCTTTTTTAGAATCTTATCTTTATGGAGCAATGCGTACACTCCAATAACACAAAGGAAAAGCGTCCTCTTCCTTACATCCTATTGATATTAGTTCTTTTAAGCATCGATCAAGCCATCAAGATTTGGGTGAAAACCCATATGGCTATCGGTGATGAATTTATTGTTTTTGATTGGTTTCGAATTCTTTTTGTAGAAAATCCCGGGATGGCATATGGAATAGAGTTGGGCAGTAAATTATTTCTCACTCTGTTTAGGATCATTGCTATGTGTTTCGCCTTGTTTGTATTGCTCAAAAGCATTGCAGATAAACGTTTATCTACATTCTTTTGTATCACATTGGCCATAATTATTGCAGGGGGGGTAGGAAATGTGGTCGATTGCATTTTCTACGGTCAGCTTTTTGGTTCCAGCCAAGGAACGATTACCAACTTTTTACCTAAAGAAGGAGGGTATGCTCCTTGGTTTATGGGCAATGTGGTAGATATGTTCTACTTCCCCATTATCAATAGTACTTATCCATCTTGGATTCCTTTCGTTGGTGGAACTCGATTTGTATTTTTCAGTCCCGTTTTCAACTTTGCAGATAGCTGCATCTCTGTTGGTGTTATTGCTCTATTTCTTTTTCACTCCCATTCTGTTGCATATGCTTTGGAACTGGGTTTTACGTCTATAAAAGAATCTGTAAAAGGTCTGGCAAAGAGGATGAGAACCAAGTAAAAGATGATGGAAAAATTTGTAGCTCCTTTTTTCATTATGCTCAATCGACACTTGGGGCTTTTATTTTTGCTGCTGTGTTTGCCTCTTTTTTTATTTGGTTGTAAGAAGAAGTGGCAACGAATACCCAACGAAAAACTCGAAAAATTATTGGGAGAGCTCTACATTGCGGAAAGTACTCTAAAAGGGATGAATATATATGATCTCAAGGAAGACTCGGTACAAAGTGATGTTCGAAAATCTATTTTTGAAAAATATGGTGTTACAGAAAAAGATTTCGACAGCACAATTTATTATTTAGGACAACACAGACTAGATCTATTATCAGAAATTTGTAGTAAATCTATACATCGAATAGAGCAGTTTCAACATCTTTATTTAGATTCCATCAACAAAAAAAGCGATCCCTCCGGAAAATATGCCCAGCAAATAGAACAAAAATTTTCTGATAGTTTATCTATAATTCTTCCTTCCGTAAACTTTATAGCCAACAAGGGAAACTCAAATATTTCCTCTTCAAAGATTCAACTGCCATTTTCCTTTTTGAAACCGATATCTATTCATCTTTCTGGAATACTTTATGGCAATTTTTCTCCATCATCCATACTCATTGCCTTAGAAGTAACTACCCCAAACGGTCGTACTTATGAAAAGGCTGTACACCTCAAACACGAAGGTGCTTTTTCTTTGTATACTTCACTGGATGAAGTACCCAGAGGGACCACTGTTTTAGTTTCTTTTAGACCACTGTTACAAGATAAAACGGCCTTCTTTCAATTGGGAAACCTCAGGATAATCCCCAAGCAATCACCATTAGATCGCATAGAATTACAGAAGCTATTGCAACAACAATATCCAGTTCCTCCATTTAACTAACAAGCCACTCTTTTATGCGAGGTAAAACGTACCTTTTAGATTCGAGAAGAAGCTATGCGTGTCACTCATTGATTTGGTTGGGCAAAAAGCATCACAACGTACGGGTATCTATATCTCCATCCAACATTCCTCAACTTTCTTCTTTTGTTCGAGAAACGGAAAACACCATTTTTCTTTGCGGTACTTGGCAACTAGTATTCAATAATGACAATCACACTTTTCAAATAATCTCATTATAGGGATAAAAATATCTGCAAGAGAAAAAAAGAACGAAAACCTATTGCAAAGAAAAAAAATTGAACTATCTTTGCAGCGTTGAAACAGCAGAGTGGCTGTTGAATAAACATAAAGAAATAAAAGAGAGGGTCTATAGCTCAGCTGGTTTAGAGCATCTGCCTTACAAGCAGAGGGTCATAGGTTCGAATCCTATTGGACCCACTCTCTATGATAAAAAACGGGTCTATAGCTCAGCTGGTTTAGAGCATCTGCCTTACAAGCAGAGGGTCATAGGTTCGAATCCTATTGGACCCACGTACTTTTGTCGGCTTTTACCTTTTAGAGGTAGAAGCCATTTTTTTTATCATCTCACAAAAAAGGAAATTTATTGCCTTTTTCATCTAATGAATGTACTTTTAACTTTCGCTATCATCATTTATCTATGGAGTACGAACTGCTAAAAGAAGTAATACAAAACTTGGAACTATTTGAGAAGACCGCTTCAACAAAAGACAAAAGTTTAACCATCGAGGGTTTTAGTGCCTTTTTACAAGCGGAAATGCAAAAAAGGTCAAGTGCTCCCCGGCTTCAAGAATATACTGATGCTTATCTCAATAGTTTGATTGCCAGAGATATAAGCTATTTGTATAGATATATGAGGGGGTATATGAGAAAAGCCATAAAAACAACAAAACTGCAGACGACAGACGATTACATCTACCTCGTTACAATTATGGCTAGAGGTCCCATAACTAAAACGGATTTGAATTTGTGCAACGTTATGGAAAAAACCACTGGAGCTGAAATAATAAAACGTTTACTAACATTGGGACTGATTGAACAAACCAGTAATCCAAATGACAAACGGAGCCTTTTAGTATCTATCACTCCTGAAGGACGAGAAGAACTCAAAAAACTTTTCCCAGAATTGCAAGTAAGTGCTGACATCTTTTTATCCTCTCTAAACAGAGGTCAAAAACAGATTTTACTCCAATTACATACAAAAATCAACCAGGCTAATATGAGTTTATTTATGGAACATAGAGACACTCCCCTCAATCAATTAAAGACCATAATATCTCAAAATAAGGATGGCGAAAAATAACCATCTATGTAACCTATTTCTTTCAATATTTCTATGATAAATACGCATACATCCGAACTAACAAAAGTTCTAAGCACAACTTATCGCAAAAAAAATATGTTGCGATATCTGACAAATCAGAAAGATTGGCAACAAGATTCGGGAGAAACCCTTTCTCAAAAAATAATGGCAGCAGCCCAAGGGTTGTCTCATTTTAAAGTGCAACGAGGGGAGTGCGTTGGCATATATTCTCAAAATATGCCACAATGTATTTATTGCGAAATGGGAATGTTTACCATCGGGGCAGTTTCGGTTCCGATCTATGCAACCTGCTCTCCAGAACAAGTTCATTTTATAGCTCGAGACGCACGGGTTCGACTAATTTTCGTCGGTAGTCAATTTGAATACAACAATGCTTACCACGTACAAAGCACACAAGGTCAAATCGAACAAATTATCGTATTCGACCAAAATGTTGTCAAAAATCCCAAGGATACAACTACCCTTTACTACAACGAATTTATTAGCCTTGGTAATTCTATGCCACACGAGGCATACGTAAAAAGTCAGATGGGAGATGGTTTAATGGAAGATTTGGCCATTCTTATATACACCTCTGGTACCACCGGAATTCCCAAAGGAGTCCAAATCACCCACAAAATGATTCTTACTCAAGTAAAGGCACATCACGAATTATTTCCCTACTTAGGCAGTAAAGACGTCTCTGTTAATTTCTTACCTTTGAGCCACGTTTTTGAAAAACTATGGGTATACTTTTGCCTCACATATGGGCTTAAGGTAGTGGTGGTCACCAATCCCAAGGAGATAATGACTCTTATGCCTCAGATAAAACCGACTGTAATGTGCAATGTTCCTAGATATTGGGAAAAAGTGTACCAAGGAGTAAGAGAACACATAGAACGCTCTCCTCGCTTTATGACAAAAATCTATAACCGAGCCCTAAGGATTGGAGAGAAATATTATCTCGAGTATAGAAATCAAGGACGTTCTATTCCGTTCTTGCTTTCTCTGCAAAACGACTTCTACCAACGCACTATTTTTTATCTCCTTAAAAGAGTTTTAGGTCTCCACAAAGGACGCTTCTACCCTACTGCTGGAGCTCCCTTAGCCGTTGATATCAATCGCTTTTTACACGCTGCTGGATTTAACATCGTAGTGGGTTATGGTTTGACAGAGACAGCTGCAACAGTTTCTGTTTACAGAGATCAAGGATTTGTTCTTTCGTCCATAGGAGAACCTTTGAACTCTGTAAATGTACGTATTGACCCCAACACCAACGAAATACAGGTTAAGGGCGATAGTATAACCCCAGGGTATTACAATAACCCCCAAGCCAATGCAGAAGCTTTTACCGAAGATGGTTGGTTCAGAACTGGAGATGCTGGACGAATGGAAGGAAATACTCTTTTCTTTGTCGAACGAATAAAAGAGCTCTTCAAAACATCAAACGGAAAATACATAGCCCCGCAACAAATCGAAAATACGCTTATAGGAGATTCGTATTTTGAACAAGTTGCAGTAATTGCAGATGAGCGCAAATATGTCAGTGCTCTTATTTTCCCCAATTGGCAAAAGCTGCAAAAAACTCTATTCGAACGCAACGTTATACCATCGTTAGATATTCCTCCCAAAGAATTAGCTTCTAACAAGCAAATTATAGATATGGTTATGGCACACATCGAGAAGCTGCAATCTCATTTGGCTAACTTTGAAAAAATAAAAAAGATCACACTTATCACAGAACCATTTACCATCGAGAATGGACTACTGACAAACACGCTAAAGCTAAAGCGTAAAAACATAATGGAAACGTACGCCAGAGAAATAGATTTGATGTACCTTTGAGACCTATTTGTAGGTAAGGGTGTTTTTTATTTCTATGTTTTACTAAATCAGATAAAATAAATTATGATTACAGCAGACCAACTTAATGAATTGTTGGAGCGCACGGAAGCGCTGAGGGGGTATCTTTGACATCGATAACAAACGAATCCAGTTAGAAGAAGAAGAACTAAAAACCCAAGATCCCGATTTTTGGCTAGACAATAAACGAGCAGAAATGCAAATGCGTAAGGTAAAGGACTTACGTAATTGGATTGAAGCTTATGAAGCTGTTCGATCTGCGTCTGACGAAGTCCAATTTGCTTATGACTTCTACAAAGAAGAAGCCATAGAGGAAGAGGAGGTAGATACTGCTTATAAAAGTGCCATTGAAATATTAGAACAGACAGAGCTCAAGAATATGCTTCGGGCCGAAGAAGATCGGTTGGGAGCCGTTCTCAAGGTAAATGCCGGTGCCGGAGGAACAGAGAGCCAAGATTGGGCCTCTATGTTGGTACGTATGTACCAGCGATATGCAGAAAAATCTGGATATAAGGTAACCATAACCAACTGGCAAGATGGCGATGAGGCCGGAATCAAGACCGTAACGATGCAAATTGAAGGAGATTTGGCGTATGGTTTTCTCAAAAGCGAAAACGGGGTACACCGCCTGGTACGCGTTTCTCCGTACAACGCCCAAGGAAAACGTATGACCTCCTTTGCCTCTGTATTCGTTGTGCCATTGGTAGATGATACAATACAAGTAGAAGTCAATCCTGCCAACATTTCTTGGGATACATTCCGTTCAAGTGGAGCCGGTGGACAAAATGTAAACAAAGTGGAAACTGGTGTGCGCCTACATTATGTGTATACCGATAAGGAGACAGGGGAAAGCAAAGAGATTGTTATTGAAAATACGGAAACGCGCTCACAGTTGGATAACCGAGAAAATGCATTGCGACTTCTCCGCTCCCAGCTCTATGACATAGAATTGGAAAAGCGCAGAGCCGAGCAGAATAAGATAGAGGCGGGGAAAAAGAAAATCGAATGGGGATCACAAATCCGCAGCTACGTTTTCGACGATCGTCGCGTCAAAGATCATAGAACCAATTATCAGACTTCTGATATTACCGGGGTTATGGACGGAAATATTGATGCTTTTATAAAGGCTTATTTAATGGAAACAGGAGGAGCCTCCTCCGCAGGGGAAGCCTAATTTATAATCTTCACTTTCTTTTACCACAGACTTATCCTAAAAATAATGATTGTTTGTATTGCCGAAAAGCCCTCAGTAGCACGAGATCTTGCTCGTATACTGGGGGCTACCCATACCCACCCCGGATTCATAGAAGGCAATGGATATGCGGTGACTTGGGCCTTTGGTCACCTATGCACACTCAAAGATCCGCAAGATTACCAAATAAGCTGGAAACGGTGGTGTCTTTCCGATTTGCCAATAATCCCTCCCGGACGATTTGGGATAAAACTCAAAGAAGACGAAGGGATAAAAAAGCAATTTGCCATCATCAAAGAATTAGTATCCAAAGCAGAATATGTGATTAACTGTGGTGATGCCGGGCAGGAAGGAGAACTCATACAGCGTTGGATTTTACAATTGGCCGAGTGTAATTGTCCGGTAAAAAGATTATGGATATCCTCCTTGACTGATCAAGCAATTAAAGAAGGTTTCAGCCAACTAAAAACAGAAGAAGAGCTTCGTCCTCTCTTTTATGCCGGACTAGCCCGGGCAATTGGTGATTGGTTGTTGGGTATAAATGCAACTCGTTTGTACACTGTACGCTATGCTCACTCCAAGCAAATATTATCTGTGGGACGAGTTCAGACGCCTACTTTGGCTCTAATCGTCAATCGACAAAGAGAAATTGAGCAATTCACCCCTGTAACAACTTATATCCTACACACAACATACAATGGGGTGCTATTCAAAAGCGAAGAAGAGCCCTTCTCAACCATAGACGATGCTCTGAAAAAAGCAGAGGCTATCACAGATCAACTTTTCGAAATCAAAAAAATCGAGAAGAAAACCACTAAAGAATACCCCCCCAAGCTATTCGATTTGACTTCCTTACAGGTAGAGGCAAACAAGAAATTTGGCTTCACCGCAGAAGAAACCCTGCAAACAATTCAATCTTTGTATGAAAAGAAGCTCACGACCTATCCCCGAGTAGATACAACCTACCTACCAGAAGATATGTATCCCAAAATAATCTCCATCCTCAAAGGAATAGCTCCACATCCTCATTGCAGTTGTCACGTAGCACCTCTCTTACAAGGCAGTAAAATATCTAAGAGCAAAAAGGTATTTGACAATAAAAAGATAACAGACCACCACGCTATTGTTCCCACAGAAATTGCCCCTACTCACTTGGAGGGCAAGGAGCTGAGCATCTACAATCTAGTTGCTTTACGATTCATTGCAGCTTTCTATCCGGAGGCACATATAGCCAATACGACTGTTAAAGGAATAGCGGGCGATATTTCATTCAAAACAACCGGTCGTATGATCATAAAAGAGGGATGGCATATTGTGCTCAAAGATTCTTCTGCGAAAAGCAGCAATACAATATCGACAGAGGAAACCAAACCACTCCCCTCTTTTTCCATAGGAGAGACAGGTGCACACTGTCCGGAAGTTAAAGAATCAACCTCACAGCCTCCAAAACTATACACAGAAGCAACCCTATTGAGAGCTATGGAAACTGCTGGGAAAATGGTGGAGGATGAAGAGCTTAGGGACTTACTCAAGGAAAATGGGATCGGTCGTCCATCCACACGAGCCGCTATTATAGAAACTTTATTCAAGCGAGGCTATATTGTACGTGACGGAAAATCGATACGGGCAACTACAACCGGGATTGAATTGATCGAAACAATTCTAAATCCCCTACTGAAAAGTGCCGAATTAACTGGAATATGGGAACGCAAGCTCCGGCAAATAGAGAGAGAAGAATATGATGTAAATCAATTTATGGTAGAGCTAAAAGAGATGGTAGCTCTCTTAATCAATGAGGTTCTATGCCCTGCTAAAAGGACAGATTTGGAAATGTAGTTACGAGTTATGAACAAATCAGATAATAAATTCCATACAAATTCTCTTATCCCCGATCACGCACAGATTCATCAGCTAAATGAAATTGTGCCCATAAGTCTGCAAAAATCCTATACCTATTCCTTAGAACAATTGGTTCGAAGCTCCAAAAGGCAAGAAAAAGAATTTCATCTTTCTCCTTTTAGGTTACAACAAATACGGGCAATACTACACAACTTAGACTCTGATAACGACTCAAGCAAATATCTCGCATTACAAGAGTTAGCTTGCAGCAAACAGATCGAAGCTTTAAGAATGATTGAAGAGTTTCTCCTATTTGCTCACGAAGATTTGCGTTTATGGGCCCTACTCGCCCACCTACAAGCCAAAGCCGGAGTACTATCAACCTTGTTAGATGAGGAACAGATCGTCATTAGCAGTGGTTTGGGAGGTAAAGACGGATTGATGCGATTTATGTCCTACATAGTGGCACAAGAGAAAATAGATTTCGAAGAATATCAGCACAAGCTGATAATTCGTGAATTAAAAGAACAAATAGAGAAAAGAAAAGGTTTTTTGGAAAAGGTAGAGCCTTACAATCGGTTTATTATATACACTTTTCTATTTCCATTAGGATTGAATCCCAAAGAGACAATTTCAGAAGTCATTACCGAATGCAACAATTACGGCAATTTTGTCTCGCCCAAATTTTCTATAACCAATATAGATATACTTACAGAAGAAAAAGTAAAGAAAGAGCTCGGTAATTCTATCTAAAAACCTCTCTCCACTTGTCTATTATCCCCAATAAAAAAGAGTTCGAAGCACAGACTTCGAACTCTTTTTTGTACAATAATTTCCTTTATTCTAAGCTAAAAAACCCAATAAAACACCGGCAGCAACGGCAGAACCGATAACTCCGGCAACATTGGGCCCCATAGCATGCATCAATAGATGGTTACCCGGATCATATTCCTGCCCAACAATCTGAGATATACGGGCTGAATCAGGAACAGCTGATACCCCGGCATTGCCAATGAGGGGATTGATCTTATTATCCTTGCGCAAAAAGAGATTGAGGAGCTTAACAAACAAAACTCCTGCACAGGTGGCCAAAACAAAGGAGAAAGCCCCTATCAAGAAAATTTTGATCGAATTCCAAGTGAGGAATTGAGTGGCTTGAGTAGAAGCTCCAACAGTCACCCCTAAAAGGATGGTAATAACATCAACCAGAGGACCACGAGCCGTCTCTGCTAAACGTTTGGTTACACCACTCTCTTTAAGAAGATTTCCAAAAAACAACATTCCTAAAAGAGGAAGCCCAGATGGAACCAAGAAACAAGTTAAAAGAAGTCCAAAGACAGGGAAAATAATCTTTTCCGTCTTGGAAACAGCTCTTGCCGGTTTCATTCGAATCACTCTTTCTTTCTTGGTTGTCAAAAGCTTCATAAATGGAGGTTGTATAATGGGTACCAAAGCCATATACGAATACGCCGAAACGGCAATTGCTCCCAATAAATCCGGGGCCAGTTTAGAAGACAAGAAAATAGCTGTAGGACCATCTGCTCCTCCTATAATGGCTGTTGCTCCCGCTTGATTGGGCTCAAAACCCAACTGTAAGGCTAGAATATAGGAACCAAAAATACCAAACTGCGCAGCAGCTCCTATGAGCATCAACTTTGGATTAGATATCAATGCCGAGAAATCCGTCATAGCACCAATACCAAGGAAAATAAGAGGAGGATACCACCCCTGTCTCACTCCCTGATAAAGTATATTTAGAACAGATCCTTCTTCATAAATACCAATTTGAAGAGCAGCATCCTTAAATGGGATATTTCCAATGAGCATCCCAAAACCTATCGGAATAAGCAATAAAGGTTCAAATTCATATCTGATTGCCAGAAAGATAAAAAAGACCCCAACTGCAATCATAGCAAAGTGCCCCCAAGTTGCATTGGCAAACCCGGTAAAAGACCAAAAGGTTTCTAAATTTTGCAATAAAAAATTACCAAAATCCATTTTTATTGTATCTGTAGCTATTATTATAGAAAGCTATATCAACCAATTATCAT
This sequence comes from Bacteroidota bacterium, assembly GCA_023396255.1. GTDB lineage: Bacteria > Bacteroidota > Bacteroidia > Bacteroidales > Porphyromonadaceae > Porphyromonas. The sequence goes on from JAEWWU010000009.1 coordinate 30,751, forward strand.
AATATCGGTTCCTTCCAAAATAGCATCTCCCTTTTTTACCTTTATTTCTTTTACAACTCCATCGCTCTCGGCGTTGATGTTGTTTTCCATTTTCATAGCTTCCAAGACTGCTACCTTTTGTCCTCTTTTTACTGTATCCCCAACACTAACCACAATATCGAGAATAACACCGGGAAGAGGAGCCTTAATGCCATTGGCAGAGCCACCGGATGCAGGAGCAGACGGAATAACCTTAGTCGTTGGAGCCGAAGCCATCACGGGGCGCTGTACAACGGGTTTCTTTATTGCCGGTTTCTTCTTATCGGTGATCATTTCTACATTATAAGGAGTTCCATTTACCTCCAACTCGGCATTCCCGTCCTCTACCTTGTTGATTACAACAGTATATTCAACTCCATTGATTTTGTATTTGTACTCTTTCATAATTAGAGAATTGTATTTTACGTTTTACTTAGTTTATTAATACTCAATAAGAGTGGGCTTTATCCTCATATTGTGAGACTTAAGCGACCAAGAAGATACTCCCACGGAATGTTTAATTGTGAGCACTCGTGGTTCTGTTGTTTCTTCCAATCCTTGCGCCTGGGTTATTGACAATGCAATAACGGCAAGAACGTCTGCCGAGATCGAAGTCTCAGCCACCACTCTTTTCTTATCAGTCGCCTTGGGCGCTTTTTTTGTAGCCATAACTTACTGATGATTTGTTTTATTCTATTATCTACCTCTATTAAAAGTTCTCAGTCCGAATAATTTTGAATTCCACGATGTAGCAAACTTACGCTCCATACGGCGAATGGTAATGATCCCAAACTCTTCATCGTGTGCCTCTTGTTCCAACTCCATCAAGGTCATTGCAATAGCAGCGATAGCATCTCCCGAAACCGGATCTGCACCCTCTTCTTTTGATCTGTTTCCAGAATTGCGTTTCGCCAAAAGAATAGCTACTTTACCTAACCCCTTGTAAGCCAAGAAGAGGATTGCCAACCCCGCAAAAACGACCAGCATAGCCGTAATGGTCATAATTCCACCAGTCGAATCGTTTTCTTTGAGTCGATCCAACTTCTCATTAGAATCCAAAACCTTGTTATTGGTACTGGGAGTGGTGTGCTCCGTTATTTCCCAAGTCTTGCCGCTTTCAGAAACTGTTACCCCATCTAAGCAACGAGAAAAACTGTGATCAACTGGAATATTTGCCGGTATGGTAACACTATCAATAATGGTTTTTCCATCACTGCTGACAAAGGCTATAAAATTGGGCTTATCTGCCAATAAGGTAAAACTCGTATGAAAGGTTCCTCTAAGAGGGGTGTTATCTGCCCAAAAAAGAGTGTGTTGGTGCGGTCTTATGGAAGTTAGCACATCTCCATTGGGAATAGGATATTTCTTAAGATTATTTAGGTCATCAGTCAAAAAGCACCCCTTTATGTCCACTGTACCCGCAGAAGTATTATACAATTCTATCCACGGACTATGATTACCATAATTATCTTGATAATTTTTCTCATTAAGAGTAAGAACCTCATTAATTCGAATAGAAGTAACCGATTGTGCTTGAATAACCCCTACACTCGAGCAAAAAGCCAAAAGGGAAAGAGCCCAAAATCTCATCGATACATTTTTAGTATTATACATATCGTTCCTTAAAAAATGGTCTCTCCCTTCCCAAGAAAGGAAGGGGGAGACTTACGTAAGTATTTCAATTATAGAGGAACATTGTCGTGCTTCTTGGCCGGAATAGATTGCTTCTTAGTTCGCAATTGTTCCAAAGCACGAATAATACGGAAACGTGTATTTCTCGGTTCAATAATGTCGTCAATATAACCGTAAGAGGCTGCATTATAGGGATTTGCAAATTTTTCTCTATACTCGGCTTCTTTTTCCATTGCCGTTTTGGCAGGATCTTCGGAAGCAGCCACCTCTTTTGCAAAAATAACTTCAACTGCCCCACTGGGTCCCATAACTGCAATTTCGGCAGAAGGCCAAGCATAGTTGATATCATTGCGCAAATGCTTAGATCCCATTACGATGTAAGCTCCGCCATAGGCCTTACGCAAAGTAACTGTTACTTTAGGAACAGTAGCCTCGCCGTAAGCATAGAGCAGTTTTGCTCCGTGAGTAATAACAGCATTATACTCTTGCCCTGTACCTGGAAGGAAACCGGGAACATCGACAAGAGTTACAATGGGGATATTGAAAGCATCACAGAAACGAATGAAACGGGCAGCCTTACGAGAACTATTGCAGTCCAAGCTTCCTGCCATTACTTGAGGTTGGTTAGCCACAACTCCCACACTCATACCATTGAAACGGGCAAAACCTACGATAATATTGCGAGCATAATCCGCGTGGATTTCCAAAAATTCTCCATTATCTACAATGGCTCCGATCACCTCATACATATCATAAGGACGGTTGGGTTCATCGGGTATTATCTCGTTGAGAGAGTCTTCCAAACGATCAATGGGGTCCGAGCACTCAACAAAGGGTGCCTCTTCACAATTATTTTGAGGCAAGAATGAAAGAAGATGACGAATAAGACGGATACCATCGTCTTCGTTATCAACTGCAAAATGGGCAACCCCACTCTTTGCTGCGTGTACATCTGCCCCACCCAATTGTTCTTGAGAAACATCTTCTCCGGTTACAGTTTTTACAACCTTCGGACCGGTCAAGAACATATAACTCGACCCACGTACCATAATATTGAAGTCGGTAAGGGCCGGAGAATACACAGCACCACCGGCACAAGGACCAAAGATTCCCGAAATTTGGGGAATAACCCCCGAAGCCAAAATATTTCGTTCAAAAATTTCGCCGTATCCGCAAAGAGCATTCACCCCCTCTTGAATACGGGCTCCACCTGAGTCGTTCAGTCCAATAACAGGAGCCCCCATTTGCATTGCCAAGTCCATAACCTTGCAAATTTTGGCCGCCAACATCTCTCCCAAGGCTCCCCCTATAACAGTAAAGTCTTGTGCAAACACATATACCAAGCGACCATCGATGGTTCCACTTCCAACCACAACTCCGTCTCCAAGAAATTTAGTCTTATCGATTCCAAAATTCGTACTTCTATGCTGTACGAACATATCTATTTCTTCAAAACTACCTTCATCCACGAGGAGTGCTATACGCTCGCGAGCAGTATATTTACCCTTTTCGTGCTGCTTTGCAATCTTACTCTCACCTCCCCCAAGACGAGCTGCTTCTCGCTTGGCAATCAGTTCCTTTGTTTTTTCTAACTGAACACTCATTGTATATATCTAATTGTTATTAATATTCCTTTTTGTAACAGAGTCATTTTGCATCTTTGCTGTCACACAACTCCAACAATAATCCGTGGGTACTTTTTGGATGCAAAAATCCTATGTTCAACCCCTCTGCTCCTTTGCGAGGCTCCATATCGATCAACTGAACCCCTTTATTTTCTGCATCTTTGAGGGCTTCCCCACAATCAGGGGTTGCAAAAGCAATATGGTGAATGCCCTCCCCTCTCTTGTCCAAAAATTTGGCAATAGGACTCTCATTCGATGTGGGTTCCAAAAGTTCCAATTTGGTTTGTCCTATTTGCAAAAAGGCGGTCTTGACCTTTTGGTCAGCCACCTCCTCTATGTTGTAGCATTTAAGACCCAATACTTCCTCAAAGAAAGGAAGAGACTCACTGATGCTTTTCACAGCTATGCCGATGTGTTCGATGTGAGAAAGATTCATACCTGACATTTTTTACAATTATAAATATTCTATTCTAAATGATACCCCTAAACTAAGGGAAAGCTCTGCTGCATAGAGTGCTCGAAATTCCAAACAAAACCTGAAATAGATAACAGTCCATTCCGATCCTCGAACACTGCGCGCAAATATAATAATTCAACTTGATTTTGTTACCAATACTTCCGTCAAAAGGAATCAGAGCCCTATCTTTTCGAGAAATCGTTCTCGAGAAACAATAAATCGCTCGTGCGTACACTCTGCCACAGTGCCGGCAGAATCAGCAGCTGTAATTGAAAAGACTAACTTACGTCCCTCACAAGAGACCAAGCACGCTTCAACCGCAATCGTATCTCCAACCGGAGTTGCATGCAAATGGTTCGTTGAAATATTGATCCCAACAGTTGTTTGCCCCTCCTCCTGCAAATTTTCTCGGGCCAAGAGCATAGCACAATTCTCCATAAAAGAAACCAGAGCCGGTGTACTTAGAACCGGCATATCTCCGGAGCCAACCACCTCTGCACTATGCACTGTGGTCACGATATAACTTTTCGTTAAACTTTTCATTCTACTTTTCTTATGGTATAGTTCTAAGATTCTTTTTCACAGGCCTCTTTGTAAGCTGACAAAATTTTAGAGGCGACCTCTTTCGGTGTATACCCGCCAGTATCTATCACCAAGTCATAGTTTTCCGTGGCTTCCAAATCCACCTTATAAAGTTGTTTGTATCTGAGTAACTCACTCTTACGTCGCTGTTGAATACGCTCTCGGGCTTCTTCGTCGTTGTTATAAGTCTCATTAAGACGAGCCGAATCTTGAAAAATTCGCTGTGCTGCAATGCTATCGTCTACAATCAAAGCCACCTTAAACGATGATGGCACAAAATGCCACGCTAAACGAGAATCGAAGATATAAGGTAACTCCTCTTTGCCCATCGCCGTAACACGATTGTCCAACTCATAATCCAACTCCGGATGTTGCTCCATATAGATGTTGAATTGAGTAGTATCCATATTGTATTCCTGCGCCATCTTACGCAAGATCCCTCCTACCGAAACGACAGGATACCCCAATTCTTCGTGAAGGAGAGATGACACAACACTCTTTCCACTACCCAAACTACCGGTTATAGTGATGTGCTTTGCTTTTGTTGCCATAATCAACCTATACATAGATTTTCCACGGACAAAGATAATTATTTCCCTCACATTCTTCTCTCCATTCCAAAAGCCTTGTGCTTCCTCTTTGCACAGGAAACCTCGAATCACTACCGAGTAAAATAAAAAACATTATATCCGCCCTTCCGTATTGCTTTGGAAAAAATAAGTGACAAACTTTGGGGTTCACGCCGGTGAAGAAGTATTTGAAATTTGCTCAGATAACCCCTCTATTTGCTTGGACAAAAAATATTTTTCCTTCGGACGAAATAAAAAATAGTAGGGAATTACCAGAAATTAGTTCCTCTTTAATTTTTCGATTCTGGACTAACCTACTGAGGATTAGAGTGTTACCGTTTTAGGATAGATGAATAGGTAACGATTTAGAAATGAGCGGAGTGCTTTGAGGTATATTGTTTTGAATAGCTAAAGAACGCTCACTATTATCACTTGCAAAGGTACAGATTTGCGAGCGAAAGTGAGCGTTCTTTCGTGATTTTCTTCTTTGAGAAGAGAGAATTTGTTTCCTACATCCTTCGTCCCCGTTTCTTTTTCTTGTTGGCTTCGTGGCGCAGTCTCCGCTGGAAGGCGGTCTCGGCATAATCCTCTCCGTGGACTTGGAAGTCCAACACTCCGCCAATACCCGATGCAATCCCTTCGGTAACCTCTACTACACTCTCAACAAGACTTGGTTCAGGGCTTTGTGGTGGCTGTAGTTTTTCTTCCTGTAAAGGTTCTTTCGGTTGATAAATCGGAACAGAAGAGTGATAGGGAGCGATACAGGAAAGTCCGAATTGCTTCAACAGAGAGTTATATCCAAACTCTCGTCCTATCTCCGAAGCCTTGAACGTCTGCCCCTCAAAAAGAAACTTCAGTCCATAGACGCTGCCTTTCTTGTTCTTCATCGCTTCAACGGTTACTCCTTGTTGTCCTAATTCATATCGAAAGGAAGCATAGCCATTCAATCCGCCATTCGTATATTTCCCTAACAATCCGTAAGCCATTGTTCGTAGTTTCTCCCTGCTCGCCTCCCGTGTTTGATTGGCTCTCGGCTTTTGATGCCATTTCTCTGCCCGCATCTCATTGGCAATGGTCAGCCCGTGCTTGCGACTCAATTCCTCTGCTACTCGTGCTGCCTTGTTGCTCACAAAGGTCGTATCATAAACCACCCCGTTCATACTCATCCGATTAGCAATGACATGAATGTGCAGATTGTCGGTGTCCTTATGCATAACGGCTACCACCTGATGCTCCTGCAAATTCATCGCTTGGATAAATTCACAGGCTATCCCTTGGAGCTTCTTCCAATTCATTCCTGCTTCATCTTTCGGAGCGATACCGATTTCCATCCGCAGGAACTTGTTGCGACAACGACTGTTGAACCGATTGACAAGGTTCATCTCTTCGTAGATTCTCTCTGCCGTATCTCCACAAAGGTTCTGGATTAAGAGCTTATTCTTGAGCTTCGTTTCTCGGAAGATATACTCCAACGCCGTCTTACCGTGCGCTATGGCTTTGCACTTAGCGATCATTGCGCTTGATATTTAGAACATCATATACCTCGTCCGTAATACGATACCGAGGGCTATAGAATCGCTCGAAAGCGTGTAGCGAGATGCAAGAAATGTTCTTGGCAATGGCAACCCAAGAGGGGTCTTTCGTCTTAATCAAGTTGGAAATATGACTGAAAAAGTAGCTGACCCGTTGCAAGACCCGAATGGCTTCCCGTTCGTGTTCTCCCAATTGAGGAACGGCAACAATCTCCCCCGTAAGCAATGCCTCCCGACAGAACTCGGAGAGCCTTTTACCCGTCCGTTCCGCTCGCTTTTGTATCCTTACTTTCTCCTCTTCGGAGCAGCGTATCCGAAGAATTTGGGTCTTATTATCCCCCTTGTTTCTTTTCTCTTTATCTGTTTTGGGTTTCATATTAGTTTGTTTATTAAGGCATTCCGACCGATGAGAACGAAGTGATTACGGCTCCTCCCCCGAGTGAAGCGGTAAAGGGGACAAGCGCAGTTTGTAGCTACAAACTGACGTCTTGCAATGTTACTGATGGAATACCTTCGCATATACTATGCTT
>JAEWWU010000004.1 GCA_023396255.1 Bacteroidota bacterium
TACCTTTTCCCCAATTCCAATTGTTCTTGGCTTCTATTTTCCAGAGTGCCATAATCTTTTCGTTTTTTAATGTGATACATCTATTTTGTATTATGGTGCAAAGATAAAGTTCACCTATGCCGAATAAAGGCATAGGTGACGCAAAGATGATTGTTTCTTCAGTTATTTTCTGTTTTATCTACTACGAAACACACAAAGTTCCTTCATTCTTGATACCGCATTATAAGTTGAGCTTTTATTCCCTCTATAAACACTCGCTTTTGCACCTCGGTTAAGGCGTTGAAATTCGGACCATTATAGTTTCCCAAGATTGTATTAAGAAGAGGATAGATTTCCTCTTCCATCTCATAAGGAAGGATGGTGAAATAAGAATTGCCATTCAGCATAGCCGAGATATTGGATTTTCCCTTATTATAAAATATATAAACAGGAATATCATGTGCTTCTGCATAAGCTAACTCATAACCTACCCCCAAAGAGGGGCAGGTACATTCTGCTATCAGCAGGTCGCAAGATTTGAGCCATGCGGTATCACGTTCGTAAATATGGGTATCAATCGCACGAGTTTGTGCCTTCAAACTCATATTAGATTTACCAATATGCTCTGTGAGTACAATATCCGTCTTCTTTATATAGTCGATGATACGCTTATACAAAGCAGCATCAACCCTACCTCCACGAATGGAGGCGGCAAAATATACTTTATTATTCATATTGGTTGTGTGGACTATGAACTTCTGAAAGTTTACACAAGATTTCATTCAGAAGATGCTTTGTTGTACTGATACACTCATCTGTATCTTTGAAATGCTCATTTAGTCTCAAACTTCCTATCCAAATCACCCTATCATTCTTGATAATTGGTTTGAATAAGCCATCAACAGATTGTAGTAATGATACTATCTTCTCAAAATCTTTATCTTTCGGTTGGTTTGTTGACAGATATCTAACACCTATGCTCTTATCATTATTTTGATTAACTAAAGCGAGAATAAACCTATTTTTTCCGTCTGAATCTTTGATAAAAAATCTTGTCCAATCTTTGTTTTTCTCTGATTCTTCCAAATGCAAAGTGTATTTGCAATAGTTGCATAAGGAGGTGTAAATATATTGCCATCGGAAATAAGTTTCAAGTTTTATCTCTTCCCTATCATTTCTCTTTTGGATGAAAATTTTGATAGGTTCTCTCATTGCTATTTTCCAAGCATCAAGATCTATGGGTTTAGAGTCGATAGCAAAGGCTTTACCTAAAGCTTTACCAACCAATTCCATTTCTTCCGTTGACCAAAAACTGCTGGTATGGTTTATTCCATATACAGGAATGTTTCCAATAACTCCATATTCCAACTTTGCGATGTTAGATAATAGTGGTTGTGTGTGGCGAACAAGAAGGTTCATACAGTTTTTTCCTCCTAAACAGATAATATGTTTAGGTTGTATAATTTCAATCAATTCTTTGGTAAATTTGATGGATTCTTTCTGTGCTTCTTTCACTTTTCCATTTAATCCATTCTCATCGTGCGTGGAGAAGAATGTCGCATTTGTAAATACAAATGTCTCTTTGTTATCAATAAGTTTTTCATTATCAGAGGAGTTCTCTAATATTGAACGCAGTTTCTTTAATATCTGCATTTCTTGAATTACTATATGTTTTCCATCACAGACATTTCCACACAACAAGTCGTCACTATTCGTGAATCTATTAGGTTTAAAACTTCCACCCAAGCCAGGGTTGATTCCTATTACCATTAAACGTACAGGTTTTTTTTCCGATATTACAGTTAAATCAGATTGTGTGTAAAAGTCCATATCTAACTCTTTGGCTTTAGGGTAATAAAAATCATATACACCCTTTGCCCATTTTTTTAGTTTACTCTGAATCTTATCTTCCATATGCGCTATTTTTTTTTGTAATTTATTTTTATATTCACAAATTTTATGTTGATTATATTGCGATTCTATTAATCTACGCTTTATTCCTTCTCATTATTGTATTTATCATACATCAATGCTATTTGAGTAAAGAGTTTTTTTCGCAGCCACTTCGGGGAAATTACCTCCACTTCAGAAGCAAAAGAGAGAATTGCCTGCTGAAAATCAAATGTTGGACACAGCTGATACTCAAATATGTAATATCCGTCTGATGATTCTTTTTCCACTTGACTATGATGCAAAGGCAATGAACGCAGATAGTGTGCATGCCATTCAGACACTTTCAAGACAACTTTTTCCTCTGGTGTTTCATCACCTATAATAATCCCATAGGCTTTGGAAAAATGTTCGTTCGCAGAGAATGAAGTCGGCAACTTAAATGTCTTATCTTCCTTTGCCATCTCTAATATTCTGTCAAATGCATAAATAATAAGTCTGTCCGCCTGTATATGTCTTCCATACAAATACCATCTTTGCCTAAACTGCTTGATACAATATGGCTCCACCACAACTATTTTCTCTGTTTCTTGCCAAAAAGCCTTATACCTTAATCTCAAAGTTTTACCTTCCTTCATTGCTGAAATAGTCGTCGGCAAAAAATCTTTTGATGGAGCAGCCTCCAATAGTATTCGTTTATGAAGAGACAAACTGTCCATCATCAAATTTCCAAGAGAGAAAGTGTCTATCAACCAACTGTAAAAGGGATTGTTGTCGATGCCATATGAAGTGCTTATGTAGTATCTGTACTCACCCTTACCTTCGTTTTCTATATTAATGGAAAACAAATCCTCTATAGCAACACGCCATTTGTGAAAGGTACGTATAGAAAGTTCTACTCCTTCACTTATTTCATCATTGAGCCATAGTTCATTCACTTCTTTGAATGTTAGCTTGCTATGCTTGCGAAGAGCATCCTGTAGCCAAATGTATTTTCTTATTTGATTGATAGCCATATCGTCTTTTTCTACTTTTCTGCAAAGATACAAGAAGCCTATGCCTTTTTGGGGCATAGGTCTCTTTTTTGGGCTGTGTATTGATCCGATGCAACTATTGGATTTATCTGACGATCCTATTCTCTTTTCTTTGTGTCATTGGGCTTGTATTAACCTGTCCATATCCCTTGCAATCTTTTGGCCTGTGATTTGGGCACAGATCTGAGTGCTGGCAATGGACGTTTCGATTTGTGAAGCTCGTAGACTTTGTAAGTCGGCAAAAGCCAAACCCGTAAAGACGGAAAAAGAAACTATTCTTCGGCTTAGTTCTGCCCCTTCGTCTTGCAATGGAAATGTGCCAAGAGTTTTGCCACATTGCCCTTGCTCAGAAACCGAGGTTTGCGCTCCAATCGCGAGGAACAACACTTTCGTCTGTGGCTATCATCCATTCCCTCCCTAAATGATCTTTATCTCAAATAGCTGTATTCATTCTTCAAATTAATTCCCTAAAAATGTCCAATTAGTTCCCTACAATTATCCCATTTGCAGGGAATTAATTTTGGATAACTCCCTACTAATTTTCATTCCGTCCAAGAAAATTTTTCTTACTAGGAAACTAACTTACAGAAGTGAAGGCTTTCCTAATCACATTCCCGAAACAAAGGATACAAAAAATCCCCCATCAGCACAGACTAACAAAGTCTCTGATGGAGGATAAACGTTCGACAATCTTTTTTTACAAAGCCTTAAGAGCTGCTTCGTAGCTGGGTTCTTGTGTTATTTCAGGAACAAGTTCAGAATAAACAATATATCCCTCGGCATCAATTACCACCACGGCTCTCGCTAAAAGCCCTTTGAGAGGACCATCTTGCATCATCAAACCGTAAGCTTTTTCAAAACAGTCGCAGCGAAAAGCTGACAGCATAACTACATTTTCAATTCCTTCGGCAGCACAAAAACGAGATTGAGCAAAAGGCAAATCTTTTGAAATGCAGAGAACAACAGTGTTTTCTTGGGCTGCTGCTTCCATATTAAAACGGCGTACTGATGCTGCACAAACCCCAGTGTCTACACTTGGAAATATATTAAGGACTACTTTTTTCCCTCTGAAATCACTTAGAGACACTTCGCTTAGATCTCCTTTTACAGCCTTAAAATTAGGAGCCTCTATTCCCATCTGAGGCAAAACTCCGTTAAGGGTTACATTGATCTCGTTCTTAAACTTTACTGTTGTCATATTATTTTTCTTTTGAATGTTATCAACTCTTTTGGTCAGTCAATTCGGTTTGGTAGAGGTTATTTTACCTACAGTCTCCTCTATGTAGTCCATCGGTAAATCTCCGGTACTCATATAAGGATCTCCCTGCAAGGGAACAAAGAGCACCATAGGAATACTTTGCACTCCAAAAACAGAGGCTAAATGCGGATTTTCATCTACATTCACTTTGTAAACTACAATTTGATCCTTGTATTTTTCTGCAATTGCCTTTAGTTTGGGAGCTAAGCGGCGGCAAGGACCACACCAATCCGCATAGAAATCTATAATGGCAGGTTTATCTCCTTTATAGACAAACTTATTGGGATGAGCATCAAAGTCATAGATATGTGCCTTCATATAATTAGTCCCTATATGAATAACTTCGCCTGCCTTTGGAGTTGATTCGGTTGTTGTTTGTTCTTTTTCGGTTTGCTGGGCACAAGCCGAAAAAACAAGCCCCGAAGCAACAACCAGAAATAACAGAACAATCTTTCTTCTAAGTGATGATAATTGGTTCATACGTTTGTCCTAATAATTATTGATACATTTTCTCTTCTTCTTGACAATTAGAAAAGAGTTATTTCAGAGCTATCTTCCATATTTTCACAGCAAGACATCCTCGAGAAAACCCTCTAACTGCAAATATATAACAATGTATCGAAGCAATTGTTTTGCTTTTACCAACAATACCTACGATGTGGTACCACTTTGAGGCAAAAGAAGGATAAAGAACTACAATGTTTCTCATTTGGACACTCATAGCACCCATATTGCGGTCCCATTGAATCGGTTCCATATCTACAAACTTTTCTTCGTATCTTTGCCGGGGTACTTGCCTTTGGCACTCCCTTTTACTAAACTAAAAGATAGAGGAGGACCAGACAAGACCAATGACAAATATAAAGCGATTATCCAACCTCAAAAGATGAATAAACAAACCAACAAATCTCCATTAGGAAAACCGAAAAAAGGTTTTAGTCCTTCTTGGATATACCTTCCTATCTTGGCTATCCTCCTTAGTATGCTCTTTTTTAAGCAAGGAAGCAATCAAAAAGAAGTTAGCTGGAACGAGTTCAAACGTATTGCTCAAACCGGAGCTGTTGAGAAAATAATAGTGAAGAGGCAAGATAATTCGGCTACTGCACAAATAAACCCTGCCCTCTTAGACTCCGCTTTTACCAAACAAGAGTTGCGTACCTACAAACAATCTATCGGTATAACCCCAACCACAAAGTACGAAGTGACCACAGTAGTGCCTTCAGTCGATAAATTTTCAGATTTTTACGACCAAAGTGGCTTGACCTTGAATGTTATATACCAAAACAAGTCTTTCAGTCTGACCTCGCTACTCATCAATTGGGGTCCCTTGTTGCTTCTTATCATCTTCTGGATCTTCATTTTTAGGAGTATGAATCCAGCAGGAAAAGGGGGCACCGGAGGAGGACTGTTCAATGTTGGGAAATCAAAAGCAAAGTTGTACGACCGCTCCAAGGTAAACGTTACATTTAAGGATGTTGCCGGACTGCACGAGGCCAAGCAGGAACTGGAAGAGATCGTCTCTTTCTTGCGCAATCCTGAAAAATTCACCCACCTCGGGGGCAAAATCCCCAAGGGGGCACTCTTGGTAGGTCCTCCCGGAACAGGGAAAACCCTTTTTGCCAAAGCCATCGCCGGAGAAGCCAATGTACCTTTCTTTTCCATCTCCGGTAGTGACTTCGTAGAAATGTTTGTGGGTGTAGGAGCCTCACGTGTAAGAGACCTTTTCACCCAAGCCAAAGAGAAAGCTCCCTGCATCATCTTCATTGATGAGATAGATGCTGTGGGACGTGCCCGCAGCAAAAATGCCGGGTTTGGGGGCAATGATGAGCGCGAAAATACGCTTAACCAATTGCTCACAGAGATGGATGGCTTCGACACCAACAGTGGCGTTATTATTGTGGCAGCAACCAACCGTGTAGATATTTTGGATAAAGCTCTTCTTCGCGCCGGTCGATTTGATCGACAAATAATGGTAGATCTGCCTGACATCAATGACCGCAAAGACATCTTCTTGGTGCATATGAAAAAGCTGAAATTAGCTCAAGATGTCAATGCCGAACACCTTGCCAAACAAACTCCCGGTTTTTCCGGAGCCGATATAGCCAATGTCTGCAATGAAGCGGCCTTGATTGCGGCTCGAAGAGACAAAAAAGCGATTGAAAAGATCGACTTTATGGATGCGGTAGATCGTATCATAGGCGGATTGGAAAAAAGAAATAAGATAACAACGGAAGAAGAGAGAGAAAGTATTGCCATCCACGAAGCAGGACACGCTACAATCAGTTGGAAAACACAATACGGAAGTCCGTTGGTGAAAGTAACCATTGTACCGCGCGGAAAGGCTCTGGGAGCTGCTTGGTATATGCCCGAAGAGAGACAAATTACCCACACTCAAGTTCTTTTGGACGAAATGTGCTCTTTACTCGGAGGACGAGCTGCCGAAGAACTCTTTCTCAAGAGAATATCTACCGGAGCGGCCAACGACCTCGAACGTGTAACCAAATTGGCATATGCTATGGTGGCCTACTACGGAATGAGCGAAAAACTCCCCAACCTAAACTACTACGATGCTCAAAACGATGGTTATTCTTTCCAAAAGCCATACAGTGAAGCACGAGCTTCACTCATAGACCAAGAGGTTTCTCGAATTGTATCCGAACAGTATATTCGGGCCAAACAAATCTTACAAGACAATGCAAATGGGCACCATCAATTAGCAGATACCCTAATAAGAAAAGAAGTAATCTATGCAGAAGATATGGAAGAGATCTTTGGCAAAAGACCTTGGTTATCACGTACGGATGAATTATTGGCTCTTCAAGAAAAAGAGACGAAAGAAGATGCAGTAGTTTCTACCTCTGTGCAAGAATCCTCTGAAAACCCCAAGCCATCTCTCTCATCAACAGAAGAGGAGACAAACTAAATGACAAATATAAGTATGGGAAAACTGCTAAATAAAAACTTCCTGGTTCGTACCATAAGTGGAGCTATCTATGTTTCTCTCATTTTGGGAGCCTTATTGGTACAAACTCAGTGGCTGCTGTTCTCTCTATTTTTGTTTTGCACAGTTGCCGGAATCATAGAGTACAACCTGCTGTCGAAAGTTAATAGAGATAGAACTTTTACGACTGTTTTAGACTGCTGTGCCGGGGTTTGGCTCTTGTATGCATCTATGCAGTATGGAAGCGGAACTTTTGGGACAGAGATATTTACTCCGTATGCCGCTTATTTGCTCTATGTTCTTGCTCGCTCTGTATTTCACGAGCCCAACAATCTATACCGAAATGTTGGCAACAGTCTTATTTCCCAATTGCTCATAGCCCTGCCCTTTTCCTTGGGGGGGTATATGACTGTTAAGAATGGGGAATTCAATGGGACCTTTCTTTTGGGTCTGTACCTACTGACTTGGATCAACGACACAGGAGCCTATATCGTAGGAGTTAGCTTTGGCAAACACAAAATGATTCCATCCATATCTCCCAAAAAATCGTATGAAGGATTGCTGGGAGGGATTGTTTTTACCGTGGTTTTAGCAGCCTTCTTACCCTCTTTTCTGGAAACCTATCGGGTACAAAGTCCTTGGTTTATGTCGCTATTTGGAGTGGCTATTGCCTCAATGGCAACCATTGGAGACCTTTTCGAATCGGTCCTCAAGCGCAATGCCGGGGTAAAAGATTCTGGCTCCATTATTCCCGGACACGGAGGGATATTGGATCGATCAGACAGTTTACTCTTTGTCATCCCAACAGCATTTGTTTTGATGGAGATATTTTGGTAGATCCTTTTATGAGATAGATCTTAACACACAATCCCCCCAACACTATGAGTTGGACGTTTTTCTTGTCCAGGAAGTCCCTGCCTATAAAACTCGCTCTCGTTCTGCTGCTGCTTCTTATTGGCACTCAAGAGAAAATTTGCGCACAGCAAAATGAAGTGTTGTTAGATGGTTATGTACTGGATCGTGAACGCAAACCTATCGAGTTTGCCAACATAAAAATTGTAGGAACAGCCAGGGGAACGAACTCAAATCTTAAAGGGTATTACAAACTCTCTGTTCCTATTACAGCAGACTCACTCGTCATAGAATATAGTTGTATAGGCTATCAAACATTCCGCAAAATATTCCCTAAAGGGATCAACACCCCCATCCGCTTCAACCCAGAATTAGGAGAATCTGATCTTGAGATAGGTACCGTCACTGTTGTGGCTCCGACGCGACAAGGGCAGAATATGGAGCAAATAAAAGCAGAGCACGTACAAATAAACGCCACTCCCAACAAAGGAGTGGAGGCTGTGGTTGGAACTTACGCCGGAGTAACACAAAACAATGAACTTAGTTCTCAATACACCGTTCGAGGAGGGAGTTTTGATGAAAACTTGATCTATGTAAACGGTATAGAAATTCACAGACCTCTTTTGGTGCGTACAGCACAGCAAGAAGGACTTAGTTTTGTAAACTCAGATCTTATCCAATCTATATATTTCTCGGCTGGGGCTTTTGGAGCCGAATATGGGGAACGCAATTCTTCTGTTTTGGATATTAAATACAAAAAACCGGAAAAGGATTTTGAGGGTGCTGCTACTGCCGGACTTCAATACAACTCTCTTTATATAGGAAGCAAAGCTGGCAATTTTTCACAAGTGACCGGAGCTCGTTTCAAAACTGGACGATCTCTTCTAAAAGCTTTGGAAACAAAAGCAGAATACGATCCTCTATATACCGATGCCCAGACCTATGTTCAATGGAAAATCAACAGCGTATTTTCCGTAAATGTCCTCGGTAATATATCCTATACCCACTACCTTTACCGCCCCACTAAAAGGGAAACGACTTTTGGTTCCTTGGAAAATGCTAAAAAGTTCACAGTCTATTTTGATGGCAGTGAAAAGGATCGTTTTCTCAACTATACATTGGCAGGAGAGATCACAGCTCGTCCTTCGGAAAACAGTTATCACTCCTTGGTTTTATCTCACTTCAATAGTACCGAAGCGGAAACTTATGATATTTCCGGCTCTTATTATCTGCAACAATCCTCCACAAATGAAAACGACTCTAAATTAAACAACGATGCCTTGGCCACCGGAACCAACCACGATCACGCTCGCAATTACCTAAACTATTCCATTAGCTCTGCAAATTACAAGGGGGACTATACCTCTTCTTTAGGAACCTTTATGTGGGGAACACAAGTTCGTTGGGAAAAAGTTCAAGACAACATTTCGGAATGGACCCTCTTAGATTCGGCAGGTTATAATCTACCCAGAGACCCCAGTATGATAAAAGTCAAGTACAATTTGTATGCTCAGCAGCAAATGCAGTCAATACGCTTGGCATCTTATCTATTACACAAATCTATTCTCGCTACCCAAGTAGGAGATTTTGCTCTCAATGCTGGAGTTAGATTTTCTTGGTGGTCTCTCAACAAACAGTGGTTGCCCGGAGTGAGAATCAATGGATCTTTTCGTCCCAAAGGGTTGAGCAATATCCTCTTCAGATTAGCTACCGGATTGTATCATCAAGCTCCTTTTTACAAAGAACTGCGTACTGTGCAATCGGATATTTCCGGTAATAATATTGTATCACTAAACAAAAATGTAAAAGCCCAGAGTTCTTGGCAATTATTATTAGGATTTGATTATGATTTTTTGGTTGCTGAGCGTAAGTTTAGAGCAACAGCAGAGGGCTACATCAAGTACCTTTACAACATAAATCCCTACTATATAAACAATGTGAAGCTGCGTTATTTGGGGGATAACTTAGGAACAGGATATATTGCCGGAATAGATCTAAAGTTATTTGGGGAATTTGTTCCCGAAGTGGACAGTTGGCTAACATTCTCTCTTATGAAAGCTCAACAAAATATTGTCGGCTATGGCAAAATGCCTATGCCCAATGCCCCAAAATACAACCTATCATTATTTTTTCAAGACTATTTCCCGGGTTACAAACGTATAAGACTGTCCCTTAGAGGAGTGCTTTCCGGAGGACTACCCCAAATCAATGCAGCAAAAGGATTTTCTAAACCCATCTTTACGGGAACATCTTACAAGCGAGTAGATATAGGACTACAATACAGACTTATTGATGCTAAGGAAAAGAGTCAAAAATCAAACTTTCTCAATCAGTATTTGGGAAAAATTGCAAAAACAGTCGATATAGGGGTGAGCTGCTTTAACCTTTTTGATATGTCCAATATTGATTCCTATTTTTGGATTGCAGACGCTTACCGCAATGAATACGCAGTACCCAACTATCTTACCGGGCGATTATTGGACTTTTCTCTATCTGTTACATTTTAAATATTTCTCTCCTCTGTTACTTTTTTGTTTTTTACAAAGAGAGAAACGCCAAAGACTCAGATTTATCACGGCACACTATACATCTGATAATGAGATTAAAACGGAAAAATTGCATCCAAACCACGCTCCCCCTTCCTTTCAATAAGCAGAAAAAAATCACCTCAGCTATTGCAGAATAAAAATTTTACTGTATCTTTGCATCGGATTTGAGAACAATCTCTCACGAAGGAGAGGGAGAATTTGAAAAATCACTCCTCAAAGGTGGAAATGGTGCGGTAGTTCAGTTGGTTAGAATACCTGCCTGTCACGCAGGGGGTCGCGGGTTCGAGTCCCGTCCGCACCGCTTAAGTCGAATTGAATAAAAATTCAATTCGACTTTTTTATTTAAGGGAAATCATCCCCACATTTCCCTTTTGTTGTTGATATCTTCAATTTCAGATCAATTGGACATCAGTCTTTTTATCTGAAAAGACGTCCATTTATTGAACTCTTACCCATTATTATCCAACGGACAAAAAGACGTATGCACTATGCTCTGGAGTAATCGATTCATTGGATCATCTCCGTAGCAGATACAGCTGTCGTGAAATAAAATATTTCGTAAGAGAGGGTACTTTTGAAAAAATGCATACCCCAGTCTACGAAAAAGATCTCATCCTTATTCTAAAGAGGCAAAAGCCATCGAAAAGCTTTACATAGGAAACAAAACGAGAAAAGTAGACAAAGAAGTCACTCAAGAAGAACATTTATCCATTTTATATGGTTAGCTTTGTGAAGGAATTATTGAAACATAAACATCAAAATAAAAACTCTATACCAATATGGCAATACAACAAGATTCGTTCGTAGCCTGCTCTTACGACCTTTACGCAGGAGAAGGAACGGAAAAGATGCTTATTGAACAAGCAACACTTGAGGCTCCTTTGCAATATATCCAAGGAGGAGGTCTTATGCTTCCAGCTTTTGAAGAGAACCTGCAAGGTCTTTCTGCGGGGGATTCTTTTGATTTTATCCTTTCTGCCCAAAATGCTTATGGAGAATATAACAAAGACTATGTTGTGACTTTGGAAAAAAACATCTTTACCGGAGACGATGGCAAATTTGATAGTGAACGAGTAGTGGAGGGTCGCACCATTCCTATGCTTGACTCAGAAGGCAATAGGCTTATGGGGTTGGTTCAAGAAATAACCGAAACACACGTAATGGTAGACTTCAACCACCCTATGGCTGGGGAGGATTTGCACTTTGTAGGTAAAGTATTGACAGAACATCCCGCTACAGATGAAGAAAGGGCTATGATAGACTCTCTTATGAATGGAACAGGAGAAGGGGGCTGTAGCTGTGGCGGAGATTCAGAACACGGGAGTTGCGGCAGCGGTGGTTGTGGAGGATGCGGAGGCGGTTGCTGCTAACCCCTCCTTTCGTAACTAACTTTTTAGTTATAAAGATGCGATTTGTGATGTCTCTTTAATAAATAGTGAGACGCCCGAATTGCATCTTTCTTTTTCATCTATAAAAGCGATGAATACAATTGGTAATTTGCTGCGCTTAACCACTTTTGGAGAATCTCACGGAAAAGCCATTGGTGGTATACTGGACGGTTTACCTCCCAATACTCTAATAGACACGAAACAAGTGCAATCTTTTTTGTCTCTCAGAAGCCCTGGGAAAAGACTAACTTCTCCTCGAGAAGAACCGGACATAGTAGAATTTCTTTCTGGATTAGACAGCAATAGTTTGAGTACCGGTGCTCCTATTGCTTTTGTTATAGCAAATGTTGATCAACGTCCCAAAGATTACAACTCTCTTTCAAATCTTTATCGTCCTTCCCACGCCGACTATACCTATGCTCTAAAATATGGAATACACGGAGAAACTGGAGGAGGCCGCTCTTCGGCCCGTGAAACAGCCGTTAGATGCGTAGCAGGGGCCATTGCACTACAATGGTTAAAAACAAAGGGTGTTGAGATCTGTGCTTATGTCAGTCAGGTAGGGAAACACAAAATACCCCAGCCTTCAAAGATTTATGCGAATGACGAGGTGTATCAGTATGAAACCCGTTGTCCACACTCTGAAACAGACAGAGCCATACGAAAAGAAATTCTCCAACTTAAAGAACAAGGAAATAGTATCGGAGGTATCGTTACCTGTCAAGCTTACGGGGTGCCTATTGGTTGGGGTGCCCCTCTATACAACAAACTCAATGCACAGATAGCCTTTGCCCTTATGAGTATTAATGCTGCCAAAGGGGTAGAAATTGGTGATGGATTCTCTTTGGCTGAACTGTATGGAACTCAAGCCAATGATCCTATGCAGATAACGCCAGATGGAAAAATAAAGTTTCTAAGTAACCACTCTGGGGGTATACAAGGGGGCATTTCTAATGGAGAGGTGATTACGGCCAGAGTTGCTTTTAAGCCAACAGCAACCATCACCCTCCCTCAACAAACTATCACACACGAGTTGAAATCGACGATCTTCTCTGCAGAAGGTCGCCACGATCCTTGTATAGCCATTCGCGCCGTACCTGTTGTTCAATCGATGTTTGCTCTTGCGCTCGCTGATGCAGCTTTGCAGGCTTAAACCCACTGAACTTGGAATAATTGCCAAACTATCATCTGATATTTTTGTTACCTTTGCTCACAGGGGAGATGTAGATTTTCACATCTCCCACAAAGAAAGACAAAGAAGGACTAACCACAAAGAAAATATGTTATGAAATTTTTAACGACAGACAAATTGACCATCGTTGGAGCAGCCGGTATGATCGGGTCCAATATGGCACAAACGGCAGCATTTATGCAATTAACCCCTAATCTATGTCTCTATGATCCGTTTGAAAAAGGGCTGGAAGGTGTAGCCGAAGAAATTCGCCACTGTGGTTTCGAAGGGCTCAACCTTACTTTCACGAGCAACATCGAAGAAGCATTTAGGGGGGCTAAATATATTGTTTCTTCCGGAGGAGCTCCTCGCAAAGAAGGAATGACCAGAGAAGATCTCTTGAAAGGGAATACCGAGATTGCAGCCGAGCTGGGAAGAAACATTAAAACTCATTGCCCAGATGTAAACCACGTAGTTATCATTTTCAATCCTGCCGATATCACTGGGTTGGTTACCCTAATTCATTCCGGGCTTAAACCGTCTCAAGTAACCACCCTTGCAGCACTGGATAGTACGCGCCTGCAAAGCGAGTTGGCCAAGCACTTCAATTTACAACAGTCCCAAGTTACCAACACTCGCACCTATGGAGGTCACGGAGAACAGATGGCTGTATTTGCAAGTACAGCTTCCATCAATGGAACTCCTCTCACAGACTTAATAGGAACAGAGGCTCTCACGGTGGAAGAGTGGACAGCTCTCAAACAGCGTGTTATACAAGGAGGAGCCAATATTATTAAACTAAGAGGAAGGAGTAGTTTCCAAAGCCCGGCGTATGTGTCTATAGAAATGATTCGCGCCGCGATGGGAGGGGAAGCTTTCCGCTGGCCAGCAGGTTGTTATGTGAACAATGATACGTTCAAAAACGTAATGATGGCTATGGAAACAAATATCACACGCAACGGAGTAGCCATTGGAACTCTAACGGGAACTGAACAAGAAATAGAAGAACTCAAACAAAGCTATCAACACTTAAGCGAAATGCGAGATCAAGTCATCGGCTTTGGGGTTATTCCTCCGATAGAGCAATGGCACACACTTAATCCAAATCTATAATCATCCTCCGATTTCTCGGAAAACGACATCCCCCAATACTTAGGACGCATACATCCTAAGTATTGGGGGATTTTTTGCCTGTTTAATTTCTCTATAATACTGCACCTTAGAGTCTTCGGAAAGTTAAACTTACAACTATGTTGGATTTTCACCATACACCCAAACATCATTGAGATGTGCAGAAATCCTCTCGCTGTCCCAAGACTTAGTCATAGGCTAAAGAAAATATTATATGCAGTATAATATAAATCGATTTTTCTGTATTATTTCTTTCACTGTTTTCTCTAAAAACAATTGTATATATAAACATTTTTTATTTTCTTCGAGTACTAAATTTAACAAAGACTTTCACATTCTCTTCATAAGACCTCATAAGATGAGACAATTACATTTATAAAGGAGAGATTTGGAAATCTCTTAGTTCTGCCACTTGGAGCAGAATGGGATAAATCGGGTTGTGTCTACTAACCATAAACAGAGAAAATATGAAAATGAAAAATCAACTCCTCCTCTTCTCTTCATTGAGAAGAGTTGTACCCTTTTTCTTTTTTGGGGGAATTAACTTACTTCTCTTTTGTTGCCTCGGGCTATCTTTACCTGCCTGCCATCCCAATGTGCCACAGACTCCACCTCCAAGCAATCCAACAGCAACCTCTCTTGATCTGAAAGATTCTGTTCTTGAAATGATTCCCGGAGAACAACGACAACTCAACTACACAGTGACCCCTAAAGGAGCTTCCGTAAGCTTTGACTCTTCCGCACCCAACATCGTTTTTGTGGATAGCAAAGGAATGCTATCCGCACTCAAGGAGGGCAAAGCTATTGTTCGCCTCAAAGCGGGAAACTATGAGGCCTTCTGTAAGATAACTGTAGAGCAAAAAGATGATAGCCAAACCTTTGAAACACTCCCTTTACCCCGAATGGGGCTCATAGGAAATACTCTCGAAGAAGTGCAATGCTACGAAGGGAGCCACAATGGAATATTGGATCCAAGGCTATCCTATTTTGACGAAAGTCGCCAAGCCAATGCTTATGCCTTTAATGTAAACGATGATGTCACCAAAGTACGGATTTACTACCTCCAAGAGGTCAAAGGGTATGGAGAGCGTGTACAATCTATTGCTTTACTTGTAAGTCCCATAGAATATGTATTTGAACTAAAAGGAGATAAAGCTCGTCTAAATCAAGCCTTTAGGCGTTTAATGACCCAAAATCTCTTTTTTGTAAGCAATATATCTGCCTATGGCGTAGCCTACATAAACCCAGAACAACGTATCGGGGTTCAAGTTGCTCCGAGCAAACATCCTGAACTTGGACTTCTTGCCCAACTCGAATACAAATCTATAGCACGCTAAAAATAGAGAATAAATTATGAAATCAACTCAATCGCCATCCTTCTTATGGACACTCTTGAGCCTCATTTGCTTTAGCCTTTTTACGGCTTGTCGTCCTACTCCCACTCAACCGGAGACATCCCAAATTGAAGAGAGCATTACCGTTACCCCCCGCAATGTAACTCTCAAAATAGGAGATAAAACACAACTCCAAGCTACAATTCAGTCCAAAAAATCAAAAAGCAAAATTACTTGGAAATCAGAAGATAACAACATTGTAAAGGTATCTTCCAACGGAGAAATAGAAGCTCTGCAAGTGGGTAATACAATGATTACCGCCCGCATCGAGGGATCCCAAATACAAGCTTCTTGTCTCGTAATGGTTATTGCCGGCGAGCAACCAACCCCTCCGGAAGAAAGGGCTGATGTGGAAATTGTACACTCCTTTGCAAAAGGGTATAGCATTGTATTGAATGTCGCAACCCGAAGTGGTAAAATATTAGTGGATAGAGGCAATGGTACCCAAAACGAATATGTGGTATCTACTCATATCAACAATCCAACACAGGTAAGCATCACTGCCGAAGACAAAGAAAAGATCATTCGCATTTATGCTTCGGATCTCCTACTCCTCAACACAGACAACAACATCCATATTGAACAGATCAATCTCTTGCAAGCCTCTCAACTTCAAGAGCTCTCCGCTTTGGGTAATCACCTCAAATCCATTGATCTTCAAGCAGCCCCAAACTTACAGAAACTCAATTTGGAAGAGAATAAGTTCACCGGCACCTTAAACCTTGCCCACGACCGACTTACCCACTGCAATCTAAGTCACAACTCTGTTTCCGGAGTGTTTTTAAGTCTACCCAACCTTACAGAACTTGACCTGGCAGCGATGAATCTTAGTCACCTTCCTTCGTGGAACCAAAATCATCATCTGAAAAGGGTTGCAGTAGACCACAACAAACTATCCGAAGAGGAACTTAAAAAAGCAATCAGCAATCTTCCCAAACGGTCGGGAGAGAAGGGGAAAATGATAGTCCTCAACGCCAAAAATGCTACTCCTGAAAGCAATGAGGTTGTCGCCAATACCCTAATTCCTTTGGCCGAACAGCAAGGATGGGAGCTATATGATGGCGACGTAAAACTCCAACAATCTACCGAAAAAGAAGATCCTAAAGGATTGAATATCGTTCGATCTCTTTACCTACAATGGAACAATTCCTCCATAGAGACCATTAAAGCGTGGGAAAAGAACAACAAAGGAACATTTAACGCCAATCTGTCTGAAACGGAAGACGAAAAAGAAATATTGCTCGTCTTTGATGTGGCAGGAGAAGAAATCTACAAACGCATCTATACCCTTGAGGGAAGTAGTTTGCTTCAAGTAGAAATTTTTGTTCACCCCTTATCGCTTCTTCTTGTTCCCGGGGAAGGTGCTAAGCTCAGGCTCAACAAAAATTTTGAGAAATCGCTCAAAAACGGCGGATACACAAGCCTTGGCGAGGGTTACAATACCTTCCGTTATACCAACGACAACCTCAAAAGCGACCTCATTATCTCCAAAGAGGTAGAAAAGCAAGAACAAATTGGCAAACTCCTATTTTCTCCCAAACGATAATAAACTCATTTAATACAAACTGTTATGCAACGAAAAATAAATCTCATCATCATACTCGTAGTTCTCTTAGGTGGAGGATCGGCTTGCCACAGGGAACCGGTTAACTCTCCTGGCTCCTCTACGATAAAAGAGGAGCCTTCCTATCCGGATGCCGATGTTTTTACCAAATTAGTCCCCTATCCTATGGTACAGTGGAAAGCCTCCGAGCAGGAAGTTAAAGATTGGGAAATTGCGCACGGAGGTACTTTTAACGAACAAAAAAGTAAAGAATATTCCACCGAAGAGGATAAATTTCTTTGGTTCGATGTAAAGAATTCGACCGCCAATCCGGTACGGGGTTATTATCTCAGCGGACGAGAATACAAGCTCTCTCAATCTGTCGGATACTACGCTCCACTCAGTCTGATTCTGAATCAAGATTGTACAGAACTGACCACTGAAGCTGACCAAATTCTTACCCAAAATATGTACGAATTCATCGGACTATCTCAAGGATATTTCACCTACACAAGTAGCTATCACAAAATCATCCTCAAGATAGCTTCCGTAGAACACAATGGTACAGAGATAGCACTCATCAACTATCTACCCAAGCCTTAGTACAATATGGGGAGTAGAGTTGCAAACTACTCTACTCCCCATACTTTTTCTTCCGAAAATCTAAGATTTTTCCTCTCAGTTTTCCTTTATAAGCCACATCGATAGATTAATTCTGGACAAAGGAACCATCTTATCTCCTAAAAGAGAGCTTTCTGAAACAAACATTCCAACCACAATTATCGAAATTATACAAAACCGATGGTTACGATTTTTCTTACCACTATTCCCCTCCCCTGCCACTTGGTTATACCACACTCGCAACAGAAACAAATTGAAATCAAGGCAACTAAACCTTTTCAATGGAGCAAGATTATTCCTTTTTGGCGAATTCTTCAAAAGTTCTATTTATCCTCAACCTTTTCAAGCAATACAAAACTGCTTTCTACACCCACTTACCCCTATCCTACTAACCGAGATATAAAGAGATGTAGACAAAAAAATGAGTCCACCTTTCAAAAAAAGATGAACTCACAACTCAATTCTTTGTACGCAGGATGAGATTTGAACTCACACACCGCAACCGGCACTACCCCCTCAAAGTAGCGTGTCTACCAATTCCACCACCTGCGCAAAAATAATATGTATCTACTTTAGAAACGTGCCCAAGACAGGAATCGAACCTGCACGAACTTTCATCCACTAGTACCTGAAACTAGCGCGTCTACCAATTCCGCCACTTGGGCTAGTGCTATCCGAGTCGCCTCCAAATCTTATAAAGAAGCATCTGTCTCGCGCTTTCTATACAATTCTAAAAATAAAAGCAGGACCACTTACCCCGCCCCTACTCAAGCCTAAAGAAAATCCAACTCAACTGTATCTCTAAAAAACAGCACCCTCGGAAATTCTTCCTTTCCAAGCTACCAAAAAATCAAGCAGTAACTCCAAAGTAGGCTCTCATATTCTGGACACAAAGGTATAACAAATAATTGAAATGGCCAAACAATTCATAGAAAGAAATCTGCAAATAGAACTACACCCCTCCAATCTCTTTCTATCCAACATATTTTGGTTCAATATAGAGAATACTCATAAAAAGAAAAATCCTCCCTCACCCCAAAATAGAACAACGAATCAATCATATCATCCTCTAAATGTGCACTTCAATATCATAGACACAAATCACAAAGATCGAGATTGAATCTCTTATGCCTCCAAATAGTTCCCTGCCAAAGAAAATTATCTTGGACAAAAGAAATGATAATAGGGAATTATCGTTTAATAGTTCCCTGAAAATTACACCGAGAAACGATGCCACTAAACAACAAAAGGGGCTGCGCCAAAACCCTGACGCAAGCCCCTATTTGCACTATGCTTTACACTGCTTTTCTACCTATATGACGCTATGATGTGTACTACAGTTTGGGTAAAATATTAAGAATCTGTTCGCCCAAACCAATAGTATAACCCTGTTTTGCAAAAACAATACGACCAAAAGAGTCCACCACAACCACCAAAGGCAATTCTTGATTTTCTGGTTGGAAAATTCCTTTCCGAAGCATTTTTTGCACTCTGTTATCCGTATCTATCCCCCAGTGCGATCCTTTGGGGAGTTTTGGAAATTTTTCAATATCAAAAACCTTAAATTTATTTTCCGTTTCAAACAGAAAAATAAAAGGACGCCTCCACTCATCAAGTTGCTTCTGCACTTTTTCAAGATCTTTTAGGGCGTGATTGGTCGGTTCTGTGCCTGGGTCCAAAACAGCCAAAACAAAATATCCCCTTCCCGAAGTTGCAATAATGGGAGTTGTAACCCCGGTTTCGGCAGAAATGTAGGTCTCTTCGGGGTTAAAACTTCCTATAACAGCGACTTCATTCTCATCTTTAGGAAAATCCAATATCACTTTAGTACACTGACCAGCAACTATCTCAAAGGGAGTTATTTTGCCCACCACCATACCATTTGCCATTCGAGTTCCGGCAATTACGAGATATTTTCCTACCTCAAAATCTTGAGGTGTAGCAAAAAGGACCTTCAAAGAACAATCGGCGTTCTCATCATAGTAGAGTGTAGACACCGCCCCCTCTTCGGTTAAACGAGCTATGGTAAAGTGGCTGTAATATTTGGGCATTGGGAGTTGTTGATTTGAAGTATACAACAACTGCAACTGCCCTATTTGAGGTAAATGTACGGTCTCTTTCTTAATTTTGACCTGTACCCACGGAGCATTCGACGCCGTAGTATATTCAACTTCATTGGTTACGGCATTGAGCCGTGCCGGAATATCAAGAGAACGAGCCATCGCTACAAAAAAGAGTTTCGCAGCTCTCTCATCGTACACTCTATGGTGTAAAACAGACAAAGGCAAAATGGATAACTGGCGAATATTTTCATCATCGAACGATCTGAAATGCTTCGACATCCACTTCAGAATCAACGCCGGATTTTGTTGCATCTCTTTGCTCTCTTCTTCGCTGATAGCCGATCTCAACTCATCTCTATATGCAGAAAGATGCTCGTTTTCTATTCGGGGATTAGAGACGTACTGCAACATAAAAGGATCCATATCACGTGGCATATCTTTGAATAAAGCTAACAAAGTGGAAAGTTGTACATCCGTGTAATCCTTTTCCGACAAGGTAGAAAGAAGAGCAACGGCTCTGTTTTGTTCCTCTGCACCTATTTGTTGCAAAAAGGAGGTCAAATTTTCATAATTTCCTCTGGCTAGCTGCAAGTAACGAACCAATCGCTGCGTATTCTCCTCCGACAAAGAACACCGAGTGGCAAAAAGTGTAGCTTTATTTTCATCAAAAAAAGAGGCTTCATAAGAAGAGCGGATAGCATCTTCGTGTTGCCATCGTACCTGGTTGGCTGTTTCCTTTTCTGCCTCCACAGAATTGCGATACTCGGAAGCCTGAGGAGGTACCATCTTAAAATCGACAGGGGTGTCAGGTGCAAAAGACACCTTCTTCAAGACAATCCGCACGATTTCATCAGTGTCTCTTGAAGCAATTGCATACCCTTGCTTTCCCCCCTTATAAGCCCACAGCAACATATCTCCACGTCCCACTCTCAAGGGGGAACAAACTCCCTCTTTATTACTTTTTTTGGTCACAACCGGAAAGAATTCTGCATAATTGTACAAGCAATAGCGCACCTCAGCATCTACTACCGGTTGATTAGATTCATCTACAACCCGAACAGAGATCTGACGCACAGAAGTGTAATTGGCAATACTGTTTACCTCTGTAAAGTTTTCTCCGCGGGTAACCACCTCTTCGGTTGTTTCCTCTCCCAATTGACCAAAAACCTTAGTGTGCACGAGCATAGCTCTCTTCACCGACGAATTAAACCAAGCCACATCAAGCTCGGCTGCCGGTTCACAAGCCCCCAAAAAGTGCCACTTTCCATCTATCCACACTTCCACCCAAGCGTGGTTATCATCCGTATGTGCCCAACGAGGAGTATATACCTGTCTTGCCGGAATACCAACGGCTCGCATAGCCGCCACGGTAAATGTGGACTCTTCGCCACAACGCCCCAAAGCATTGCACTTCGTTGCTAAAGGAGAAAGGGTTCGAGCATCGCTAGGAGCATAAGTTACATACTCGTGACACCAGTGATTGACTTCCAAAGCCGCCGACCCCATATTTAATCCTTGCACCCTGCTTTTTAGCTCTTGATAAAAAAGAAGCCGCGAATTGTCTAAGAACTCATTATTAACCCGAATCGGTAACACATAATGCATAAAAATCTCTTGAGGAATGTGACTTCCCCAATTCATTTCTCTACGAGCCATTAGAGAAGTGCGCACATTATCCAAATAAAAATCCACCGAATAATTGAGCAAGTCTGCCAATTCCATATAGGCATAGAGAAAGTTCATTGCCAATTCTTCATCGTCAGAAGAGTAAGAAACCGACTGTAACTCGTTGTACAAGGATTTGAGCGGCATTTTTTGAGTCAAACGATGAGCGACCCGCTGCTTGGTTGTTCGAATGTTTGGGTAGCTAAGAGCAGGGACAATCTCGCCAGCATAAATTTTGCAAGAGTCCAAAAGTCCGAATAAAAAAGTAATAATAAGAAGAAGATATTTGCTCATTATTTACAGCCTATGTATAGATTAAGAATAGATTATCGAAAAAGGGATCTTTATCTAAGATCCTGCCCCCACATCATTTTATCTCTCAATGTATGGGTAAAGGGTTTGTCTACCAACCTGATCAATTGAGCTTTGTCTTGGGCTTTAACTATCTCTATGGGGGTTCCGCAAGGGAGAACCTGCATCACACCATCTATAACCACAGCGAAAGAGGCACTCCGAGAGGAGACGGAGAGAGCTATCTTTTGGTTATTAGGGATTACAAACGGACGAATATTCAAACTATGGGGAGCAATGGGGGTAAGTACGACCGCCTCACAACCGGGGGAAACAATAGGACCGCCCAAACTGAGAGAATAAGCCGTACTCCCCGTTGGTGTAGAAATAATCAACCCATCAGCAGCATAATCTGCCAAAGGGACATCATCCAAAGCAACCTTTACTTGAATTAAAGAACCGGTTTCTCTCTTCTGTATTGCCAATTCATTCAGAGCAACCCCGACCACCTTCCTGTTCATCACAATCTGTATCATAGATCTCTCTTCGATGCGAAAATTCCCCTGCAACAGCTGGGGAACATAAGCTGCAGAATCGCGAGCATCTACATCCATCAAGAAACCTAGTCGCCCGCAATTTACGGCCCAAATAGGCACTTTGAGAGAAGCCAAACGATGCACAGTTCGCAAAAAAGTTCCATCCCCACCAATACAAATGGCAATATCCACAGAGGGCACCACCGATCCTGGCTTTATGAGTTGTACACCGGTCAATGGCGATCGAGAACCTTTTGGGGACAATTCTTGGGATATAAAACAGAAAAACTCTTCCTCTATGAACAAAGTGACTCCACAGCTATCTAACTCTCGAAACAAACCAACAATACTCTCTATGTGTTCCACTTTATGGCACGCTCCCCAAATGGCTATTGTTTGTATTTTTTGTGTCTGTTTGAGCGTTTGTTCCATAGATCTAATTCAAGGAATAAAGTTTATATTTGTAACAAATATAGCATAAAGTAATGACACAACTCAGCGTTAATATCAATAAAATAGCCACTATTCGCAACGCTCGTGGTGGCAATATTCCAGATGTTTTGCTTGCCGCCCAACGCTGCGAACAGTTCGGTGCTCAGGGGATTACAGTTCACCCCCGTCCTGATGAAAGACACATTCGTTACTCTGATGTCTACGACCTAAAAAAACAGGTTGCGACCGAATTCAATATAGAAGGCTACCCTTCCGAAAGTTTTTTGCAGTTGGTCTTGGAAGTACAGCCGGAACAGGTAACCTTAGTGCCCGATGCCCCGGATGTACTCACCTCCAATGCTGGTTGGAGTCTTCCCAAACACAACCAATTTTTGTGCCCCATAGTACAACAACTTAAGGAAGCTGGTATACGAGTTTCTCTGTTTGTAGACCCTCAAAAAGAAATTATCAAAGCCGCAGCCGAGGTTGGCGCTGATAGAGTAGAGTTGTATACCGAACCCTATGCACGTGCTTTTGAAAAGGGAACACACACCTCCATCATAAAAGACTTTGTACAGGCCACACAGTTTGCGCACTCTTTGGGGTTGGGGGTTAATGCCGGTCACGACCTCAATTTGGAGAATTTGGCGTTCTTCTCCTCGAAAGTACAACCACTCGATGAAGTATCCATTGGTCACGCACTCATATCCGATGCACTTTATATGGGACTCGAAGAGACCATCAAACAATACCGACAACAATTGCAACATTAACACAATTATTACGCCCTACAAGGCAAACAACACATTATGAACATACCTTATCTTTCCCTTCCTCTACTACAGGTAGTTTCGGAAGTTTCACAAACAAATTCTATGGCAGCGGCTCAATTATCTGTTTGGGACTTGGCTCTCAAGGGTGGATGGATTATGCTGATTTTGCTGCTCCTTTCTATTCTCGCCATTTATTTGTTCACAGTCAAATTTCTCGAGATTAGACGTGCCGGAAAAAAAGACGATTCTTTTATGGATCGCATAAAGGACTATATACAGATGGGTAGGGTTGATTCGGCCCTTAACCTTTGCAAACAGCGCAATACGCCTTCTGCAAGAATGATTCAAAAGGGACTGACCCATATGGGACACTCATCTCAAAATGTTTTGGCATCTATAGAAAATGTAGGTAATATAGAAGTTGGGAAGATGGAAAAAGGGCTTCCTCTTTTGGCTACGATTGCAGCCGGTGCTCCTATGATTGGATTTTTGGGTACAGTAACCGGTATGGTACAAGCATTCTTTGATCTGGCCAATAGCAACTCGGGAGTAGATATCACCCTACTTTCGGGTGGTATTTACGAAGCACTGGTTACCACCGTCGGAGGATTGGTGGTGGGCATCGTGACCCTCTTTGCTTACAACCACTTGGTAGCAATGATCGATAATGTAGTCAATCGTCTCGAGTCGGATACGATGGAGTTTATGGATCTCATCAACGAGTAACTTATGGCACTAAAACGTAAAGTCAAGCGCAATGCTCTTTTCAGTATGGCGTCTATGACCGACATCATCTTTCTGCTTCTCATTTTCTTTATGGTACTGAGTACTCTCATTGTTCCCAATGCCATTAAAGTAAACCTTCCATCCTCTCAATCCACAGCCCCAGATGCTCAACCTTATGCTCGTATCACCATAGACCGCGAAGGCTCATACTACTTGGCTTTGGACAAACAGGCTCCCGTCGCTGTTAGCATAGAGGAATTGGAACAATTGCTAATGACTGCTGCTCAAGAGCAATCTGAATTTTATGTAGCTCTTTTTGCCGATGAAATGGTTCCCTACAAAGAAATCGTACGAGTTCTCAACATTGTTACTCCGCTCAACCTTAAATTGGTTCTCGCCACTCAGGCTTTAAAGGCGACGGACAACAGTCAGGTAATGCACTATGAAACAAATTAACGAGCATATTTCTCCTCTGTTGGTGACATTAGCTGTGCACGGAGTTTTGGTCGGACTGTTTATGCTCATTAAACTCTCCTATCCATTGCCTTCATCTGTTGCCAAAGAGATTACGCTTGTACCAGTTGGATCACTGACACAAGAGGCCGCAGCTTCCTCCGGAAACAATTCTGTTCAGTCCGATTCGCCAGTGGCTCCACCCTCACCAGAAATTGCTCCCCCCTCAAAAAAACAGCCGGTACCCTCTCGATCCTCTTCGGTAGCCAAGCAATCTCCGACTCCCATCCCTGCTCAAAAGGGGGATATATCCAAAGTGCAGAACAAAGAGGCAACGAAATCCTCTGCTTCTTCTGCAGAGATGACACAGAGTGAAGCACAGATAGGGGCCAAAGTTTCGGATGCCTTTGGGAAATCGGGAAACAAGGGATTTTCTTCGGGAAAAGGGAAAACCAGTCCAGGAAGTGGAGGTAATTCCTTTGCCGGATGGTCTCTTGATGGAAGATCTATTGTAGGTAATGGAGGGCGCCCTGTGACTCCGTCCAATGTTCCGGACATACGAGGAACTGTAAATATCCGCATCATCGTAGACGCCTCCGGTACTGTCACCGAGGCTCGTCTTTTGCCCAAAGGCACCAATACAACAGAAAGTAGACTCATACAAGCTGCAATTAAGGCGGCTTTGGCTACGAAATTTAACCCGGCTCCGGGAGCTCCGGATCAGCAGGGAAGTATAACGTATCACTTTGATGTAAAATCATAATCTCTAACTACCTTTTTCATTATGGATTCTACAACTCTTGTTTTTTTGGCTGACGGATTTGAAGAATTGGAGGCTATTGCCATCATTGACATTCTTCGTAGAGCAAATATTTCTGTCCAAACCGTATCAATTACAGAGAATCGTTCTGTCATTGGTGCACACAATGTCCCTTTAATAGCAGACACCACACTCCATCAGTTGCCCGTAAATATACAACCTCAAGCCATCATACTGCCTGGTGGTATGCCTGGGGCTCTCAATTTGGCAAACTCTAAACCTCTCTTGCAACTCATCCAATCACAGAACAAAGCACAAAGGCTTTTAGCTGCCATTTGTGCAGCTCCCACAGTTCTTGCCAAAGCCGGGGTCGGTGTAAATGAGGTTATAGCCACTTGTTACCCAGGCTTTGAAGAGCAAATGACGGGATTTACCTTAGAGGAATCCGAAGTGGTAAACAGCCACCATTTTATAACTGCACAAGGACCTGCATTTGCAATTCCTTTTGCTTTGGCTATTGTTGCACGCTTGTGCGGTCAAGAATGTACCGAAGAAGTAAAACAAGGAATGCTTCTGTAAACTTCCTGGCAATCAAAGAAGAAAAACGGATCCCAAAATTTTGGGGTCCGTTTTTCTTGGTATTAGTGTTGGATAATTTCCTGTCAGATTTTTCTCGGATAAAGGAAAGGATAGATGGGAAATCCCCGTCAGCTCTCTACATAACCTTTATTAGTGAAAACCTCCCATAGGAGGTATTGGACCTTGGCGCATATCGCTTTTAGAGCCTCCGTTGGCGAATATATTGAATCTATAAATGAAGTGAAGC
This sequence comes from Bacteroidota bacterium, assembly GCA_023396255.1. GTDB lineage: Bacteria > Bacteroidota > Bacteroidia > Bacteroidales > Porphyromonadaceae > Porphyromonas. The sequence continues at coordinate 26,277 of JAEWWU010000004.1, forward strand.
ATAATCGAGCGCCCTAAACTATTGGTCTCTGTATCTATAATAGCAGCAGAAGTTACAACTCTGGAGATATTGGTACTTCTGTTTAGGATATCGTATGCCTTAAGGCGCAAAGTAGCTGTATTCTGCCAAAAGGAATAAGAGATAGAAGTATCCCAATTAAGCACATTGCTCTTATATCCAGAACTATAACCGGCATTGGTAGAATATGTAATGTCAGTATCCAATTTTATGTTCCAAGGAAGGCTGATAGTTACATCTCCACCAACTCCCCAATCCCAAGAACGAGTCGTTCCATATTGCACCAAAGAGTTAAGAGCATATTGATATCCTACATTGGCTTTGGTACGAAGGTACAACCAATCATTAGTATAAGAGAGCGACAGCATTTCGTTGGAAACAAGACTCTGTATCACATTGGTTTGACCATTGATAACACTTTTGGGGACACTATATATGTTGCGGGTATTCAACCCCAGAGTAATTGCTCGAGAAATGAGGGGCGTACTGAATGTACCAAACATTCTCACCCCATAGGTATAAGGAGTATTAAGATATGTAGTGGTACTTTTACCTGTAGTTGCATCAATCGTACTACTGGTTATGACTTCATTTTGACGCAGATAAAGATGGGCATTGAGAGAAAGACTCTGTTGTGTTTTGGGGATAAATGTACGAAACATCACTCCCAGCCCGTGCTGATAAATAGGAGACAAATTTGGATTACCGATGACAGTATTCAAACTATTTGAGAAATCGGGAGTAGAAAACATTTGGCTTGCATTGGGCGTTTGTGCAAAACTCCAATAACGGAGACGAAGAGATGTCTGTTTATTAGGTTCATACCTAAAATTCAGTGTTGGAGAATAAAACCAATGCCATTTAGACAGCATCGTCTGATTTCCTAGTAAAAGCTGTGAGGTATTCATCTGTGTAGGACTGACATTCACTCCTGCCGTGAAGTCATACTTGCTTCCGTACCACTTAAGATGTATTCCTCCCTCTACAGCAGTCAGCCTGTTTGTCATTTCAATAGATTGTGTAGGTTGAGAGCCGTCCTGCGTAAGCTGTACTTCTCTCAACGAATTACGGAACTCTTGTTTCAGTTGGATTTTGGCTTGCAACAACATATTAGAGGTGAGTGGTTCCACAAAATTGAGGCGAGTTCGATATTCCATTGAGTTACTATTAGTCAATTGATCCTGCCATTGGGTATTCGTCAGTCCGTCCGCCACAGTCATCAAATTAGAAAGCGTTTTGCTTTGTCCGTTAGTATTGCGGTAATTGACATCGAGCATAGCACTAAAGGTACGCCCGACATCATTCAACTGATGGCTAAAAACAGAACGGAGCCCGGAAGCAACCAACCGACTTGTCGAGGTTCCCTCGGTGTTTCCTCTATTGAGAGACTCTTGATTTTCTCCAAGGGTACTATACGCTGAATTGAAAACACTACTACGAAAATTTAAGTGAAGCATTGGACGAATATTTAACTCTGTCCTATCGCTTGGCTTCCACTTAAAGAACCCATCTACTCCCCCATCGTGCATCCGGGTCAGGTTAGACATCTGGCTATGGGTAAATGTACTTCCCCCATTTGCCAAGAAAGTTTCTGTCAAGGACTTGGCTTCGAGATTATTTTGTGTAAATCCGTAACGAGTGTTTCCATTTAACTCCCATTCGGATGAAGGCATCCACGTTCCATTAAAGCCGATATTGGAAGATGTATTAATTCCTCCAGAAGGCATATTGTTGGGAGAGAAGCCTCCACCAGGTCCTCCTCTTCTGTCCCCTTGACCTCCGAGATTGTTATTATTCCCTCCTGTATCTATATCCTCCAACCCTTGGTTATTGGTATTATTGCTGCTTGCAAGAAGACTCCACTGCGAAGTGTCTGTAAATCGGTTATAAATTCCATTGACTTCATATCTATTATCCAACCCATACCCCGCAAAAGCACTTCCAAATGTACCCTTCTTGGAGCCCAATTTGGTGGTTAGGTTGATTACTGTTTGCTCATCATCGTCATCAAATCCGGTTAGGCGAGCCTGATCACTTTTTTGAGAAAGCACTTCCAGTTTACTGATCAACTCTGCTGGCAAATTTTTTGTAGCCACCGTAGGATCACCGGCAAAAAACTCCTTTCCATCAATCATTATCTTAGAAACAGTTTCCCCATTAATGGTGATGGAACCATTACTCCCAATTTCAGCTCCGGGTAAACGCTTAATCAACTCTTCCAAAGTCGCACCCGCCGAGAGTTTATAACTGTCTGCGTTAAACACCAAGGTATCTCCCTTTACTGTTATTTCGGCAGCTTTTCCTGTTACAACCACTGCATCCAATAGTTCCCCTTCATCCATCTTTATTGTTTCTACTGTTGTATTTTTAGTCACTGTAATAGTCTTTACACAGTCACTATACCCTACAAAAGAGACCTTAAAGGTGTAAGTTCCTGATGGGACTCCGGTTATGTTAAACCGACCATTGCCATTAGTTGTCATACCTTTGAAAAACCCATCTGCCTGAAGTACCACATTAGCCCCCGGTAGCGGGGCCGATTCTGAGTCGTGCACAGTACCAGAAACGGAAAAAGTACTCTGCGCTTGCACGTTCCCTGGAAGTAGCAAACACAAGGTCATCCACAAAAGCGTGAAAAGCGTTGATAAATTGGTTCTTGTCATAATTATTTCGATTCTATCTTAAACACCCTCTTTGACATTTCTCAAAGCCTTTGGTTTATTGTCCGATCTTTTTTCGCATAAAAAAGGCTCCAATTGAAGCCATTCAACCCTAAAAGGACAGAAAGAAGAACAATCCTTTCTCTACAGCTTCTTCCTAAAAATTATCTTTGCACTATGAAAGCAAAAAACATTTGTCCCTCAATAATGAGATGGGACCAGCTATTATGCGATGACCGCTTTGGGCAAGATCCGGAAGGGATCGAAAACAGCCAACTCGCGACCTCGCATAAGCGAACCGATTTTGAAAGAGATTACGATCGGATCATCTTCTCTGCCCCTTTCAGAAGGCTTCAGAATAAAGCGCAAATCTTTCCTCTTCCCGGAAAGATCTTCGTCCACAACAGACTTACACATAGTTTGGAAGTTAGTTGCGTAGGGCGTTCTCTTGGGAATTGCATTGCCGAAGGTTTATCCGAAAGGTACAACACCCCCTATCACGAATGGAGACATATAGCAGCAATTGTTTCGGCAGCTTGTTTGGCCCACGACATTGGTAATCCTCCTTTTGGTCATAGTGGTGAGAGGGCTATTAGATCTTATTTCACCGAAGGTAATGGAGGAAAATGGGAAAAAGCTATAAGGAAAGAAGGAATGCCTTGGGAAGATTTTGTCTACTATGAAGGTAACGCCAATGCCCTACGCCTGTTAACTCACCAATTTAGAGGAAGGCGTCCCGGTGGCTTTGCGCTTACCTATACCACTCTTGCAGCAATGGTTAAGTACCCTTGGGAATCGGGATTAGCCAAGGAAAAGCATAAGTTTGGATTCTTTGCTACCGAAAAAAAGACTTATCAACAAATTGCCAAACGTTTGGGGTTATTACAACAAGACTCGTCTTTACTCTCCTACGCAAGGCACCCATTGGTCTACCTTATGGAAGCTGCCGACGACATTTGCTACCAAATTATGGATCTGGAAGATGCTTACAAGCTGCGCATCTTAACATTCGGTGAAGTTTCGGATCTTTTGCTTAGTTTCTTCGACGCCCACGAAACCTCCTCCATTGCATCGCGAGCTAGAAACATTCGAGACAACAACGAACGAATTGCTTTTTTACGCTCCAAAGCCATCAACAAACTGACAGAAGCTTGTGCAGAAGTTTTTCTCTCGAACGAAAATGATCTGCTACAAGGAAAATGGATCAATGGATTGGTTTCCAAACTACCATCAACTCTGAAACAAGCATATATGAGTTGTAGCCAAGTGGCAAAAAGCAAAGTTTACACAGCCCAAGAGGTTATTGATGTGGAGTTGGCAGGACACCGCATATTCGGAGAACTCATAGATCGTGTTATGCACTCTCTTTTGCACCCCGAGCAAAGCTACAGCCGCACTTTACTGAGCTATGTCAGCAGCCAATACAATACGGAAGAAATCTCCACGTATGGAAAACTAATGTGTACATTGGACTACATATCAGGAATGACTGATGTTTTTGCTCTTGATATCTACCGACGTATAACCGGTATGAGTTTGCCTGCCATCTAAAAAATCAACGAGCCTGCAACAAAGAAAACCATTCGCCTTCAAAAGAAAGCATACAAATGATCTTCGGAGAATACCCTAAAATTTCTGAAAGGGAGTCAATTGGTTTTCTCAGAAAACCAATTGATTGTCTAAAGGTAAAGGAGAGATCTCTCAAAAGTCAATTAGTATTCAAGTAAAGTCCACCGAACAAACATTTATCCGCAGCAAGGTGAACAAGTATCCGTAGTGAATTGAAAACTATCCACAACCAAGCGGACAGGTGTTCGTAATCAAACGAATGAGAGTTATGATTGTTCGCAGTTGAGAGAAGCAAAGAAAGAGAGTATTTGTATCTACCCTCAGAGAAAAAGAAGCACGGACTCTTACCAATCAGGGATCAAGGGATTATGCTTTGTTCGTACTGATATTCGTAATAAACTATCCAAGCAATGAAAATAGTGCAATCCCTTTATTACATCCTTTGTCAAATTGAGGAAAATGCCATCTCGCCAACAATTATTACCTATCTTCCGTCTCTGTCCGGTAGTTCACCTCTCAAAAGGATCTACAATATTTTGCCTCCAAAAAGTTCTATGTTTATGGGAAGTTCTGTGGGTATTCTATTAACCTAACAAAGAATATTTTATCTTTGTAGAGAACGATCTTTTGGGGAAATTCGGCATTTACAAATGGAATAAAATCGACACAAATACAGATGAAAATAGAACTTCTCCTCTTAGGAGCATCCGTACTCATCTTCAGTGGTATTCTTTTCGGAAAGGTAGGTAATAAATTTGGGATACCCGCACTATTACTCTTTCTCATTACCGGGATGCTCTTCGGTGAAGATGGCGTTGGGATACGGTTTCAAAGTATGCATACAGCTCAGTATGTAGGTACGGTAGCCCTCACCATTATTCTATTTACCGGGGGGATGGGAACGCATATTTCCGGAATTAGGCCCATTCTCAAAGAAGGGCTTATGCTTAGTACAGTAGGAGTTATTCTGACTACTTTCTTTACCGGTCTCTTCATCTATTGGATTACAGGGCAACTTTTCAGTAGTTTAACCTTTTCCCTTCCATTATCCTTCCTTTTGGCAGCGACTATGTCCAGTACAGATAGTGCCAGCGTTTTTGCCATCCTACGTTCGCAAAACATTCAACTCAAGCAAAACCTCAAGCCTGTATTGGAATTGGAAAGCGGGAGCAATGACCCTATGGCCTATATGCTCACAACGGCTTTAATCGGGTATATCAGTTTGTCGGATGCAAACGTAGATGCTCTGCAAATAGGATTTCAATTCACAACTCAATTTTTAGTTGGAGGGTTACTCGGCTTTGTAATGGGATACTTATCTGTGTGGATATTGAACCATCTGCGCATACATAACGATGAACTTTATCCCATCACACTATTGTGTCTTGTTTTGGCTACATATAGCATCACAGCCATATTGAAGGGAAATGGTTTTTTAGCGGTTTATATTATGGGGCTCATAGTAGGCAACAAACGAATCGAAAAAAATCGCACCATACACTCATTCTTCGATGGTATTACGTGGCTGCTACAAATTATTTTGTTCATTCTCTTAGGATTGTTGGTTAATCCGCACGAAATGATACACATAGCTGTTCCGGCCCTAACCATAGGTCTTTTGATGATGTTTGTGGCACGACCTGCTGCCGTTTTCCTCTCCCTTTTACCTCTTAGGAAATTAAGCCAAAAAGCTCGCCTATTCATCTCTTGGGTGGGACTGAGAGGTGCGGCCCCCATTTTGTTTGCCACTTATCCTTATATACATACTGTTCCCAACTCGGAACACATTTTTAACATTGTATTCTTCGTAACTATCCTATCTCTAATTTTCCAAGGTATGACCATAAAACCGTTGGCTGTTAAACTTGGTTTGGCACAACCCGCACCCGCCGAGGGCTTTTTTATCGGCGTCGAAATTCCGGAAGAAACCGGCACCCAGATGGAAGAGCGTATCATCACCGAACGAATGCTCCAGAAAGGAAATAAGTTAAAAGAATTGGAAATAGAAAAAGATGAATTAATTATTCTTGTCAATCGCAAGAGCCATTATATAATACCTAAAGGAGATCTTCGTTTACACGTCAATGATGTGCTGCTCATTGTTTCACCCAAAACAGTAGATACACCTACGAATTTCAAACAGATAACGGAAAACAATCTGATAAATCGAATAAAAAGATCTCTTAATCAATACACATCCACCAAAGATACCTCAAAAGAGCCCATACCTATCTCAGTTTCCCAATTGAGCAAAAAAGCAAAGGCTGTAGAGGAAAGACAACAATACGACAAACCCCTACAACCTGAAAACTCCTATAAACCGGAATAAAAGAACTACGACCTTAGGTAACGCTTACATAACTCTCGAGCTTGTTCCAAATCTTGTGCTCGGTTCGGATTCATAGGATACTCATCTAGAGTCGGCAAACGAAGTTTTTTCCCTTCTGGAACGATATTGGGGTTGGCAATCACTTTTCTATTAACCAAGTAGATATAAACCCAGAAATTATTATGCCCCAGATGCTCTCGAGCATACGATGATAAAGTACGCCCCTTTTTTGTTACCACAAAACAAGGTTTCTGTTCTTGTCGTTGTAAAGGTTTGCTCTCAGCTGCAGAAGGTTTCTTTGCTACTTGTTCATTTGGGGGCACAACACGGCGTTTTTCAACATCTGGCTCTTCTGCCTCAGATAAAACTTTTTGCTCTTCTTGTTTAGTTTCAAAAAGCGACACCACCGAATCAATCGACTGTTCCAAAGGATGACTCGGAACATAGAGAGGGCGTTCTTCATCGAAAATAATGGTTGGCTGAGGGAGATTTCTGTCACTACTTTCCTTTTTAATAGAAAGAAGAGTTCCATTTATATTTAACCACCAATACAGGACAGGAAGCAAAGCCAATAATCCAACAATCAACATCACAAAAAAAATCCGACGAGGTAAAGAACGTCTCTTTCTTCTCTGGTCTTTGGATTTATTGTTTCTCAAAGGATGTTTTCCATTCTTTTTGTCGTCATATTGCGAATTCTCCCCCATAGAAAACCTCTTTTGCATAGGCTGCTCTGTTGGAACTTCCGTTTCTCGAACGGGAAAAACTGTATTATCCAGCCTCTGTAAACTATCCGTTGACTCTTCTTTGGTTACATCCGCTTCCTCCTCAATCCCCCCCCTAAGTTTCTCTTCTTTTGGAACCTGCAATTCTCCATCTAACAAAGAGCTTTGAGAGCTATTCTGTGTGGTTGGCACTGCCTCTCCTTCATTATTAAGAATGAAAGAGACGGGTGAATTAGAATTGCCCTGAAACATTTTCTCCCCAGAATCGATTTCTGCTGATTCACTATTTTTTACATCCCAATCCTTTTGAGGTTCTTCTGTCGAAGTAGGGATTCTTTCATTCAATTCTTTGGTAGAGAGAAAAGGTGTTCTCCAAGAGCGAACTACAGGGTAAACTTCCTCCAATACGGTTGTCTTAACTTTCTTCAATGCAGGCCACTCCGATTCTTTATTGAGCAACGTTGGCGAAAACAGTTCAAAAGGCTTATTCACTTGACAAGCAAAACTATCTTCGGGAACAAAGGTATATGCAATAGTTCCTTCAGGTCGTTCAAAAGGTTCAAACAGTCCCAAACCACTCCACATCAACCTATGTTGCTTGTTTTGGTGCATCAAAAACAGTGCTCCAATTGCCGAATAAAAAGCATCCAATGTGTCGGGAACCACAGAGGTTGTTGCCTTCAATAGAGTTTTAAGTTGGTCCTGATGGTCTGAATGTGGTACATAATCAATGCGTACAACAATCCGAGGAGGTACCAAAAATCGTTCCGAAGAAGGCAAAATGGCAATAAAATCAGGTTCCTGTTCAGTACTCCAACAACCTACGTGAGCCATTATTGTTTTATGTCCAAAAAGCATCCGTTGCTGAATAATCTCAACAAGCTGCTGCCACAGTTTTTCACAAACTTCGCAATCTATTTTACTAAAAGCCGAAAGTTGCATCAGCCATTGCTCCGTACTGACCATAGGAAAGAGGTTTGTTTAGAAAAAACAATTAATCTTCTATATGTGCTATGAGATCATACCCTTCCATTCCCACAATGCGAACTTGGTAATAGTGTCCACGAAGTAGCCTCTTGGAAAGAGAACTTCTGGGTATAAGCACCTCGGGGTCTACTTCCGGTGAATCGTAACAGGTACGTCCCACGACATACTCATCCTCGTGGCGATCCACAACAACCTCCACACATTTTCCCACATAACTCAAACTAATCTCTTGCGCGATTTGTTCTTGAAGCTGCATCAACTGTTCTAGTCGTTGCAGTTTAACTTCCGTAGGGACATTGTCTTGATAATGCTTGTAAGAGAAGGTATCTTGCTCGTGTGAATAGGCAAACGCACCCAAACGTTCAAAACGCATTTCTCGAACAAAATTCAACAGATCTCTAAAATCCGCTTCTGTTTCTTCCGGATGCCCTACCATCATCGTTGTGCGAATCACCACTCCAGGAACCTCTTTGCGTATACGCTCTATAAGTTGCTTGGTTTGTTTCCTGGTTATCCCCCTACGCATTACTTGCAACATATGATCGCTACTATGCTGTAGTGCAATATCTATATATGGACAAATATTGGGATATTTGCGCATAACAGGCAGAATATCGACCGGAAAATGAGTCGGATAAGCATAGTGCAAACGCAAGCGTTTTACCCCATCGACCTCTGCCAACATTTGCATCAAATCTGCCAACGTTTGTTTTCCGTAGAGATCAATACCATAATAAGTACTATCTTGAGCAATTAACAAAAATTCCGAACATCCGGCTGCCACCTTCTCCTGCACTTGTTCCAATACTCGCTCCATTGGAAAAGATTTATGCTTACCCGTAATCAACGGAATAGCACAATACGAACAAGTACGATCACAGCCCTCTGAAATTTTTATATAGGCATAATGACTATGTTTCTCCCCAACCACGACTGAAGGCGAAATGCTTGCTCCTACTTTTTCAAAAGAGGGTCCGAGTTGATCGGCTATTTTATTCCAATCAAACTTTCCATAGTAAGCATCCACTTCTGGAATCTCTCGTATCAGATCGTCTTTGAAACGCTGACTTAAACATCCCATCACGTAAAGTTGCCTTATTCGACCCTCTTTTTTTGCTCGAACAAATCGGAGAATCGTGTTGATTGACTCCTCTTGGGCATCTCCAATAAACCCGCAGGTGTTGATTACAACAATTTCACCTGTTACTCGATCCGGGTCGTGTCTTACCCTATATCCCAAAGAAGCAAACTTTTTAATTAGGGCTTGCGAATCGACAAGATTTTTAGAACACCCCAAGGTGATCACGTTTATTTCATTTTGCCTCATTCACCAAAGAGAGAATTTACAAATTCTGTTTTGTGAAACAATTGGAGATCCTCTACCTTTTCCCCTAAGCCAATATACTTAACCGGAATTTGGAATTGATCTGATATCCCAATTACCACTCCTCCTTTTGCTGTACCATCTAGCTTTGTTACAGCAAGAGCCGTGACCTCTGTAGCTGCCATAAACTGCTTGGCTTGTTCAAAGGCATTCTGCCCAGTACTACCATCCAAAACCAATAAAACCTCTTGAGGGGCATTTGGGTATACTTTCTGCATTACTCGTTTGATCTTAGACAACTCATTCATAAGTCCCACTTTATTGTGCAAGCGACCAGCTGTATCTATAATTACAACATCAGCATTTGCTGCTTTGGCAGAAGAAAGTGTATCAAAAGCGACGGAAGCCGGATCTGCTCCCATTTGTTGTTTTATAACCGGAGCATCAACCCGATCTCCCCAAATTTGTAACTGCTCTATGGCTGCTGCCCTAAAGGTATCTGCTGCCCCAAGAACCACATTCATACCGGCTCGTTTGAACTGGTATGCAAGTTTTCCTATAGTCGTGGTCTTCCCCACCCCATTAACTCCGACTACCATAATGACGTAAGGCTTTTGTTCCTCCGATATAATAAACGAATCAGAGACATCTTCATTACCACTTTCTGTGAGCAACGAAGCTATTTCTTGACGCAAAATTCTCGTTAACTCATCTGTTGTCACATACTTGTCCCGTGATACTCGTTCTTCTATGCGCTTTATAATTTTAATGGTCGTGTCCGCTCCCACATCACTCGTGATAAGAACATCTTCCAAATCGTCTAAAACAGCATCATCCACCTTACTCTTTCCGGCAATAGCACGAGTTATCTTACCAACTACGCTCTCCTTCGTTTTGGCCAGACCTGTATCTAACGTTTCTTTTTTCTTTTTTGAGAAAAAACCAAATAAACCCATACACGTATAATTTCTCAATGATTAATCCATTCTATTCTTGTAGTCGCCGTACTCATATTGCCGCAAAAGGGAATACGATCCATCTAATTGCTGCAAAACGATTGAGGGGTGACTTATGCCATTGAACATATTCGTTTTAACGGTTGTATAGTGCATCATATCTTCAAAAATAATCTGCTGCCCTATTCTCAAAGGAGTCTCGAAGCTCCAATCACCCATATAGTCTCCGCTAAGGCAACTACAACCTCCTAAGCGATAAGTGTGCAACCCCTCTATTCTTCCCATTTGAGCACCTCTGACTTTAGGTTGATAGGGCATCTCTAAACAATCGGGCATATGACAAGTAAATGAAACGTCTAACACTGCTGTACAAATTCCGTGATGCTCCACTATATCAACCACAGAGCAAAGAAGATAACCGGTCTGCCAAGCAAAAGCACTCCCCGGCTCCATTATAATATGTAAATGAGGATGATGTTTTTTGAAGGTTCTAAGAACTTCTACAAGATGATCCGTGTCGTAATCCTTATGAGTCATAAGGTGCCCTCCTCCCAAATTGAGCCAACTCACAGAATCAAGCATAGGGGCGAAGCGAGCTTCCACTACGGCAAGTAATTGTTCCAACTGTTGAGAATTTCCCTCACATAATGCGTGAAGGTGCAAACCTTCTATCCCGAACAAAGGCCATATGGCAGCCAATTCGTCTTTGGTAACACCAAATCTGGAACCAGGTAAAGCTGGATTATAAAGATCCGTCTCTACGGGTGAGTACTCTGGATTTATGCGCAAACCATAGGAAACCTTTTCTCCCTTGTTGTTCAAAACCCTTGATTCAAAAAAACGTTCATACTGACTTATCGAATTGAACGTTATGTGGCTACTCAACTGCCTCAAAAAAGAGATGTTATCATCGGTGTATGCCGGCATAAAAGTATGTACCAGTGCCCCCATCTCTTCATACCCCAATTGGGCTTCAAAAAGAGAACTAGCAGTACTTGCCTCTATGTATTCTCTGAATATTGGAAACGTTTTCCAAAGAGCATAAGCCTTAAAAGCCAATATTATTTCTATATCCGCCCGGGTAGCCACATTTTTAATCAAAGAGAGATTACGCCTAAGCAACCCTTCTTGCAATACGTAACAAGGAGCAAATGGACAGTTCAAATTCGAAGACGATGAATACATTGCAGATGTGGCATATTATTTCACTTCTGCAAAGATAAATATAATCCCAAACAAAATTGTACTTACCGCATCAGAGGATTCTCCATTTAATCCGATGATGAAGACTCCACAATAAATAGACTCTTGAACGGAGAAAATTTCATTCTCTGTCAGCACCAATACAGTACATTGAAAAAAAGAGTTCGCCCTTTGAAAAAGCGAACTCCTTAAATATAGATCAGCTACAAAAAATACTGCAGCAACTTTTCCTTACTTAACAACCACTTTGAATGAACTTGTGCGACCGTCAACAGTTAAACGTGCTACATAAGTTCCGGCAGATAAGTTTTCGTTACGGACCCCTTCTCCGCTAAGATTAAACACTTGCAAAGTATAGTTTTCTACCCCTTCAGCAACTATCTTTCCATCCTCTGCGTAAAGAAGGGTATTGTTAGTGAACACTCCCTCTACCCCGTTTGAGCGAACAAAACGCACACCCAAAATCCAGTTTCCAGCCCAACTTTCTTTGTCTATACTGCCAATATTCAATCCAGAATCTCCTTTAGCAAGAAGGAAATTTACCTCAGGAACAAGGGGATCTTTAGCTTTGTCCGTTACAGTTAGAAAGCTTCCCTTAAAAGTAGCTAAGTAGCCGACATAATAATTCGCACTGCTTTCTACGGTTATTTGATTCTCATTGGGGAATCCGAATCCGGCAATCAAAGCCTTTCCCGCAGTGTCTTCGAGAGTCGTTCCTAAGCCCAGGATGTTCTCAGTTTTTCCACCCAACTCTTTATATGCGACAAAAGTCACTTCTATTCCTCCAAAGCCAAACCCAGCCTCAACTCCCGTAATTGTACAGTCTTTCAATTTTTCTCCAGGAATTTTTACAAGAGCCCCTGCAGTCATTTCTGACTCTGCCCCAATTGTGAAAAAATTATCATTTTCTCCTAACTTGTAATAGGAAAATTTCTCTGCATCAGCTCTCAATGAAGCGGAAGAAGAGAAGTTGGCAGTTTCCTGACGCTGCATTTGCACTTGCGCATTAGCAGAAAATGTAAGAGCCAATAAGGCAACAGCAGTAAAGTAAATCTTTTTCATTCTTTCAATTTTTTGTTATAGATTGATGATAAATATTTTACAAAAGCCCCCAACCATACACGAAAGGGAAGCCGAGCAATTCAGCCCTTCCAACACGCTCGAATTGGAGACACCCAAAGGTATAGAAAAAAACCAAATAGACAATAAAATATTCAAAAATATCATCTCATATGAAAAAGATTATTAGACACTGTATACAACAAAATCCACCGAAAGAAAACTAAAAGGCAGGACCCTATCATATTCCTATCTTTCTTCTGTAAAGAGAGAAGAGAGGTAGAGAAGTTTGTATAGAGTAAATAGTTTTAGAGATGGACGACTGCCCGTTAATTGTTTTTGCAAGAGAGGTTCCACAAATTGAAAAAGAAAGCCGACGAAATGGCCTCCGGGGATTTTTGTCAAACGGATGTAAAAGTCCAAAAGACGTACTTTTCCTACCAAAAGATGTTGATGCTGATACAAGTTGTAAACATACCTCCGAGTAGTGGACAAAAATTGTTCGGATGTTTCCTTTAGACTATGTAAAACAGGATTATTGATATGGCGTATGAAGATTCCTCGTTCTTTAAGTCTGTAACCAAAATAAGCATCCTCGTATCCCATACCCATAGCTTGCGGAAATCCTTCATCCATCATTATATTTCGCGGGAGGAGGAAACTCATCCCGATAAAATTATCGTAAGGTTTCTGTTCCCTCTGTGCTGCTGTTTTCATCTCTACTTGATGGCCATATACGTAACGCAAAAGGAGATCTTTTCTAGGCGGGGTATCTTCATAAACAAAACCGCCACAGGTTACACAATCACTTTCTGCATTGCAGAGATAAGAGGAAAGAAAATCTTTTCCTATTGGTAAAGTATCACTATCCAAAAAAAGGCACCACTTCCCCAAACTACTATGTGCCAAAAGGTTACGCATTTCACCCGCACCTATATTATGTTCTGGACGCACAATACGGCATAAATATTTTTCCTTTAGCTGTTCATAAATGGCAGCAAAAGACGGTAGAGAGCAATCGTCTCCCAGAACAATCTCACTTTTGCAAAGTAACTGTTTTTGCTGCTCAACCAAAAGTTCAATCAACTTCGTACAGTCATAATTAAAGACGGGGATAAGAATAGAAAGTGTTATATCTCCCTCCATTATACCTTGGATATATAAATTCCTCCGGGACCAGCCTGTACAAGATTTTGCATCTCCAAATTAAATAGTTCAACCGAAATATCGGCTACAGACATCCCGAGAGAAAAACATAATTCATCTACCGTGGCTCCAGAGTGGACAACAATAAAATCGTTGATGCGACGAGCCACTGGTTCTAATGTATCGAATAAGTCTTGGGGTTGCACATCAGTACCACTACTATGCTTTGGAGAAATATTACTTTTCCACTCCAATAAACGAGCAATTTCCTCTCCGGAAAGAGCCGGATGGGCTATGTTATCTGCAATAAGCCTATTACATCCCTCAAATAATGGATCCGTTATTCGCCCAGGAACAGAAAAAACTGTTCGATTGTAATTTTGAGCCAAATGAGCCGTTATAAGTGCTCCTCCACGAGACGCAGACTGAACAACCAGTGTAGCCTCACTCAGAGCTGCTACTATTCTATTACGACTTACGAAATTAAAGCGATCGGGCTTGCTCCCTATGGTAAATTCGGACAAAAGGCCTCCACTTTGCAGCATCTCAATAGCCGTATTGCGGTGTACGGATGGATAAATACGATCCAATCCGTGTCCGACCACACCAAAAGTCGCCAACCCCAACTCCAAAGCCACCTTGTGGGCAGAAATATCTATCCCATAAGCCAAGCCACTAATAACCACCAATTCCGGGACCTCCTGTGCCAACTGTTTTATCAGCACAGATGTAAGCTCTTTTCCATATCTATCAGCATTACGAGTCCCCACAACACTAATTATGTGCGGTGCATGTAAGCGAACCCTATTACCAACGAAAAAAAGCAACATTGGTGCATCATCACAAACTTTAAGCCTCTCTGGATAGTCTTCATCAGACAAACACATCAAAGATAACCCTTTGTCCTCTGCCCTGCGACAAATATCTCGAGCCTCCTCAATCAGCCTCTTATCGTGCAGTTGCTTGGCTATTTTTTTGTAGAGGACGGGATTTATTTTTTGCCAAATCTCAGGTTGTAAAAAAAGAGCACTTGCACTCCCCACTTCACACCACAAGCGATGAGCGATAACATTACCCACCCCTTCTATTTGCGTAAGCGCATAAGAATACACCTGCTCCTCTGTCATAGAACTCAATTTGGTCGCAACCTTCAGATTACTTCCCCCAAAAAAGTTTCTACTTTTTCTGTTCTTTTATCCATTGAAAAGCATTACGGAAAGCCTGCATCCAAGGAGTAATTTCGTGCCCTTTATATGGATAATGGGCGCATTGCCAAGGGAAAATAGCACGCTCCGGATGTGGCATCAAAGCCAGATGGCGACCATTATCGCTGCACAGCCCTGCTACTGCTTTGGGCGATCCATTGGGATTGGCTGGGTACGCATCATAACTGTATCGAGCAATAACGTTATACCGTTCT
Organism: Bacteroidota bacterium; assembly: GCA_023396255.1. GTDB lineage: Bacteria > Bacteroidota > Bacteroidia > Bacteroidales > Porphyromonadaceae > Porphyromonas. Next base: position 41,673 of record JAEWWU010000004.1, read on the forward strand.
TCCTCATATGGTAAAACAAACTGTCCCTCTCCGTGTGCTACCCAAATACCTAATTTAGAACCAGATAGATTACCCAGCATAATGGATTCATTTTGAGGTATTTCCAAGGAAACGAAAGAAGATTCAAATTTATGAGACGTGTTATGTCTCATCTTATGTTTCTCCGTGTGTTCTGGGTAGAGAATTCCCAACTCCGCCATTAGTTGGCAACCATTGCAAATCCCCAACGACAGTGTATCCAGTCTCTTGTAAAAGCTATCAATTGCCCTTTTAGCTCGTTCATTGTACAAGATACCGCCTGCCCAACCTTTGGCAGAACCAAAAACATCCGAATCTGAGAAACCACCACAAAAAACCAACATCTGTACCTCTTTGAGATCTTCACGCCCCGAAATAAGATCCGAAAGATGAACATCTTTTACGTCAAAACCAGCTAAATGAAGGGCATAGGCCATTTCTCGTTCCCCATTGGTTCCCTTATTTCTCAATATAGCAGCTACAATACCACTACGCTTGTTGGTATCTTGATAAGAACGCAACGATAGAGAACCTACTCTTCCATCAAACTCTTGAGGAAACTTATACTCTATTGGTTGGTTTTTGTAGTTATCAAAGCGCTGCCGCGCACATCCATTAGCACTTTGGAAAGAATCCAGCAGAAATGAATTATTATACCAAACATCTCTCTTCTCGTCAATATCCAAAGAACACTTAAAGCTATCCTTTTGTATGTAAATCTTTCTTTCCTCAATTGGTGTCCCAATAACGGCAAAGCCTACCCCATAAGACTCCAAAACACGTTGTGCAACTTCAAGATCTTCTATCTGCAAAACAACTCCAGGATTTTCTGAAAAAAGGGCTGTTAATACATCTTCTGACTCAAGATTATCCAATGTGACATCAAGCCCTCCTGTTCTATTGGCAAAGCACATTTCGAGAAGAGTAGTAACCAATCCTCCGGCAGAAATATCGTGTCCAGCTAAAACAAGATTTCTCCTGATCATGTCTTGCACTGCAGCAAAAGCATCAACAAAATATTCGGCATCTGTCACAGAAGGAGCTTTGCTACCCAACTCTCCCAAAATTTGAGCAAAGGCTGACCCTCCCAATCTGAGTTTATCAAAACTAAAATCAATGTAAACAAGATATGATTCGCTCACCCTCTTAATATTGGGATGAACAATCGCTTTCACATCAGAAATAGGAGCCGCAGCAGTTATAATCACTGTCCCAGGACTGAGTACTTTCGTTCCATCCGGATACTTCTGAGTCATAGAAAGAGAATCCTTTCCTGTCGGTATATTAATGCCCAAAGCAGTGGCAAAATCAGCACAAGCCTCTACCGCTTGATACAGACGGACATCTTCGCCTTTATTGCGACACGGCCACATCCAATTGGCACTAAGCGAAACGCTTTCTAAACCCTTTTCCAATGGAGCAAATACAATATTTGTCAAGGCTTCGGCAACGGACAAAACAGATCCAATTGCAGCATCAATAAGACCTGCTTGAGGGGCGTGCCCAATGGCTGTTGCCATCCCTCGAGTACCCGTAAAGTCTATCGCTATAGCACCTAAGTCATTAAGGGGGAGCTGTATTTCTCCACAACATTGCTGACAAGCTACACGCCCTGTTACTGAACGATCGACTTTATTGGTAAGCCAATCTTTGCAAGCCACCGCATCTAATTGGAGAACTTGATCCAAATAATGCTCCAACATTGTTGAATCGTAGTGTAACGAAGAGAATTTATGTTTTACAGAACAATCCGTTATGATGGTCTTGGGAGAATTTCCCAACAGATCCTCCACCTTAAGATCAATCACTTTTCCATCCTTCCGAGACGAAAACAATAGTCTATGATCATCCGTTGTCTTCCCTACTTTATAGATAGGGGCACATTCGCGTTGTGCAATACGCTCTATAGTTGAATAATCCTCTCCATTGACCAATAAGCCAATGCGCTCTTGACTTTCGTTACCAATGATTTCTTTGGCACTAAGTGTTGGGTCTCCAACGGGAAGAGCATCAATATCTATATCACCTCCTGTTGTTTCGATAAGCTCCGTCAAAGAATTGAGATGCCCTCCGGCTCCGTGATCGTGAATGCTCACTATGAAGTTTCTGTCACTCTCCGACATAGCCCGAACCACGTTTTGTACCCGTTTTTGCATCTCCGGATTGGCCCGTTGTACAGCATTGAGTTCTATTCCGGAGCTAAACTGCCCGGTATTGACCGAGCTGACGGCCCCTCCGCCCATACCAATCCTATAGTTATCTCCCCCCATAACGACAACGGTTTGGTCGGGTTGAGGTTCCCCTTTTTGAGCATCTTCCATAGCGGCATATCCGATGCCTCCGGCAAGCATAATCACTTTGTCGTATCCGTAAGACAAAGCCTCCGGGGCTTCTTGATGCTCGTAGGTCAATAGAGATCCATTAATCAAAGGTTGTCCAAATTTATTGCCGAAATCACTCGCTCCGTTAGATGCTTTTGTTAGAATCTGTTGAGGAGTTTGGTAGAGCCAAGGGCGAGGAGAGAGTTTCGACTTCCACGGCAACTTTTCCCCCAACCGATGGTACGAAGTCATATAAACAGCTGTTCCTGCAATCGGTATAGAAGCTTTACCACCACTCATTCTGTCTCTAATTTCTCCCCCTGTCCCGGTTGCAGCCCCATTAAAAGGTTCAACCGTTGTGGGGAAGTTATGTGTCTCTGCTTTAATGGACAATACTGTATTGCGCTCTTTGACTTCAAAGAAAGAGGGTTCATCGGCTTTTTGTGGGGCAAACTGCTGCATCTTGGGCCCCGAAATAAAAGCAACATTATCCTTATAAGCAGATACAATGCTATTGGGATTGACCCTAGAGGTCTCTTTGATCATACCGAACAAAGTATTAGGCTGCTCTTGTCCATCAAGAATGAACGTTCCGTTGAATATTTTATGGCGACAATGTTCTGAGTTTACTTGAGAAAAGCCAAAAACCTCCGAATCTGTTAATTTTCGACCTATACTCTTCTCAATCTTGTACAGATATTCTATTTCATCATCACTAAGAGCCAATCCTTCCGTCTGATTATATTCTTCCAAGTTATCGATAAAAATAACGGGGTTAGGCACTGCCGTTGTGAGGAAGATATCTTGTCCCGGATTTTTGTAAAACCGTTGGAGCATCTTATCGACCTCTTCTTCCTGCTCTGCTAAAAACAGTTCTTCAATGCGTTTTACTCCTTCGATATTCATATTACCCACAATCTCCACGGCATTGGTACTCCAAGGCGTAATCATTTCGGCTCTCGGTCCAATATAAGCCCCTGCGAGTTGCTTCTCAGAAAGGGCTTGCGCACCACCCATTAACCAAGATAGTTTTTCAATATCTGTATCTGTAAAAGGGAGCGTATGCTCTACTACATACACCTGCCGATTAGCTGCGTTTCGGAAGAAAGTGATCATAAGATTTTCCAAATATGTTGTAAATCATTTATTGGACAAAAGTACAACTTATCAAACGGATTAACAATATAGGAGCGTTTATAGCAGACACTTTATGATTGCGTGTATTTGACGAAGATTGGACTGCACCGAGATCGCTCCGGCTCGAAGAAGCTCCTCGTCCGGTAAGGGACCAGTATTGACAGCCAACACAGCAAGATCAGCAGCCGTTGCAGACTTTACCCCCAAGGGAGCATTCTCTATAACAAGACATCTATTTGCCTCTTTTTGGACTCGCTCTAGGGCCCTTAAATAAGGCTCTGGATGAGGCTTTCCAAACTTAACATCAGAAGCCGATATGATGTTTTGATCCGACCAAATATTTCCAAAATGAGTTTGCAATCTGTTTTTTAGAGAAGGGTGCCCAGAACCAGTAACCAAAAATATGGGTAATTTCTTATCTACAAGATCTGAAATCATTTCAACGGCATAATCTACAGCCAAATGCTTATCGTAGTCATCAAACAAAGAGCACTTGAGTGCATAAACTTTTTCTATTTCATCTTTTGTCGGGAATCTATTTTTGTGCTGTTGAAAAAGATTGATTATCGTTTCACGCCCCACTTGCCCTTCACATTGATAGAAATAGTTTGGTGTTTCTTTTATTTGAACCGTTTCTACCGCTTGCACCCAAGAGACAGAATGCGATGGCATAGAATCTAGCAAAACCCCATCCATATCGAACAGACAAGCCTCTATACGCCCGTCTCCCCCCTTTGCAATAAGAGCTTTTGACAAAACAGAGGCTACTTCTTTCTCATCCATCATTTCCAAACCGTTTCCAAAGAGTAGATTATAAAGAGTAGATTATAAAACGTCACGAGCAAAATAGACATTTACGTAGATTTACTTCAAAGCAAAAAAAAGAAGAAAAGCCACACCATAGACTGAGGAAACTCCGAAAGACAGGATTTGAGTTTTTTACAACCGCAGAAGTCCGCTGGTTTCTGAAAAACACCCCAAGGGTTGCGGCCGGTCTTTGAAAGTAAAAATAGTCTCGGAAATTGGTTTTATTTGATGAGTTTCCCAGAACGACAGGCGTGGCTTATGTTGTAATTGAGTTTGTCCTTACCAAACTCAACATCTTCTTATGTACAAGATCTCTTCTGCTGCGGACAAAGGTAAGAATATTCTGACAACAAACAAAAAAAAAGAACAGAAGCCAATCCCTTCAAGATTAACTTCTGTTACAAATCCAAAAACATCCTCCCACCCTATCCTTTCCTCAAGATAATATAGATGAAGATGAAAGAGAACCGTTTTCGTATATCCTTTTCTCCAAATTTACTTGCTGAAAAACTCTTTGACAGCTTCGTTTGGAACCATCTGTTCTTCAAAACAATAAGCTCCCGTCTTGGGGGACTTAACCATCTTGATTACTTTGGAGTAAGAACGTCCATCTCCAACCCTAAAGGTTGCCACTGATTTCTTTGCCATATTTTAAGTCTCCTATATTAAGATTACTTAATTTCTCTATGTAACGTATAGCGCTTCAGTATAGGATTGTATTTCTTCAACTCCAAACGCTGTGTTGTATTCTTGCGATTCTTTGTAGTAATGTAGCGAGAAGTACCCGGCATTCCGCTTTCTTTATGTTCGGTGCATTCCAATATCACTTGCACTCTATTGCCTTTTGCTTTTTTTGTAGCCATAATAATTTTCCACTTTATGCTTTAGACACACTATTATGCATCCAAATAGCCTTTTTCTGCAGCCCTTTTTATAGCCGCGTCCAACCCTATTTTATTAATCAAACGAAGGCCTGCAGCGGATACCTTAAGCACAATCCAACAGTCTTCCTCGGGCCAATAGAACCTTTTTGAAAAGAGGTTTACGTTGAAGGTGCGTTTTGTACGACGCTTTGAGTGAGAAACATTATTACCCACCATAGCCCTCTTGCCGGTTATCTGACAAATCTTAGACATCTTGTTATATCTCCTTATTGTTCTTTTGTATAAATCACCTGAAGCTCTGCGCGAGTATCCAACTTTAGCATCATTCGTCGGCATATACGCTCGGCAATCGGAGTGCAAAGTAAGAAATAAAAAATGAAATATACAACAGCCTCGTGCTCTTTCAAGCCATTGAATGAAATTCCGAGATCAATACAACGGTACACAAACAGGTAGCGGTAGGAATTTAGTCGGATGTGTATACAACTTAGTTTTTACGGAGTTACTGTTTTCGTCCTTTGGCGTAATAAATCATCGGTAAAACATCCACACGAAAACACCTCGGTGGTGAAATTTTCCAAAAAACAAGCCATCTAAACAAAAACGGCAACCGATCGGGTAGGAATGCTCAATCTGCCACTTTTTCAATCAGCTGAACTTCAGCTTTTAAAGATAGTCTCTAGCTTCAAACGCAACGCAACAACACTCCAACCAAACCCGAAATTCATACTTCTTTTCAAAAGTTTCTTTACATTTGCGTGTTGCTTATTATTTTGAAATATAAATCCAAAATCTATTCGCTATGAAGTTTTTGAAAGCCGTCTTAGGAACATCTCTTTTACTAGGATGTACAATGTCCTTATCTGCACAAGAGGAACAAAAAGAAAAAACTCTTATACAAGGCGTTGTTTTGGATAGTGTTTCTGTGAAACCTATCGCTTTTGCGTCCATAAGTGTTGTTGCTCCGAAAGAAGGAACAAGACAACATCCAGATACCCTCAATCAAGTATCCGACGACCAAGGACAATTTTCCATCACCGTCCCCACGGCTACTCAGTATAGGCTAATTGCATCTTATGTAGGCAAACGTCCCATTCCAAAAACTTATCACCCCCAAAAAGAGGGACCAATTGTTAAGGTTTACATGTCTGATGACGAACAACTTTTAGATGCAGTAACTGTGACCGCTGCTCGATCTTTGGTTCGCATTGATGCAGACAAAATTGCATACAACGTACAAGATGATCCGATGAGCAAGACCGAAAGTTTGAGTGAATTGCTCAGTCGCGTCCCTTTGGTCACTGTAGATGGACAAGGGAATGTTCAAGTCAAAGGTTCATCGAACTACAAAATTTACATCAATGGGAAACCATCCAAAATGGTGTCATCAAATCCCAAGGACATTTTGCGCAATATCCCAGCCTCTTCGATCAAAAATATCGAAGTTATCACAGAGCCAGGGGTAAAGTATGATGCCGAAGGTACAGCGGCAATCCTCAATATTGTAACGATGGGTACCACCTTAGAGGGCTACTCAGGCTCTATCGGAATTGGGAATTTAAGCCCTCATCCATTGGCAATAACCCCCAATATTTTTCTGATGGGAAAGATCGGTAAGTTTGGTTTTTCCGGAAACTACACAGGATGGTTTAGCAGGCTACTGGATAGCGAGTTCGATACTCAACATACCGTAGAAAATTTTATACAGACTGAGGACAAATCCAAGTCATCTAAAAGAAAAGTTCGTGGGCACTTTGGAAATATCTCACTGAGCTATGAAATCGATTCGCTCAATCTAATTAGTGCCGATATAGGGCTCTATCTTCAAAATCTACAAGAAGAGCAAAACTCCTTGAATAAGGAGTTTCTTCTTAAATCTACCGATAGCTTCACTCCATCAGCTCTGATCAGAAGAACGGAACTAGTTCAAAACCAAAGAGGTTCGGTAAGTGCAAATATTGATTATCAGCACAGTACGCACACCCCCGGAGAATTGTTGACCCTGTCCTATCAGTTCGTGCATACACCATCTGCAAATAAAAGTCTTCTGCTTATGGAGCATTTGGATCCAAGGACATACCTAACAGAACAACCCGCTCTAAAAACGTTGCAGCAAAATAGCAGTACCAACGCTCTAATGAATGAACATACTGGGCAGATAGACTATACATGTCCGTTTGGCTCCATACACCAAGTAGAAACAGGACTTAAGTATATACATCGTTTTGGGACTGCGACTCCACAATTTTTGAAAAAAGAAGAGAATGAACCTTGGATAAACGGCGGCCTCTATGGACAGGAGACTTCCATTTCGGGTTCCCCGATGAACTATCTGCAAAACATCATTGGTGCCTACGGATCTTATCGAATTAGATTAGGACAATTTGCACTCAAAAGTGGACTAAGAATTGAAAAAGGTTGGTATGACGTACACTTTAAGTCCATCAGTAGTGCTGATTTTAAACATCAGTTTTTGGACCTTGTACCAGAAGTTTCCGTTTCGTACAACCCCTCTCCCGTTAGCCAAATCAAGCTGAGCTATGGCTTTGGTGTTTCTCGCCCAAGTATAGAACAACTCAACCCATACAAATTTCAGTCATCGCCCTATTCTTTGTCTTACGGAAACCCCGACTTGGATAATGAACGGAGACACAACATTCAACTCTCTGTAAACCACTACACCCCCAAAGCCTACACCACCCTATCCCTTTTCACAGACATGTGCGACAACGCTATACTGCAATACAGCTTTTTGGATAAAGACAACAAACGTCTAAAACACAGCACATTCGGCAATATAGCGTCGCGCACTACTTATGGAATAAACTTCTTTGGCAACTATACACCATTGTCTTGGTTGCGCCTGTACACCAACCTCACGACCGGATATAATTTATTTAGGGCAGATGCTAAGACAAACATCCAAGGACGTGCATTCAACCAAACTAACAAAGGTTTTAACGGTATGGCTTACATTGGTAGTCTGCTTACTTTGCCGAAAGATTGGACAATTTCTCTTAATGGAGGAGTAACCTTTTCTCCTCCAACCATTAACCAATCGGGTTCAGTTTACGATTGGCACAACATCAACATATCCAAGACATTACTAAAAAAGAAACTTCGTATATCTCTTTTTGCAACCAATCCATTTCACCCCTATTACACAACCACAATAAAATCTTTTGGAGAAGGATTCAACACCACGGTTAAAATCCATACCCAATCCTTTAACGTTGGTATAGGATTTAGCTACAGTTTTGGTGAAATGAAGAGCGAAATTCGCAAGGTAGAGCGTAAGATCAACAACGACGATCTTATGATGAAAAAGATACAGGCTCCATCAAACAACTGATCTATTCTTCGCTTCGTATAAGAGCTCTGATTTATTAGCCCTCAAAAGTTTTGCTTTCGAGGGCTTTTTTCTGCACAAAAGTGGTGTGACTTCAAAGGAAGCCTTCTACTGAACCTTCTTAATCAACCCTGTTCTGAGGTATACCAAGTTTCGTCTCTAATTTTTGTATATCATTCCATTTGAAGGCTTTATGAGGTTGCTATTATCCAAAGAGTAAAACCCAAGGGACCAAACAAGACTTGTACAGCTCTGTTTCGGATCTGATACAAATCACAAGAACCCCATTTTACAACCAAATACTCAGACTCAAGAAAGCAGCCAAAAACAAGCCGGCTTTTCCTAAAAGATTCAGTATCCTTTTTGAATTGCACACATATGAATAGTTACCTCTCAGCTATAGATAATTGACCGAAAGGGTATGAAACACTCACCTAACTTCGAATGCGAGTGTGTTCGGTGGCCTCTTCTATTTGTTGGGGGCACACAAGAGAGTGATCAAAAGCCCCTGTGCTTTTTACAAAGGGATACGAATATTGGCGGATGTCAATTGTACAACAAAAGAGGCTGTGCCAACTGATTGGCACAGCCTGTGATATATTCAATTTAATTTACGGAAGAGAAATTTATCTCTCAAAAAGAGCTTTTACTGCGGGACTCATTAAATGAGGAGCGAACTCCAAATCGCCCAAAGCCCTTGTCAAGAGAGAACGATCCATTGAAAAAGCTTTTGTCAAGTTAGCCGCCAATTCTTGTACATCATTGCTACGAGCCGCAATAACTGCTCGCAAATAGTAGTTGACTGCATCTGCAACAGGCAAAGATTTCAAAGTTTGCAAAGCATCGGCATACTGCTTGTTGAGAATTTGCGCCACTGCCGTGTTGCGAGAAGGAACTACTCCCAACGATTTCACCGCATCTTGCACTCGTCCTTGCGAAAGATACAACAATCCCAACGCTCTGTCTGCTTCGGGGATATCGGTTGCACGACCAAGAAGTTCTTGCGCTTTTTCAATCTGATTGTCCTCCAAAGCCAACAAAGCCATATTTACATTCGTGTAAGAATTATTCTCTACCGAAGCCGCCTTGGCAAACCACTCTTGGGCTTTTCCTTTATCTCCATTTTGCAAATAAAGAGCAGCAATATTATTGTAAGCTCGGTAATCTTTCGGCGACAACTTAACTGCATTGAGATAGATTCCCAACTTTTCAGAATGATCCTTGGTAAGAGTTGCTGCGTGGAGCAATTCATCAGGACGCAAACGGGCAGGATTGGAAGAAGCCAATTGTTGTATTTCTTCATCGCTCTTACCCAAATCTGTTACTGTAGCAATCAATCTAGATCGCCTCAATTGAGGCAAGATTTCATCTGCTAATTGTCGGAAGACAAAAGATAGATTCTTGATTTCTCGCTCGCGATCTTCCGGATCTTGGTACATAGAAAGAACTCTAAGAACCAATTCCTTATCTTGTATGTTGCTACGCTCCAGCAGTTCACGAAACCCTTCCCAGTCTTGAGAGGTGTAGTGAGCTGTCATAGGCACATCTTTCAAATCTTTCTTAATAGCAGATGTTGTATTTTTTTCTCGCTGAGCAGATAGCTTTTCGTTCAACTCAACCCCTCCATCAGGCGAAGCATAAGCTTGTATCTCCACTTCGACCTTCGTATTGGGCATTTGGCGAGCATTCTCCACCACATCTTTCCATTCTTGAACTCCGGCTTTACGAAGCTCCTTGGCACGCACCTCAGCTTGCTGTATAAGGAATTGAATATCGGCAGCATAAGAACCTTTGAGTTCTCTTCTAAAGTTATCAGGAGCCCAAGCCGGCTCCGTCCCGGAAATATTCGCCCACTCTGTGGTGGTAATCATCCCTTCAGCTACTTTGAGGGGAGGTAAAGACATTTTTTTCCCCTTAATATCACTTTCTATGTGCAAGAAAAGTTCGCTGCGAGCCATATCAGCCTCATAAGGAAAAGAGAACTCCATAGTTTGTACCCCACCATCACGGTAACTGACGGTTCGATAGTTTCCCTCGTACGATTCACCTTGGTAGGTGTAGGTAGGAGCCGAAGACATTCGTCCGGCAAAATGGAGCACAGGAGTTACCCGAACTATCCCTTTCTTGGGAAACCATTTGGCAGGAAAACTCACCGACAATTGCACGGGAACTTGATTGCCCACCCTTTCCATTGGTTGAGGTGTTACTCGAATTTGAGATGTTGTCAGCGGTTTCAGCTTAGGCGAACAAGCTGTAAAGCTGATCACCACAATGCATAACATCAATAATTGCGCAATCTGAAAAAAACGTTTCATAAATGTAATTCCTATTTTTAGTATGTAATTAAGATCCAATATACCAATTTAAAGATTTGCTTTTCCTACGGACAAATCGCCCAAAAATCCAGATAAGAAGGGCTGTTACAAGTGTTCCCAAAGCCACCCAGGCAACAGTTTCTGTACAACTTAAAGAACGAGGATGAAATTCAAAAACAATCTCGTGTTCTCCTTTCGGCAAGACTGCTGCACGAAGAATATAATTAGCTCTCAATATTTCGGCAGGCTTGCCATCAATGGTCAAATTCCACCCGTGGGGGTAATATATTTCTGAAAAGACAGCAAGAGAAGCCCGAGGAGACTGACTATGGTACACCACTTTATCCGACGAATGTTTTACAAGTTTTATAAAAGAGACAGTATCCGATGCGGATAACACCGGAATAGGATTTTGATCTCTTGTTACGAAAGTCTTGTTTACAACTGCCGTTTTCCGCAAATCACACTCATCAAGGGCCTTCATCTCACCATTGGCATCCTCAACCACACACACATCTTTTACAAACCACGCTGGTCCAAAGGCTTTGGTATTGCGTATTGGAATTGTTCTTCCTCCTTGTGTAGGCATTATGATATAGCGAGTATTAAGCATATTGAGCACTTGATACGGGCTAATTGCCGTCTGTTCACTATGCATAGACAAAGAATCCGATGTTTTTTCACCCGCTGTCTCTTGATAAAAAGCGGGAATAGCCTTGTTCAACTGGTGATCTATAAGGTCTTGATAGCGTTGCAATTTTGCCGGATGATAGCCCCCAACACTCTTGTGCCAATTGCTCGTTGTTGCATCATTAAAGGTACTGACAGCCAAATTGAGCACTCTGTATCCGGGCTCCTTGTCCATCAAAATCTGCACATCTGCTTCTGTTTTGGGAATTGCTTTCGCTTGAATTTGAGCCTTTGGAATAAACATTTCATCATGCAAGTAACGCTTATCCACAGACCACAAATCTGCCAATGTAATAATGGAAACAAGAGCTATTACTACTCCCTTATTTATCTTGTTCCTGGCATATAAGACAATTGCCGAAATACTCAGCAAGAGGATGATAAGAGAGCGCCAAACATCTGCTCTAAAAACAGATATCCGCACATCTTGCAACAAATTCTGGGCTTCTGCATAAGCCGAATCTTGCATCATTGCTTGAGTAAAAAAGATTTGCTCTTGCTCCGAAACGAAAGAGAAGAAAACATTTGGTACAATCAAAAACAAGAATAATAAAGATAGAACCAATACGGCAGGAACCCACGCTTTGCGCTCACGAATCATTTGTTTTGGATTTTGCAAAATCGCGACCAAGGCCAATACTGCCAAAGCGGGGATTGTAAACTCAGCAATTACCAATATGGACGAAACGGCTCTGAATTTACTATACATAGGGACCCAGTCTATAAAGAAATCGGTCAACGGCATAAAATTTTTCCCAAACGATAGCAAAACAGAAAAAATGGTACTCACGACCAATGTCCACTTAATCGGACCACGCACAACAAAAAGGCCTATCGTAAAAAGGAGAAAAACAAAGGCTCCAACATATACCGGACCTGATGTAAAAGGCTGATCTCCCCAATACGAAGAAAACTGTCCCAAGAAGGGTTGAATATGTGATGGAGTTTGCGCAAACTCTTTCTTGTGTTGTGACATAGAGCCACTCGCCCCTCCTTTGAGATTGGGCACCAAAAGGGTCCATATCTCACCAACGCCATAACTCCACTGGGTGATGTACTCTTTGCTCAAACCCTCCCTATTAATAGAGAGGCAGTCCATCTCATTTTCCTTTTCTCCAGGAGGTGGTAAAGTTAATTCTGCCCCCCCACGCATCGTTTCTTTGCTGTACTCATAAGTATGATAAAGGTTTGAGCAGTTTACAGCAACCCCTACAATTCCCGCTAATACCATTATGGAGAATGACCTAAAGAAGGCTGATAAACGCTTCTTCTTGAGGCTCTCTACAAAATAGGATATCACTAGTATGAGCATCACAAAAAAGAAATAATAGGTCATCTGCACGTGGTTGGCAAGGATTTGCAACGCTACTCCCAGTGCCATCAAAAGCCCTCCCCATAAATAACGTTCCTTATAAATCCAAACCACCCCTGCCAAAGTCGGTGGTATAAAACAAAGAGCTGTAAGCTTCCAAATATGTCCGGCAGCTATCAAAATCAAAAAATAGGATGAAAAGGCCCACATAACAGCTCCCAAGGCAGACATCCATTGCCTTACGCCAAGAGATCTCATAAAAAAGAAAAAACCTCCCATAAGAGCAAATAGCAACCAAGCATAAGCCCCCATTATATCAAAAGGCTTACGTAAGGTTATAAAGTCTTGAAAAAACTGTAAAGGAGCAGTGGATGGGTAAGAAGGAGAAATCTGATACATCGGCATTCCTCCAAAGATAGAATTAGTCCAGTAATGCTTTCCCCCCTCTGCTTTCACATCGCTGGCAATACCAATTGTGCCTGCTACATCTTGCTGGAAAAGCTCCCTCCCCTCGAAAATAGAAGGAACAAAGAATGCCACCGAAAGAAGCGCAAACAAAACAATTACCAGGCAAGTTTGTGCATAGGGCCGTTGCCAAAAAGAAACCCCGGAAGAACTGTTCATTTGCATACATTCATTATCTCTTCGTTCCTCTCTCATACCCATTAATTGTGTTTAGTTGAAAACGTCTTTGTGGTAAATTCCCTGCTCTGCAGAATGTAACAACACCAAGCTGCATATAGATATCCCGTACCATAGCCCAATAATTGTGTCCACGTTGCTGGAATAGACAGCAAGGCAACCGCCAGACTACGATTGAGCCGCAACGAATCGATAAATATCACCAACATCAAAAGCCCTACTCCCCACCACAAAGACGGGATAAAGAGGGAAGCTATGAACCAACCGAGAGTACTTATTGTAAATAACGAAGGCAAAAGATAGACCCACCTCATAGTTCCTGGATGTCGCTGCGAAAGATGCACCCGTGCTATACCGAAATTAAAAACTTGCTTAAAGAATTTTTTGAAATCAATTCGTCTCTTATGAAAAACACCAGCCCCGGGATATAGCCGAACTCTATGCCCTGCTTCATACAAGCGCATAGAAAAATCTATGTCCTCACCAAAACGCATAGAACGTTCGAAGCCACCCAAAGAACGATATACAGAAGCTCGGCATCCCAGATTGAAACTTCTCGGATAATATTTCTTGGTCAGGCGATGCCTGCCTCCTCTAATTCCACCCGTTGTTAGAAAAGAAGTCATAGCATAATTGATCGCTTTCTGCACCGAGCTAAAGGATATGTCCGCCATATCAGGACCTCCAAAAGCATCACAAGCCGGGTCTTGTTCCAATTCGCTCGCCACTCGAGACAAGTAATCAACAGGCAAAACGACATCCGAATCTAAGATTATGAAGAAGTCTCCTTGGGCTTCTTTTGCCCCCACGTTGCGAGCATTTGCCGGTCCTCCATTGGGTATTTCCACATAGCGGATAGGCATTTTATCTTCATAATCGGATACCACCAACCGACTTTTAAAAGAACTCCCGTCTTCGATTACAACGACCTCATAATTGGGAGGAGACTCTTGACTATACAAACTCTGCAGGAGTTCTTTCAACTCTTGCGGACGATTGTAGACAGGAATTATAATGGAAAAAAGCATACGAAAGCCCTAATCAACTAAAGCCTACACGAGTGAGGGGACTTGCTACCTGCGCAATTTCCACTCTACTCCCGCTTTAGTGTCCATTACATCAAACCCCAAGGCTGCCAACTTGTCTCTAATCAAATCCGATGTGGTCCAATCTTTAGCCAACTTAGCCTTGGCACGTAACTCTAGTAAAAGGTCAACCGCGCCCGAATAGGCCTCCCCTGCCGAAGAATTGAAAACTACTTCAGGGCCGATCTCTATTAGGCCGAGAATATCAAATAGATACAAACGATATGTTGCTCTCAATTCGGCAATTTGCCCCGCAGTAAGTTTTGCTTGACCGTTATGAACAGAATTGATCAATTTAGCAGCCTCGAAAAGAGCTGCAATCACCATAGGGGTATTAAGATCATCATTCATTGCTTTGGCACACTGCTGTGCCAAAGATTCAGGCTCTAAAGATGCTTGCTCAGACGGTTGCAATCCCTCTAAAACTTGAGCTGCGTCTTGCAATCTCTGCAATCCCTTCTGAGCAGCCTCCAAGGCAGCATTACTAAAATCTACCGTACCTCTATAATGAGCACTTAATATGAAGAAACGAATCGTCATGGGACTGTACGCTCGATGTAATTTAGGATGGTTTCCCGTAAAAAACTGTTCCAACGTAATGAAGTTTCCCAAACTTTTACCCATTTTCTGTCCTTCTATGGTAATCATATTATTGTGCATCCAGTAATGTACAATGGGCTTACCATAAGCTGCTACCGACTGTGCAATCTCACATTCGTGGTGCGGGAAGATCAAATCCATTCCCCCCCCGTGAATATCGAATTCCTCTCCAAGATATTTGTGTCCCATCGCTGTACACTCACAGTGCCACCCGGGGAAACCATCACTCCAAGGGCTGGGCCAACGCATTATATGCTCCGGTTGAGCCTTTTTCCACAAAGCAAAATCAAGAGGATTTCGCTTCTCGCTTTGCCCGTCAAGGGAACGTGTATTGCTAAGCATATCCTCTATATTGCGCCCACTCAATTTTCCGTACCCATACTGTCGATTAAACTTCTCAACATCAAAATAAACAGACCCTTGGCTCTCGTATGCGAAACCCGCTTCTAAGATCTGTTTGACCAACTCTATCTGTTCTATTATGTGTCCGGATGCCAAAGGCTCTATACTTGGAGGCAACACGTTGAGTTGCTCCATATTTTGTCTGTAACGTGTTAGGTAGTGATAGGCGACCTCCATAGGCTCCAACTGTTCCAACTTCGCCTTTTGCACTATTTTGTCTTCCCCATCATCAGCATCGTGTTCCAAATGCCCTACGTCGGTGATATTGCGCACATAACGCACTTTGTAACCCAAGTGACGGAGATAACGAAAAAGGACGTCAAAAGTTATAGCTGGCCGAGCATGCCCCAAATGAGCATCTCCGTAAACGGTAGGGCCACATACATATAACCCCACGTGAGGAGGGTGAATAGGAATAAACTGTTCTTTCTTTCGCGAAAGCGTACTGTATATTTTAAGTTTGTGTTCCATTTTTTCTTAGTATTTCTGTTCTGCAAAGGTAAGCGGTTTTCTTATTAATATCAATCTCTCCTCTCTGGGGTGACCTTTCGCCTTCAGATCTTTTTTCGACAGCACATCAAACATCGGTTTCCTATTTGTGAAAAGCTAAAACTCTGAGGTTAGTTGCAAAAAATGTACTACCTTGCAGTCTTGAAACAAATCTAAACACAACGATGACTCAGTTCGATTTGCAGGCGGGTCTCACTAGCCACATATCTGCCTCCCAATATCACCCCTCCAAAGAAATATTTCGCATCGATGATCAGGCCCTTGCCAAGCGCTTTTTGCGCTATGTATCTATGAATACTCAGAGTGATGAACACAGCACCACATTTCCATCCACAACCCAACAACTACAATTATTGGAATATTTGTGCACCGAATTACGACAAATAGGACTTAGCGAAGTTCTAATCGATTCATATGGATATGTAACTGCCAGTCTTACAGCTACTCCAGGCTATGAAAACACCCCTGTAATAGGATTCTTAGCACATGTAGATACAAGTCCCGACTTAAGCGGTGATAGTGTTTCTCCACAAATCATCCGTGATTACAACGGAAAAAGCATCTCGTTAGGGAAGACCAAAGGTAGCCTCTGTCCTTTAAATTTTCCGGAACTGAAAGAACTTATCGGACACACTCTAATTACGACAGATGGAACTACCCTATTAGGAGCAGATGACAAAAGCGGTATTGCCATAATCATAACGGCTATGGAGCATTTGGTTCAGCATCCAGAAATCTCCCACGGAAAAATTCGGGTAGGCTTTACTCCTGACGAAGAAATCGGAAGAGGAGTTGATTTTTTTGATGTAGAAGCTTTTGGTGCTTCCTACGCTTATACCATAGATGGAGGAGCCGAAGGGGAGTTGGAGTATGAGAACTTCAATGCAGCAGGTGCAAACATTACCATTCGAGGAAGAAATATTCACCCCGGATCAGCCAAAGGGAAAATGATCAATGCGCTACAGCTAGCTATAGACCTGCACTCCTTGTTACCAGCCACGCAACGCCCCGAACACACAGACCTGTACGAAGGCTTTTATCACTTAACAAATCTAACAGGAAATGTAGAAGAAGCACGAATGCACTACATTATACGCGAACACGATACCCAAAAGTTTATTCAACTGAAGAATCAACTTCTTGAAGCTGTCCGGTTTATCAATAATAGGTATGACAACCCTCCTATCGAGATTTCTATAGAAGACCAGTACTACAATATGAAAAAGATTGTCTGTGCATACCCCGCGATTATAGATAATGCCATTGCTGCTATCAAAGAAGCCGGCGTACAACCCATACTCAAACCCATACGAGGAGGTACAGATGGGGCGCGGCTCTCGTATATGGGATTACCCTGCCCCAACTTGTTTACAGGAGGGGCCAATTTTCACGGAAGATATGAGTACTGCTCTCTTGACAGTATGTGCCGTTCTGCTGAAACTTTATTGCATTTGTCTCACCTATGGACCTTGAAGCTCTGAATGAAAAAACAAAACAGTCTTACGGATGGAGTCATCTGCATTAGGGGAGCCAAAGTGCACAACCTGAAAAATATTGATGTAGATATCCCTCGCCACCAACTCACGGTTATTACCGGATTAAGTGGAAGTGGCAAATCGTCTTTGGCTTTCGACACCATACTTGCCGAAGGTCAACGCAGATATATAGACACTTTTTCGGTCTATGCGCGCAGTTTTATCAGCAATGGCAAATCGAATAGGCCGGATGTAGAAAGTATCGAAGGTTTAAGCCCCGTTGTGGCTATCGACCAAAAGACTACCTCCAACAATCCTCGCTCTACTGTCGGTACTGTTACGGAAATATACGACTTTCTGCGTCTTCTTTATGCCCGTGTTGCAACACCCCATTCCTACATATCGGGAAAAGCTATGCAACGCTACTCTCAAGAAGAGGTAATAAGCTACATAATAGAGAACTATAAGAGCAGAAAAGTAAACATTCTTGCTCCCATCGTTATAGACAGAAAAGGGCACTATAGAGAACTTTTTGAACAATACCGCAAGAAAGGTTTTCTACAAGTTTTCATTGATGGAAAGATTGAAGACCTTGCCCCCGGAATGAAGGTCAATCGTTATCAAAAACACTACATAGCCGTGGTGATTGACAAAATGAATATTGAAGGAACAAATCTTTCACGCATAACGGAGGCCGTACAATTGGCTTTTAAGGTTAGTGATGGAATTGTGGACATACACGATCGTGACTCACTTGAGCTAACTCACTTGAGCCGCAAGTTGATGGACGTAGAAAACGGGATCTCTTATCCAGATCCTACCCCTGCCGATTTTTCTTTCAACACTCCCCGAGGGTATTGTCCCCACTGTAAGGGGTTAGGGCATATTTATGACGCTGACCCTGATAAGTTATTTCCAAACAAAGAAGTTTCCATCAAACAAGGAGGTATAGCTCCATTGGGTAAGTTCAAAAAAAATGTCATCTTTGAGACCATTTCCCAAATATTGGAGAAGTACGACCACATTTCTCTAGATACCCCCATTGAACAAATACCGCCGGAGTGCATTGAAGAGCTTCTTTATGGAGAAGAAGGCGATGAGCAAAAACAAAACAACGACTTCTTGGGAGTAGCTGCATACATAGCTTCCTTGGCTAACGAAGAAGATGCCCCAACTGATATCCAGCGATGGGCCAAACAATATATGTCTTATGTTGTATGTCCTACTTGCAAAGGGAGTAGGCTCAACGCCATTGCCACTCACTACAAACTGGGAGGCCATAACATTCACCAGTTGTGCTCATTGGACATTGATCAATTGCGCAATACCACTCAGCACCTTCTGTGTGAACTTTCTCCCAATCAGCAAAAAGTCGGGAGTGAGATTCTCAAAGAAATTTCTCAACGGTTGACATTCTTGATTGACATCGGGTTGGGATATTTGAACCTCAATAGGAGTACCGGTTCTCTTTCTGGAGGGGAAGCACAGCGCATTAGGCTGGCTACTCAAATCGGCACCGGATTGGTAGAGGTCTTGTATATACTGGATGAACCCGGAATAGGTCTGCACCAAAGAGACAATCGCAAACTTATAGACTCTTTACACAAACTACGCGATGCTCAAAATACCATTTTGGTGGTAGAGCACGACAGAGATATGATGTTGTCCGCTGACTACATCATAGATATGGGACCGGGAGCAGGAAGACTTGGAGGGCATATTGTGTTCGCCGGAACCCCCAGTGAATTGAGCCAAGGGAACAGCCTTACAACAGACTATCTAACCAACAAAAGATGTATTCCTATGCCCCCTCAAACCAGAGCCATAGTACCGGAAAATGCCATAACCTTATGGGGCGCAAAGGGAAACAATCTTCGAGGAGTTGATATTTCTATTCCTTTGGGTACTTTCGTTTGCGTTACCGGAGTTTCGGGTAGTGGAAAGTCGTCCCTCATCAATGGGACATTGGTTCCCATCCTGATGCAAAAGTTGTACCACAGTAAACAAGAACCACTGCCTTACTCTAACATAGAGGGTACAGAAAAGATTGATAAGGTAGTGGTGGTAGATCAATCTCCACTGGGGCGCACACTTCGAAGCAACCCTGCCACCTATACTGGATTGTTCACAGAAATTCGCAGCTTATATACTCAAACTCCGGAAAGCAAGGCTCGAGGGTATAAGCCGGGACGATTTTCTTTTAACGTAAAAGGCGGACGATGCGAAAACTGTGCCGGAAATGGATATAAAAAAATCTCTATGAACTATCTCCCTGATGTAATCATTCCTTGTGAAGAGTGTAGTGGGAAACGGTACAATAGAGAGACATTGGAGGTGCGATACAAGGGTAAAAGTATTGCCGATGTTCTAGATATGACCATCAACCAAGCTGCTGAATTTTTTGAACACATTCCCTCTATGTACAAAAAACTCAAAACCTTACAACACGTAGGATTGGGATATATCAAACTGGGGCAATCTTCCTCCACGTTGTCCGGAGGAGAAAATCAGCGTATAAAGTTGGCATCCGAATTAGCTCGGAAAGACACAGGAAATACATTCTACATCTTAGACGAACCCACCACCGGGCTACATTTCGAAGATATCCGCGTCCTGCTCAGTTTGGTAAATGAATTGATTGAAAAAGGCAATACTGTACTCATCATAGAACACAATTTAGATGTTATAAAGAGTGCGGACTATATTATCGATATGGGACCCGATGGGGGACGCAACGGAGGAGAAGTTGTCTTTACCGGAACCGTTCAAGAAATGATACGACCCAATAATACCTATAGAGGTTACACTGCCCAATACCTCCGAGAAGAGATTGCTCGCAGTTTTGATCCAAAGACAACAGAATAGGAGTAGGAACAGAGAATAGCAAACAATGTAATAAAGACTTTATAATTATGAAATATATCGGAGCTCACGTTAGTGCCTCTGGAGGGGTGGAAAACGCTCCCCTTAATGCTCAAGCAATTGGAGCCAAGGCCTTTGCTTTATTTGTAAAAAACCAACGCCAATGGACAGCCCCGCCTTTATCCGATAGAAGTATTGCTCTATTTATTGAAAGGTGTCAACAAGCCAATATACAGCCAAAGCATATCCTTCCCCACGACAGCTACTTAATCAATATGGGTAATCCCTCCGAAGAAGCTCGTCTCAAAAGCATCAATGCTTTCATCGATGAAATGGAACGATGCAATCAACTGGGACTACAACTTCTCAATTTTCACCCAGGAAGTCACCTCAACCAAATTAGCGAAGAGGAGTGTCTAGATTTTATTGCCCAAGGAGTAAACAAAGCATTGGACATAGTCCCCAACGTTACAGCAGTCATAGAAAACGTTGCCGGACAGGGAAGCAATGTTGGTTACACCTTCGAGCAATTGAATTATCTCATTTCTCGTATCAACGACAAAACGAGAGTGGGTGTCTGTCTCGACACCGCACACACCCTCGCTTCTGGGTACGAAATTCGCACCCAAGAGACCTACAACGAAACCTTACAACACTTCGATGATGTTGTTGGTATTCAGTATCTCAAAGCAATTCACCTCAACGACTCTAAGAAAGAATTGGGATCTCGAGTAGACAGACACGAAAGTATGGGAATGGGCGTAATGGGAATGACTCTCTTTTCTTCTCTTATGAAAGATCCTAGAATGAACAACATTCCCATCATATTGGAGACTCCTTTGCCTGAGTTGTGGAGCCAAGAAATAAGCCAACTGTATGATATGCCCGGGGCTAAGTAACCCAACCAAGGGAACTATTTCTGTTGCTCCGTACATTATTGTTACCTTTGTGCGCAAATTGTAGCAAGATTGTCAAAAGGATCTTTTATGAAAAGAAAAACACTTCAGTTGTTCATCGGGCTGCTGTTCGTCTGCCTTTTCCCTGTTTTTGCAGAAGGGCAATCGCTTGCGTTTTTACTCAAAAGCATTCCTCAGAATATTATTCCAAGTTTGGGTAAAAACTATACCTCCGAAGAGTGGGTTTCTTTTCTCGAAGCATACAAAGAAGGCAGTGCTTCCTCTTTCAACTTGTCAGATTTCAATGTTATTGTCCTCAACTCGGAAGCCATTCGAATTCAAGTTGGTTCCGATGTGACGCATACCTTAGCTCTGGTTGCAGAGTCTGACGTAATTTGCTTGGTAACTTCAGTTATCTCGCCTCCCATATCCGTTTCTTTTCTTCGGTTTTTCGATACTCAATGGAACTCTTTAGGGGATGAATACAGTTTGCCCCCTCTTTCCCTAACCGACCTCATTTCGGACAAGCAAACCATTCCTCCTCACGAATATGATTTTTTGTCAGAAACGGTAGCCTCAATCCCAATTTCGTACCAATTGGAAAAACAGCATAGCAAGTGGTGTCTAAAAATGACATTAACCCCCGACGGAATACTTCCCATAGAAACCATTGAGAGGTTACAACAGTACTTGACAACGGATAGAGCCTTGCTCTTTTCTTTTGGGAGAAAGAAAATCAATCGAATCAACTAAGACTTTTTTGGAATTGTGAACAGAACAAAAATTATATCCATCGTATCCATTGTCGTTTTTGTTATTGCAATAGGGATTACTGGGTTTGTTTTGATACAAAACAGAGCTCTTAAACAGGAACAGAGAGCATTTGCCGAAGAGGAAAAAGGGAGGATGCAAGAAGAACTGACCCAACTATCCGAAGATTATGAAGCTCAGTTAAATAAGCTCAATGAGCAACGAGAATTTACGCTTACGTTTGCCAATGACTCACTTTTACAGCAATTAGAAGAAGAGAAAGCTCAAATAGAGCGACTTCAAAAAGAGCTAAAAGAACAGAAAGGTACAAGCACCAAACGAATCAGAGAGCTTACAGACGAAATAAACACTCTCCGCAACCTCCTTCGGTCTTATATTGCCCAAATAGACTCCCTCTATACCGTGAACCAAGAATTGACAAGAGAAAACACACAGGTAAAAGAGGAATTGACCAAAGCTAATGTTCGTGTGGATGGGCTATCGCAAGAAAGGGCTGAACTAGCCGGGAAAGTACAAAGAGCTGCTCTCCTTTCTGCCTCTAAAATTGCAGTACGCTCCCTTAACAAACGTGGCAGTAACACCAAGCGTATAGACAAAATTGCCAATCTATCGGTACAGTTTACTGTGCCTCGAAATGTTACGGCTGAGGTTGGGTACAAAACTTTTTACATCCGAATCTTGAACCCCAACGACCAACCCCTTTCTGGGGGCAAAGCCTTTGTCTACGAAGGACAAACACTCCTTGCTTCTGCTCAGAAAGAAGTCGAATATACAGGAGAAGACACCGAAGTGATTGTGTACAAGGAAGTTACGGAAGCTCTCCTTAGTGGCACCTACAGAGTAGATATTTTTGCCGATGGGCATTTGATTGGTAAACACTACTTCACTCTTTAGTTCAATTGTAACACGAAATATCAAAATCTACAAAAGATACTTACTTATGCTGACACTCAAGCAAGTTATAGATAACTCGGAAGAAACCATCGAACGACTAAGAATCAAGCACTTCGATGCAACCGAATCGGTTGCTCGCATTCGTGAAATGGATTTGCAGAGGCGAAGCGCCCAACAAGCCAATGACGAGGCTTTGCGCGAACAAAAACTTTTGGCAAAGTCGATTGGAGAAAAAATGAAACAAGGGTTGCAAGATGAGGCCAATAGCCTGAAGGAAAAAGTTCAGGAGTTGAAAAAAGAAGGAGCTTTGGCAGAGGAACGAAAAAAGGAAGCAGAGGAAGCCATAAAAGAACTATTGCTGACCATCCCCAACCTACCCAATCCACTAGTGCCGGAAGGAAAAGGAGCCGAAGACAATGTGTGTGTTGAACAAAGAGGAGAAATCCCCTCCTTATCTGAGGAACAAAAACTTCCTCACTGGGAATTAGCTAAGAAATACAACATCATAGATTTCGAGCTGGGAGTAAAAATAACAGGAGCAGGCTTTCCTGTGTATCGAGGCAAAGGAGCTCGCTTGCAGCGTGCTCTTATCAACTTCTTTTTAGATCAAGCTCGAGCTGCCGGATTTGAAGAAATAGAACCTCCCTACTTGGTCAATGAAGATTCAGGAATAGGTACCGGGCAACTCCCGGACAAAGAGGGACAGATGTACCACGCAACTGAAGACAATCTCTACCTTATCCCAACTGCCGAAGTACCGGTGACCAACATCTATAGAGATGTTATACTCCGAGAAGAAGATCTCCCTATACGTAACTGTGCCTACTCGGCTTGTTTCCGCAGGGAAGCCGGTTCCTATGGCAAAGATGTTCGAGGGCTCAATAGACTACATCAGTTCAACAAAGTGGAAATTGTCTGCATAGATAAACCGGAAAGCTCTTATGCCCGGCTTGATGAGATGGTGGCCTATGTGCGCAGTTTGGTAGAGCAATTGGGGTTACCTTGGCGCATTCTTCGCCTCTGTGGAGGAGACATCAGTTTCACCTCAAGTATGACCTATGATTTTGAGGTATTTTCTGCGGCGCAAGAACGTTGGTTGGAAGTAAGCTCTGTTTCAAATTTCGAAAGTTATCAAGCCAATCGCCTGTTGTGTCGCTATAAGGACAGCCAAAAGGGAACTACCTTGTGCCACACTCTTAACGGAAGTGCCTTGGCTTTGCCTCGAATTATGGCTGCCCTTTTGGAAAACAACCAAACAGCCCAAGGAATTGTAATTCCAAAAGTTCTGCGCCCCTACACCGGATTTGACATTATCGACTGATGAAAAAAAAGGAGGCACACGGCAATAAAAACATCTCCATCAAAAATAGGAGGGCTACGTTCGATTACGAACTGTTGGATCAGTACACCGCAGGGCTTGTTTTGGTGGGCTCGGAAATCAAATCGCTGCGAGAAGGCAAGGCTGGCTTGGTTGATAGCTATTGCTATTTTGCAAACAATGAGTTGTGGATCAAAAATATGTACATCGCTGAATACTTCTACGCAACCTATAACAATCATATTGAGCGTAGAGAGCGTAAACTTCTCCTCAATCGAAAGGAGTTGCGCAAAATACAAGAAGCTCTAAAAAATCCCGGATTAACCGTCATTCCGATACGCCTTTTCATCAATGAGAAAGGGCTTGCCAAATTGGTTATAGCCACAGCTCGAGGGAAAAAGCAATACGACAAACGAACCGACATTAAAGAGCGCGAAATGCGCCGAGATATCGACCGCTTTTTCAAGAAATAAAAGACCCGCCTTCTATACGTACAAAAATTAGTCTTAGACACATTTTGAGTCTAAGACTTTTTTATTTCTTTCAAAAGGGTATCATAACTATATATTTCATTCAAAAAAGGCATCAATTTGATTGTCATCTCTTACAAAGAGGGCAATATCTGTAAAAGGATAGGTGGCCATCCCAAAGATAGAGGGTGGAATGTAATCAATATGCGAAGGGAAGAGTTTCTCGATAGCGGATGAGAGTAATAAAGGGGATGATCATTACCTACAACGCTCCTAAAAATGGAACTCCCGAAATTAAAAAGGGGACAACGGCACCCTATTCCGATAAACGACTACCAATACAAAGGGAGAAGCCTTATTACCCATCGACACCCTATCTACCGGTTATTATCTTGTACGTATGTACACCCAATTCTTGGAAATAAAACGTTAAGAAATTGATATTCGTTTTCATCTGCTCCTCGCCTCGGGCAAAAACTCAAAGCGAGGAGCTTTCCTTTTACCCCCCAAGCACAGAGAGTAGATCACAATTTTCTTGGAAGAAAGCCACAGTTGCGGGAGTGCAGCGATGTTTGTACTTTTGCAAGTCCTTTGGGACTATGGTAATTTAGGGTGTCGCTCAACAACACACGATATATTTATAAAAAGAAGTTTTTCGTCAAATGACTAATTTTTGGGATTTAATTGTAGCAGATTTGTCTGCTTTTAACTTTAAGGATGCTATTGGAGCTATGATGATTTTGTTTGTCTCTGTGGACGTAATCGGAGCTATTCCGGTGATACTTAGTCTGCAAGATCAAGGACAAAAGTTCAATCCAACCAAAGTAACTATGCTATCCGGAATAATGTTCTTTGCTTTCTTCTTTATTGGAGAAGCAATGCTGCGCTTTTTCGGAGTAGACATCAACTCTTTTGCTGTTGCCGGGTCTATTGTTCTCTTTGTTTTGGCCGTGGAAATGATTTTTGGAGTTCAAGTTTTCAAAAACGATAGCCCATCTGGAAATGCAGATGTAGTACCATTGGTGTTTCCTCTCTTTGCCGGAGCAGCCTCTTTCACAGCTATCCTCACGCTCAAATCGGCAGGTCACGCAACTTCCATTATGCTCTTTAGCATCATAGTCAATATCTTCTTCATTTATTTAGTTATGCGGTTTGTTTCTCTTCTGCAAAAAGTTCTTGGCAGTGGAGGTATCTATATTTTGAGAAAATTTTTCGGAGTGGTACTTCTGGCTGTATCTGTCAAATTCTTTGCCGAAAACCTTATGAAAGTATTGGGCGCCTAAAACGTTCGCTCATCGATGATAGGAGCAAAAACATAGTCATTGATGAGCAAAACTTTTACTAAATCCACAAAAAACCTTCGGACATATATAAATAGGTTGTCCGAAGGTTTTTTTGTGTTCCTTCCTATTCGCCTTAAAAAGAGAAAAAGACGAGAGAAAATCCCTTCATTAAAGCCTAATATTCATTGAATAGTTCCCTTGTATTTTCTATTGGGAGGGAGAAAAATTTGCACAATAGGGAATCATCAAAAAATAGTTTCCTGCTATCAAGAAGCACTATTCTTTTCCTCTATAAAAATTTCGATTTACAAAAGAAACTATTGCTCCAAACCTGCCAAAAGAATGGCTGTAGCAGCAGCTACGTTGAGAGACTCGCAATGGTTACCAGTGGCACCTACCGGAGGAATAGTTATCCGATGACTTATAAATTTTGATAAAGTCGCAGAAATTCCATTTCCTTCGTTTCCAACAGCCAAAATATAAGGCGAAACAATGGAAAAATCCTTAATAGGAATTCCATCCAAAAAAGCACCAACCACGCTACAATTCGGATTTTTAGCCACTACCTCTCGAACCCATTCATAAGCACTCTCACTACGCAAAACCCTAAGATGCGCCAATGCTCCCATAGTAGCTTGTACCACTCTCGGGGCATAAAAATCTGCTGTGTCGTTTGTTGCCCAAACCTCTTCTATCCCAAACCAATTACAAGTTCTTAGGATGGACCCTACATTTCCTGGGTCTTGTATTCCGTCGAGAAAAATCAAAGGCTTTGTTGGTTGCAAATTAGGGAAATAATCTGGCATACGCAAAATACCCAAGATAGGTCTGGGAGTTTGCAGGCTACTTATGGACAAAAACTTAAAATCGTCTTCTACAATAACTACTTCCTCTACGTGCGAGGAAAAGCGAGACAACAAATTTTCTACATATTCCCGCGTACCAACCAGCAAGGCACACACGTGGGTGGCCAACATTTCTTCCAATAATTTATTCCCCTCTGCCACAAAGAGCTGCTCTTTTTTTCTATACTTGGCGTAGCTCAAACTTCCAATAAGTTTGCGTTTGACTTCAGAAAGGTGGGTATGTATTTTCATAAAGGAGGTTTAGCTTAGGGATATTCGAGATATACGTTCCAACAAATCCGGTTCGGAACAATAAACGACAAATTTGCCCATATCATAGGTCTCTATCAAGACAAGGTGCTTCGTGGTCAATTTTCTTGTGTACAGACGAATATGCCCCAATCGAGCGTTGTAGAAATGACCATAAAATCCAAACAAGCCCCCACTGCCGAAGGTTCTGACCAGACTCTTCATATCATTGGGGGCTACTGGACTGATGCGCCTGACCGAGGCAACCGGTATTCGTATGGGTTGCAAAGGTCTTAAAATAGTCAATTCTTCGGTGGAAGCGTTCAAAGCATAAGGAGATTTAAGCCCTGCCCAAAGCAGAATAAGAAAAGAGACAGAGAAAAAAGAGATGCCCGCAATACGAGGCAGAAAGAAAGGCATTACGATGGCAAGTAGTATCGTAAGCAGAGTAACAGTGGTAGCAATAGGTCCCCACGGAAATTGGCAAACTTTTGACATAAAAAGCTGTTAAGATTTTATTTGAGGTCTGATGTACTCAATATCCCCCACTCTGCAAGACAAGTAAGTTGGGGTAACCGTTGAGCTCTCTCTGCAAAGGAGAAGCAACCCGGAAGAGTTTACTTCCTTGATAACGGCATCAAAGCAGAAACCCGTTTTGGTTTCTCGGTAAGGAGCACAAATACCTCGCTGATAAAGTAAGTTGTTGTACTCTTTGTGTACTTGCTCCATAACAACAGAGTGTAAAATTTGCTCCCTCCACGTACCCAATCTGTCGAGAAAAAAATTGAGAACTTCGTCCAAATCGAATCTTTTTTGAGTAATTGTGTATAGAGAATGCGCCGGAGGAATCGTATCTGGGAAAGCTGTTTCATTCACATTGATACCAACCCCGATAACAGTACTGTCTATTTCTCCCGAAAGAAGTCGGTTTCCGATAAGAATTCCGGCAACTTTGTGTCCCTTGTACATAATATCATTGGGCCACTTAATGCGGAGATCCAAAAGTTCGGCTTGCGTGAAATATGCTACTGTTTCCCATACTGCAAGGGCAGTTATTTCGCTTATTCGCCAATAATTTTCCAATGGCAAACCAAGGTGTCCAAAAAAAACAGAGGGCAGCAAATTGGCTCCGGGGGAGCTATACCAGCTGTTGGATCCTTGCCCTCTACCGGCCATTTGGTAAGAAGCATTCAGCACCGTTGCCTCCGGAAGAGGTTCGCGGTCTACCAATTCACTTAGATAAGCATAGGTACTCTCTATCGATTTTCTAAGAGGGAAGTGGTAAAACTTCATAAGTCAAACGGAGGTTGAATTACTGTAGAGATTTCACTGTGCAAAGCTTTCACCTGCTTTTTCATCTTGCAGCACACGCAGTAGTAAGAATGGCAGATGAGTTTTTGTATCATCGAAACCGAAACGGAAGCATCCTCTATCGGAATCTGAATCCAATGTTTCTTATTGAAATGAAAAGCTGGAGATACCCAATCCAAGTGGGTAGTTAGTTCTATGGCAAAATCAGGATCACACTTGAGAGCCAAATGGTACGGACGTTCCTTTACTGATATGAGAGCAAACATCTTATCTAGCACTTTGAAAACCAAATGGTCTTCTCCAAAAGGCATACTCACTCGAGAATGAGGCAACGACAAACAATATTCTTGTATTTGAGTAATGTCCGACATCTTTTTGTGTATTTTTGTACGACTAACAAACTATATTCGCTTACGCACAAAGTTAATGGAAAAACTATTCTTTGCCACTTACAACCAACATAAGCTACAAGAAGCAGCCAATATGTTGCAAGGAGTATGCATCCTTCATACTCCCCAGGAGTTAGGAATATACTCCGTACCAGAGGAGACCGAACAGACTTTGGAGGGCAATGCCATTCTCAAGGCCGAGGCTTTGTTTTCGGCGTGTAATTGCCCTTGTTTTGCCGATGATACGGGGCTCCTGGTGGATGCACTGAACGGAGCTCCCGGAGTTTATTCGGCTCGATATGCTGGAGAAAATGCAACCGATGCAGACAACAGAGCTAAACTTCTGCAAGAATTAAGTGCTCTCACCCACCCTCACAAAGCGCATTTTGCAACCGTTATAGCCTATATAGACAGAAACGGGAAAAAGTGGCTATTTAGGGGAGAAGTACACGGTCATATTATAAATGAAGAAAGAGGTTGTAAAGGATTTGGCTACGATGCCATCTTTGTTCCAGAAGGAAGCAATCTCACCTTCGCCCAAATGGATTCGAACGAAAAAAATGCCCTTAGCCACCGCAGCCAGGCCATAGAAAAACTAAAACAGCATCTTATTAAGGAGTATTCTACACAGAATCAAAAGCAATGAAGCTTTTGATCGCTTTCTTATGAGCTTTCTCCAAATCGGTAATCAAGTAGTCTTTGAATTGCTCTTTTTCTCTCGAAAAAAGCTGATACTCCCCCTTACCCAAGTCTCGGCAAAGCAAAAAATGCGATGCTTGCCCATAATTCATTTCTCCAATGTTCGACCAAGAGCAAGGCACCCTTTCCCCTTCCCATCCAAAGTCTAAAACCGGAGCACTCGTGCAGAAAGCCCTCCGTTGGATACCCATTTTATTAGCTCCACTTCTTCTTTGGTGGGTATATAAAGGTATTGAGTGGCAAAAGGTTAACCAGATCTTAGAACAAGGGGTTAACTACAAGATTTTACTTTTTTCTCTCCTCTTTGGCACAATAGGCAATGTGGTTCGAGGGCTCCGTTGGCAACAGCTTATGGGACCGGCATACTCTCCCCAAAAGACAGACAAAATTAGCGTCATACTGGCTACTTTGGGCACCTATGCCGTGAATATGCTATTGCCTCGTGCCGGAGAAGTTTGGCGCTGTTCTGCAATTGCCAAAGGGCAAAAACGCTCTTTTGCTTTTTTACTAGGAACTGTTGTAGCAGAAAGACTTGCCGACATACTGGTCATTCTTATTATGACCATTGTCCTTGTTCTTGTCAAAGCTCCGGAAATAGTTGGTTTGTGGAACACCTCATCCCATAGCAACCAAAAGCAATTACCCCCACTCTTCATCACCCCGCGGGGATACACCCTTGCTGCCCTGTTCCTCCTCTTGTGTGGGGGGATATGGTTTCTTCTAAAGCGCCCCTCTCTTAAAAGCAAGGTTAAGGAATTTATTCGCAAAGCAATTGATGGTTTGCAAAATGTTAGACACCTATCCAATAAAAAACTGTTTGGTTTCTACACCGTAGCGATTTGGGGGTGTTATTTCCTATTTTTCTACATTCCTTTTTTTGCATTCTCATTTACCGAAACGCTCCCATTGGAGGCAAGTATGGTGGCTTTTTCGCTAAGTACCATTGCCATTGTCATTCCTGTTCAAGGGGGAATTGGACCGTGGCACTTTGCCGTAATATCTGCCCTATATCTTTACGGTGTGGATAAAACATCCGGAGGGAGCTTCGCTCTCATTGTGCACTCCATCCAAAGTATTTGGACCGTAATTATCGGTTTAATTGCTATATTTGTCCTAACTATTGTGAATAGGAAAGTGGCTACATAAACCTTTCTCAAGGCTTTGCAGCCCCAGGCAACAAGTATTTAATCTTAAACATCATTACTGTTATGGCAACGGAGATCAAGCAACTTCAACCTCAAGTTCTTTGGGCATATTTTTATGATCTGACACAGATTCCTCGTCCAACTGGACAAATGGAACAAGTTAGAGCATACGTAATGGAGCAAGGAAAGAAATTGGGATTAGAAACCCTTCAAGACGAGGTTGGCAATGTTCTTATTCGCAAACCAGCAACCCCCGGATTTGAAAACAAACCGGTAGTGACATTGCAAGCTCACTTAGATATGGTGCCTCAGAAAAATTCCGATGTGAAACACGATTTTTCCAAAGATCCGATAGATGCCTACATCGATGGTGAATTTGTCACTGCACGAGGAACTACTCTGGGGGCAGATAATGGCATCGGGGTTGCCATTGCCCTCACTGCGTTGGCCGATACCAGACTCGTACACGGTCCGCTGGAAGCTCTATTTACGATTGACGAAGAAGTAGGAATGGATGGAGCCAATGGGCTGAAATCCGGGTTTAGCAAAGGAGATATTCTCGTTAATATAGATTCTGAAGTAGAAGGAAACCTTTACATCGGTTGTGCAGGGGGCATAGATGTCAATGTCGAGTTGGAATACCAGGAAAACACCACTCCCGACGACGATGAAATAGGAGTAAAACTATCCCTTACGGGGCTCAAGGGTGGGCACTCCGGAGTGGACATTCACCTCGGCAGAGCCAATGCCAACAAGCTGATGGCTCGCTTCCTAAAAGAAGCTATTTGTGACTGTGGCATCCGCCTAACCTCTTTTAATGGAGGCAATATGCGCAATGCCATTCCTCGTGAAGCTTTTGCCGTTATAACCGTGAAACCCGAAGATTGTGAATCTCTGTGGGAATTGGTTTCCGAATACCAAGATCTCTTTATCCGCGAATTTAGTGGAGTAGAGAGCAATATCCGCTTCACGGCCGAAAAATGCGACCTTCCACGGCACATTATGCCAGAAGAAATACAAGACTCCCTCATACACGCTCTCAATGCTTGCCAAAATGGCGTAGCATCTATGTTGAGCAGTTTTCCCGATACGGTAGAGGCTTCTTCTAACCTCTCCATTGTAGAAGCTGGCAATGGAAAGATTACCGCCAACTTCCTCGTTCGCTCTTCTTCGGACAGCCGCAAAATGTGGCTAGCCTCGTGCATTGAAAGTGCTTTCCTCCTCATCGGAGCCAAAGTAGAGATGGATGCCTCCTACACAGGTTGGCAACCCAATGCAGAATCCCACATTTTGGAAATTATGAAAGAGGTGTTTATTGAGTTTTATGGCAAAGAACCTGAAGTAAAAGTAATGCACGCAGGGTTGGAATGCGGCATCATCCAAGGAGCTATGCCCAATATGGATATGATTTCGGTGGGTCCGGAAATAAGACATCCCCACTCCCCCGATGAATGTGTACATATTGCCTCTGTTGAGCGCACCTATAAAGTAATTGCCAAAACTTTAGGACGCATCTAACACAAAGAAGAAATAGAACAAACCAATGAAAAAAGCTTATGTATTCCCCGGACAAGGGGCACAATTTAGTGGAATGGGCTTGCCCCTGTTTGAGAACAATCCCAAAGCTCGTACTCTCTTTACTCAAGCAAATGAAATCTTGGGATTCAGTATCAGCGATATAATGTTTCACGGTAGCGATGAAGACCTCAAACAAACACGAGTTACCCAACCTGCAGTATTCTTGCACTCGGTGGCATTAGCCATTGCTATGGGCGAAGATTTTGCTCCCGATATGGTTGCCGGGCACTCTTTGGGGGAGTTCAGTGCACTCGTGGCCTCTGGAGCCATTTCCTTTGAGAGTGGGTTACGTCTTGTTGCACGCAGAGCAGGAGCTATGCAAAAGGCTTGTGAAGTTCAACCCTCCACGATGGCTGCTGTATTGGGGCTTGATGACCAAAAAGTGGTGGAGGTGTGCGAATCCATTCGCGAACATATCGTTGTGGCGGCCAATTTCAATTGCCCTGGGCAAGTAGTTATCTCCGGAGATCTGGAAGGGATCGACTTGGCTTGCGAAAAACTCAAAGAAGCAGGAGCCAAACGAGCCTTGAAACTCAAAGTTGGAGGAGCATTTCACTCTCCTCTTATGGAACCCGCTCGAGAAGAATTAGCACAAGCCATAGAAACAACACAGTTTATGCGACCCATCTGCCCTGTTTACCAAAACGTAATCGGCAAAGCCTATACGGATCCTCAAGAGATAAAAGCCAATCTGATCGCTCAACTGACCGCACCTGTTCGGTGGACCATATCAGTACAAAATATGGTTGCCGATGGAGCTTCTCATTTCGTGGAGTTAGGTCCGGGCAGTGTGCTCAAGGGTCTAGTCAATAAGATAGCTCCGGATGTAACTGCCGAGAGTTTTGACCAGCTGTCTCTGTAAATTTGAATCATAAACTCAGAACCGCCACTCTACCTTGTACTGCTGGCGGTTCTCTATTTCACATTTTACGCAAAAAATATGTCAGACGACAAAAAGATTATCTTCTCAATGGTAGGGGTTAGTAAAATTTACCCTCCTCAAAAACAAATTCTCAAAAATATCTACCTCTCTTTTTTCTACGGTGCCAAAATCGGCATTATCGGTCTAAATGGTTCGGGAAAATCGACATTGATGAAAATCATTGCCGGCATAGATAAGGAATACCAAGGAGAAGTGGTCTTTTCGCCGGGGTACTCTGTTGGTTACCTTTCCCAGGAGCCCCATTTAGAGCCGGGAAAAACAGTCAAGGAAGTGGTTACCGAAGGAGTAGCCCCCATTATGAATTTGTTGCAAGAGTTCGAAAACGTAAATGAGCAGTTCTCCTTGCCCGAGGTCTTGGACAATCCAGACAAAATGGAAGAACTGATGAACAAGCAAGCCGAACTTCAAGATAAAATAGATGCAGCCGATGCTTGGGATATAGACAACAAATTAGAGCGGGCTATGGACGCCTTACGTTGTCCTCCGGCCGACCAATTGGTCGATCATCTTTCCGGAGGAGAGCGCCGTCGCGTTGCTCTGTGTCGTTTGCTGCTTAGCAAGCCCGATGTTTTGCTCTTGGATGAACCTACCAACCACTTGGATGCAGAAAGTATTGATTGGCTGGAACAACACCTACAAAACTACGAAGGCACTGTTATCTGTGTCACTCACGATAGATATTTCCTTGATCACGTAGCCGGATGGATCTTGGAACTCGACCGAGGAGAGGGCATTCCTTGGAAAGGCAATTATTCTTCTTGGTTGGAACAAAAGACCCTTAGAATGGCGCAAGAAGAGAAGCAAGCCTCCAAAAGAAGAAAAACCTTAGAGCGAGAATTGGATTGGATTCGAATGGCTCCTAAGGCGAGACAAGCCAAAGGCAAAGCACGTCTGAATAGCTACGAAAAACTTCTCAATCAAGACTCTAAAGAACAAGAAGAAAAGTTAGAAATATACATCCCGTCCGGTCCCCGGTTGGGTAATAAAGTCATAGAAGCTATCAGTCTCAAGAAGGGATATGGAGATCGTGTTCTTTTTGATAATCTCTCGTTTATGCTCCCCCCCAATGGTATTGTTGGGGTTATAGGACCCAATGGGGCCGGTAAAACAACGCTCTTTCGTTTAATAATGCAACAAGAGCAACCCGATTCCGGTACGTTTGACGTAGGAGAAACCGTTGTACTTGGTTATGCTGATCAATCTCACAAAGACATAGATCCGGAAAAAAGTGTTTATCAAGTCATCAGCCAAGGAAACGAACTGATTCGTGTAGGGCAAAAAGAAATCAACGCCCGTGCCTATTTGTCTCGATTCAATTTTACAGGAGCCGACCAAGAGAAAAAGTGTGGAGTTCTTTCCGGGGGAGAACGCAACAGACTCCATCTGGCATTAACTCTAAAAAGCGGAGCCAATGTTCTCCTTTTGGACGAACCGACCAATGATATAGACGTTAATACCTTACGTGCATTGGAAGAAGGTCTGGAGGACTTTGCCGGTTGCGCCGTAGTGGTGTCACACGACCGATGGTTTCTTGACCGTATATGTACTCATATCTTATCGTTTGAAGGAGACGGAAATGTTTACTTTTACCAAGGAACTTACAGTGAATACGAAGAAGACAAAAAACGTCGCTTAGGTAACGTAGAGGCCAATAAGAAAGTTCGCTATCGCGACTTGGTATAGGTTTATCACCTACAAAAGCCAAGGGAGTTATGTTTTTTCGAGATATTATTGGCTACGAAAACCTCAAAAAACATCTGATAGCACTTGCTCGCTCGGAAAGGATCCCACACGGGATTCTCTTCGAGATTGCAGATGGTATGCCCGGCATCCATTTGGCGTGGGCGTGGGCACAATACATCAATTGCACTAATAAGCAAGGAAACGACAGTTGTGGTGTTTGTCCGTCTTGCAAGAAGAGTGCTGCTCTTATGCATCCGGATATGCATTTTAGCTTTCCGGTAGCTAATGCCTCGCAAGAGAACAATCCTTGTGATGGTTATTTGGAAGAATGGCGCCGTTTCTTGTTTGACTCTCCCCCCTACGTCCTGCATAATCAATGGACCAACTATCTGGAGGCTGGTAACAGTCAACCCGTCATATATGTCAAAGAGGTAGAGTCCATCATTCAAAAATTATCGACCAGCATATCAGAAAGCGGACACAGGATCGTTATCATTTACCAGATAGATAAGATGAATGAGGCCGCTTCGAACAAACTGTTGAAGCACTTAGAGGAGCCTCCCGAGAAGACTATTTTTATCAACATCAGCTGGCATCCTGAACTGCTTTTGGACACCATTGTCAGCCGATTACAAACCATTGAATTTCCGCTTTTAAGCAAGTCGGAAATGGAAAATCTCCTAAACCTCCATTTCCCTAATACAATAGCAAGCACCAGAGAGCAAATTATGGCTGTTGCCGCAGGAAACCCAGGAATAGCACTCAACCTTGCAGAACACAACGAAGAAACAGAACAATACAAAACAACTACTGTAAACATTTTTTCTGCCATTCTACAAAGGAATACGGCACTGATGAAGCAATTGTCCGACGATATGGCATCTAACGGACGAGAATGGAATATACAAGTGCTCACGCAAATGAGCACCTTGGTCGAACAGCTTCTATACAGTAAGCTGACCGAAACACCGATGGTTACAGCTCGTAATTACACCGACCCAACCATTTTGACAACACTCTTCTCCTTGCTCACACCACAATTGGCAGGACGCATATACCAACTCTTAGAATCGGCGATCCAAGACATCAAGGGTAACGTTCTCTCCAAGTTGGTTCTCTTCAACACATTTACCCTCTTAACGCAGCACATTGCCAACCGATCCAAAGAGTTGTAAAGAACTCTCTAAAAATCTTTACGGACGGATTTACCGATTATACCTACCTTTGCAGATACTGAGTACTAAATTTTCCGTATGAGGATCGACATCATCACCGTATTACCCGAATTAGTAGAACCATTCTTAAGTGCCTCTATTGTGGGCAGGGCTCAAAAGGAAGGATATTTGGAGTTGAAGATACACCAACTAAGAGATTATTCTTCCGATAAATGGAGACGAGTAGACGATTACCCCTATGGGGGAGAAGCCGGTATGGTAATGCAAATAGAACCCATAGACAACATAATTTCTACATTGCATTCTCAACGTAAATACGATGAGGTCATTTTCACCTCTCCCGATGGAGAATGCCTCACTCAAAATATTGCAAACGAACTTAGTCTAAAGGAAAATATTATCATCTTATGCGGGCACTACAAGGGGATAGATTATAGAGTAAGGGAACACCTTATTACCAGAGAAATCTCCATAGGAGACTACGTTCTCACCGGTGGAGAGATTGCCGCAGCTGTTATCTCTGATGCCGTAGTACGACTCATTCCCGGGGTATTGGGAGATGCCGACAGCGCATTATCGGACTCCTTTCAAGACAATTTATTGGCCCCTCCCATCTACACCCGCCCTGCTGAATACAAAGGGTGGCGCGTTCCGGATATTCTTCTTAGTGGAAATGAAGCAAAAATCGACCAATGGAAACACGAGCAGTCTATTCTCCGCACCAAGAGACTACGCCCTCACCTTTTGGGAGAAGAATTTGAATAAGAATCATTATAAAAATCAATAGAAATGGATCAAACAACCTCACAGACCATAGCACGTATGCTGCTACAGATAAAGGCAGTAAAACTACAAGCCAAGAATCCTTTCACGTGGGCTTCCGGTTGGAAGTCTCCCATTTACTGCGACAACAGAAAAACGCTCTCCTATCCCACTGAGCGCAGCTACATAAAGTGGGCTTTTTGCAAACTAATTACAGAGCAGTATCCTCAAGCCGAATGTATTGCAGGAGTTGCCACCGGGGCTATTTCTTGGGGATCTTTGGTTGCAGATGCTCTGGGGCTTCCGTTTGTGTACATTCGTTCAGCCGCTAAGGACCACGGGATGCAAAATCTCATTGAAGGAGACTTAAAGAAAAACAGTAAAGTAGTTGTTATTGAAGACCTTATATCTACAGGGGGAAGTAGCGTCAAAGCAGTAGAAGCTATAAAAGAGGCAGGAGCGGATGTACTATCTCTCATAGCCGTATATACTCACGGATTTAAGCAAGCCGAAGATCTTTTTTCTAGAATAAACATTCCTATGACAACGCTAAGCCACTACGATGATGTTATAGCAATGGCCGTTTCCTCGGGATATATTACTGCTTCTGAGGTAAAAATGTTGCAGGAATGGCGCAAAAATCCATCCGAATGGAATCCAACAGTCTAAATAGTGTTCCCCAATGGATTTTGTTAGCAATATAAAAACAGCTCCATTTTCGATTGATAAAGTTTTCGCCAAAGTCTCCGATTTGAATAATCTGAAAGGACTGCGACAGGAGACCGAGAAGGGTGTTATCGAATTTGAGCCTGTAGATTCAGATCGTTGTCACATTAAGGTGTCCAGTATGGCACAGCTAACGCTCAAGGTGGTAGACAGGACACCAACCAAGCAGGTTAAGTTGGAAACCGAGCAAAGCCCAATATCAGCTACGCTATGGATACAACTCCTCCCTCATAAGGAGCAATCCGATAGCACTCTTATTAAGATAACTTTGCGGGCAGAACTCAACATCCTAATTAAAGGAATGGTTCAAAAACCTCTACAAGAAGCTGTAGAAAAATTGGCTCAAGTTCTTGAATCTATAGACTATGACCATATTTGACCAAAAACAGATTGTAAAACACACTTCTATGATTCGGATCTTCCAATCCGTTTTTTGTGGTGTGTTTTTCTTTTTTCTTTTTGTTTTTTTTCTCGGTGCTTGCCATCACAATACCCCTTCTCCGGTTCCAGAGTATCCTGTTTACTTTGAAATATCTCTGCATAGTGCGCAAGGCAAGTCGCTCAATGCTCCGGGAGGATATATTTACGTAACACAACCAAACAAAGAGGGAGAGCAAATTGGCCACGGGGGGCTTCTTATCTTGTGCAGTCCGGCACATAAAGGAGCCTATTATGCCTACGACTTGACTTGTCCGCACGAAGTCTCTTCTAGCAGTAAGTTGTTTGTCAATGAACAATTTGAAGCAGAATGTAGCCAGTGCCACTCTACGTTTAGCATCCTATATGGAGGAGGAAATCCTCTCAATGGGTTGGCAACAGGGCCTCTATTATGCTACAAGGTAATCCCAACCAACGGAAACACTTTGGTTGTTACCAACCGCTAACCTCCCTTCCATCGCCCCATCTTATCATTTTGCTATGAAAACTCTTCGGAACATCTTCCCTTTTCTCGTATTGCTGCTGGTCAGTTGCATTACTTCTTCTTTGTGGGCACAAAACAATAAGTACGAAATAGGAAAAGAAGTCATAGACTACGAGTATCCTCTAATGGTTCGAGGAGCAACTTTGCAAGGGTATACCCTATCGCCTTATGTCGTAGAACCTATCCCGGCATTGATAGATACTGTTTCTTACAATTTTTTTAGGCGCATTCGTCCCGAGGGAAGGAGCATAGCTATGGGATACACCTCCGGAATAGCTTCTCCTTGGCACAACAAATCCTTTTTCGATCGGAGAAAAAAGTCTTTCGATTTTTTGTTCAACACAGCTTTTGATTCTCGCCTATACACACCCGAAGACGACCTCTATTATAATACCAAAGCGCCCTATACCAAGATTCTTTACCATCAACACGGAGGGGTACAAGAAAGAGAAGAAGAATTTGACTTTACTCTGGCTCTCAATCCCAACAAATACATTGGTTTGGGAGCCGACTTCAATTATACCAACTCACTGGGATACTTTGCAGGAAGCAGAACCAAAGCCGTAAGTTATCGCCTATTTGCCAACGCAACTTTCGACAAATATCAACTTTGGATCTCATTAGGAAACAACTATTTCAAAATGACGGAAAATGGAGGAATAACGGACGACCTCTTTGTTTCCGATCCTCAAAAAGCAGGTAGCTCATCGGGAGCCTTTAAGTCATCAGAGATACCGGTAAGACACAACGGCAACGTTTGGAACGGTCTCACCAATGGACACTTTCGCTTAGCACACAAATACAACTTTGGTCAGCATCTTTTGCGGAACCAAGCCGACTCGCTTACTTCTTTCTTAGAACGCAGACCTCCGGAAGACTCTCTCCGATTTATTCCAGTTGCCTCCATTGGTCATATCCTCAGTTTTCACAGAGCCAGACACGAATACGTCAATCGAAATACTACCTCTTACAATTTGTACGAACAGCACAATGCCTATCTCCACAACAGAAGCAGACAAGGGTTGCCAGATTCTCTGATGTTTTTGCCCTACGACTCCACATATATGTGGCAGCTAAACAACACAATACAAATTTCTGTTCGAGAAGGCTTTCAGCCTTGGGTGCCATTTGGGATAGACACCTACCTCCGATTAGAAAATAGGTACTATTATCAACAGGATACCACCGTCAATAGCAAGATTCACACAATCAACACGGTATTAGGTGCACGTTTGGCTCGAATAACTGGGAAAAAGCTCAATTTTGATGCCATTGGAGAAATATCTCTCTTGGGTGAAAATATTGGCTCCTTTCTCATAACCGGAAATATTCGCACCCAATTTAGAGTGAAAAACTTCCCGTATGGCCTAAGGGCCTGGGGTACCTTATATTCCCAGAGGCCCAATTACTTTGTAAGACAATTCCACGGCTCTTTTCATCGCTGGGATAACAAATTTGGAAATGAAAGAGCACTCCTCTTAGGAGGAGAAGTAAAGGTAGATAAATGGAATATTTTTCTACAAGTTCATTCGGGAACCCTGCAAAATCACATTTATTTCGATCCAACCGCCCATCCTTTGCAATGTAAACAAGCTATTCAAGTTTTAGCAGCCCGTCTCAATCATCATATGCAAGTTGGCTTATTGGGTTGGGAAACCGAAGCTCTGTACCAAACCTCCTCAAATGCCGAAGCCATACCATTGCCTCAGTTAAGTTTGAGGGGGCAACTGCACCTCTCTTTCTTTGCTGCCAAAGTGATGAAGAGTCAAGTAGGTGTTGAGTGTTCGTTGCACACTCCCTATTACGCTCCCTATTACGAACCGGCAACAATGCAATTTATTAACCAGAGAGAACGGAAATATGGAAATTACCCTCTCATCAATCTTTTCGCAAACTTTAGGCTTCAACGGACGCGCTTCTTCATCGAATATTACAATGCCGGACAATTATTTTTGACCAAAGCATCGCGCTTCTCCTTGGCGCACTACCCTATGCTTCCTGCCACCTTGCGAATGGGGGTCTGCGTAGAATTTTTCAATTAGTAAATCCAAGACTATTCATTCAACTATTTAGATAAGTAACCAGAAAATGAAGAAAACCGTACTTTTTTTATTCAGTTTTATTTGTACTTATGCAGGATGGGCACAAGGACCCGTATTGCGTAATCAAAATACCGATTTCAGCAAAGGGTATTTTATTCTCAACGAGGATCAGTTTGGCACCTACAACTCCTCTCTCAATTTCCTATCGGATCAGAAAGAATTCAGTTACAGAGTTTTTGCCGCTTGCAATGATGGAAAAACCTTGGGAGTTACGGCAAGCTACGGTCAAATCTATGGAGATCATATGTTTTTTGTCTGTAAACAAGGAGCCCGGCTTACAATTAGCGACAAGAAGAATCTTAAGATAGAGAATCAAATCGAGGAGATCGGAGCAAAGAGTATAGATGGCAGAAGTGGCTTGGGTGTAGACGAAAACAAACTCTACATAGGTTCTACGTCGGGGATATTTGTCTACAACATATCTAAAAAGGAGTTGTCCAAACTTCCCATCAAAGGAACGGATGACCCCACTAAGGTAAATGAAAAAACAACCGCCCCCCTCTCGGGAGAAATCGGCTCTATGGTGCGCTATGGAGATCGTGTCTTTGCCGTGCACAGAAATCACGGCCTTTTAGTGGTGGATGCCCAAGCCGATACCCTAATAACATACCTCCCCATTCCTCAAGAAGAATCTCAAAAATTTGGTATTGGATCGGTAGTCCTTGCTAAAAACGGCAAACTCTATTTGAGCCTTGTTCTAAGTGACGGAGGCTCTGCTCCTTCCTTGCTGGAGGTAGACCCGGTTACGTTAAAAACCTCTCAAATCAATTTACCCGAAGAGATTCCCGGTCCGGCCAACAGTTGGTATGCTTGGACTCCGGACGCTTTTTTCGCCTCTAAAATAGATAATACTCTGTATTGGACAGGAGGAAAAGGGTCTTGGTTTGCCAAAAATAAAATCTACAAATATGATTTAGGCACTCAAAAGGCCCAACAGATTATTGATTTGGCGGAAATTGGTTGGGAAATCTATGGTTGCTCTTTGCGTGAAAATCCCCTTAATGGAAATCTGGTAATGTCCCTATTCAAAGGCTGGGGAAAGGATAATTTTGCCGTAGCTGAGTATGACAAAGAAGGCAAACATACTCTGTATACTCTGAAAAATCATTACTGGTTCCCCTCTCTTCCCATATTTCCAGATGAAGCAAATCCCGAAATAAAACCACTACCAGAAACTCAAGTAGAAGAAAGCAAAGTGGCTCCTATCGAGATAGCTCTCTTGGACTATGTTTCAGATACAGACAGCCCGGAAGTGGCTATTTGGACACAATTAGTAGAGAACAGCACTCCGGAAGTAGCACAGGTAAAAGTAAAAATGAACAAGCTCCACATTGAGCCAACCGGGAAAAAGGGGGAAACAAATATCAAAATCAAATACAACTCTAATGGGAAGATCGCTTTTTCAACCCTAACCTATAAAGTAACCGACAATGTTGCCATTCAACAGATAGGAGAAAAGGAAAACATCCGCATCATTGCTCGAGACAACCAAATGGAAATTATTGGACTAAGTGGTTATCACATCGGCATTTACGATCTAAGTGGAGTTTGTATAACACAAGTTCGGATTAGAGATGCGCAAGAAGTAGTTCCGGTGATACTCCCAAGCGGTGTGTACGTGATTCGCGCAAACAATGGATTGGCAGAACGGTCCATCAAGGTGCTCGTACCTTAATGCCCCTCTATCATTCTTTTCCCTCTTGGTAAAGACATAAAAGAAAGAGGGTTGAAGGACACGCACATCTACTTTTTAAAGAGTAGATGTGCGTTCTTTTTTATTCATACACTTTTCTCTCTTTTAATTTCGAAGGAAGAAAAAAACAATAAAACACAACAATAAATCATTTTTTATTCAATTTTATATACTTTTGCCAGTAATAACAATAAATACAAAAACAATATGGAAACAGCTTCCTTTATTCGCTCTTTGGGAGTCGGTGTGTTATGTATGCTGGCAACTTACACTTCTCTATGGGCCCAATATCCAACAACCTCCTACAAATTATCAACCGATGGCTCTACTTTGGAAAAATGGCTCGGAGACGAAACCGAAATCAACTTAACAGAGGCACCACTCAACACAGTACAACAAATTGGGGAAAAAGCCTTTAGTTCTAATAGGGATCTTCAAAAAATAATCTTGGGCCCCTCTGTGAAGAAAATCGGTCGATCGGCTTTCGACGATTGTACGATGCTCTCATCGATCAAAATCCCTTCGTCTCTAAGAGTGATAGAAGAGGATGCCTTTCACGGATGCAAGAAATTGGCTCGAATCGACCTCGAGTCAGTTGAAGAGATCGGAGGTAGTGCTTTCTCTCTCTGTCGTTCCCTAACCACTATTACGATTCCTCAAAGCCTCAAAAAAATAGGGTATGCCGCTTTTTACGGTTGTAGCAAAGTAAACAAAATAGAAGTAGAGGCACAAAACTCTTTTTTTATAGCCGAAAACAACCTATTGTACAACAAGGACAAAAGCCTGCTCATTATGGCTCCACAAGGGATTACCTTCGAAGAGCTGCGCATCCCCGAAACGGTTGTAGAGATTTCCGGACGAGCTTTTGATGGTTGCAAGATTAAAACCAT
This sequence comes from Bacteroidota bacterium, assembly GCA_023396255.1. Classification (GTDB taxonomy): domain Bacteria; phylum Bacteroidota; class Bacteroidia; order Bacteroidales; family Porphyromonadaceae; genus Porphyromonas. Next base: position 84,826 of record JAEWWU010000004.1, read on the forward strand.
TGTACTCCCTGCACGACTGGAACGCATAGGAGCTGCCTCTTTTTTCAAATGCTCCCAGCTGCAAACTATTACTGTGGAAGCAGCCATACCTCCCACCTGTATAGGCAACGATTCGTTCGCTATGGTCAATGTGGAACAATGTACTCTGCGTGTACCAGCGCCCTCTTTGGAGAAATACAAATCATCGGCTCCTTGGAGTGATTTCGGTACCATTGAGCCTCTAACTTCTCCTATTACCACCCCATCGATAAAGGTGACCACCACGGCTAAAATTGGCGATTACATTATGATATCGGCTCAAGGCGATGGAGAAATCATATACCAAGGTGCAACCCCAAAATTTGGAGGTATGGTGGAGGTAAAGGACCAAACCATTACCATCACCGGAAACGTTAAAATGTTCGATTGCAGCGAAGCTCTAATCACCCAAATAGATTTGTCCCAAACAACCCTATTGGAAAAACTTTGGTGTAGTACCAACTCTCTGAAAGATATTGATGTAAGCAGACAGAAAAATTTATCCATCTTTTACTGCACTGACAACGAGCTGAAAAGCATCGATATAACCTCAAACATCAATTTGGAAGAGTTTGATTGCAGTGGCAATCAAATCGAGGACTTAGACTTAACCAAAAACAACAAACTAAAACGCTTATTAGCTTTTCACAATCAAATAAAGAGCATAGATCTCACTCAAAATCCGGAGCTGATTGGCATTGATTTATCAGAAAATGTACTCACATCTCTTGATGTTTCTACCAACAAAAAGTTGGAAACGATCTACTGCAATGGTAATAACTTGCAAGGAAATAATATGCAACTCTTTGCTCACTCTTTACCCGATAGAAAAGATCGAGCAAAGGCGTGTAATCTATTTGTCATAGACACCAAAAATCCATTGGAGAAAAACATTTTCGGAGTTTCTCTGGTAGCCAAAGCCAAAGAAAAAAATTGGAGAACATTGGATTATTCCGCTGGGGATAACGACTTTAACGGCATCGAATATGCCGGATCTTCCGAAACAGAAACCTCAATAGCCTCTTTTGTAACCGCCCTTCCTGTCGGAAGCAAAATATATGTGGGTATTTCATCGTCCAAAGATTTTTCCATCGATTGGGGAGATGGCACAGAAAGCCAACATCAGACCGGGGATTATTTTGCCCCGGGCAAACGCCTCTTCGGAGAAATTAAGGGAAAGACTATCAAAATAAAAGGGGATAAAAATGCTATTTCCAAACTCAATTTGGTGCAACAAAAAGTTACCGCTGTAAACATAGGAGCTTTGAGTAACCTAACTCACCTAGTGCTGAGCGAAAACGAACTAACCCAAATCGACGTACTCCCCCTTAAAATGCTAACAACTTTGTCGGTGGACAAAAATAAACTGCAAAACATAGACCTATCCCCCTTAGTTCACCTCAAAGAGTTCAGAGCAAACGAAAATCAACTGCGCAAAGTTGATCTCTCCGCCAATAGCGAGTTGGTCAAAGTGGTCTTATCAAACAACCTTATAGAAACAATAGACCTAAAAAACCTCGGCAAATTGGAAGAGCTACAAGCCGACGACAATCAAATAGTCTCTATCGATCTATCGGGTAATCCGGAAATAACGGATATCGACTTGGACAATAACCGTCTCTCTACATTAGATTTGAGCAACAATCTATTGGTTTCTTGGCTATACCTCGAGGGGAACCAAATCGCAAATATCGATATCTCCAAACAGACCAAATTGCGCAACCTAAATTTGGCAAATAACCAACTGACACAAATCGATATTTCTACTTGTCCCAATCTTATAGAGTTGATTCTTAATAAAAATACAATCGGCTCCATTGTACTGAACAAAAATCTCTCCCTCAGCAGAGTGCAACTTATGGAGTGTGGATTGAGTGAAATAGATGTTACAGCCTTAAGTAAGCTCTCCATTCTAAAGATTGATAATAACAATATTGGTCATCTAGATCTGTCGAAATCCGGAAAACTGAAAAAACTATCTGTCGAGGGGAACAAACTTTCTTCCGTGGATTTATCGGCGACTCCTAAGTTAGAATCTATAAATCTCTCCAAAAACCGACTTACGGCACTAAAGGTGGATAAGAATCCGAAGTTGTACAGTGTTATCATCGCCCACAATTTGTTGGAAAAAGATCCGTTGGATGCGCTCTTTTTAGAACTTCCGGATCTGTCCAATATCACAGAAGATCCCACCATAGATAATCACAAAAGGATAGATATATCCAACAACCCCGGAACCAAAGATTGTAACCAATCTTTGGCAACCAATAAAGGCTGGAAAATATCTGCCGATACGCACAACACAATAGCGACACAACTCCAAACTGTAAAGATATACCCCAATCCAACCACGAAGTTTGTCGTTGTGGAAGGTATTCTACCCGGGCAGGAAATTTCCATAATCAATACCAAGGGAGAGGTTGTTTTTCGCTCTTCTTCAGATGGTAGCTCTTGTTGCATCAATACGGAACAATGGGAAGCCGGGTACTATCTTATTCGTTGTGGAAAATCTTCTTGGCGATTGGTCGTTCAATAAAAAAACTGGTGTACAAGTCAAAAAATCTATCAACTCCAACAAAAAGGGGAAGAAAATATTCTTCCCCTTTTTTGTTACTCCGAATATGAACAATAAACATCTCCCAATCGGCAATCTTTTTCAATTAATTCCCTGTAAATATTCGATTAATTCCCTATTTCTCGACAATTTGCAGGGAACTAATTTCTGATAATTCCCTACTAATCTCGGATATATCCCTCAAAATATTTCTTTTGTCCAAGCAAATCTTCATCGAAGATGATATTTAGCGAAAAACGACCAAGAATGACTTCTTCCCAACAAAAATTTCTACGTCGAAAAAGGCGATTTTTTCACCCACCCTATACATTTCTTTAGAAGGAGATACGGCGATTTATCATTAAGAGGTGATCACCAAAGGAAATCAGTACCCCTATCCTTTCCAATCAAACTCCTTTTATATGGGTGTTTTTTGTAACTTTGAATCCCATTGGGGTATCGAATATTGGGTTTGAAAACCTCGGTGCGTGAAAGATACTGTTGGCTATGTTTCTAAACTACCTTTTTATTGCTTTTTTCGTTGTCGGCATCGCCATTGGTGTGTGCTATGCTTTGGGAACGGGAAACTCTGAAATCCTCTCCGAGATGGTACAAGCCACGTTCGATTCGTCTAAAACAGCATTCGAATTGGCTTTAGCTCTGACCGGCATTCTCTGCTTTTGGTTGGGGATAATGAATATCGGAAAGGAAAGTGGCTTAATGCAACGGATTTCGCACGCCATAGCCCCTGTCTTGGGTGCTTTGTTTCCATCTATACCCAAAACGCACCCGGTATTGGGGAACATATTTATGAATGTATCAGCCAATCTGTTGGGGCTGGATAATGCAGCAACTCCGTTGGGGCTCAAAGCTATGGAACAATTGCAAGAGCTGAATCTCAATAAACAACAAGCCTCCGATGCTCAAATTATGTTCATTGTGCTTAACGCTGGAGGATTGACCCTAATCCCTACGAGCATTATGGCATACCGAATGATGTCGGGAGCAGCCAACCCTTCCGATATCTTCTTGCCCATCCTTTTGGCAACCCTTTTATCATCTCTGACGGGAGTCTTGGCTGTTTGTATAAAACAGAGAATAAAGCTGTTACAACCAGCTCTATTGCTCCTTGCCTCCGCTATTTTTCTTTTTATTTCTCTAATTATTGCCGGATGGTGGTGGTTACCTGCCCCCTTGTTTAGAACAACAAGCCAAGCGGTATCGGCCGGTGTTTTGCTCTCTATCATTTTGCTGTTTATGCTGAGTGGTTGGCGCAAGAAAATAAATGTTTACGAGGCCTTTATTAGTGGTGCAAAAGAGGGGTTTTCCACAGCCATTTCCATAGTTCCCTACTTGGTAGCTATGTTGGTGGCAATTGGTATTTTCAGAGCCTCCGGAGGTATGCAACTCTTAATCGAAGGGCTTAGATGGATAGTATTGCAATTGGGTTTGAGTGCCGATTGGGTAGAAGCCTTGCCCACTATGCTAATGAAACCTCTTAGTGGAAGTGGAGCTCGGGCACTGATGGTCGATGCTATGAATACATATGGAGCAGATAGTTTAGTGGGGCGAATTGCCTGTGCTGCCCAAGGAGCTACCGATACCACTCTATATATTGTTGCCTTATATTTTGGAGCTGTACGTATCACTCGTACACGTTATACCGTAAGCTATTCGCTACTGGCCGATGCTGTAGGGCTTATAGCGTGCATCCCCATTTGCCACCTTTTTTTCGGCTAAAAAGATAAAAGAGGACCAGAACAAATTCTATTTACCAAAATACATACTGAAATAATACAAGAAACAAAGTCTATGCAAATAAATTATTTCGCTGAAAACGGAGTAGAGCTGCCCCGAATCAGAAAACAGATTGTAAGACGCTGGATATTATTGGTTTTAGCAGAAATGGGGCGCTCCCTGGGAGAGTTATCCTTTATGTTCACAGATAACAATGGTATACTAACCGCCAATCAACAATACCTCAATCACGACTACTACACAGATGTCATTACCTTCTCCAATGAGCCTACTTTTCCCAAAACATCAACTGAGGAAAATGCTATCTATGGCGACATTCTGATCTGTTTGGATGTGGTACAAGAAAACGCACAAGGGCTTAATGTTCCCTTCTCCGAAGAGTTGGCACGTGTTATGATACACGGAGTACTGCACCTTTGTGGTCTTAATGATCATTCGGAAGAAGAGCAGCAAGCTATGCGGTTGGCTGAAGATAGAGCACTGATCCAAATAAGTAGGCTGTTGGATGGAAAAGAACTTTTGCGCTAATATCCGAGAATAAATTACCTTTGCCCTGCAACCTCTTCTTTTTGCCGTGAGGTTAATTGTTATGGATAAACAAGACAGACAAAACCTTCCATATGTTTTAGGCATAGAAAGCTCGTGCGACGATACCTCTGCGGCAGTGTTGCGCGGCAATGTCCTTTTGAGCAATGTTATTGCCTCTCAAGCCGTGCATAGTGCCTACGGAGGAGTAGTTCCGGAGTTGGCTTCTCGGGCACATTTGCAAAATATTGTACCCGTAGTAAGCGAAGCTGTCAAACAAGCCGGTATTGAGCTCAAAGATTTGGATGCAATTGCCTTTACAAGGGGACCGGGGCTATTGGGTTCTCTGTTGGTTGGAACCCATTTTGCCAAAGGATTGGGGCTGGCTCTCAACATCCCCTTGGTGGAAGTTAATCACTTGCGTGCCCACGTTATGGCACACTTCATCACCGAATCGGGAGAAGAGAGGAGCATTCCTCAGTTTCCGTTCTTGTGCCTGTTGGTATCGGGAGGGAACTCTCAGATTATAGAGGTACAATCACCTCAAAAAATGACCGTAATTGGTCAAACCTTGGACGATGCTGCCGGGGAAGCTTTTGACAAGTGCGCCAAAGTAATGGGATTGGGTTACCCCGGAGGGCCGGTCGTAAATAAACTTGCCGCACAAGGCAATCCCCTGCGTTTTAAGTTCTCGAAGCCCAATGTGCCAGGATATGATTATAGTTTTAGCGGTCTCAAGACATCGTTCCTATACACTCTCCGTGATCAGTTGGAAAAGGATTCCAATTTTATCGAAAACAATCTCAATGACTTGTGCGCATCGCTACAATATACAGTAGTAGATATTCTTATGAGGAAATTGCTTAAAGCGGCTCAAGATAAAAAGATCAATCGAATAGCCGTAGCCGGAGGCGTATCGGCCAACACGGCACTGCGCCAAGCTTTCCAAGACTATTCGGAGCGTTACCGTTGGCAGATCTTTATCCCAAAATTCTCTTATACAACCGATAACGCAGCAATGGTAGCCATTGCCGGATATTATAACTATTTGGAAAAAGAGTTTGCAGATATCAATGCTGTACCATTCGTCAGAACCACTCTATAACAAAGTTTTATGAGTTACGGACTACAAATACAAGATATGCACTATGCCTCTCAGATAGGTCTTTTGTGTAAGAAAAAGGGATTAACCGTTTGCACGGCAGAGAGTTGTACCGCCGGTCGATTGGCTTCTGCTCTCACGCTTATGTCCGGTTCTTCGGAATGGTTTAAGGCAGGTATCGTTGCCTATACCGAGGAGATGAAAGAAAAACTTCTCGGCGTCCCGATGAGTCTGATCATCGAACAAGGGGTGGTTAGTGCTGAGGTAGCACGAGCGATGGCCCTAAAAGTTTGTCACGTTGTGGGAGCAGATGTAGGGATAGCTGCAACAGGCTTTGCAGGTCCTTCGGGAGGTACCGACAAATCGCCCGTTGGCACAGTATGGATGTCTGTTGCCTTGAAAAAGGAAGGTGGAGCCATACAAGAGTTGGAAACGTACAAGATATTCGCACCGGGAACACGAGACCAAATCACCACCTTTGCCGTCAGCCACATCCTGTTTCGAACCTTTACCTCTCTATCCAAGGTCCTGGGTTAAAAGTCAAACAAATAAACACACTTCTCAATACAATGAATCTATCATCAAAAATCCTATCTATCCTCTGTGGAGCACTACTGTTTAGTAACCTACACCATACCGTCGCAGCCCAACAGCTATCCGGCAACATCTGTCGCGTTGGTTTGGAATATCAAGTAAGCCAGAAAAATAATTGGGGTGCCGGCAGACCAATTGTTCTTTCCGTGATTCCCGGCAGCCCTGCCCAAAAAGCGGGCTTACAAGTAGGAGACATTATTGAGAAGATCGACGGCAAGCCGACCAAAAATATGACCGAAACCGAAATATCTCAACGCCTACGAGCCCCACAAGGGAGCAATGTTGTAGTTGAGGTAAACAATTTTTCTTCTGCAATGCGCCCTTGCGTATTGCAACCCGAATGCCAAAGCACCAATGAACTGACGGAACGCCAAATGGCAGCCGCTTTCTCTCTTTACAGTTTGGAAGATGAAAGTGAACGCCTTATAACCTATCCTTTTGATACAGGCACAGACCCACAAGCTCTCTTTACGGGTATGGTCTACTACTCCTTTGTTCCGGGATTCATAGCATCCGACTTGGACAAGAAAATTGCAGATATCGTCTCTTCCTCTTTTAACAAAAAAGGATTTGAGTACAGTGAACGAGATGCCGATTTGCTCATAGATACCTACTATACACTTCAAGAAAACCCCTATTACGACGAAAAGGTGGCTCAAGAAACAGTACTTTTTAGCAATCGATTGGATCCTGAAACACAACTTATTCAACCCTATCCTCTTTTGGAAGCAAAGGCAGATAAAAGAGCTGCCAAGTATGCACTCACTTTCGGCTTGCGCATACACGATGCTCGTCGTGCAGGTAAATTACTTTGGAGTTGTGAAGCCACCGAACAATTAACCGAGGAGTTTTCAGTGGAGCAATATGCCGCTTTAGCCATTCCTATGATGTTAATGCAATTCCCCTTTGTTCGTTACGACCAATCCCCTATATTCCGCATAGCACACCACCAATACAACTATACCGGAATTTTGTACAAAGCCTCTGACATCGGAGTTGTTAGCAATGTGCTGCCAGGGTCCCCTGCTCAGAAAGCCGGCATCCGCCCGGGAGACCGCATCATTGCTATCAATGGTAGAGAAATGGCAGATAGTGAAAACCTATCCAATACCTACATCGATTTTGTAAAGGCCTCTCTGAAGTTTCGCGATGCCAATACGTCTTTCAAAAACCGCTCCGGTCTTGCCAACTGTCGCTATTGGCGTGTGGACGATTACAACCATATAGCTCGTATGCTCAAGAAAGAGAAATATCACTCGGCATTTGCTTACCTCTTCTCTTTCAGACCGTGGATTAGCACCGAAGTGTCTGAACAGAATGATATCGTGTTTGACGTTTTGAGCGATAATGTTCTCAAACAAATTGTAGTATCGCCCATAAGAACCAATGAGTCTTACGTTACATTAGAGTAGAGTTTTTGTATGGAAAACAAGCATTCTTTGTCACTAAGAACATTAACGGTTCTTTTGGGGCTTCTTGTGCCTCTGTTTGTCTCTTGTAGCGAGGGACAAACAGAAAATAGGCAATCTGCGAGCAGTCTAAGAGTTGTGTCTCTCGTTCCCTCACTAACCCAAGAAATGTATGATTTGGGCACCGAAGAATATCTTGTAGGATGTACCTCTTTTTGTGAGCCGGCAATAGCCGACAGTGTAGAGGTTGTTGCCTCGGCAATGAAAGTTGGAGTTGAAAGAATACTCACTCTGAAGCCCGATTTAGTTTTAACCTCGGACCTCATAGATGACAAAGAACTGCAAATACTTAGAACAGCAGGTATTCGCATAGAGAATTTTCCAACCCCTAAAACCTTCCAAGAAGTTTGCTCCGAATTTGAGCGTTTGGGAGAAGTTTTGCACAAAAAAACCGTAGCCGATTCCATCAGTCAACTATGTCAAAACCGTGTGGCTTTGGTTGTTCAGTCCCAAGAAAAGAGTCCTTCCTCTCCTCGTATGCTGCTACAGATAGGAGTGGACCCTATTTGGGCAGTTACAAAGGATATGTATATGTGCGATTTCATCAATTTGCTCAATGGTAACAACATTGCCTCGGAATTGAATAGTGGAGCTGTTAATTCCGAATTCGTTCTATCTCAAAACCCTGAGTACATTTTTGTGGCCTCTATGGGTAATAGTTTTTCACAGAAAGAGCATCCTTGGTCATCATTCGCCTCCTTAGATGCGGTAAAGAACAATCGAGTCTTCATCATTGATGCCTCCAAAGCCTGCCAACCCACTCCCCTAAACTTTGCAGAAGTTTTAGAAAAAATGGCGGCTTTGGTACAGTGATTAGATCCATTGAGAAGCCCAAACCTCAATTGTCTGCTCCCTACACAATCCTATGAATCGGAGAAAACCGCTTGGATCTTTGTTGCTCTCTGCCTGTATCTTGCTACTTACGGCCGTGGGGTCTCTCTTCATCGGGGGCAAATCCATTGCTTGGAGCCAATTGTTTCGTTTTTGGGGAGATCCCTCCTCCATAGATTACATCATACTCTCGGGGATTCGTATCCCTCGAATGCTGACAGCAATTGCCATAGGCGGGGGATTAAGCCTCTGCGGGGCGATTCTGCAAGGGTTATTTAGAAATCCATTAGTGGAACCCTATACCTTGGGAGTTTCTGGAGGAGCTTCTTTAGGGGTTACAATTGCCATCGTAACCGGGCTGACGGCCATCTCTTCCATCTTTATGCCCCTGTTGGGCTTTTTGGGGGCGTTGGCAACCATCTTCATTGTCTACCTATACAGTTACAGACGCCGTAATTTTAGCATCAACCGAATGCTTTTGGTGGGCGTTATGCTCAGTTTTATTGCCTCCTCTGCTGTTATGTTTATGATGTCCGTGACCTCTGCTGAAAACTTGCAGAAAATTGTTTTTCGGACGATGGGCTCTTTGAGCGAAAACAGACCTATCCTGATCGTCTCTCTCCTGATTACTTCGATACTCGTTCTATGCGCCTCTTTCTTATTTGCGACCCCACTCAATGCTCTCCGAATAGGAGAGCAAAAAGCTCGACAGCTGGGAGTAAACACCCAAAAGACAACCCAACTTTTGTTTCTCTTGACCTCCATATTGACCGGCTTTTGCATTTCCGTTGGCGGTGTCATTGGCTTTGTAGGGTTGATCGTACCACACATATCTCGCCAATGGATAGGTTGGGATTATCGTTTTTTGCTATTTGCCTCATTTCTCAATGGGGCCTCTTTCCTACTGCTGTGCGACCTCATTGCACGCACCATTGTCTATCCCAACGAGCTTCCAGTAGGGGTTGTTACCGGAATCATTGGTGGAGTATTTTTCATTTATCTGATTAACAAGAGCAAAGATTCCTACTTTTTGGACTAATGTATGAGAAAGGCACTACTAACTGTTTGCAAAGCTACTTGCGGATATGGGAAGAAAGTAATTCAACAAGACATATCCTTGTCTCTTTTTTCCGGAGATTTTTCGGGCATCATAGGAAGCAATGGAACCGGAAAAACTACCCTTTTTAGGTCTATCACGGGAGAGTTGCCTCTTCTTTCCGGCTCTGTGCTGATTGATGGAGTCGATATTCACAATATGACGCACAAACAAATCGCTCGCAAGATTGCTGTGGTCAATCAGTCTTTTGTTTCTGCACCCATTACAGTATTCAACTATGTTCTTATGGGAAGGATTCCCTATTTCGAGCCTTTCCGTATCGGTTACAATACCCAAGACAAAGAGATCACCTCCAAGTATATCGATATGATGGGCATTGCGCATCTATCCGACAAATTGCTTTGTGAACTTAGTGGCGGCGAACAGCAAATGGCATCTGTTGCTATGGCTTTGACCCAAGAACCGTCTCTCCTACTTTTGGATGAACCCACATCTCACCTTGATATAGGTTACCAAAATCTTATAATGAGAATCATCAAGCAGTTGAATAGAGAGTTGTCCCTCTCTGTTCTTATGATTGTTCACGACCTCAATATGGCTTCTGAATACTGCCGACAACTCTTCCTACTGGGAGATAAGGGGATTGTTGCTCGTGGTACACCACAGGATGTTCTCACCGAAGAACACTTGCAAAAAGTGTATCACACCGACGTAGCTGTTGCCTCCAATCCTTTTTCTGGACAGCCAACTGTTTATCCCTATACTCCAAGACCTCGAGAATAATTCGGAAGAGAATAACCGACTCTTGATTTCTTGGAGGATTTTGCCGCCACTTTCTTTTGAGGTTTTGTGCACTTAGAGCTTTTCATCCCTCAATTGCACTTTCATTATACCTCGAAAATAGGCAGATGTAACCAAATCAGTGGAAATAAATTCTTTAACAAAGAAGATTTTATTTTACTTTTGTGAGTTATTCGCTGCAACTAAGACAGAAAACTGCCAAGATGATCACAAAACGGCTACTTAGATTTAGAATACCAAAAGTTTTATCTCCTGCGAAGTGTCCCTACTCTTACGACGCCCTTACATTACGTATAAAGGAAGCCTCGTTGAATCCATTCTATTTCTTTTTTTGGGACAAGGTATGACTTCTTTTTTCAAACTTTCTTTTTGGAAATCGTACGGAAAAGCTGTTACTAAAAGATTATTTTCATCGTACAAATTCTTATTTTTTGTCAGCAGCCTTCAGATTATCAACCTCATACTATTTTGCCATCATTCTGTGGTAAAAGAACTCCAAATATTCTCTTTCATTCAGGGGTTTATTGCCTTTACTACCTTGATTTGGCTACTACCAGCCTTGTTCGCTCCAAAGAGACTTAGGCAAATAATTATGGCACTGGAAGCCCTTTTTCTTGCACTTCTCTTTGTCTATGAATTTAACCTGATTGTCTTTTGTCAAACTCCCATCACCAACAGCGTACTCCATCAATACCTAACTCCCAACCCCGCCGAAGTCAGAGAAGATTTATTGTGGCAAAATATAAAATGGCAATCCTGGTTATTGGGAGGAGGTATCGTGTTCCTCTCTGCTTGCTTTTTCAACATCGTTCGATTGAGTAGAAAGTTTCTATCATACATCCCCAAAAAAATCCTCTACGTAGGGACATTCTCCTTGTGCCTCTGTGGCGTCGCTCTTTGGCAATTGCCCAATTATGCCAATCACGCAACAAAAGGAATCCCCATATATGGCAAATTGACTCTCTTCGAAAGGTTTATATTGGGGACGCATTCGGCCATAAAACAAAATCAACAAGCCGTAAAACAGCTTGCGCAACTCAACCAACTGCCATTAGGTAACGTAACGGTCTCTTCCCCAAAAGGAAGAATTTGCAATGTCGTACTGATCATAGGAGAATCGCTACGCCGGGGAGATATGCACTGCTATGGTTACCCATTGGACAACACTCCTCACTTAGACAGCTTGATAGCGTCGGGGTCTCTTATTTTGTATGATGATGTGGTTTCTTGTGCTCCCAATACCATAACCTCACTCCCCCCTATCTTGACTTTTTATCAAACCAAAGAAAAGGACAAAGAGTGGTACCACTACCCCACCTTGCCTATGGTCTTTTCTGCTGCAGGGTATTATACTTTTTGGAGCAGCAACCAAGAACGACGAGGGATATACATCCAGCCTCTGACGGCTATCGCCTCCACGTGCGACAGTACTTTTTTCAGCAATGCTCGCACCAGCGAGTATTGGTGGGGTAAAGGAAACACATACGATGAAGTTTTGCTTCCGTCCTTGTTGGATTACACTCAAAAGAAACGAAATGTATTACAGATAGTTCATCTCTATGGCTCCCACGCCGACTTCAAAGATCGCTATCCGAAGCAGTACGAAAAGTTTTCAAAAAATGATATTTTAGAACCGCACCTCACCGAAAAGCAGAGACAAAATACTGCAGAATATATGAATAGTGTCTACTATAACGACTTCGTAGTGAGCCGAATTATAGAGCGATACAGCCACCTATCTTCCATCATCATATACTTTTCGGACCACGCACTTGCTCGATACGACAACCCCGAGGACATTGATCAATGCTCTCACGAAAACACAGAGAGCGGACTAATGATTCCCTTTATGGTCTATATGAGTGACTCTTTTAGAGAAGAAAACCCTGAAATCTACTCTCGCGTCGTACAAGCGCAGAATAAACCCTTTATGACCGACCTTTTGACCCATTCTATGGCAGAACTAATGGGTATATCTTCACTATATCACACCCCCTCTTTAGAGTTTTGGTCTGCCGATTATGATGTAAATAGGCCACGCATCGTGGATATATGGGGAGCAGTTACCCAGTTTTCTCCCAAACATAAAGAATACAGAAAATAGATCTCCCTAAAAGAGAAGAGGTTATGATAGGTCCTTTCACAACAAGAAACTCCTCCCACTCATCGGTTTATAGCCCAATGGACAAGCGTTTTATATCATTCTCCGGGGTCGGATGTTTTGCTTTTCTCATTCAGTTTCTAACAACTTTTTTTTCAGTTCGGGCTCTTCCGGATATGTATTCTTTTTCCTTGCAATTGGTCTTTTCTATGCTGGGATGGGCCACCATTGCTTGGGCTTTGCCCTCTCTTTTTCCCTACCGACCGTTGCGCAAAGCCATTGCTGTGGTCGAAATTCTGATCATATCAATACTGTACCTCACAGATACCTATCTACTCAACGCCTATCAGACCCCCTATACCGATAGTATGGCAGGGCCCATATTGGCTACTAATCCGGAAGAAATTCGTGGATTCTTCAATTCCTCTACCGGAACTTCCGAAACCTACTTTTGGTACATTGCTGCTTGGATCCTCGTAGGTGCATTTTCGCTCTTCTTCCCGTGTCTGCTCAAACATCTGCTTAGCCTTCCCATTAAGAGAATCGGAGCAACAACAATAAAGCTACTAAAGAAACTACCTCTACTACCGGCTTTAGTGATTCTGATGCTATGGTGCGGAATAATACACAGTAAGAAAGCTTACAATATGTATAAATCCGACTGGGTTTGGTACAACTCTATGGTTATGCCGGAAAGGCTCTATACAAGTTATAAAATGGCAAAAAAAGAATGGTTCTTTTACACCCAACAAAAGATCCATTCTCCTCAAAATTCAGAGGCAATTTGTCTCAATCAATCACTTCCTCTGCACAACGTAGTCGTCGTTCTTGCCGACAATCTATATCCGGCTTTGATGCATTGCTATGGTCACTACTTAAAAAATACTCCCACCATAGACACTCTTACCCAACGAGGAGAAGCACTCCTTTTCTATAACGTAGTTGGAGATCCTACGGCCTCTCCGACCGAAGCCGTGCGAAATATGCTCTCTCTTGCCACAAACAAAGAGTTATGGGATCGGCAAGAAACTTTGACTCATAGACTAAAAAAAGCCGGCTATACCACTTATTGGTTGAGTAATCAAAACAAGGCTGAACCGTGGCTAAAATTCATCCCGGCTCTTGCATCCGAGTGTGACAGCTCTTTTTACTGCAATCTGAGAGGCTCCGAAGAGTATTGGTCTTCTCAACCCTGTTATGACGAAGCCGTCCTAAAACATTTGAGTTCCTTTGCTCTTGCTCGGGAGGGTTGTGGAAGAAAAAATCTACTACAATATGTGCACCTTTCTGGAGCTAGAGAAAGTATTTGGGCCAGAGTACCCGAACGTTTCAATGATTTCAAAGGCTATGACATAAGGGACAACTTTCTTTCTTCTGACGAATCGGATAACTATGCACATTATTCCAATGTAATCTTATATATGGATTACCTTATTGGAGAGGTTATACAACAATATTCCCAAATTCCATCAATAATCCTCTTTATAGGTCCAACAGGTTGTCAAGGTAACTCCCATCCCTACTCTAAGAAAAACGTAGCCCCAAGTGAACTCAATAGAGTTGCTTTTCTCTGCTACATCAGTCCCTCTCTACAGCAACAGTGTCCGGCACTATCCAACAAACTTCACCATCTAATGAAACAAGATCGATTGGAACTGAATTCCTTCTCCGAGTGGCTTCTCTCCTTATTGATAGATTAGTCACCAACAGCCACTCCTAGCTACCCGCCATTTTCCGAAAACTTTCAAAAGAGATATATTGTATAGAAATATAGATTTTTCAGAGGGAGTTTTCATATGAAGCTGCAATTACAAGGCAATCACAATCCCCTAGACCTTATCTGCCCCCTCTAAAGAGGGAGAAAGAAGAGGCTCCCCTTCAATGCCACAATCGTGTGTACATCGGCCCAGTGACTTCCATAACTCTTCCCTTTGAAATCTTTAACACGCAAAATAAGGGATAAAATATTTTTACTCCATACATTTGCCGAGCTTTTTGAGCAATATTTTATAACGTAAACAAAAAAAGATTAGGAATAAAACTGAGCTTTATTGACTAGCCTATGGCATAAAAACGACTTTCGGCTCCAATAACGCGAAAACGGAGAAACTAAAATTCATTCACAAGAAATTCATTTATCAACCAAAACTTATGAATAAAAAAACTTATACCCAGCCTTCTATGGAGGTGATGGCCTTTGCCTATGACCATATTTTGGGGATGCTTTCTGCAAACGCAGGTATCTCCGGTGAAGGGTACCAAAATGGAGGAGAAGTATCTTCCTCTGACTACGATGGAGGAATGGATTGACCTACTCTTCCCTCCGCATTGAAAAACATCGATTAAGTATTTATCTTAGACAACAACGAGAATGAAAAAAATATTTATAGCACCTTTTGCTATTATCGCAGCCCTTACGCTGCTCTTGTCAGGCTGCAAACAAAACACAACGGAGCCTCAAAGAACGAATCAACACAATGCATCTTTGGAGATTCAAGAAGAAAACGTCCCTTTTGAGATTAATATTAACACAAATATAGAGCCCATTCACCTACACGGATCTCTGAGAATGGTGGGGTTTGATGTTACCCAAGAACTTTTAGCCCCTCAGTACCATCTCACCCAAGAGGAATTTGAGGCTTCAAGCAAAACCAATACAATGCCCTTGGCAGATAACTATGCGACTAGTTATCCGGGATTCACTTCTGAGCAAATTGAATTGGCCCGATCTATGAGCTTTGGTCCGGCAGAACCACCTTTTGGGATTGGTAATTATGCCTTTCTATTCAAAGGTTTGGGAACAAATGCAAGAAACGGAAGCTATAGCATTAATGACAACCTGCTCGACCCTACCAAAACCGAATTGGCAGTTAAATTGCGTAAGGGTGTTGCTAATAGCAACGATTACATAACATCAGCAAGTAACTACAAGCAATATACTGTATGGAATGGTCGAAAGTTTATCACCGGAACGGGAGGAAAGCAAAAAACGAGAGAAGCTTCGGTTACTGTAAAACCTGACGGGAGAGGATTCAAAATGTTGCTTCCCGTAGCTCCAGAATCCTTGGGTAAAGGAACCGATACCTGGTATATGGCTCTTGCTGTGGGAGGAAAATGTGGGCTATTTGATATATCAGAATCTATGACACAATACTTCTCTCGCAAGGCGAACGGCGTGGCTACGAACATTCCTAACTTCTACCAACAAAGCAACACGTCCGGGTTGCACGCTGCTCACACCGAACCCAACCGATTTGATAGTAGCTATAATCTCGGCAGATTGGACAACTATAATGCCAACTATGTTGGTAGACAAGGAATCCAAGAAGTTCGTGTAAGCAATGTTAAGCAAACCATCAAACGCAATTTTCCCATTACCTCTTCTTTTGTTCGAATCACCAACAACAATCCCTCTGAAAACAACTCTTATTCTGGAACCATCACGCTTAAACCTCGTGGATCTGTACTCTTCTTCCGACTAAAAAATGATACGGGAAAGAAAATTAAAGCCCACACCCTTTTTGGTAGTTTTGGCGGGAAAAAAGAAGGGACTGGCACCTTTGAAACACTCGGTGTTTATAAGGATAAGTACTCCGGTCCCCGCGTGTACTACTCGGGAGCTTTCCTCTTCTCCGAAGACGCAGGGGCTAATCAACAGATCATCAATGGGAAAGACATCAAATATGATTTGACTATGAGTGGGGGGAAAAGATATCAAGGTACAGCAACCAATGCCGTACGTGGGCTCAATGACGCCGGAGTTAAATCCGGAGAACAACCCAAATTTTTCGGAACAACTGATCCGGAAACCAATCCAGATAAAACACTTCCTGCTTTCTTGCTATTTCCTCACAACGACAGTACAACCCCGGGGATTGTGTTAGAACCGGGAGCTACGATGGAGGGATATCTGTTTTTATGGTTTTGGGCAGACCTTGGAGCCAATTTCCGCCTGCAAGTGCAATACGATGTTATTGAAGGAACCAAAGAATGGAACAAGAAGTCCAAGGCACAAAAAATCAATACACCAGACATTGGGAATTTCCAAGACGGATATGCCTATGGAACGATTCTGTCTATAAAGGAGCAATAAGAACGGATGATCTGACAAAAACTTAGGATTTTTTCCAATAAATGGGAAAATCCATTTTATCTCAAAGAAAAAGCCCGAGTAGTACTTTACTCGGGCTTTTTCTTTGAAACCATCTGAAACGTACCATATCAAGAGTAATGCTCCCTTTTCGGAGATAAAATCGCACTGGGTAACCAATTTCTTTGTTGAGTACCCAATATCCATTGATCCTTGCAAAAATTTTGCTCACCACACTTCCGACCCTATTTCTTCTATAAGAAAGCCTGATTAGTTCCCTACTTTTTGGTGATTTTGAGGGAACTAATTTCTGATAATTCCCTGCCAATTTTTATTCTGTCCAAGAAAATGCCAGACGATAGGGAATTAAAATTCTCTTCGGCAACTATATTGCAAAGAAAAAGAAAGAGTAGAGTTATGCTATATCCTCCAGCACTCCCAAAAAACATTTGTCTTCATTCTCTTTTCCGAACTATCCCCACACACAATAAAATCATATTTTACATACTAAAGACCAATAATATATTTTGTACTATTGCCACAGGAACGTGACGTATAACGAGAATATATTATCAATCCCCCTCAAGAGAGTGTTTAGAACTCTTCCGGAGGGGGATTTATCTAAATTGTTCGTTGTTTGTAGGAATTTATCGATGGGATTGCAAGAGTTATTCCACTGTGACCGACTTAGCCAAGTTACGTGGTTGATCTACATCTTCTCCTCTCCCCGAGGCAATATAGTAGGAAAGTAATTGTAATGGGATAATGGAAAGCAATGGGGTTAACTCTGAAGCAATGGAGGGAATCCGTATTGTAAACTCCGACATCTGCGCCACATTCACATCGGATTCGTCTACTATAGATACAACCCGCCCCTTACGAGCCTTAACCTCTTGGATATTGCTTACTATCTTGTCATACAAATCATCTTGAGGAGCTATAACAACCACCGGCATTTTTTCATCAATAAGGGCAATGGGACCGTGCTTCATTTCCGCTGCCGGATATCCTTCGGCGTGGATATAAGAAAGTTCTTTTAGTTTGAGTGCACCTTCCAAAGCAACCGGAAAATTGAGTCCTCTGCCCAAATATATAAATCCGGTAGCACTTAGCAGCTGGTCGGATATCCGTTTTACGGAATCTTGTTGCTCTAAGATTTTCTTTATCTTGAGGGGTACCAGGGCTAACTCCTGTACCAAGGCGGAGTATTTTTCCGTAGAAATAGTACACTTTTCTCGACCCAAACAAAGAGCTAACATAGTCAATACCATAATCTGCCCGGTAAAAGCTTTGGTGGAAGCAACCCCTATTTCGGGTCCCACGTGGATGTAAGTACCGGTATCGGCAAATCGGGCAATAGAGGAACCAACAGCATTACATATACCATAGACAAAAGCTCCTCGTTCTTTAGCCAATTTAATGGCAGCCAAAGTATCGGCCGTTTCGCCCGATTGAGATATTGCAATTACTACATCTTTTTCCGATAAAATCGGATTACGATATCTAAACTCTGATGCATATTCTACTTCTACTGGAATTCGCACCAAACTTTCCAAGAGTTGTTTTCCTATCAAACCGGCGTGCCAAGAGGTACCACACCCCAAAATAACTATTCTATGTGCCTTTGTCAGGCGATCTTTATGTAAAAGAATCGAAGACAACGTTATTTGGGAAGCTTGTACATCCACACGCCCCCTCATACAGGCTTGTAGGCAATCGGGTTGCTCAAAGATTTCTTTGAGCATAAAATGAGGAAATCCTCCCTTTTCAATCATAGCCACATCAAAAGAAACCTGATTGACCTTGTGTTCTACGGGTTGCTTCTGCAAAGTCTCTATTCTGGGAGCTTTTCCTCTCTGAAGTTCTACCACTTCTCCGTCCTCTACATAGATAACCTCCCTTGTATACTCTACAATGGGAGAAGCATCTGAAGCTATGAAGAACTCCGAGGCTTCTGCACCAATCCCAACAATGAGGGGACTACTTTTGCGTGCAGCCACCAAAGTTTGTGGATTTTTTTTATCAAGAATAGCTATAGCATAAGCTCCCGAAACTTCCTGCAAAGCCAACTGAACTGCTTCAAAAAGAGGTAATTGCTTTATTTTTTGAGTATCTTCGATCAACTGCACCAATACCTCCGTGTCGGTATCACTCACAAAATGATACCCTTTATCTATCAATACGCTCTTTAATTCTTGATAGTTTTCTATGATACCATTGTGTACCATAGCCAATTCTTTTGTCTCCGAGAAGTGAGGATGGGCATTACGCTCTTCTGGCTCTCCGTGTGTTGCCCAGCGAGTATGTGCTATACCTACACTCCCCGATGTATCGGAACCTTTTGCAACAGACTCCAAGCTGGCGACCTTTCCCTTGGCCTTATACACGCTGAGGGAGCCTTGCGATGTCAATAAAGCTGCTCCTGCGCTGTCATATCCTCTATATTCTAATCGTTTAAGTCCTTTTATGAGTATCGGATAAGCTTCTTTTGCTCCAATATATCCTACAATTCCACACATCTATCTTGTGATTTTTATTTCGTACTTGTTTTTTATAAAATCGGCTTATCGAAATAAGCCTGTAAAAGTACTTATTTTTACCCACACTTTTATTTTTCTCCCTCAAAAGAGAACAAGAATACTGCAATTGAAAGCCCAAAGAAAATGCTCAATGCCACAATTCGTATGGGCGAACCACTACCGGCTCTTCTCCGCGACAATCGATGATGGCCGAATAACCTCCGGGGGCAATTCCTCCGTCTATAACGGCCTCCACCATAAAACCAAAACGCTCGTCTATTAATTCTGGATGAACGTAATATCCCCTATCATCTTCCTCTATATCCATAACCATTGGTAATGAGCCTGTTAATAAAGGAGCCTCCAACTTTTCCAAAAAATATTGCGTAAGAGGATGCGAACAAATTCGTATTCCTACTTCTTTTCTGTTTTTGATGATTCCGGGAAAAATCCCCTTGGTCGGAAGAATATAGGTTGCCGGCTCATAAACTCTTTTTTTCAAAAGAGAAAACACCTCGTCATTGACACAAGCATAGCGGGTTGCCTGAGCAATATCCTTGCACATAACTGCCAAAGTATTTTTGCGAGGGTCAATTCCCTTAAAATGACACACCTCCTCGATAGCTTTCTGTTTCAGTGCAGAACATCCAAAGGCGTAACCTATACCCGTAGGAAAAATAATCACTTTGCCTTCTTCTATCCATCGGACTACCCTTTCTATACCCTCTGTAGAGGGATTATTTTCATATATTTTATGCAACATAATCTTCTGTTATTTGCTCAAAAGTAAGCAATCATTCTATTCTGTGCCTACCATACTCACTTTTGCTCAAGTATTTTCTCCTAAAATTTGTACTGAAAAAAGAGTTGTGCCCAAGCAGTCCAATTCGGAAAAGGGATATTAGAGGCTGAGAATTGGTTCGATATTGCAACAAGACGGCATCCTTGTACATACACCTCCCAGCAATCACCCTTCCTTACTTGGAACATTCCATTGAATAGAATTCCCCTCCCGTATAGGGGAAAAAAGGCCTTCCCAAACGGTGCGTGAGCTACGTAAGGATATTGCGCCAAAGAGAAAGATGGTGCGGAAAAAGCATACAAAGCTGCAGATGTTTTGAATAGAAATAAAGGAGATATTTTAGGAAAATCGCAATCAACTCGCACTCCCAGTAAATGACTTTCCAACTGTTTTGACCGACTGTGCCTATACGAATAAAGAGCAAAAAACGCCCCATTAGGAAAAAGAAAAGCATTGGAAACTTTCACCGACCTGCGAGAGCCATAACGATTGTCTCGGGTAAAAGACGTTCGCAACGTCAAATTCCAACTTTGAGAAAAATTGTAACGGGAGAAAAAAGAAACCTTATATCCTCGTATTTTCTCTTTTTGCCGACCGGTCGGCTCAATCCGGCTAAAGAAATCAATAAAGCAGTTGCCGTGCCAACGCGCAGCAATGGGAAACGAGCCTGTAAGCCTCGCTCCGACTTCGTTTCCTATGTGACTAAAATGTGACAACGTGTTTCCAAAAAATGTTTGATAGTGAGGAGAGAAATACCTTGTTTGCAAAGCTCCTACAAATCCTCCGGTTTGATGCCAAGCCAAGGCGTGAATGAAAGCCAAAGCACCACCTTGATCAATTGCCAACTCTCCGGAAGATCTCCAATGCCCCTTCCTACTCACTGCAGTATAATCAACAGAGACATTACCCAAGTATCGAAAGGGGATCGAAGGAAGAATCTCTTTATAACCCGGTAAGTACGAAAGCCTATATCGCCCAAAGCTATACAGAAAAGCATTGATTCCTACATAAAACCGAGGACGATGATAACCTAAACGTCCTCCAATACTATACATCCGAGCAGAGTGCCACTGTCTCTGTTCCTTTGGACTACGCAACAAACCCGATGTATTGATGCTCTCGATCAGATAATTTTCTCCCAAGCGAGCATCAATAGGTCTATTGGACACAAAAAACATATAACGCAATCCTCCACTTCTCAAAGAGCCTTCAACGGCAATACCCCTCTGCCAACCAATTTCATTGGTTGAATAATTTCGTGTAATTCTATTCTTAACAATATGTCCACTGGGGCTTTCATCCAAATGAGTAAACAATCCGAAACTACAAATTAATCCTGCCCCAAAACTGACTTTATAATCTCCCAATACAAGTAGATCAATATTCGAATGAAGATTATTAAATCGGACAAAAAAAGTCACCTTCCGAGGATTGGAAAGGAACTTTCGAACAAACCAATCCTCTCCAACTGATTTTTTATAAAGCCCTCCCGCCTCAATCTTATTGGACAGCTGCATAATCACGCCCTGTCTCAAAGAATAATTATCTCCCACATAGTTCTTGGGAGGAGCAAATTCTCTTCCTAGCAAACTCTGTATTTTTCCCTTGGGCTGTTGTTCTAAAGAATCCTTAAAGGTCCCGTCCGAATCTTCGGAAAAAGTTACCAAGGGTAATAAACGAGTTATTAGCTCTGCTGTCCAGCCCGGGATTAACTTTAGGTCATAAATACTCCTTAGCTTTCCGTTATGTCTGTGACGAAAAAGGATCAATTGCAATACTTGCATATCTGAAACAAAGGGCAACTCTTTCAAATCTGCTTCCAAAGCTTTGTTCAGGTCTAACGGATTAGACTTGAAGTACTCTATTTTGTCCAAAACCTCTTCGGTATAAGGGGAGTCTTCTTCTAATGGATGTTCAAAGAGATAGTCAGAAGACAAAGAGCCTAGCTGTCCAAAAGAGAGAGAATCCAAATGGTTTGTTTTGAGAGAATCTGAAGCGATGCTTCTTTGCAAAATAAAATCGATGGTTCCCCCTGGCATAGAAAAAAGAACAGACCGAGATAGCACCAACAGCACAACGAAGAATAAAACAATTATCTCCATTCCGCTTGTTATAAGCTCAACTGCTCTTTTCACTTTTGATCTGCTTACTCCAAATGTACAACCGTTATTCCTGCACCTCCAAACCGAACATCTTCATCGTGAAAGGAAGCTACCCCGGGAATTGTAGGCAATAGCTGACGAATCGATTGCCTCAATGCTCCGGTTCCTGTTCCGTGCAAAATACGAACATTACCAATGCCCAATGCCACGGCATCATCTATAAAATACTGCACAGCCTGTTCTGCCTCCAAGGCTCTCATCCCTCGAACATCCAATTCCTGTCGGAAGTCCGCTCGCTTCTCCCTTATATGCTCGATAAGGTTACTTTGTGGCTTCTGCTTCCAATTCTCTTTCTTGTGTTCTTGACCGGACAAGGGCTGTAGGTCTGACGTCTTGCACGTTACCTTTAGGTTTCCACTCAATGCCACAACAGCCTCCTTGGCATTGAGCGAGATAATTGTACCCCTAATGCCTCTACTTACGATGAGAACCGAATCACCTTCTCGTAGCAACAGCGGTTGTGGTAGGGAGGGAGATAGATCGATCTCGGGGCTTTTTTCCGTTTCTTTATTCTTTTGTTGCTTCTCTTCTTTACGTCGAGCCCTCCGTTGTAATTTCTCTATTTCTCGATCAATCGTTAGATTCTGCTGAGTTTGTAACTCTTGCTCTTGGAGGTCTTGAGCATACTGCAAAAGCTCTTTTCTCGACAATTTGGTCTGCTCTTTTTCTGCCTTGCTCTCGACTATTTCTTTAATAGTCCGCTCTATGCGAGCCCTACTATTATTTAGCAATTCCGCAGCTTCCTTCTTGGCCCGCTCAATGATATCGTTGTGTTTTTCTCGTAAAGAACGAAGCTTCTGTTCATAAACTTCTATGGTAGCATCAAGTTGTTTTTCTCTTCGTTCTATTTCCACCCGCTTATGATCCCACAACTGTTTATTACGAGCGATGTCTTGTACATATTTATCGCTCTGCACTAGCTCCAAACCTACTTTTTCCGAAGCATATTTCAAGACAACCGCCGGCAAACCTTGCTTTCGGGCTATCTCAACGGCAAACGAACTGCCCGGATGACCTACGGAGAGAGAGAACAAAGGTCGAAAGTGCTCTTTGTCGTACAACATAGCCCCATTGATTACACCAGGTTGAGTTTCCGCAAACTCCTTGAGGTTTCTATAATGGGTGGTAATAACTCCCCAAGCTCCTCGCTCATTAAACAATTTGAGCAACCCTTCAGCAATAGCACCACCTATCTCCGGCTCTGTTCCTCCTCCAAATTCATCTATGAGAAGTAAAGTTGAACGTCCCGATACTGCGGCCATATACTTCATATGCTTCAAATGCGAACTATAAGTACTAAGGTCATCTTCTATTGATTGGTCATCACCAATGTCCAGAGCAATATGATCAAATACACCCACCTTAGAATCTGGAGACATAGGAACAGGAAGACCACACTGCAGCATATATTGCAACAATCCGACCGTTTTCAGACAGACCGATTTTCCCCCCGCATTAGGACCCGAAACAACCAAAATACGTTCGTTGGGATACTTGAGCCGAATCGATAGGGGAACAACCTCTTTCTTATCGCTCGAAAGAGCTTTTCGCAGAAGAGGGTGTACCGCCAACTGCCAATCCACACACGGTCGGGGGTGTATCTCCGGAACAGAGGCCTTTTCCTCTATTGCAAAGCGAGCTATTGCCGCCACGGCATCCAGACGCCCAAGACTTAAATACATCTGCTCTATATTACATACAAAAGGGCGAATCTCCGTTGTCAAATCTTGCAAAATTCGTCGTATCTCTCTCCTCTCTTCAGCCTCTAACTCCCGCAATCGATTGTTGCTTTGTACCACCTCAAGGGGTTCTATAAAGAGCGTTTTTCCGGTGGCAGATTCATCGTGTACAATCCCTGGTATACTTCTTTTATGGGCAGAGATAACAGGTATTACAGGGCGCCCATCTCTAAGAGAAGGTTGAGACTCTGCCGTTACAAATCCGTTTTTGACCGCCTCTTCCATTAACCGACGCATCTGATTGCCTATCTGCTGTTGCACAACGCTCTGTTCCGATCGAATTTGTGCCAAAAGCGAAGAAGCCGTACTCTTTATTCGCCCACTCTTATCCAGCAAAATAGCGATGGAATTGCTTACCGTTTGCAACCCTTCTGAAGAGGCAGGGATTTTACACAGAGCTGGATAACGCCATTCGTCACCATCAGATTTTTGACCAACAACCCGAACGACAGACAAAAATGCGGTTATGGCGTGCAGTAATAAAGGTAATTCATCCTCTTCCAAAGAACTCCCGTTTGTTGCTATCCGTTTGAGAGCCAAGCGCAAATCTGTTATCGATAGAACTAACAAATTGGGGTACTCCTGCAAAAGAGAAATCATTTCTTGCACTCGCTGCAATCGATGTTTTATAGCCACAACATCGGCTGTTGCGTGGAGGTTGTGGATCAACTCTTTTCCGATAGCGTTGGTGCAATACTTCGTAATCAGATACATCACCTCTGTGTATCCGACTTTTGTTTCAAAATTTTGGGGATAGGTGTACAGCCGAGACTTACTCTTTTTAGATTGGCGTACTCGGTTGGATTCGCTGCGACTCAGGTTTTCCTCCATTAAAACAACTTTATAATATCGTTCAGATTTACATACAATAACAAGGCCAATAAGAAGAAAAAGCCTATCATCTGAGCCCGAATAAGAACATTTTCTTTCACCTTACGACCGGTGATCAACTCCCACAAAACAAACAGAATATGTCCCCCATCAAGAGCGGGGATGGGCAAGAAGTTCATAAAAGCAAAGATTACAGAAAGAAGAGCACAAACATTCCAAAACGAATACCACGAAAATTCTTGGGGGAACAGCTTCCCAATACTGATAAATCCGCCCATTTGTCCGGCACCCTCTTTCGTAAAAACATATTTCATATCTCCGGCAGAACCGGTTAAGGTAGTTATCCCTTTTTCCCATCCGATAGGGATAGACTCCCACAATGAATAGGTTATCTTACGCACCGGATAAACCTCCAAGAAACCTTGCAATTGAGCACCCACAAGACCGGTCGAATCCACCGAAACCGTTATCGGAATTGATTCTCCTCCCCTAATGGTTGTTAAAACCACATCTTGGGATTTATGTTTTCTTAGCTGGGTTTGAACATCCAATATATCCGGAGTTTGTACACCATTGACTGCCACCACTTGGTCTTGTGGCAACAGCCCGGCACGACGAGCATTGCCATTGGGTAAGGTTTCCTTAATTACAAATGGAGTTTGCATACTCATCAAGCCCATTTTTCCGGCTATAACCCGCTGCATCATATCATTAGGGATGGCAATCTGCAAAGTGGAGTCTCCACGGCGAACAGTCACAGACTTCGCCTCTATGACCTCTCTATAAAATTGAGGAGACAAGACATTTAACTCCTCACCATCGACAGAAAGGATAATATCTCCATCTCTAAACCCCACTTCCTGAGCTGCCGAAGAAAAGACCATACCGGCACTAACTTCTCTTGATTTAAGGGACATATCTCCCCAAGTAAACGAAATTCCGGTATAAATAATCAGAGCTAAAATAAAATTGAACAAAACTCCGCCCAACATAGTTAACAACCTCTGCCAAGCCGGTTTACTTCTATACTCATAGGCAACTACCTCGGACGGTTTTCCATCGGTCAGATAAGATTCGTCTATCATTCCGGCAATTTTGCAATATCCTCCCAAAGGAAGCCACCCCATACCATAAACAGTCTGCGTTTTTCGAGATTTGAATTTGAACAAGGAGACACCTCCTACATCAAAAAAGAGATAAAACTTATCCACCTTCATTCCAAAAAGACGAGCAAAGAAGAAATGCCCGAGCTCGTGCACAAAGACTAATAGAGAGAGTCCTAAAATAAGCTGAATAGCTTGTGTTCCTATGGTCAAAATATTATTGAAAATTGTTTCCATTATTGCTGTTTGTTGTATCTATCCTCAAATCCACATTCTATTTGTTCCTGTTCTCCTGGGCAAAGTGCTGCACTCGGTCCATTACCCGGAGCAGATTTTCGCCCCATATCTTTTGCACCTGCTCTGCCACATAACCTCGACGCAGAAGTTCAACGGTCAAATTGATGAGATCATTGCTTCCGGCACAACCCAACAACATACCGTCTCCGTCAAAATCGGAACCAATACCAACCGCATCAATCCCGGCTACAGAGACAATATGATCTATATGGTCTGCCGCCCGTTGCACCGAAGCCTCGGATTCATCGGAGGAGATAAACCCGGCATAAAGACAAACCTGTACCACTCCCCCCCGCTCAGCAATTCGCCGAATCAATTCATCCGACAAATTGCGCTCGTGTGCACAAATCGTATAAGCCGAGGAGTGACTGGCTATAATGGGAACTTTTACCCGATCCAAAACCTGCTCAACAGTGGAAGCAGAGGCGTGCGATACATCGATCATAATCCCCAATCGCTGCAACTCGTCCACTAACTGCCCTCCAAGAGGGCTTAGTCCTCCGTGTGTTTGGCAAGATTTGCGTGCTGAATCGCAAAACTGATTATCTCCGTTATGACAAAGGGTAATGTACGCCACTCCAAAATCCTTTTGCAGCCGATCCAGTTGAGACAAATCTTTGCCCAAAGGATAAGCATTTTCTATGGCAGGAACAATTCCTTTGAGACCTTTCTTTTTTGCCTGTCTCATCTGCTCTGACGTTCGGCATACAGAAAAGTGTTTGGGAGCTTGATCCACTTGGGAATAAATTTCTTGAAGAGTTGAATAGAGAAGAGCGTTGGATTGGCAATAACCCTCTTCCTCGTTAGCCCCCTGCGGCAAGTATGCAACCATAAAAACGACGTCTATCCCCCCTTCCGTCATCTTGGTGTAATCGACCAAAGCATCTCCCTTATCAACAAGACTACAAGGTTTTAGGCGAAGTTTCATCGGGGTATCTACGTGAGAATCAACCGTAAGAAACACTTCGTGAAGGGATCGGGCTTGCCGATAAAGCCGCCCCTCGCTTACAATATGCTCAAATAAGACTCTATGGCGAGGTTCCTGCCCTGCAACCAATTGTTCGGGATGCCATTGTACCCCAAGAACTGGCTTGTGCGGATAAAGCTCAAGTGCCTCGATCACGCCATCGGGAGACTGTGCCGTAACGGTCAGCCCCAAGGCTACCCTATCCACTGCTTGGTGATGAAGACTATTCACCCGCACCTTTTCACTACAGGAATACAAGGGTAGCAATAACCTACCCAATACACTGTTTTTCTCAATAGAAATGTCGTGGCAAGGATACTCTTTGGGAATGGGTGGAGCGTGGTTTATTAACCTCTCTTTGTTGCTGTCAGAAGAATACAAATCTTGAAACAGACTTCCCCCCAAGGCGACATTGATAATCTGCATCCCCCGACAAATTCCCAAAACAGGGATATTCATTTGTAAAGCCAAACCCAATAAAAGATGCTCATAGCTATCTCGAAGAGGCGTTGCTTCTCCTAGTCCTATGGACGGATTTTGTCCATAATAGGCAGGATTCCCATCTCCACCCCCTGTTAGGACCAAGGCATCTACACGCTCCAAGTAGCGTCTCAACACTTCCACATTATCCGTAATCGGAATAATAAAAGGAATTCCTCCAGCCTCTTCTATTCCCCGAGTATAAGGAAGAGCAACAGCGGAGCCTGCTGCCGCGTAATTAGCTGTAACTCCAACCCATACAGATTGCTCTGCTCTCTGCTCAGAGGGCACAGACATCTGCCTATTTATTGTTCTGTACACCTCTCTTAGTAGGGGAGCAAATGTCTCTGTTTGTTCCGGATTTAGCATCAATGGATCCATATTCTACAAAAAAGCACGACCGAATAATCTTTGCAAGATACTCGGTCGCTGTAATTACACAATTGGAGAAATAACCATCAAAGACTAAGCATCAATAGTAGCATAAGTGGCATTCTCCTCTATAAACTCTCTTCGAGGAGCAACTTCGTCCCCCATCAACATCGTAAAAACATTATCCGCCGAAGCAACATTCTCCACCGTCACTTGACGCAGCGTACGGCTTCCCGGATCCATCGTTGTGCTCCACAGCTGGTCTGCATTCATCTCACCCAAACCTTTGTAGCGCTGTATCTTTACTTTAGACTCTACTCCGGCAGCATACTTTTGTATAAAATTGGCTCTCTGTTGCTCTGTCCAGCAATATTCCTCTACCTTATCTTTCTTGCACAAATACAAAGGAGGATTGGCGATGTAAACATAACCGTTTTCTATGAGCGGACGCATATTTCTAAAGAAGAATGTCAGAATAAGAGTGGCAATGTGACTACCATCCACATCAGCATCGGTCATTATAACAATCTTATGGTAACGTAGTTTGGATAGATTGAGAGCTTTAGGGTCGTCCTCCGTTCCAATAGTTACCCCCAGGGCGGTATAGATATTCCTAATCTCTTCATTACTCAAGATGCGATGTTCCAAAGCCTTTTCTACATTTAAGATTTTCCCTCTCAAAGGCAAAATAGCTTGGTACTTACTATCCCGACCCAACTTGGCCGTACCACCGGCGGAGTCTCCCTCCACGATAAACAACTCACAAATAGAGGGATCTTTGCTGGAACAATCTGCCAACTTACCGGGTAATCCACCCCCCGTTAGCGGAGATTTGCGCTGCACCAACTCTCGGGCTTTGCGAGCTGCGTGACGTGCTCGAGCAGCCAAAACCACCTTATCGACAATCAATCGGGCTTCGCGAGGGTGTTCCTCCAAATAGGTAGACAAAGCTTCATTAACGGCCACCTCCACGGCTCCTGCCACTTCGCTATTCCCCAATTTGGTCTTGGTCTGCCCCTCAAACTGTGGCTCTGCCACCTTAATGCTGATTATTGCAGTAAGCCCTTCTCGGAAATCATCTCCGGAAATCTCTTCTTTTACCTTGTCCAAAAGATGCTCATCCGTGGCATATTTCTTCAATGTACGAGTCAAAGCACGACGAAATCCCACTTCGTGAGTTCCCCCTTCTATGGTATTGATGTTATTTACATAACTGTACTTATTCTCCTTATCAGATGTGTTGTACATCATAGCCACCTCAATAGGCACCCCCTGCTTCTCGGTATTGATGTAGATTACGTCATCAATTAAGGGTTCACGGCTCTTATCCTTTAGACGAACAAACTCTTTAAGCCCCTCTTCCGAGAAATAAGTTTTGGTCAAAGGATTCCCCGCATCGTCTACCTTGCGTAGATCGATCAAAGTCAGCTTCAAGCCAGCATTCAAGAAAGCCAATTCCTCCAAACGCTTCTGCAGAGTGTCGAAGCTGTATTCCGTTGTGGTAAATATTTCCCCATCTGGATGAAAAGTAATTATGGTACCGGTATCCGATGCCTCTCCTATTTCTTGTACCGAAGTAGTGGGCACCCCTTTGCTAAATTCCTGCACATATATCTTTCCATTTCGATGAACTTCTGCACGTAACTTGGTCGAGAGAGCATTAACACAAGAAACCCCTACTCCGTGCAAACCGCCCGAAACCTTATACGATCCCTTGTCAAATTTACCCCCTGCGTGCAGCACCGTGAGAACAACTTCCAAAGCACTACGACCTTCCTTTTCGTGGAAATCAACAGGAATACCGCGACCATTGTCCCGAACAGTTATAGAGTTATCTTCCGAAATGGTTACCTCCACATCGGTACAAAAACCTGCCAAGGCCTCATCGATAGAGTTGTCTACCACCTCATACACGAGGTGATGCAACCCTTTTTCTCCAATGTCGCCAATATACATAGCAGGGCGTTTACGCACGGCTTCCAATCCCTCTAAAACTTGGATACTATTTGCCGTATATTCTCCACTGTTCGGAGTCATATCTTTGTCATTGTTCATTGTTGTCATTACTAAAAAACGCTTTGGCGTTAGGGTAAAAAATACTCACAAAGGTAAGAAAATAAGCTTGGTCTGACAAGACCAAAATCCAAGAAGAACAATCCGTCAGCTTCGAATAAAAACCCATAACGCTCAATGTTTTTCAGGAGTTTCAAACCGATATTTCTTTCCCCAAACATCGGTCACAAATTGGTTCCCTGCAAATCGCTCATTAGTTCCCTATAAAAAAATGATAATTCCCTACGAATAAAAATTATGAGGGAAGTATCATAAATTAGTTCCCTCAAAAAAAGAAGCCCTTTGAAAGTCTCTTTTTTTTGCTCAAAGAGAGCTATAAAAAATGCCCCGCTACCTAACCGAAGCACAACGCAAAACCCCGTCTCGAATATTTAATCCGAAACGGAGTTTCTTATTCTTCAGGACCGAGCTGCCGCGAAATACGCAAAAAGCACCATTCAACAACGAAGCTCATTATCCTCCAGCTCTTTCAAGACAAATCGACTGCGATCTGATTGGCGATGAGTTCAGATTGGGCTATTCTGTGTGCCATTCCAACTCCATCTCTCAGATTACCGGCTATAATCAGTTGTGGGAATTGACTTTGGATTTGATCAACAGCCTCGAGATGAGAAGAATAAGACGCTCCATATTGAGGGATTGCCCGGCTATGACAACGAACATCGACCAAGATAGGACGATGTTTAGAGTCTATTTGCAATAACCGATACAACTCATCCAAAGCAATCGCAATTAACTCTTCTTCTGACTTATGGATCATATCTGGCATACGATCTCCTCCCATAAACACTGAATACAAAGAATGCCCAAGGGGAGCACGATCCGGAAAAAAGTCCGAAACAAACAAGATGCCCAAGATTTGGCACGGTTCCACCACAGGGGTCAATACGCCATAGCCGTGATAGCGAGTAATAGGCTTATCGAACCCAACAGCAATTTCTATCACAGGAGCATAGTGTAAGCGAGTGAGCGGTTGCACCAACTCATCCCCCACCAAAGAAGACAAGAAAGACGACAGAGCATAGGACGGCACGGTAGACACAACGTGCGACGCTTGAAAAGCCTCCCGCTCCCCCACAGCATTAGTGCACACTCTAAACCGGCGATCTCCATCGGAGATAGATTCCACGGAAATCACTTCTGTGGACGTTTTCACACGCTCCCCTCCCACAAAAGAAACCATAGAGTTTATCAAAGAAGAAAGTCCCCCTTGAGAGGAAAACATCCTTTTTGTTACCAGTTTGTCTTCCCCACTCTTCTTCCGTTTAGACAAAGCGATTGAGCCTCGAACAAAACTCCCATATTGCTGCTCCAAGTTATAAAGCTTCGGTAAAGCATATTGGGTTACAAGCTGCGTAGGATCTCCCGCATAGATACCACCGACAAAAGGAGTTACTGCGTAGTCGCAGAAACTTTTTCCCAACCGACGCACTGCCAAAGAGGCGACATCTTCTTGAGGATTTACTCCCTTCTTTCTAAAAGGTTCTCCCAACAAATACAGTTTGTCTCTGAATGTAAATAGAGGAGTAGTTATTCCGCCCCACAATCCCGTAGGTAAGCGGTGCAGTTTGTTGGATTTTAGAATGTAACGACACTTAGCCTCTTGGTTGGCAATAAGAGGATCTTGAGATAAAATCTGAAAAAGACGAGCGACCGATGGATTGGATACCACGCCGGTATTGGGACCCGTTTCATAGGTAAATCCGTTACTCTTTTTGGTCAAAATCTGACCACCTGTGCGATTGTCCTTTTCCAATACAACACAATCAATTCCTTTTTGCTTCAAAAAAGAAGCCAAACTAAGCCCCGTAATACCGGCACCGATAATTGCAACCATACCCGTCTATCTATCAGCAAGCCTTTCACTGGTAAGCATCTTTGAGTATTTTCTCAACTACCTGCCAATCCATATTGCCTTGCTCTCCCATAATGGTACCACGCAAGTGGAAACGCTCAACTATTTCTTCTACCACAGTGTAGGGGATATCGCACTCATTCAGTTTCTTTTTCAACCCCAATGAAGAGAAATAATCTACCGTACAAGCAATTGCCTTATCTATTGCCTCTTGTTTACCTACGGATTGGGTATTTATCCCCCAAACCCTCGATGCATATTGCAGGAGTTTGTCTTCTTTTCCCATCGTTTGCATAATACGCATAGTAGAGGGCAAAATAATGGCCAACGTATGGCCGTGAGTAAGCCCGGTAAGTGCCGTCACCTCGTGCCCAATGTAATGGGTGCTCCAATCTTGCGCAACTCCCCAACTGATATAACCATTCAGAGCTGTGGTGGCACAAATCATAAACTCGCTCATTAGTTGGAGATTCTTGTGATCTCGCACCAGTTCCGGAGATATCTCTATAAGGGTTTGTAGAATACCCTCGGCCCAGCGGTCCATAAGCCTACTTTGCCCAGGGAAAGTAAGGTACTGCTCCATCGTGTGCACAAAAGTGTCGGACAACCCGCAAGCAACCTGATACGGAGGAAGGGAGAAAGGAATAGTCGGATCTACAATGGCAAACTGAGGGAACTGTCCGTGAAAAGCAAATTTTTCTTTGGTCGCTTGATTAGATATGACGCTTCCGCTATTCATTTCCGATCCGGTTGCAGGGATGGTTAAAACAACCCCCAAAGGAATAAACGGTCCCTTACATACTCCACTCTGGGTGATCTCCCAAGGATCTTTTTCCGACAGAATAGAGCCCGAAATGAGCTTGGAGGCATCTATCACAGAACCTCCTCCTACCGCCAAAACAAAATCGGATCCTTCTTCCCGAGCTTGAGCAACTGCTTTGCGTACCGTTTCTACTGTTGGATTGGATTCTATCCCCCAAAACTCACTGGTTTGATAATCTGCCAAAGCTCTTCTTACGGCGTCATAAACTCCATTATTGCGAACGCTTCCTCCGCCGAAAACTAAAAGAATTCTTTTTCCACTTTCTATAAATCGAGGAAGTTTTTCAATCTTACCTTCTCCAAATATCAATTGAGTTGGATTCTGAAATACAAAAGTCTTCATCATTAATTACTTATTTGTGTGTCATTACCTGCTTATCTATCCCCATAAGGAATAAATTCACCAGCAAATGTAACAAAAGAAGCGTTTGCACCCATCCAACAAATCCAAGAAGCCTTTTACAATCGAGAACCAGACAGGGGAAAACGCTCCACCTCAATAAAACAATTCAAAAAAAGACAAGCCTTCTCTAAATCTTTTTTCTAAATTTTCTCCTCTGTGCGATGCCAACCGCTAAAAAGACATACCTTGCTGTTAGAGAGAAGGCTCCAGAAACCTCCTCAAAAAACTCTCTCTTAGTCAGGGAGACCTCTTCGGAGTTTTCCAAACCACGAAAGAATGGAATTTTAGTTTTTATGACAGAAATCCTTTGAAAGAGTGAGTATCTTTTGCAAACATCGACAAACAAAAAAAGCTAACCTACTTTTAGTAGATTAGCTTAAACTGTCGGGATGACTAGATTCGAACTAGCGACCCCACGCCCCCCAGACGCGTACTCTAACCGGACTGAGCTACATCCCGAATGTTTTCGCTTGCAAAGGTACATCTTTTTTTTTATTACACAACACTTTGCTCCGCCTAAAGGAAGAAACAGTTCCTTATTTCGGAAAATTTGAGAGAAAATATAGGAGCAAGTAACCTACGAATCCTTGCACAATCACCACCGTAGTCTTGAAAACAACGAAGAAAACCATACAATAGCCAACAGCCCCATTCGACCTCCACCTTAATTTTTAGAGCAGCAAGAAAAACTACAAATCAATACTCCGCTATCCCTGCTTCTTCGCCACTAAACATCAACTGAATACAATAAAAAAGGCTGTGCCAGAAATCGGCACAGCCCATTTTTTCCAAATCTATTCTAAGTTTATTCCTTATTTGACAACTTTTGGGTCAAGATAGGAACTACTTTCTTCAAGTCCGCAACGATACCCAAATCGGCAATACCGAAGATAGGAGCAAACTTATCTTTGTTTACCGCAATGATGTATTCACTTTCTTCCATACCGGCCAAGTGTTGGATAGCCCCTGAAATACCCAAAGCCATATAAACATCCGGACGGACTGTCTTTCCGGTTTGCCCTACTTGGCGTTCGTGGCCAATTAGACCCACATCCACCATTGCTCTGGAAGAAGATACCTCTGCGTTGATTGTTTGAGCCAAATCTCTCAACAATTGGAAGTTCTCTTTGTTGCCTACTCCTCGACCTCCAGACACCAAAATATGAGCTTCAGTAATGTCTACAAGATCTTTCTCTTCTTTAACTTTCTTAACCAATTTAACTTTTGATTGAGACAAGTCGAAAGGTACTTCAATCCTTTCCACCACACCGGTGCGATTGCAATCCGGCTCCTTCTTCCTCATCACTCCTGGGCGTACCGTAGACATTTGCGGTCTATGTTCGGTACACAAGATCGTTGCCATCAAGTTTCCACCAAAAGCAGGACGAGTCATCATCAAATTTCGTTCCGGTGAGAGCTCCAAAGAGGTACAATCTGCCGTAAGACCAGTCCAAAGACGAGCCGATAAGCGTGGACCCAAATCTCTACCAATCGTAGTAGCTCCCAAAAGGAGAATCTCGGGTTTGTACACATTTACAATGTGCGTAATAGCTTGAGCATAAGGTTCGGTAATAAAATCCTTAACCACCTCGTTATCCACAACAAGCACACGGTCTGCTCCGTGAGCTATCAGTTCGTTACTTTTGCCTTCTATATTGTGTCCCAAGAGGAGTGCCGTTACTTGCTCTCCAATACCATCTGCCAACTCTCTTGCTTTTCCTAATAGTTCAAAAGCTACATTTTGGATTTCTCCACCTCTTTGTTCTGCAAAAACAAACAGGCCTTTGTATTCTTCTTTATTGATTTCCATTGCTGTATCTTTATTGTAGAGGGTTAGATGATAAATTTTTCCTTTAGTTTTTCGTATATGATTTGTGCCCCTTCTTCGGGAGAAACCTCAAATAATTGTCCCATAGCTTTGGCGCCTTTTGTAAAGGACTTGCTCACTCTTGTGGGAGAACCCTTGAGACCAATTTTCTCGGGATCAACATCAACGTTCTCTGCCGTCCAAATCTCCACTTCTTTGTCGTAGGCCGTCATAATACCGGCAACGCTCATATAACGAGGTTTGTTGGCCGTGGCCAAAAGAGTGAGCATACAGGGAGTTTCGACCTCCAATATTTCGTACCCCTCTTCTGTCTGTTTTCTTATCGTAAGAGTTTTATTACCATCAAAGGTTGCTTCTTCTACATAAGTAACCTGAGGAAGTCCCAAGTGCTCTGCTATTTGCGGCCCCACTTGTGCCGTGTCGCCGTCAATGGCTTGACGTCCGGCAATAATAAGGTCATAGTCCAATTTTCTCAAAGCAGAAGCCAATGTATAAGAAGTTGCCAATGTATCTGCTCCACCAAACTTACGATCTGTGAGCAAAATGGCTTTATCAACCCCCATAGCAAATGCTTCTCTCAAGATGGCCTCTGCCTGAGGTGGCCCCATAGTGATAACAGTAACTTCTGCTCCAAACTGATCTTTCAATCTGAGGGCTTGTTCCAAACCGCCTTTATCATCGGGATTCATAATACTTGGAACACCATCTCTTATAAGTGTACCTTTTACCGGATCAAGTTTTATTTCGGTGGTATCGGGAACTTGTTTGATACAAACAACTATTTTCATTTCTACTCTTCTTAATTTGGGATTATTACTTAATAAGATTGGCGGCTATAACCATACGTTGTACTTCGCTTGTACCCTCGTATATTTCCGTGATCTTGGCATCTCTCATCATTCTTTCTACCGGATATTCGCGGGTATAACCATATCCTCCGTGGAACTGCACAGCCTTCACTGTCATATCCATTGCTGTTTCGGCGGCGTAGAGCTTCGCCATAGCAGCATCTTTGCTGTAAGACATTTTTTGATCTTTTTTCCAAGCAGCCGAACGCACCAAAAATTTAGAAGCCTGTATGCGACACTCCAAATCTGCCAATTGGAACTGTGTATTTTGGAAAGCACCGATAGAACGACCAAATTGCTTGCGCTCTTTGACATATTTAACGGTTTCATTCATCGCACCCTCGGCAATTCCAAGAGCTTGAGAAGCAATTCCGATACGTCCGCCATCGAGGGTTTTCATAGCCACTTTGAAGCCACCCCCAACTTGTCCCAAAAGATTCTCTTTGGGAACAATGCAGTTCTCAAAAATCAATTCGCAAGTGGCAGAACCACGAATACCCAATTTGAGTTCCTTTTTACCAATTCGGAAGCCTGGAGTACCCTTTTCTACAATAAACGCGGTAATCCCCTTAGTTCCTTTGGACTTATCTGTCATTGCGAAAACGATATACACGTGAGCATATTCCGCGTTGGTGATAAAGATCTTAGTTCCATTCAACACATAGTGATCTCCTTGCTCTTCTGCAAAAGTTTGTTGAGCAGCCGCATCTGTTCCGGCATTGGGCTCTGTAAGACCAAAAGCACCAATCCACTCACCACTACATAATTTGGGCAAATATTTACGCTTTTGTTCCTCCGTTCCGTGCTCAAAAATAGGAGCACAACAGAGAGAAGTGTGGGCCGATAGTACCACTCCTGTGGTAGCACATACCTTACTCAATTCCTCTACGGCCATAGAGTAGATGAGGTTTGTGCCTCCAGCACCCCCGTATTCAACGGGAAATGGGATTCCCATTAGTCCCAATTGTGCCATTTTTTTCACGGTCTCAATGGGAAATCTCTCTTGCTCATCTATCTCTGCTGCCAAGGGTTTTACCTCGTTTTCTGCAAATGCAGAAATCATTTGTAGGAAGAGTCCTTCTTGTTTCGTAAGATTAAAGTCCATACTTTATTTTATATCAGAAAAGTCCAACATTGACTAAACGTTCGCAAATTTCGGTGATTTAATTTACATATCCAACTATTAAGACAATAAAATCTATTCCATTGTTATTATAGTTCAATAAGATGTGTACCTATAGGAGAGGCGAAATAAAATTTTCTTGGACAGAAGAAAAATTTACAGGGAATTGTCCAAAATTAATTCCCTGCAAATGAGACAATTTGAGGGAACTAATCGGACATTTGCAGGGAACTATTGATCGACCTCATCCAAGGCCATCACACGTCCCAAAAGGACGTACTACAATAACCTCTTCAATAAGCCAACAAATAGCAAAAAGACCCATTTAGTAATTCTGTAAATCTTTCCTTATTTCGCTCCGCTCCATCTTTGACAATCTTCTTACTATCAACCGTTCAGAATCGGAGGCATTCACTCTCCCCAAAAATAAAAAGGGCATATTGCAAAAAACTCTGCAATACGCCCTTATAGCTTTACATCGAACATCCTACTTATTGGGCTTCATCGGTTTTGAAAATTAGTTTTGTACCCTCGGCATCAACATCCACCAATACCTTTTCGCCATCTGTTACTCGCCCTGCCAAGATCTCTTTAGAGAGAGGATTGAGCAGCATTTGCTGTATAGTCCGCTTTACTGGTCTGGCTCCAAATTCAGGATGGTACCCCATATCTGCCAAAAACTTCTTTGCCCGATCTGTAAAACCCATTTCTATACCATTGTTTCTCAATTGACGGATTTGCATTCCAAGTTGCAAATCAACGACCTGCTCTATTTCCGATTTATCCAAGGGAGTAAATAAGATCGTCTCATCTATCCTATTCAGAAATTCCGGACGAAGGGTTTTCTTCAATAAAGCGTTGAGATCTGTTTGTATTTGAGCCAACAACTCCTCTCTATTCTGCCCCCCACTCTGCTCTACTCTCTGGCGGATAAGCTCTGCTCCCAAATTGGTAGTCATTATAATAATGGTATTCTTGAAATTAACCACACGTCCTTTATTGTCGGTTAATCGACCATCATCCAACACCTGTAAAAGAACATTGAAAACATCGGGATGTGCCTTTTCTATTTCATCAAACAAAACTACGGAATAGGGTTTTCTTCGGATGGCTTCGGTTAGCTGTCCGCCTTCGTCATATCCAACATATCCGGGAGGTGCTCCAATCAACCGGGTCGCACTGAATTTTTCTTGATATTCGCTCATATCAATCCGGGTTATCATCTGTTCGTCATCAAACAAAAACTCGGCCAATGCTTTGGCTAATTCCGTTTTCCCCACACCGGTTGTACCCATAAAGATAAAAGAGCCGATGGGTCTTTTGGGATCTTGCAGACCAGCCCTGCTCCTGCGTACTGCATCGGAAACCGCAGCTATGGCTTGATCTTGCCCCACAACTCGCTTGTGTAGTTCATCTTCGAGCCTAAGCAGCTTTTCTCGTTCAGACATTTGCATACGCGCCACGGGAATACCGGTCCACTTGGCTACAATCTCCATAATGTCATCAGCATCGACTTCCTCTTTAACCAGACTTTCTGACTTACGAATCTCATTGAGCCGAGCTTGAAGAGAGGCAATCTCATCTTCTGTGGCCTTGATTTGACCATAACGTATCTCAGCTACCCTTCCATAATCGCCTTCTCGCTCTGCCTTTTGAGCTTGAAAATTGTAGTCTTCCAAAGACTCTTTTTTCTGCTGTATCTGATTGACGATATCCTTTTCTCTATTCCAGCGAGCACTGATATTGGCCTGCTCTTCCTTGAGAGCTGTTATCTCTCGACTCAAATGCTCCACCTTGGCTACGTCATTTTCTCGTTTGATAGCTTCTCGCTCTATTTCTAATTGCATAATACGTCGTCCGACCTCATCCAACTCCTCTGGCATAGAGTCTATTTGGATACGCAATCGGGCCGCAGCCTCATCCATCAAGTCAATTGCCTTATCCGGCAAAAAACGATCTGTAATATAACGAGACGAAAGACGAACAGCTGTCAGTATAGCTTCGTCCTTGATGCGCACTTTATGGTGGTTCTCATACTTCTCTTTGAGTCCTCTCAAGATAGATATGCTACTCATCTCGTCCGGCTCATCAACTGTCACGGGTTGAAAACGACGTTCCAATGCTTTGTCCTTTTCGAAATATTTCCGGTACTCATCCAAGGTCGTAGCCCCAATTGCTCTAAGCTCTCCGCGTGCCAACGCTGGTTTCAGTATATTGGCGGCATCCATTGCCCCTTCAGAAGCACCTGCACCTACCAAAGTGTGAATTTCGTCTATGAAAAGGATGATGCGACCATCCGACTGGGTGACCTCTTCAACCACGGCTTTGAGACGCTCTTCAAACTCCCCCTTATATTTTGCTCCAGCTATGAGGGCACCCATATCAAGAGAATATATCTGCTTCTCCACAAGATTTTCCGGCACATCACCCCGCACAATACGGTATGCCAATCCCTCTGCAATAGCCGTTTTTCCGACCCCCGGAGCCCCTACCAAAATAGGATTATTCTTTGTTCTTCGGGACAAGATTTGGAGCACACGGCGAATTTCTTCATCTCGTCCTATGACGGGATCCAATTTCCCCTCTGAGGCTTTGGTACAAAGATCTACGGCATACTTTTTTAAAGCATTGTATTTATCCTCTGCCGATGGATCTTGTACCTTTTTTCCCTTGCGCAATTGGGTGATTGCAACCTTAAGATCTTCTTCCGTCACCCCGGCTCCTTTTAGGATGCGTCCAGGCTCAAACTTTGTTACAAGAAAAGAAAGCAACAAATGTTCCAAAGAAACATAACTATCCCCCATCTCTTGTGCTAATGCCTCGGCTTTGAGTAATAGTTGATTAGTCGCAGAGGTCAAATAAACCTCTCCTCCTTGCACCTTTGGAAGGTGGGCTACAGCTTGTTGGGCCTCAGAGAATATATGCCCCTCACTCACCCCGACCTTACTTAGCAAATAATGAATTACCTCATTGTCCTCTTGCAATAAAGCCAAAAGCAGATGTTCCGGTTCTATCCCTTGATTTTGGGATTGAGAAGCAAGATCTATCGCCTTTCGCAACATCTCTTGTGTTTTAATGGTAAACTTTTCTGTGTTCATAGGTTATAATTTTTATTCCGAAAAAAGAGTCACAAGATTTATTCCACAAACAAGATCAAGACAAAAAAGACAGAAAAAATCATTAAAACACCGAGAGAAAACTGCCAATAAGGCATTTTTTGTCTCTTTTCTTGAAGACCTAAATGCTAAAAGCAAACCGTAAAGATTTTACTTTTACAAAAGTTATTCGTATTACAACCAAAGAACGACCTCTGATGAGCTCAAAAAGAGTCAAGATAACTAATGGATAAAAGAGAGAACGAACTCGTTAAAAAAGCTTCGCTTGGCAACCACCAAGCCTTTGCCTCCTTGGTTTCGCTCTATGGCAAAAAGATTTACAACTTTTGCTACCGTATGCTGCAAGAAAAAGAAGATACACAGGACGCCACACAAGAAACGTTTATCCGAGTATGGGAAAATTTGCCCCAATACGATAACTCAAGGAAACCGTTTATTAGTTGGATGCTCACGATAGCTGCCCATATTTGTATCGATTGGCTACGCAAAAGACAAAAAGAAAATAACCTGTATCCTCCTCATTCCACTCTGCCACAAGAAAAATCCTCTACCAATGCTCCCCTCTCGCCTGAAGAAGAATTCATTTATTCCGAGGAAAAAGAGATATTGTTACTCTTTATGCAACAGCTACCGCCTTTACAGAAAGCCATTTTCTCACTGTGCGACATAGATGGATTCTCCCCAGATGAGGTTATGGAAATTCTCCACCTGAGCAAAGACCAAATAAAAAGCAACCGCTATCACGCCAAGCAAAAACTCAAACGACTGATAAAAGAGCACTATGAACGATAAACAACATTCACCAATAGAAGTAGACTCCATACTAAACGCTCTACTATCGCAAGAACAACAAAAAGAACATCTTTCTCCTCTCGAGAATGAACAACTCGTATGTTCTATCCTGACCCGAATAAAATCGAGGCAACGCCTTCGTTTATGGATCAAAATATCCAGTATTGCCGCAGTTTTATTGATTGGAGTTTTACTACTTCCGCTAATTTACGCCCCAAAAGATCGGCTTCAACTTCCTCAAACAACGTCAGCCACGCCTTACGTCTATTACTCCGAACAAGAGGAGATAGAAACAGAGCAACGTCTGGTACAAAAAATTCGAGACAAAATATCTTCTTCACATCAGTTAAAGGAGAAGCTAATCTTGGGCCTAATGACAAACAAAGAAGATAAATTATGACACCTTTCCGTATTCAAAACCCAACAACAACTGTTTTTCATATGAAATATCTTAGAAAAATAGCTATTAACTCACTGTCAATAGCCATAGTTTTTGTTATCCTAACCTCCTGCAATTCAAAAGAAATTGTAACAGAGGTACATCCCGATGGGTCCTTTTCTAAACATTACACGACCAAGGTAAACACCTCATTTCTTCAAACAGGGAAAATGGACACAAGCGACGACGATTTGCTCTCGGGAGAATGGCTTCCCGAAGGAGATGGATGGAAGTATTTTCTGGAAGATTCTTTGAGGCATTTGCACGAAGTTACCATTCCTCTATCGAACGAAAATCTGAAACAATTTCCCACAATCCAGAATGATCTGTACACTCTATATTTTTCCCGTTGCTTTACCTCCGGAAAGGAGTATACCGACGGGTTTGCTCTGAAAAAAGACACCTCTCCTTGGGCTAAAGTTAAGTCTCGTATAACGCTAAATAAAAGGTTTCTCTGGTTTCAAACCATCTATTCGTACAAAGAAGTGTACGACTCCCTCCCTCATCCTATGCAAACTCCCCCCTCTTTGTTTATGTCTCAAGAGGAAATCGACTTTATGTTTTCTGGAAACCCGACTCTTACGGCACCAATGAACGGAATAGAATTATCCGATTTCCTTCCATCCGTAACGGAGAAGTATACAAAATGGCTGGCTTATAATCAATGGAATTATGTGCTGGACAAGTTTTTGTCAACATACCAACCACAAACGTCTTCTGATCCAAGTCTTGAAGAGATACAGCGAGACAGGGAGCAGATTTTTGAGTCAGAAATAGAAGACTATGCCAATTTAGATATATGTACCACTCTTAAGGCACATTACCCCCTCTCTTCTTCTCTCCAATCTCTCAAAAAAGACAGCATTGCACGGTTCGAAGAAGAGCTATTCAAGAACAATCTATTTGTAAGATTGAATCTGTTCCCCTACAAACATAAACTTCTTATGCCCGGGGTTGTATATAAAACCAACGCTCCTCAAATGGTCGGAGACACCTTACTATGGAACGTCT
The DNA here is from genome assembly GCA_023396255.1 of Bacteroidota bacterium. Classification (GTDB taxonomy): domain Bacteria; phylum Bacteroidota; class Bacteroidia; order Bacteroidales; family Porphyromonadaceae; genus Porphyromonas. The sequence goes on from JAEWWU010000004.1 coordinate 127,308, forward strand.
CGGGAGCACGAATGAGTTATTGTCCCTTTGAGATGTACGCAGAAAGCCGCATCATTCACTATTGGGCATATCTGCTTACAGCGTTATTGTTGCTACTCATTCCCACAAGCCTGTACCTAATCTACAACAAAAGGCGGAAAAAATAATCCTTCGAAGGGGGAATGAGGATACACTTTACTCCTCAAACATCAACAGCCAGAGAAAGAACGCTCACGGTAGCACATCCTGTCTGTGCCAAAGCATCGATAGCGGCTTGGAGGGTTGCTCCGGTCGTGATGATGTCATCAATCAAAAGGATATGACTTCCGATTGGAAAACACTGAGCCTTTCCCCAAAAAGCCTTTTCAATGGAAACCATTCGCTCACTACGGCTCTTGGTTGTCTGAGAAGAGGCTTTTCCTACTCTTTTCAAGGCATCCGCAACTACAGGAATTCCTGTTTGTTGCGACACTCCTCTTGCAATCCACTCGCTCTGATTATACCCTCGCTGCATTGCTCTCTTCGGATGCAAAGGGACTGGAACTAAAAAATCTATTTCTTTAGCTTGCAAAGACCAATGATCGGCAAGTAATCTTCCCAAATAAAGAGCCAAATCAGTCCTTCCGTGATATTTTATTTGATGGATTACCCTACGTGTATTCACATTCTTGGAAAAAAGAAACATTGAATAGAAATTCTGCACCAAAAGTTTGGACCCATTGAGGCGTTCTCGTCCATTGTGTATAGTATCATAGAATCGTGGTAACGAACGCAAACATTCTGCACAAATCGGGGGTTGATGCATCCGCTTGAGAGCTCCACAAACCGGACAATAAATAGGATACACAAACCGAACTACTGTTTGCAGCAAAGCCTCTCCACGAGAGGGAATACGGTATTGATACACCTTGCCTATACTCTTGCAAGGACTTTCGTTACTCGTATTCTTCATAGGATGAGAGCAAAGTATCTGCCACTTGAATAACCAACTCCGGAGCAAAGCCTCGTCCTATTCCAAACCGTATCAGCTTACATTTCCGTTCTCCATCATTTTTGGCCTTGATTAGAGACAGTTTGTTTTGAAGTAAGCGAGTCAATGTACGCTCAACCTCTTCTCGGCTTTCTCCGACATCCTCCAATGTCTTTTCTACAAGTTCCACCGATAATCCGTGCTCCAATAAATGGTGGCGTATCTTATACTCTCCCCAACCGGAAAAGCGAGATTTATCGGCGAAGAAAGCTGCAGCAAATCGCTCGGGGCTAAGAAAATCCAACTCCTGCAACCGCTTCGTATAATATTTATGGTGCATTTTGTCTACCCGATGACGAATAAGCCACTGTGACACCTGCCGGGGAGAACGTTCAGAACGGGTGCAATAAGCCGCCAGTTGGTGCAACAATTTGTTATCAATAAATTCTTCTTTCTCCATAAGCCTAAAAAAAGAATGTCCGCCGAGTTATTTACCCTATGCGAACATTCCCTTTTCACTCAAAACGAGCAATTTTAGAATTTATCACCAAGCAAAAATGGGATAATTTTCCATCATTGCATTTACTTCTTTGCGTACGGCAGCTATTTCTGCTTCGTTCTCAGGGTTACGAAGAACTCTGTCGATCAGTTCTACAATCATAGGCATCTTGTCTTCTTTAAGCCCGCGTGTGGTGATGGCCGGAGCTCCTACACGAATACCGGAGGTTTGGAAAGCAGAACGAGAGTCGAACGGAACCATATTCTTGTTCACCGTAATGTCCGCGGCTACCAACACCTTCTCGGCAACCTTACCGGTCAATTCGGGGTACTTGGTACGCAAGTCGATCAGCATACAGTGGTTATCGGTTCCTCCGGAAATAATATGGTATCCATTGGCAACAAAAGCCTCTGCCAAAGCTGCAGCATTCTTCTTGACCTGCATCTGATATTCCTTAAAAGAAGGATCGAGAGCCTCGCCAAAAGCAACCGCTTTGGCTGCTATAACGTGTTCCAATGGACCGCCTTGTACCCCGGGGAATACAGCTGAGTCCAACAACTGAGACATTTTCTTGATTTCTCCCTTTGGAGTTTTTTTGCCCCAAGGATTTTCGAAATCTTTTCCTACAAGGATAATTCCCCCACGGGGGCCACGCAAAGTTTTATGGGTAGTAGAAGTTACAACGTGGGCATACTTAACGGGGTTATCCAACAAACCGGCAGCAATAAGCCCAGCAGGGTGTGCCATATCGACCATAAATATAGCCCCTACCTTATCTGCAATTGCCCTCATTCGGGCATAATCCCACTCACGAGAATAAGCTGAGCCCCCGCCAATGATCAATTTAGGCTTGTGTTGCATAGCCAATTGCTCCATTTCGTCGTAATCTACGCGACCGGTAGCCTCAGACACATTGTACCCCACGGGTTTATACAAAATACCCGAGCTATTAACTAAAGAGCCGTGAGACAAGTGACCTCCGTGATCCAAATTCATTCCCATAAATGTGTCTCCCGGGTTTAGACATGTAAGCAACACAGCCATATTGGCTTGTGCTCCGGAGTGGGGCTGTACATTGGCATACTCAGCACCATAAAGCTGTTTGATGCGATCGATAGCCAATTGTTCGGATTGGTCTACTACCTCGCAACCTCCATAGTACCTTTTGCCCGGATAGCCTTCTGCATATTTATTGGTCATACAGCTGCCCATAGCTTCCATAACTTGGTCGCTCACAAAGTTTTCCGAAGCAATAAGCTCGATACCTTTACGTTGACGTTCGTGCTCCTCTTGTATGAGGGCAAAGATTTTTTCGTCTCTCTTCATAATTACAAGATATATAAGTGTTAATCAATTCCGAGCAAAGGTACGAAGTTTATACGATTATTTCCCTCTCAGAAGAACCCATTAGGAACAAATTTTTCGGGCTGCTGAGGAAACCAAGAAACCAACTGCTCAAAGCATTGGAGCCAAAAGCCTGAACAAAGACTCAAAAAAGCGTTGTGCCTTGCCACGTTGCTGCCACGAAGAGTATTCCAGACGGGTGCAATTCTCCAAATCTTGAGCAAACAACTCCTCTATCCGCTGCGTTGTAGTCTTGTCATAGACAAAAGCATTGATTTCATAGTTCAGTTCCAAACTACGAAAATCCATATTGGAGCTACCTATCGATGATAACTTTCCATCAATGGTCAGCAACTTGCTGTGCAAAAATCCGGCTCTGTAAAGATAAACCTCCACGCCCAATAGCAAAACCTGAGAGAGGTAAGAGTTAGAAGCTTTGGTGGTAAGCAAAGAGTCTCCTCTCTCCGGAAGCATAAGGCACACGCGTACCCCCCTGAGAGCTGCGCTCATTATGGCATTTAACAAAATATCGGTAGGAAGAAAGTAAGGTGTTTCTATATATATGTGTTCCTTAGCCAAAGCGACAGCTCTAGTTATGGCCCTTTCGATAGTGCAAGCACGACCAACCGGTCCATTGGTAGAAAACTGCATAGGAATTGTTACACAGGGTTCCGATTCACAAGGGAAATAGCGAGAGGAAAATAGTTTTTTCCGTGCTGTGTAGTTCCAATCTCTCAAAAAAGCTCTTTGTAAGCCGGCAACGGCTGTTCCTTGTATCCGAAAGTGAGAGTCTCTCCACGCCCCCAATTCATTTCCTTTTAAGTAGCGTAAGGCCACATTCATCCCTCCAACATACCCCACATTGCCATCTATCACTACTATTTTTCTATGATTGCGACTATTGATTTGCACCCCCAAATAAGGAAATAGCAAGGGGTTGAAGCCACATACCTCTCCGCCGGCTTCTTTCAAAGGATGCCAAAATCGGCTTCCCACACCTTTGCTTCCGAAGGCATCATACAAAACTCGCACCTGTATCCCACTACGAGCCTTTCGAACCAACAAAGAGAGGAGCGATTTTCCAAGATCGTCATTGGTTACAATGTAGTATTCCAAATGGATGTGATGTTGCGCCCGCTCCAAATCAGAAAAGAGGGCTGCAAACTTTTCTTTCCCGGAGGGGTATATCTGTATATCGGAAGCATTGAGCAAAACACTCTCATTGTCTGCCTCCAATAAATTCATAAGAGGAATATAAAGAGAATCTTCAAGAATTTCAGATGAGCATTGCGCTACACAGCTCAACCGTTTGGGAGCCTCCGTTATGTCTCGATAGATGGGGTTTCTCAGATATCCCTTGAGACGAACATCCCTACCAAACATAAGATACAACAGCCCCCCCAATATCGGTAGAAAAGAAACAACGATGATCCAAGAAAGGGCCTTATAGGAGCTCCTATTTTCTGCTATTATGACCACAACAACGCTGACAACGAGCAGCAGATGCAAAAGCAAAAAAGGAGAGTTCCACATACCTAAGAAAAATTATTACATAACCCGAGTATTTCAAATTCGGCGCATCAGCACAGGCAGTAAAGATCTTTTCCACGATAAAAAAGTATCTGCTTCTATCTGGCGGCGGGCTTCATCAACCAGCCACAGATAAAACGAGATATTGTGTACCGAAGCAATGGTGAGACCTAAAATTTCCCCTGCTCTAAAAAGGTGATGCAGATAAGCCCTCGAATATCTCAAATCCATTGAAGTTGTCCCTTCAGAATCGATAGGCTCGAAACAATCTGCCCATTTTGCGTTCTTGATATTCATAATTCCCTGATGAGTAAACAGTTGTCCATTGCGGGCATTCCGCGTGGGCATAATACAATCGAACATATCTACCCCTCGTTCTATCGCTTCCAAGATATTCGCTGGCGTGCCTACTCCCATTAGGTAACGAGGTTTATCCTTAGGCAATATCTCGTTGGTAAGCTCTATCATTTGGTACATAACTTCGGCTGGTTCGCCTACTGCCAATCCCCCAATGGCATTACCGGGAGCATTTAGCTCGGCAATATTATTGGCAGCCCTCTTGCGCAATTCCGGATACACACACCCTTGAACAATGGGAAAAAGAGCCTGCTCATAACCATACAGAGGCTCCGTAGAATAAAAGCGGTCGCAACACCTTTTGAGCCAACGCTCTGTTATGTCTAATGATTTTTTCGCATAGTTGTAATCAGCGTCTCCGGGACAGCACTCATCAAAAGCCATAACAATATCTGCCCCTATGGCCCTTTCTATATCCATCACTTTTTCGGGAGTAAACAGATGCTTTGATCCATCTATGTGAGAAGAAAAAGTAACTCCCTCCTCCGTTATCTTGCGTCTATCGGTTAGAGAAAAGACTTGAAAGCCTCCGCTATCGGTTAATATAGGTTTCTTCCAAGTACCAAAGCAATGCAAACCGCCTGCCTTTTTCAGAACTTCCGTACCCGGTCTCAAGTATAAATGATAAGTATTTCCCAAAATAATCCGAGCTGCCGTTTCGCTTTCCATCTGCTCCATACTGACAGCCTTAATGGCCCCGGCGGTGCCCACCGGCATAAACACCGGAGTAGCAATACATCCGTGTGCCGTGGTTATCTCTCCGGTGCGTGCCGCACACTCCGTACTTTGTTTCTTTAGTTCAAAATCCATAGTACAAAGATAAATAACAAGTGTATATGATTCACCACAAAGAATGATCTGCCACAACATCTACTGCGAGTAGGGCTTTTTTACCCTTTCTCTCAATTATTTTTGTCGAGAAAACAGCCTTTGGTTCCAGCGAACTTCACTCTCAAAAGCTCCCGATGTACCCTTACGATTCTTCTCTTTTTGAATTAGTTCCCTACCGTAAACTTTTTTCTTGGACAAAACAAAAATTAGTAGGGAATTATCCAAAATTAGTTCCCTAAAAATTGAGGATTTGTAGGGAACTAATTGCTGAAAACCTGAGAACAAATGAGGACAAAAATTTTTCAAAAAGGATTGCGTCCCAAACACCCATAAAAGTTCTCGAGAAAGGGAGATAAAACCAGGTCCTATATATAATAAGGTGTAGGCAAGAAATTTTCCTCTATACCCATCCCACATTGTCCTCTGCCCAGGAGAACATCGAAAAGTCCAGTAAAAAACACCAGAAAAAGCTCTTCAAAACACGGGGAAACAACAATTTTCCCATAACCAGACCCCACACTCCATCTCCTCGTATCGGATGCCGGCACCCTACAAGAAACACCTAATTGCTCTGTTCCTCTTCATCTGTAGCTATTGTCTTTACTATTTGCATATTGTGCAGAAACATTTACCTTTGCAGGGCAAAAGATCATCAATAATTAAATTCTCGTAAGACGGCATTATGGCTATAGAAAACAAGAATCAAGAAAATGAGATAACAACTCAAGAAGCAATCAACAAAGGCGAAAAATTCATCGAAAAAAATATCAACAAGATACTTTATGTTCTGTTGGGGGTGATCGTGATTGCCTTCGGGATTTGGGCGTACATCAAATACGTAAAACAACCCGGAGATATGAAAGCTTCTGAAGAAATGTTTCAAGCAGAAGATCTGTTTATGAACGGAGAAGACAGCACAGCTCTCGCTGGTAATGGCTTCTTGGCTGTAGCAAAAGAGCGCAAGGGCACCAAAGCCGCGAACTTGGCGCACGCTTATGCCGGCATCTGCTACTACGATATGGGACAATATGAAAAAGCTTTGGAAGAGTTGAAAAAATTTAAAGCCAAAGAATCTATGGTTGCTCCCTCCATCAAACGTCTTATGGGAGATTGCTATGTACAGTTGAATAAACTCTCGGAAGCTGCCGATTTATTTGAACAAGCAGCAGAGGATGCCGACAACGATGCTATATCTCCCTCTTGTCTCCTCAAAGCCGGGCGCGTGTACGAAGAGCTAAAGCAGTATGATAAAGCTCTTGAAGCGTACAAGAAAATTAAAGAGACCTACTACACGGCTCCCGAGTCTCAAATGGTGGAAGCCGACATTATTCGTGTAGAGGCCTTGAAGTAGTTTTGTGCAATCTGCCTCTCTGTGAGGAGAGCATTGCTCAATATCCTATTTGTATTGATAACACTCTAAGCAACAAGAATAAGGCATACAATTCGGCATCGGGTTGTATGCTATTTTTTTAAGTCTTATTTTCATTATGTCTTCTTTTAGTTCACACAACGTATCCCAACCATATCGTCTCCGTACAGCGAAAACGGAGAAGATTCGCATCGCTATTGTAACTTCTCAATGGAACGATAATATCACCACCCCCCTGCGTATCGGTGCCGCGGAAACCTTGCAAGTCTGCGAAATACCCTCTCAAAACATCGATTTCTACGAAGTACCAGGAGCTTTTGAGCTTACCTATGCTGCCGCCCGACTTCTTAGGAGCAAGAAATATGACGCCATTATCGTCTTGGGATGTGTCATAAGAGGAGATACTTCTCACTACGACCATATATGTGACGGGGTTTCGGTCGGCATTACCCGGCTCAACACAGAAGGAGAAACCCCTGTTATCTTCGGATTGGTTACCACTGAAAATCTCCAGCAAGCTTTGGATAGAGCCGGAGGTGTCGTTGGCAACAAAGGCTCAGAAGCTGCCATTACGGCCTTGCAAATGATCGATTTTTCTCAACAAACCAAATAGGAAACAGTTAAACCTCCCTAAAACAAAGCCACAGAATATCTAATGAGTTCTGTGGCTTTACTCGTTTCTTGGAGAACAAAGAATTATTCCCTACAATTTGATCGGAAAGAGAAAAACACTATCTTTGCCGAGTATTCTTAGGGGTGCTGACACTCTTTCGTGGCGGCTGAGAAGAGACCCTCTTATCTGATCCGGGTAATGCCGGCGTAGGTAAAGAATGTGATTATACGGACCGTTTGGAGAAAAACAAATGGGTCGATAAAGCAGGCAAACCGCTCTGGTTTGTACCAAAGTTCTCCTCCCTATCGCTTCTGAGTTTACAAAGGAACCTGTGTGCAGCTCTTCCGTGGAGTGCGCATTGTTGATTCGTGACTGAGAACAAACAAAAGACCTATATAAATATGCAAATACTTTTCAATCAAACCCCAACGGAGGTACCTCCGAGATGTTCCATATCCGACCTGCTTCTCCTCCAAAATGTATCTACTTCCTTTACGGCAGTTGCTGTTAATTTGTCGGTTATTCCCAAACATCAATGGGCACAAACACGGCTTCGAGAAGGAGATAAAGTGACCGTCATCGGTGCTGCCAAGGGGGGATAAAATCGACCCATCCAAACAAAAACTCAAATTCACTTAAACAAACCCGACAATATTTCTAAAATGAAAGCAAAAGATAAAACCGACAACCTACAAATTTCCTGTGGCCCCCTTCCCGGCTCGGAGAAAATCTACGTAACCGGCAGTAGAGCAGACATACGTGTCCCTATGAGGCGTATCAACCTTTCTCCCACAAGAGAAGAAGATGGCTCTCTTTCCGAAAATGGTTCGGTAGTCGTTTACGATACTTCCGGGGTTTATACAGATCCTAACCACACAATAGATCCACAAAAAGGGTTACCCAAAATCCGAAAGGCTTGGATAGAGGAACGCAACGACGTGGTACAACTCGAAGAACAGACCTCCGAATACGGTCGCAAGAGATTGGCAGACAGCAGCCTCGATCATTTGCGTTTCGAACATCTAAATAAAAAGCCATACCGTGCGGCATCCGGAAAAAGGGTTACTCAATTAGAGTATGCCCGTCGCGGAATCATTACACCGGAGATGGAATATGTGGCTATCCGTGAAAACCAACTTTGCGACGAAATCAAGGAACAGTACAAACGCGAACGAGGAGAAGCTTTTGGTGCCAACTTACCGGAATTTGTCACCCCGGAATTTGTCAGAAGCGAGATCGCTGCAGGGCGTGCCATTCTCCCGGCGAACATCAATCACCCGGAATGTGAACCTATGATTATAGGAAGAAACTTCCTCGTTAAGGTAAACGCCAACATAGGCAATTCGCCCATCACCTCTTCTATACAAGAGGAAGTAGAAAAAGCCGTATGGGCTACACGCTGGGGAGCAGATACCATTATGGACCTCTCAACAGGGCGCAACATACACGAAACCAGAGAATGGATTATTCGAAATTCTCCTGTACCCGTGGGAACAGTACCCCTATATCAAACATTGGAGAAGGTTAAAGGTCGGGTAGAAGATCTTACCTGGGAGCTCTACAGAGACACCCTCATAGAGCAGGCCGAGCAAGGTGTAGATTATTTTACTATTCACGCAGGCTTACGTTGGGAGTTTATCCCCCTGACAATGAATCGCCTCACCGGAATTGTTTCCAGAGGTGGGGCTATAATGGCGAACTGGTGCACCACGCACAAGAAGGAAAGTTTCCTATACGAACACTTCGAGGAGATTTGTGAAATACTGGCCCAATACGACGTTGCCATCTCCATAGGAGACGGACTCCGTCCCGGATGTATTGCAGATAGCAACGATGAAGCACAGTTTGCCGAACTACGCACCTTGGGCGAGTTGGCAAAAATTGCAGATCGCCATAATGTACAGGTAATCATCGAAGGCCCCGGTCACGTTCCTATGCAAAAAATAAAAGAAAATATGGAACTGGAATTGGAATTATGCAACGAAGCTCCTTTCTACACCTTAGGGCCATTGGTTACGGATATCGCTCCTGGATACGATCACATAACTTCTGCCATCGGTGCCACTATGATTGGGTGGTACGGCACCAGTATGCTTTGCTACGTGACAAGAAAAGAGCACTTGGGACTTCCAAACAAAGATGACGTAAAAGAAGGAGTGGTTACCTACAAGTTGGCAGCTCACGCTGCAGACTTGGCAAAAGGGCACCCTGCAGCTTATTACAGAGACTACGCAATGAGTAAGGCGCGGTATGAATTCCGCTGGAAAGATCAATTCCACCTCGCGTTGGACAGCGAAACAGCTTTGAAGTTTCACGATGAAACGCTTCCGGCAGAAGGACACAAAACCGCGCACTTCTGCTCTATGTGCGGAGAACATTTCTGCTCTATGAGAGCCAGTAGAAATTTGCACAAAAAAGCTAAAGAAAACCAATGATAGTACTGCTTACGCCTCCCGATCTGTCTCCACAGAGGGCGCCGATACTCAATAGACTCTTTGAAAAGGGGTTGTATCTGCTGCACTTACGTCTTCCTCAAGCTTCCGAGGAGGCGTATGCATCTATCTTAGATCAAATAGCTCCTTGGTTTCGCAATCGGGTTATTTTGTGCGATCATTATCACTTGGCCTATCGCTACTCTGTGGGTGGATTTTACCTCTCTTTTTCCAAAATAAAAGACGGGAGGGGCCCCAATACCCTACCCGCACTACATCCCTCCCAGAGGATCGCTGTTGGTGCTCACTCCATTGAGGAGTTGCAGGGTTTGGCTTTTGTTCCCTCCTATGCCCTTCTCAGTCCGGTATTTGACAGTGTCTCCAAGAAAGGCTACAAAGCAAACCCGTCTCTGCTGCATAGCAAAGACCAATTAGCATTGCTTCCTTTCCCGGTTTTGGCAATGGGGGGAGTATCCACCGATAGACAAAAAGAATGTCTCCGTGCAGGATTTTCCGGAGTAGCCCTACTGGGATGTATTTGGCAAAAAGAGGGACAGGAAGAACTAGCATTGTCTTCCTTTTATGAGCCGGAAATAATTTCCATTGCAGGGCACGATCCATCGGGAGGAGCCGGAATTACTGCCGATTTACAAGTCGCTGCAAACTTCGGTGTACGATGCTTCACCATTCCAACGACCCTCACTACACAAACGGAACAAACATTTCACAATACAAAACCTGTCGATATTGATTACGTCCGAACCAACATTAAGCTTATTCTGACCGAACACCCCAATATTAAGGTGGCAAAGATCGGTTTAATAACAAGCCTCAAAGATCTTTTAACTGTGGTTATCACCCTGCGCCAATTGGGTGTAATGTACATTATTTGGGATCCGGTAACCGTTGTGTCGGCATCTGATACACAAGTTTTGCGCCTCGAAGAAGAAACAATGCCTCTGTGGCAAAAAATACTCCGAAACATCGACCTCATAACTCCCAATTATGAAGAAGCTGTTTACTGGTTCGGAGCGGGAGATAGTGATACTCTTGCCCAAGCAAGTCAAGAAAACAATTGTAAAATATTGCTCAAAGGAGGACACAGGCAAGGAGGAGAACTCTCTTCGGATGTTCTTTTCTCTCCCGATCAAGAGCCTATCACCTTTTCGGTTCCTCGTGATGGATACCCTAAACACGGAACAGGTTGTATGCTTTCGGCTGCCATAGCAGCCCTCTATGCTCGAGGAGAGACCATTTACGAGGCTTGTAAAGAAGCACAACGGTATGTTTCCTTGGTGATGCAAAAGCGCAAAGGGTTGCTTATTCCTGTTGTCGTTGGAGCAACTATTGAGGACAAGCTATCCGAGATAAGACAAAAATCTACTCTGCAGTACATCACAAACGAGCAAGATTCCAGACAATTATTGCTCCACTGCGACAAAGCTCTGCAAGGGGGGATACGTTGGATTCAGTTACGGCTAAAGAATGCCTCAACGGAAGAGCGGGTGACCATCGCTTTGCGCCTAAAACAAATGTGTTGTATGTACGGTGCTACCTTAATCATTGACGATGATGTAGAAGCTGTTCTCAAGAGTAATGCCCACGGAGTTCACATTGGGATAAACGATATGCCCCTACCTCAAGTTCGCCGAATCTTAGGAGAACACTCCATCATCGGTTACACCTGCCACAATGAGGATGATCTTTTCTTGGCGCACCGTTTTGGAGCCGATTATATCGGAGTAGGACCTTACCGATTTACTTCTACCAAAAAGAATCTCTCTACTCTTCTGGGTCTCGAGGGAATAACTTCTTTGGTCAAAATCAACCAACAACAACCTCACCCCATCCCATCGGTAGCCATAGGTGGAATTACCGCTGAAGACTTCCCCAACGTGGCTCTAACCGGAGTTAATGGGGTAGCTCTTTCGGGGGCAATAGAACAAGCAACAGACATTACAAAGCAGAGCAAAAAACTGCTACAACTTTTGCGTAAATATTTTATCTAAATAATCATTCTTCATTTCTCTCACGGCATTGTTTCTTATGATGCTCTGAGAAATAGAAAAAGTCGAACCAAATCAACAATTAAACGAACAATGAACAGTTTACAAATCGCCGACCGGTCTTTCTCCTCTCGACTTTTTTTAGGAACAGGCAAATTTGCCTCGGATCAATTGATGCACAACGCCATTGTGGCCTCGCAATCTCAGCTGGTAACAGTTGCTCTCAAAAGAATCGAGACCAAGAATGGCACACAAGATCATCTGATAGAAGCCATTGTCGCTCCTAATGTGCACTTGCTACCCAATACATCAGGGGCACACACGGCAGAAGAAGCCATTTTTGCTGCGCAATTGGCTCGTGAAGCCTTACAAACCAATTGGCTCAAGTTAGAAATACACCCCGATCCCAAATACCTTATGCCCGATCCCTTTGAAACGCTCAAGGCTACCGAGATATTGGTCAAAGAGGGCTTCATTGTAATGCCATACATCCAAGCCGACCCCATTCTGTGCAAAAGGTTGGAAGAAGTAGGCGCTGCCGTTGTTATGCCGTTGGGTGCACCAATTGGGACCAACAAGGGGCTTGCTACCCGTGAGCTGCTCAAAATCATCATTGAACAAAGTAACGTGCCGGTGGTAGTAGATGCCGGAATCGGAGCTCCCTCACACGCTGCCGAAGCTATGGAATTGGGCGCAGATGCTGTTTTGGTAAACACAGCAATAGCAGCTGCCAAGAATCCGGTTTTAATGGCAGAGGCTTTCAAAAATGCTGTAATAGCAGGACGTACAGCCTATGAAGCAGGACTTGCAGGACAAGCACAATATGCATCTGCCACTTCTCCTTTGAAAGGATTCTTTGATTGATTCTTATTTTTCCCTCTCAATCACTTATAAGCTAAGGGCAAAGCATTCTTTACCCAACCGATTGTTATGACCTTTTACGACGAATTACACAAATACGATTATCAACAAGTTGTTGCTTCTTTCGATACCATTACGGAAGAAGATGTTTTGAGAGCCATTGCAACTCCCAATCCCACTGTAGAAGACTTCAAGGCATTGATTTCTCCCAAAGCAGTACCTTTTTTAGATCAAATTGCCACGAGGGCGAATACTCTGACCATAGAGCGTTTTGGGAGGACAATTCAGCTCTACCTCCCCCTTTATTTATCCAACTACTGCACAAATAGTTGCATCTATTGTGGCTTCAATCACGAAAACGAAATCCTCCGAAAAAAACTGTCTCTTGAGGAAATCGATGAGGAAATCGAAGCTATCAAAAAATTGGGCTTCAAACACCTCCTCATTGTGGCAGGAGAACACCCTCGCATTGCCGGTATCGACTATTACTGTGAGGTAATACAACGCCTAAGGCCTCACTTTGCTCAAATTTCCATAGAGGTGCAACCTCTCCGCGAAGAGGAGTATAGAAAACTGGTAGCAGCCGGCGTAAGTTGCGTATGTGTCTACCAAGAGACTTATAATGAGGAGAGTTATCCCACTTACCATCCAAGAGGGCTGAAGGCCAACTTTCGGTATCGCCTTGAAACGCCTGATAGGGCTGCAAGTGCCGGAATCAAAAAGATTGGGATTGGGGCTCTCTTAGGGTTAGATAACTGGTTTGCAGATGCTTTCTTCACAGCCGTGCATCTGAAATACTTAGAAAAAAACTATTGGAAGAGCAAATACTCTATTTCCCTCCCTCGCTTGAGGCCTCACGTAGGTAGCTATATGCCCCAACGCCCCATCACGGACAAAGAAATGGCACAACTTATCTGTGCCTTCCGCATATTATCTCCACAGGTAGAAATTTCGCTTTCGACCCGTGAAAGTGCTCCATTCCGCGATATGGCAATGAGGATAGGTGTCAATACAATGAGTGCCGGAAGTTCTACGCAACCCGGAGGATATGCCCATCCCAATAGAGAATTGGAGCAATTCTCCATCAACGACAACCGCACTCCTCAAGAGATGCAACAAGCCATCATTGACAATGGCTACGAACCTGTTTGGAAGGATTGGGACTTATGGATTTGACCACTTCTTCAACTTTAGAACAACGATATGCCCGACAGTTAATTCTTCCCGAGATAGGAATTGACGGGCAGGAAAAATTAGCAAAGGCTTCTGTTGTGGTGGTTGGAGCCGGAGGATTGGGCTCTCCCATTTTATTGTATTTGGCAGCCGCCGGAATAGGCAAGATAGGCATCATTGATTGTGATGTGGTAAATGTCTCTAATTTGCAAAGACAGATCTTATACCATACAGCCAACTTGGGACAAAAGAAAGCCCTATTGGCAGCCCGAAGGCTTCACGGACTTAATCCCCATATCGTTGTAGAGGCTTATCCCATTCAATTACAAAAGGAAAATATCGGCAACCTTCTACACGATTACGAAATTATTGTAGATGCCTGCGATAACTATGCAACACGGTTATTGCTGGACCAATATACTGCCGAACAGAAAAAGCCATACGTGTATGGGAGCATCGAGGGTTTTTGCGGTCAATCTTCCGTTTTCAACTACGCAGGAGCCAAAGGGTACCGAGATCTTTACCCCGATATAAAGGAAGCCGACGATTCTGCCGGAGTTGGTGTTTTAGGAGCTACCGCCGGAGTTATAGGATCGATCCAAGCTGCCGAAACTCTCAAAATAGCCTTGGGGCTTCCCCCCTCTTTGGTAGGTAAACTGTTCTATTTGAATCTCCTTTCCGGACAAGCCCAATACTTCTCTCTATAACAAAATCAAAAGCCTCCTTGTTTCTGAATACAGATTTCAAGGAGGCTTTTTGTATCTAAGGGCGATGAAGTTTTACTGAAGAGAACAGCCCTGACATTTTTGAGTTATTTCTTGAAAGAAGTCCGTTCCTTTGTCATCCACAAGGATGAAAGCAGGGAAATCTTGTACCTCTATTTTCCAAATAGCCTCCATACCCAGTTCCGGATACTCCAAACACTCCACTTTTTTGATACTCTCTTGAGCCAATACGGCTGCCGGACCTCCAATACTTCCCAAATAAAATCCGCCATATTTGTGACAAGAGTCCGTCACCTGTTTGCTTCTGTTTCCCTTGGCAATCATAATCATACTTCCCCCGTGGTTCTGGAATAGTTCTACGTACGAATCCATTCTCCCTGCAGTTGTTGGACCAAAGGAACCAGAAGGCAACCCTTGAGGAGTCTTGGCCGGCCCTGCATAGTAAATGGGATGATCTTTGATGTATTGGGGTAGACCTTCGCCCCGATCCAAACGCTCTTTCAATTTGGCGTGGGCAATATCTCTACCGACTATTATGGTCCCGGAAAGAGACAACCGGGTAGCCACCGGATATTTGCTCAACTCAGCCAAGATATCCGCCATTGGGCGATTGAGATCTATACGAACGACCTCTCCTTCTCTCTCCGTCACATTACGATAAGAAGGTGGAATAAGGCGTGCAGGGTTGGTTTCCAATCGCTCTATCCAGATACCGTCTTTGTTTATTTTTGCCTTGATGTTTCGGTCAGCCGAACAGCTAACTCCCATCCCTACGGGACAAGAGGCCCCGTGCCGGGGTAATCGGATTACCCTTATATCGTGAGCAAAATATTTACCGCCAAACTGAGCACCCAGTCCCAATTGATGCGCCTCTTGCAACAAGCGTTCTTCCAAAGCAATATCTCTAAAAGCTCTTCCCCCCTCATTTCCTTCGGTTGGCAAAGAGTCGTAGTATTTGGTACTGGCCAACTTCACCGTTTTGAGATTTGTTTCAGCAGAAGTTCCGCCAATAACAAAGGCTATGTGATAGGGAGGGCAAGCCGCCGTTCCCAAACTTCTCATCTTGTCAACCAAGAAAGGTATCAAAGTATCTGGGTTTAACAAAGCCTTGGTCTCTTGATAGAGGTAGGTTTTATTCGCAGACCCTCCTCCTTTTGCAACACAGAGAAATTTGTATTCATCCCCTTGAACCGCCATCAAATCGATCTGTGCCGGCAAATTACATCCGGTGTTGATTTCTCGGTACATATCCAACGGAGCATTTTGGGAGTAGCGTAAGTTATCCTCGGTGTAGGTATCATAAATTCCGTGAGAGATATATTCTTCATCACAAACCCCGGTATAGACATTTTGCCCTTTTTTGCCCAAAACAATAGCGGTCCCGGTGTCTTGACAAAAAGGGAGCAACCCTTTGGCACTCACCTCTGCATTTCTCAAAAAAGTAAGAGCTACAAACTTATCATTATCGGAAGCCTCACTATCGTTTAAAATTTGCGCCACCTTTTCTTGGTGTTCGGGACGCAGATAAAAAGAAACATCGTGAAATGCTTGACGTGCCAAGAGCCGAAGCCCTTCAGGGGCTACAACCAACATTTCCCGGCCATTAAAATCTTCCGTACGGACGTATTGGTCTGTCAATTTATAATACTCCGTATTGTCCACTCCCAAGGGGAACATTTCTTGGTATACAAAGCTCGGTGTTGCCATCTTATAGTTTTGGTTAGGTCGTTATACATCTGTTGCACACCAAAAGTAGCAAGAAATAGGTAAGAAACAAAAGCTTTATTCAGCAATTACACTCTCCCAAGATCACTGCGCAGAAAGACGAACAAAATATCAAATATTTTTCTTCTCGCTCAACCTATTTTGGGGTCTGAGGGCAAGTCGCTTAGAATAATTCCCTGCGAGGAAAAATTTGCTCGGACGGAATAAAAATTAGTAGGGAATTATCAGAAATTAGTTCCCTCAAAATCACAAAAAAGTAGGGAGAAAAAATAGATTGGTAAAAGGGGAGCAGGGAAATCTCTTTTCTTCCTCACATCAAGCAGGCAAACGTTCTTGCGAAGGCTTAGAAGAGAGAGAGTTTGGGCAAAGTTATTTTGAAGAGGCATTCCCTTTACTGTAGCATCCCTATAAAAAGAGATTCTTAAATCTAAGAATTCTTCACCTCTATTTTGGGGAAATTTCACCTCATCCGTGTTTTATAAACGATAAACGTATTTTATATTATATTTGCAAACAGTTGGATATATATGAATACAACAACATATTATTACACAACAAAAAGTCACTATTCAAACAATAAACATCAATGAGAAAAAATTTACTATTACTCTTAACTCTATTGGTCTCCCTACTGGGTGCCACAGCCCAAACGGAAGTAATCAAATTCAGTGTTAAGCCGAGTTCTACAAACATCAAGTTTGCTTACCGCTTAGCTAAGAAAGGCGATATGGCAAAAGTAAACTACGGACAGGGCGAAGTTGCCTTTCTGAAGCAAGAGAGCGATGATTTGGTTGCACACGTTTACGACTTCAAGACGGTTAGCTCGGAAGACAGAATCATTACAATCGAAGCCGACAAGTTGGACCTTATCCGTCTTACTTCCACTAATATCAATGGGGTTACGGAAATTGTCTCCAACTCTCTGAAACGCTTCAATAGCGATGTTGCCTCTCTTGTGCTAACACCTAAAATGGACTTCTCTAAGTGCCCCAATATATTGGAGATAACTCTAAACAACTCCGACGTACAAGAGGTAGACCTGCCCACAGAACCCAAATTGGAAACCTTCCAATGCAGTCCGGCACTTTTCTCAACAAAAGCCCTTACCCGGCTCGATCTCTCGAAATGCACCCGACTGACCAACGTCGGTCTCCTACAAACGGGGTTGGATACCATTGATTTGAGTGGTAGTCCTCAAATGGAAACACTTGTTATTTCTGGATTGAGCACAAAAGTCTACCCAAAAGCTTTGTTGGGAGCCAAGGCAATGAAAAATCTCAAACGAGTAGACATCAAGATGTGTGCCCTTACCTATGATCAACTTCCCGACCTCAATGAAACTCAACTCGAAAATTTTGTTATTAATAAGTTGCTCTCTCCACGCATTCCCAAGGATAGAATCAGTGGACTAACCATCGACTTGTCTCATATTAACCGACAAAAAGGTCTTTCTGCTACCGAAGAAAAAACTATTTTCTCTTGGAAAAGCAAGGATGCTCAGGGAAAATACTCAATAGATATACCAGCAGACAAGATGATAGAGAAAGACGGTGTCTTCACCTTTTCGCCCTCTCTTTTGGATAAAGATGGTAAGCTCACCGTTCGCTGTTACCTATTTAACCCCGGATACCCCAATATCGCCTACTACTCAACCGGCTATGCCACACTTGCTGAGACTCTCTCTATGCCAGCTCCATTGGCTACCCTAACAGTGACAAGCGTATCCCCAGGGAAAAACGAAGAGGGTGACCCTATCGAAGAAATCCCTGTGGAGCTTCATTTGGGTGCAGAGACTCCCAACACGGTGATCTACATCAACTGGGGAGATGGGGCCATTGAAGAATATACAATTGGTAGCACCGAACCCGTTTCTGTTACCAAGGAAGTTGATTTGGGTGCAAAAATCAAGCTCTACGGGGCTATTTCTCACTTAGATGCCACTAAAACACAATTGACCGCTTTTGAAATGGGTAGTGCAACTTCTCTGAAAGTATTGCGCCTATCTCAAAACAAAATTGCCAATATTGACCTCACCCCAGCAGGGAACCTCAAGGAGTTGATGATTACGGACAATAAGCTAACCAGTCTCGACTTATCCGGAGTATCTCTTTTGGAAGAATTGTACTGTGGTTGGAACGAACTCAATTCTTTAGATCTGACCCATACGCCCAAACTATCGGTACTAAACTGCTACAACAATAAATTGAATTCTATCAATGTAACCTCCTTGGCTAATTTGGAAATATTCGTACCATCCGACAACCCGTTCACCACGCCCTTAGATCTTTCTAAAAACAGCAAACTAAAATCTATTGATGTTTCGAACTGCGGACTGGAAACGCTGCAATTGGGCTCTACTCTGATGGAAAGAATCATTGTCTTTGGCAACAAACTGACCAAACTGCTCCCCTCTCCCAACGGAATTGCAGAAAGGCTCTACTACATAGACATACGAAAAAATCAGTTCGATGCTTGTGCCATAAATGACCTACTGGAATTTTTACCAACCGTAGAAACCGTTTCTGCCAACACACAAAATGCCTACAACATAGCACTGGCCCAGAACCCAGGCTCTGCCACCTATGACCCAAGCCGTCTTCCGCAAAGCAAAGAGACCGGAAAAACCACCTGGAAAGCCGATGTAAAAGGGGATGCTACCGGATGTACCTTACCCGAAGAATTTATTTCAATTACAACCGCCAAAGAAATTGGCTCTTATATCGGACTGAATATTAAATCCACAGGAGAAATAATCGTAAAAGGTGCCACCTATGACTCTCCCGGGTATTACCAAATAACAGATAAGGCTATCAAAGTCCATGGTTCAATTACCCATATCGATTGTTCCGGGAACGAACTCACTTCTATCAATGTAACCCAAGCTAAGAGTCTCAAAGAACTCCTGTGTGACGATAATAAATTACAAGAAATTTCTTTTGGGAAGAACAACGAATCCATCGTAAGACTTTTCTGCGGCAACAATCAACTCAAACAACTCAACCTCTCATCTTTGAAGAATCTCGGAGAATTGAGCTGTTTCTTGAACCAATTGACCACACTCGATGTCTCTGCAAATACACTCCTTACCTCTCTGATCTGTAGAGAAAATCAGATAACTGGAGTACTGGACTTGAGCAAACAACCCTTGTTAGAATATCTAACCTGTTACAGCAATAGCATATCGGCTATCAGATTGGCTCCGAAAAACACTCTTCGCCACATAGAGTGCCAACGTAATGCCATTAAGGACAAGGAGATGACCGAGTTTATGAATGCCTTGCCAGATTTTGCTGTGTACTCAGATGACGAATGGGATTCTTATATGGGGCTCAACCTGCAAGGCCTCTACATTGTAGATCTCACCAAAGAGAAAGAACACAATGTTGCCTACAAGTCGGATGTAGACATTGCTGTTGCCAAAGGGTGGCCCGTGTATAGTATGAACGTAGACAAATACGGAGAGGAAGCTCCCCAACCCTACGAAGGCCGTTCCAATTCTATTGAAGCTATTGAAAATGCCTTCATAAGCATCTACCCCAACCCAGCCAGCGAATACGTTTATATCAAAGGGCTTATGCAAGGGAGATTTTTACGCTTGTTCTCACCAAGCGGTATCGCGGTGGCAGAAGCACAGGCCGATTCCTTCGGATTAGTTCGGTTTGAAACCAAGCACCTTCCTGCCGGTACTTATTTCGTTGTCATTAACAACCAAGTACACAAAATAGCAGTGAGATAATCTCTTGTTTACGTTTCAAAGAAAAGGGCATCTTCTTTATAAAAAGGGGATGCCTTTTTGCTTCTTACAAGTTTTTTATACCTTTGCAGCCAATCTACCGCAGTTTTTACACTCTTTGAGGTTGTTTTTGCAGCAGGTAGTATTATTGTTTAACTCAAAAAAGACTGAAATGTATTTAGATTCAGCTAAGAAGAAAGAACTCTTTGAAAAGTTCGGAGCGTCTGCAACAGACACAGGTAGCGTAGAAAGCCAGGTAGCACTCTTTACCTATCGTATTTCTCACCTTACCGAACACCTAAAACAAAATCGCAAAGACCACGCCACGGCTCGTGCTTTGAAGATGTTGGTTGGTAAGCGTCGTCGTCTCTTGGATTATACAGCCAAAAAAGACATCGAACGTTACCGCAAACTCATTGCCGCTTTAGGGCTTCGCAAGTAATCGGAATAGTATTTCGAACTTCGGTTCATTGGTAAAAAAAGAGAAACTCTCGAACGTTTGCTCCGGGGGTTTCTCTTTCTTTTTATTTCTCCAAGAAATTGCTTTAAGAAATCGGTTTTATTATCTTTGCACTATATAAATTTAAGCTAAGGGTACCAACCCAAAAAGAAAAACCGATGAATAATCCCACATACAAAAGAGTATTGCTCAAATTGAGCGGAGAATCTTTGGCAGGGAGTGCCAAAAATGGAATTTCTCCTGAACAGTTGCGCTCCTATGCACAACAGATTGCCGATTTATCAAGCAAAGGAGTTGAAGTAGCTATTGTTGTGGGTGGTGGAAATATTTTTCGTGGATTGAGCGGAGCCGCCCAAGGCTTTGACCGAGTAAAGGGAGATCGTATGGGTATGCTCGCCACAGTAATCAACGCCTTAGCTCTGTCTGCCTCTGTAGAAGAATTGGGGGTCAAGTCTGTGGTAATGACGGCAACCCCTATGGAACCGTTTGCTCGCTATTATGATGCCATAGAAGGGCGTCGATTGTTGGAACAAGGGTACGTCGTTTTTATTGCCGGAGGAACCGGTAATCCTTTTTTCACCACAGACACAGCTTCGGCACTCAGAGGAGTTGAACTCAAGGCCGATGTAATGCTCAAAGGCACTCGGGTAGATGGCATATACACCGCCGACCCGGAAAAAGATCCCTCGGCGACCAAAATAGATCGAATCTCTTACGACGAAATTTATGTCAAAAACCTTCGTGTAATGGACTTAACTGCCACGACTTTGTGTAAAGAAAACAATCTGCCCATCGTCGTTTTCGATATGGATACCTCGGGAAACCTTGCCAAAGTAATTATGGGAGAAAACATCGGTACCACGGTACACAACTAATCTTGGGTGTAAATACAGCAAAAAACCAAAATAAAATATGAACGCAAAAGATTTTACAGAAAGTACGCAAGCCAAAATGCGTAAAACGGTAGAGTATTTGGACGAAAAACTGGCCCACATACGTGCCGGAAAAGCCAATCCGAAAATCTTGGACGACGTCCTTGTCAATTGCTATGATTCTATGATGCCCATCAATCAGGTTGCCACCGTAACGGTTCCGGATGCTAAAACAATTGCTATCACCCCTTGGGACAAGAAGAATATAAGGGATATAGAAAAAGCCATTATGGATTCTCCCATCGGTATCACTCCGGAAAATAACGGAGAAACTATCCGCCTGTGTTTGCCCCCGCTTACCGAAGAACGGCGTAAACAACTGGTAAAACAAGTAAAAGGAGAAGTCGAAGAGGCTAAAATAAGTATCCGCAACTTCCGTCGCGAAGCCATAGAAGCGGCTAAGAAAAGCGTGAAAAACGATGGTACTCCCGAAGATGTTGCCAAGGAGGTGGAAGCAGATATGCAGAAAATTCACGACAAATTTATAGAAGAGATTGACAAAGTTTTTGCGGCTAAAGAAAAGGAAATCCTCACCGTATAAAACCCACAAATAGGAAAAAGAGGTTTGTTTCCCCTTTTCTTTAGGGGCAAGCCTCTTTTTCTTTTATCTTCTTTCCCCATTTTCCTAAAAAAGAAGTTCTCTTGCAAACAAAACAAGGATTAGTAGTCAAAAGCGTTGGCAATTCTTGCCAAGTTATAACTCTTGAAGGTACTTCTTATCAGTGCCTTGTGAAGGGGAATTTGCGCATCAAGGGGATTAGAACCACCAATCCTGTCGTTGTTGGCGACACCGTTCTGTTCTCCCCTTCCGAAAACGAAGGAGAAATTACCTACATCCAAAAAATACTTCCTCGTCGCAACTACATCATTCGTAAAGCATCGAACTTATCCAAAGAATCTCAAATTTTGGCGGCCAATATAGACTGCGCATTTCTCATTGTTACAGTGCACAGGCCGGCAACTTCCTTTGTCTTCATCGATCGTTTTTTAGCAACTGCCGAAGCCTATTCTGTTCCTGTCCATTTGGTCTTCAATAAAGTAGACGAGCTTACCTTGGAGACCGAACAAAATCTCCTAAAAGAGTATCAGAAAATTTATTCCAACATAGGTTATCCCTGTCATTCCATTTCGGCACTGCACCACACAGGTATAGAAGAGTTGTACCCTTTGTTAGAAGGGAAAATAACCCTGCTAAGCGGACATAGTGGCGTGGGCAAAAGCACTCTAATCAATACATTGTTGCCCGAAGCCAAACTCAAAACGGGTGCTATATCTCAGATGCACGAAACAGGAATGCATACCACCACTTATTCACAAATGCTCCCTTTGGAGGGTCTCAACGGTGGATACATAATAGATACCCCCGGAATCAAAGGATTTGGGACGTTAGAGATGAACGAAGCCAATACAGCACACTACTTCAGAGAGTTCTTTGAAAAGAGTAAAGATTGTCGCTTTGCCAACTGTACTCATTTACGCGAACCCGGATGCGCTGTTCTACAAGCCTTGGAAGAAGGGCACATAAGCTCCTCTCGCTACAACAGTTACCTCAGTATATTGGATGATCAATTCGAGGGGAGCTATCGAAACGACTTATAAGAACACTACCCTTCTCAACAGGAACCCACCCAAAATCCTCTTAGGGACTTTTCCTTTTATACAAACACACACTATGAAACCAACCAAAATAACCTCCAAGTACAAACGCCAAGTAAAAGGTAAAACAGAGGTCCCCCAAAAAAGGAGTAAAAAGCAAAGCAAACGCAAGAAACCCCAAGCCTCTCCTCAAGAGCAAGCCCTCACACAGAGCATCATAACGCTTTTCTCCTCTAATCCGCGCAACGTATGGAACTACAAACAAGTAAGCAAACGGCTCGGCATTGCAGACACAATGCAGCGGCTTGTTGTAAGCAATATTCTTATGCTTCTTGCCTACGATGATGTATTACTCGAAGTTAGTCCGGGCTCTTTCAGGTACAATGTACAAGGAGCCATTATAGAGGGAACATTTGTACGAAAACCCAGAGGAACCAATGTTATTATTCCGCAAGAAGGAGGCAAACCCATCATTGTGGCAGAACGAAACTCTCTGCACGCTCTTCCGGGAGACAAGGTAAGGGCCCGACTTTTTGCCAAGCGACCTGGAGCGGCTCCGGAGGCAGAAGTTATTGAGATAGTTCAGCGCAAGCGATCCCTTTTTGTGGGATGCATCCAAATGCGCCAAGATTGGGCTACGTTCATAACGGAAGACCGAGAGGTTGAATTGGAAATGATTATTCCCAAGGACAAACTAAAAGGAGCAGAAGGAGGCAGCAAAGTGGTTGTCCATATTATAGAGTGGGCCCCACAATCCAAAGTTCCTACAGCCGAAGTGATTGATATACTAGGAAAGGCTGGAGAGAACAACGCCGAAATGATGAGCATCTTGGTCAATAATCAGCTTCCTTACACCTACCCAAAAGAGGTAGAGGAGGCTGCCGAGAAACTTCCGGGGGGGATTGCCGAAACAGAATGGGCACACCGAGAAGATTTTAGGAAAGTGCTAACTTTTACTATAGACCCGGCAGATGCCAAAGATTTTGACGACGCCCTTTCTTACCAAGTCACGAGCGATGGGAAGTATGAAGTGGGGGTGCATATTGCCGATGTTTCTTTTTATGTAACAGAGGGAGACCTCATAGACCAAGAAGCCTATGAGCGAGCAACCAGTATCTATTTGGTTGATCGGACCATTCCTATGCTCCCCGAAAGGCTTTGCAACGACCTTTGCTCTCTCAAGCCCAATGAGGATCGCTATGCCTATTCGTGTATCTTCAAACTCAACGAAGAGGCAGAAGTAGAAAGCTATCGCATCGCCAGAACTGTAATCCACAGCGACAGGCGATATAATTACGAGGAGGCTCAACAAATTATAGAAACAGGCAGTGGAGACTATGCCGAGGCCATTCTCAAGATAAACGAATTGGCCAAACAACTACGCAAAAAACGACTGGGCAATGGGGCTAT
Organism: Bacteroidota bacterium; assembly: GCA_023396255.1. Lineage (GTDB taxonomy): Bacteria > Bacteroidota > Bacteroidia > Bacteroidales > Porphyromonadaceae > Porphyromonas. Next base: position 151,853 of record JAEWWU010000004.1, read on the forward strand.
CAACTTCGAGAGCCAAGAGGTCAAGTTTATTTTGGACGACAAGGGAGTGCCCCTATCGGTAATGGTCAAAGAAAGCAAAGATGCCAACCACTTGATAGAAGAATTTATGCTATTGGCCAACAAAACCGTGGCGAGAGAAATAGGACAAATACGTCTAAACAAAAATCAAAGTGCCAATAGCTTTGTCTACCGCATTCACGCACAACCGGAAAGAGAAAAGCTGGCGACATTTGCTGCTTTTGTCGGTTCTTTGGGATACAAAATCAACGCCTCTGCCACAGGGAGCAAATTGAGCAACTCATTCAACAAACTCCTAAGCGATATCCACGGTCAAAAAGAGGAAAAATTGATCTCGACCTTGGCGATACGCTCTATGGCCCGTGCCGAATACAGTACACACAACATAGGTCATTACGGATTAGCTTTTGACTTCTATACACATTTTACTTCGCCTATCCGCCGCTATCCCGACCTTATGGTACACCGGTTGCTTACTAGATATTTATCCGGGGGGAATTCTGTCGACGCCAACGAATTGGAAGAACGCTGCAAACATTGTTCGCAACAAGAGCAAGTGGCAGCCAATGCCGAACGAGATTCCATTAAATACAAACAAATCGAATATATGTCTACCCGTGTGGGTAAGGTGTTCGATGGCATCATCTCCGGAGTTACCGAATGGGGATTATATGTAGAACTGAAAGAGTCTCATTGCGAGGGGTTAATTCCTATGCGCGCTTTGGATGACGATTTTTTTGAATACGACGAACACAATCATTGCCTTATAGGCAGACGTTCCAAACAGAAATACAGTTTGGGCGATAGCATAACCATACGCGTAGTTCGTGCCGATCTCAACCAAAAACAATTAGACTTTGAACCCGTATAAATGACCCCAACCGAAAAACCTCACACCCAACGCCCCCTCATCGGGCTAACCCCGGACCAACTGACAACTCTTGCCACAGAAGAATGTGGTATGCCCCGTTATGCCGGCAAACAAATAGCCGATTGGCTCTATGTAAAGCGAGTCACTGAAATTGATCAAATGACCAACCTTTCCAAGAAACATCGGGAATTGTTGGCTCAAAAATTTTGTGTGGGTCGCTACGCCCCGGCGCAAAAGCAATGCTCCGCCGATGGAACAATCAAATACCTCTTTGCCATAGGAGACTCGTTCGTGGAAACAGTCTACATTCCAGAAGACGACAGGGCAACTCTATGTGTCTCTTCTCAAGTTGGATGTAAAATGAATTGCCTCTTCTGTATGACAGGCAAACAAGGCTTTGGGGCGCATCTAACGGCACACGAAATAGTTAATCAAATACTCTCCATCCCTGAAAGTAATACCTTGACCAACATTGTCTATATGGGAATGGGCGAACCTTTGGACAATGTGGAGCAGGTACTGCAAAGCATCGAATGCCTTACTCATCCGCAAGGGTTAGCTTGGAGTCCCAAAAGAATAACCGTTTCAACCATAGGAGTTGAACCCGGTTTATCTACTTTTTTGGAGAAAAGCCGCTGCCACTTGGCGATTAGCTTGCACAATCCCATTCCACTAGAGCGCAGAGAAATTATGCCGGTGGAGGGAGGTGTTCCCATCCATAAAGTATTGGAAACGATCGGGAAATACGACTTTGAACATCAGAGGCGTTTGACTTTTGAATACATCGTCTTTTCTGGACTTAACGACACACGCAAACATATGAATGCTTTGGTAGATTTGCTTCGAGATCTTCCTTGCAGGGTCAACCTGATTCGCTACCACCGTATTCCTGAGATTGATCTACCCGCCTCTGATATGGAACGAATGGAACGGATGCGGGACTTCCTAACCGCCCAAGGAATAACAACCACCATTCGTACCTCTCGGGGCGAAGATATATTGGCTGCTTGCGGTATGCTCAGTTCGCAACAACAAAGATAATCCCCGCCTCTCCCTCAATTGGGCGAAAAAAACATAGAATTTCCAAACAGGCAGGCTCTCTCCTCAAAGGCAGGGAGCCTGCTTTTTATATATGCATCCCCAAGACGCATCTATTACAGAGTCACCAACAGTCTTCCAATCCCATATTGTTGCCATATTCTTCGCCTGCTCTTGTCCTTTTTAAGGCAAAATCAAGAGAGTGTCTCATAGGCGACATTTTTTCTTCTTTCCACGCCATACTTTTGCATCGAATCAGAATAAACGCTGTCTCAAGAAAAGGATAATTTAAATACCAACCATACAAAATACCTCAAACCTATGACAACTCAATCTTCTAAAATGTTTTGCTACCAATGTCAAGAAACAGCAGGAAACAAAGGATGTATTCTTAAAGGTGTATGCGGAAAAGATTTCTCTACTGCCAACTTGATGGATTTGCTCATTTTCAATCTCAAAGGGATCTCCACTATCACGACCTCTCTGCGTAAAGCCAGTGTCGATGCCGATTTTGCACGGGCCAAGAAAGCGATTTCCGAAAGTCTGTTTGCAACCATCACCAATGCAAACTTCGATTACTCTTCCATTGCCAACCGTGTAACCTCTACTTTTTCCATCAAAAAACAATTGATCGAAACAGCTGCGCAATCCGGAGTTGCTCTCCCTGACATAGAAGAAGTTACCCTCCAGCTTCAACCCGAACAGTACGATGACTATGCAACCAAAGTAGGAATCCTCAGAGAAACCAACGAAGATCTGCGTTCTTTGAAAGAACTAACCATATACGGTCTCAAGGGGATGGCTGCCTATGCGGAACACGCGGCACGCTTAGGATACGAAGACTTGGCCATCAACAACTTTATGGAACGGGCTCTACACGACATCACAATGGGGCAACTTTCTGCCGACGAACTCACTGCTCTCGTCTTGGAAACGGGTTCTTTTGGAGTGCAAGTTATGGCTCTCTTGGACAAAGCCAATACCGAGAGCTACGGGAACCCTGAAATCACAGAAGTGAACATCGGTGTGGGCACTCGTCCCGGCATTTTGATTAGTGGACACGACCTCAAAGATATGGAGATGCTTCTCGAACAGACCGAAGGAACCGGAGTCGATGTTTATACGCATAGCGAAATGTTGCCAGCCAACTATTATCCCAAGTTCAAGAAATACAAACACTTCGTCGGTAATTATGGCAATGCTTGGTGGCAACAAAGAGAAGAATTCGAAACCTTCAACGGACCCATTCTATTCACCACCAACTGTATTGTTCCTCCCAAAGCCAATGCTTCGTACAAAGATCGTGTATATACCACCAATGCAACAGGTTACCCCGGATTCAAGTACATCAAAGCAGATACCAACGGACACAAAGATTTCAGCGAAATTATAGAAGTGGCAAAAAAATGCTCGGCACCAACAGCCATAGAAGAAGGCAAGATCATTGGAGGATTTGCCCACCATCAGGTCCTAAGCATAGCCGATCAAGTGGTAGAAGCGGTTAAGAACGGAGCCATTAGAAAATTCATTGTTATGAGTGGGTGCGATGGGCGTCAGGCCGGACGCAACTACTATACCGAGTTTGCGCAACAACTCCCTCAAGATACGGTTATCCTCACTTCCGGATGTGCCAAGTATCGTTACAACAAACTACAATTAGGTTCCATTGGGGGCATACCCAGAGTTTTGGACGCAGGGCAGTGCAACGATAGCTACTCACTGGCAGTTATAGCTCTCAAACTGAAAGAGGTTATGGGTTTAGACGACATCAACAAACTTCCGATCGTGTACAACATCGCTTGGTATGAACAAAAAGCCGTTATTGTACTTCTAGCTCTATTGAGCTTGGGGGTTAAGAATATCCACGTGGGTCCTACGCTTCCGGCATTCCTTTCACCCAATGTCGCCAAGGTACTTATCGACAACTTTGGCATAGCCGGCATCGGAGAGGTAGAAGAAGACATTCGTACCCTTGTAGGCTAAATCACCACTCTAAAATTACAGACATTATGACTACTATCGATCAATACAAAGCGATGAGCGTTGGACAAATTACCACCGCCGATTTTAGGGCCGCAGCCATTTTTAGAGAGTTCGGAATAGATTTTTGCTGCCACGGAGACGATGACTTTACAACGGCCTGCCACAAGGCACAGGTAGATCCAATCCTTGTGGTTAAAAAACTGCAACAGCTCCAAGAAGAACCCTTTCAAATACAAAACATACAATTTGCCAATTGGCCAATAGATCTCTTGATGGACTATATCCTCAAGATACACCACAGAGGAATTCGCCAAAAAGGCCCTGACATTTTGGATTTACTGGACAAAGTAACCGCCGTACACGGCGAGAGACATCCAGAACTTTTTGAAGTACGCACTCTTTTTGCCGAGTCTCTCCGAGACTTATCAGACCACTTGACCAAGGAAGAAGAAGTGCTATTCCCCTACTTGTACAAGTTATTTCAAAGCTCTTCGGAGGGTTCGATGCCAGAACCTTTTCATTGCGGATCGGTAGGCTACCCTATAGAAGTGATGTTCACAGAGCACGATGGAGAAGGTGAACGCTACCGAATCATATCCTCCCTGACAAACGGATACAAAACACCGCAAGATGCGTGCAATTCTTACAGATTGGTATTGAACCAATTGTGCGAGTTTGAACAAGACCTGCACCAGCACATTCACTTGGAAAACAACATCCTTTTTCCGTGGGCCATAGAGCAAGAGCAAAAAAACAGATAAAGAACTACTCTTTCCCAATGGAATAGTTTACAAAAAGGGCTGCCGATTATTTTCGATTGGGCAGCCCTTTTTATCTTCCCCAAAGCTCTGCCATTCCTCGGGAAGAACAGCTTCGCAGAAAAATACAAACTTGGGAAAAGTCTAAACTTTTCGTCCGACGAAGTCAAATAATTACCTTTGCGCCACTATGAGTACATCCTCCCATAATTCAGCCTCCGCCGATAAGGACAAAACGGCAACAATCACTTCCTCGAGCAACTCGATGCAAGCCAAAGACCTCACTCGTGGGCACATTGGACAACAGATTATTCGTTTGGCTGCTCCCATTGTAGGAGGGGCGTTTATTCAAATGGCTTACAACTTCACCGATATGGCTTGGTTGGGGCGTTTGGGCAATAAAGAAGTGGCGGCCACGGGTGTCATCGGAGTTTTGCTGTGGCTCTCGTTCTCTATTAGTACCTTAACCAAAATAGGTAGCGAAGTATGCGTGGCACAAGGATTGGGATCCGGAGACGAAAATGCGGCACGCAATTACGCTTCGCACAACACCACCATCAGCTTTATTATCGGTCTGTGTGTGGTTTTGGGACTGCTGTTCCTTGGTCCTTTGATGGTGGGTTTGTACCAATTGGAAGCTGATATCCACGCAATGGCAGTCCGTTATCTGCGAATTGTGTCTATCGGTGTATTGCCCCTTTTCCTAACAGTTACCATTGGGGGAATCTACAACGCTTCGGGCAGGAGCAACATTCCTTTCAAAGTAAATGCCATAGGACTTATCTTGAATATGATCTTAGATCCTCTGCTGATTTTCGTGGTCGGTTGGGGCACAGAGGGGGCAGCTTGGGCAACCACCCTTTCGGAATTTGTGGTTATAGCTCTCCTTTTGTATCGCTTACGCCAAAAGGATCAACTGCTCAATTGTTTTCCATTACTCACCCGTTTGCAGGGAGCCAAGAGTTTACGGATATTCAAAGTAGGCTTCCCGGCAGCTCTTCTGAATGCCTTGTTTGTCTTTGTCAGCGTCTATATGGGGCGGCTATGCTCCTTGCAAGGCAGTGAAATAGGGGTAGCCGTCCTTACTGCCGGTGGACAACTCGAAGCCATCACGTGGAATGCCAGCCAAGGTTTCGGCACAGCCCTCAGTGCTTTTGTGGGGCAAAACTACGCTGCAGGAAAAATCCATCGAGTATTCAAGGGTTACCGCACCACACTTGCCTACACTGCTCTTTTTGGGTGCATAGGCACGATACTTTTCTTCTTCTGGGGACAAGAGCTATTTGCCCTCATTGTGCCACACAAACCCACTTACGTAGAGGGTGGGCGATATTTGCGCATCGCTGCTTATTCACAACTGTTTATGATGCTCGAAATAACGGCACAAGGGCTTTTCTATGGCACCGGACGCAGTTTTGTACCTGCAACCATCAGCATAGTGGGCAACTATGCCCGAATTCCGTTGGCTTTCTTGTTTATGTCTTGGGGATGGGGATTAGCTGCCATTTGGTGGGCGATCTCTGCCACCTCTATTTGCAAGGGGCTCACCGCAATTGCCTGTCTACCTTGGCCAAAAAAACGGCTACAACGCTACTGACAACCTATTTTCCCGTCTCTTATGGTACCTTATTGGAAATACCTCTTCACCTCACAGCAAGACCCCGCGGAATGGGAGTGGGATCTGCTTCAACAATTTCTTGCCGATCTTGGGTTCGATTGTTTTGAACAAGAAAACCAACACTCCTTGATGGCTTACATAGCCCAAGAGGTCTCCCCACAGTGGGATGGGACCTCCGGTTCTATCTCTCCGCAGTGGAGTGCCACGACATTTGACTACCACGCCGATTTGCAAGAAGCTCAAAACTGGAACTCGGTATGGGAAGAAGAATCTTTTTGCCCTATCACCGTGGGAAATCAACTGCTCGTCTGTGCTCCTCGGCACCAAGTAAAAGGATCCTTTACCCACCGCATCACCCTCGAACCCCAAGCAGCCTTTGGCAGCGGACACCACCAAACCACCCAAATGATGCTGGAGCTTATTTTGACCCATTCCCCTTTGGGTAAAAATGTGGTAGACTTGGGATGCGGCACCGGTATCTTGGGGATCACGGCCCTTGCCCTTGGGGCACAAGAATGTTTCTTGATCGACATTGACCCGGATTCGGTGCAAAACACGCTCCATAACTTGTCTCTGAACTCGGATATTGCTCCCGACAGTTACACCTGCCTGCAAGGAGATGCCCACTCCCCTCAATTGCCACAAGAGTGGGCTGACATTTATTTGGCCAACATTCATAGAAATATCATTTTCGATGGTCTGCCTACTTACCGAAAAACACTCAAGCCACAAGGGTGGCTCTTTGTGAGCGGAATGCTCAGCGAAGACTTGAGTGCACTGAACAAGGCCCTCCAAAAAGCAGGGTTCACTCCCCAAAAAACTTTCCAACGCAACGAATGGATTGCAGTGGCTGCACAACGACGTGAATAATCAATGAACCCAAGTTTCAAAATAGCCTTTGGGGCCGCCGAATATCCCTTCTTACACACTACCAACGACATAGTGGTAGTGGTAGATATCCTGCGGGCTACCTCAACCATCGTACGAGCTTTTATGGTGGGAGCAAAGTGCATTATCCCCGTAGCAACCGTACAAGAAGCCCGCCTTTTGGCACAACAAGGTTATCCCGTGGGAGGTGAGCGAGATGCTTGTAAGCTGAATTTTGCCCGGTGGGGAAACGATCCCGAAGAATACACGGCAAATACCGTAGCAGGGCGATCGATTGTACTGACTACCACCAACGGCACCCAAGCCATAGAAGCGGCATACCATACCGGAATTCAAGAGATTGTAATAGGGGCATTTGCCAACCTTGGTGCATTGGCTCAATATTGCCGTAATCGACCTCATCGCAACATCGTAGTAATCGCCTCCGGCTGGAAAGGGCGTTTTTGCCTCGAAGATGTTTTTTGGGGAGGAGCTCTGTTGCAAACGCTGCAACAAATGGGGGCAACTTACACCACCGACGACAGTGCCACAATGGCCTTAGATATGTATCGCACACACCACGGAGAACCTCACACCTTTTTATCGCAGTGCGACCACAACCAACGTCTTTTGAATAAAGGCTTCTGCCACTCTCTATTCTATTGCCTGCAAACCAACATCACCTCTCTTGTCCCCTATGTAGTTCCGGCAAAGGAAACCTCTTCGCTCTTTCGCTACCAACTGTCTGTTTGAGAGAGAATTCCTCTACCCCAATTTCCCTACTTTCCGTCTTCACTTAGGTAAATACTCATTGTTTGGTATTATCCGTTTACCTCTTCCCTATATCTGGGGATTGTGCAACTGCAATCGTACAAATACCTTTGCCCACGTGATCAATTACGTGAGATGATACATTCAATAGAACCTATTTTTAGAACACTTACAAAATGAAAAAAGTCGGAATTTTTTACGGATCTTCCTCCGGAACTACAGAAACTTTAGCCAACGATATTGCAGCTCAATTGGGAGTGGCCCCTGGTGACGTACACAACGTAGCATCGGCAGATGTGGCTACAGCAGAGAGCTACGAAGCCTTGCTACTCGGTAGCAGCACTTGGGGTTTTGGTGATTTGCAAGACGATTGGGAGGGCTTTTTGCCAAAGTTGGCAGGAGCCAACCTTGCCGGTAAAGTGGTAGCCCTTTTCGGCTGCGGGGACTCTTCTTCTTATGCAGACACTTTTTGTGATGCTTTGGCCGAAATAAAGGACCAGCTCTTGGGTACAGGATGCACCTTTGTTGGGGCTGTGGCACCCGAAGATTACGAATACGACTCTTCTCGGAGCGAAGAAGATGGCAAACTCATCGGTTGCTGTATAGACGAAATGAATCAGAGCGACCTCACCGCTGAGCGTATCGAGCGTTGGTTGGTCGAAGTAAAAAAGAGCCTCTAAATAGGTAAACAACCGAATTTGTAAACTATTCTTTCATATATGCTTGTATCCACAGACATTCGTGCCTATGACGCTGATGCGCAGCTCTTGTGCAACCGCCTTTATGAATACAAAAAGGGGGTGAGGCATCTGTTCCTGTGTACGGTAAGTTCCGCTTTCGCCGATTGGGCCTGTGAGCGATTGAATAGGAATGATGTGGATTATTTTCTGCAATCCGTGCCAGGACGCAAAGATCGGGTAAACCTTTTCTTTGGCAGGTCGGAATGCATCGAGGCTGTGCGCATTATGCTCGTGCAACGCTCTCTGACAGAGTTGAGCGACGAAGAAGATTTCATCTTGGGTATTATGTTAGGGTACGACACGTGTATGCAGTGCAACCGCTATTGCAAGCGAAAAGAGAAGCACCAGCCCGAAAAAGAGGTAAAATCTCAATCTCGAGCCCAAAAACAGTTGCCTATAAGGCGAGAGGGTGCGCCTCTGACCGTAATCAACGTGGCACAGTCCGAGGGCAAGCACACTTTTGAGAGTTGTCTTGTCTGACCGATTTTTTGGGTCGGAAAAATAGTTCCCTGTCGAAGATTTTTTTCTTGGAAGAAATAAAAATCGGCAGGGAATTATTGTATCATTACTTCCCTGAAAATCGCCCATTAGCAGGGAAGCAATTTTCAAGGCTCCACTGCACAAGAGTGCTCCTCCTTTTCGAGTTTCCCAAGAGCTCTTTCTTTGGCTCTTAACTCAACTTCTCCCCCGGGCTATCGTCCTTTTTCTACCTCACAAAAAAGAGGATATAACCGCAAAGGGTTACATCCTCTTCCTGCTTCTATGCCTATCAGTTATCAAACAATAGGATTGCCATATCGTTTGCTTACTTCTTCCCAATCCACAATACTCCATAGGTCGTGCAGATGGTCTGCTCTTCTATTTTGGTGGCTTAGGTAGTAAGAGTGCTCCCAAACGTCAAAACCCAAAAGAGGATTTAGACCTTTGCGTACCGGATTGCCGGCATTGGGTTCTTTTTCGATAGAGAGCTTGCCTCCTTTGTCTGCTGCCAACCAAACCCATCCGGAACCGAAGAGAGTCACCCCAGCATTTTCAAACTCTTTCTTAAAGGCTTCGAGGGAGCCGTATTGGGCTTCAATGGCAGAGAGAAGCCCTCCCGTTGGAGCTTGTGCCTTATCCTTGCCAAATTGCAAGAAATAGAGGTTGTGGTTGAGTACCTGCCCTGCATTGTTGAAAATCGCACCTTCCGATTTGCGAACAATATCGACCAAAGAGGCATCGGAAAACTCGGTACCCTCAATCAACTTATTCAATGTATTTACATAGTTGAGCAAGTGCTTACCGTGGTGGAAATCTATCGTTTGTGCGCTGATGGCCGGTTCCAAAGCTTCTCTTTCGTAAGGGAGTACAATCAGTTCGTGTGTCATAGTTCTAATATTTTTATTTGGTTTGTTGTGATTCTTAGTCAAATACCGGAAAAACTATCTTTTTTCCTTTATCAATAAAACAGAGTAAATGGAATAAGGTTCACCAAAGCAAAGGTAATCTATTATTTTTGCTCTATGAAGAGGTTCTTAATGGTCTTTATACCACTCTGCCTTTCCCTTGTTGTTTATGGGCAAAAGGCTGACACTTTGTTGGTGGCAACTTACAATGTTGAGAACCTTTTTAACCCTGCCGACGATCCGCAAACCACCGATGATGACTTTACACCCACCGGCCTTATGAAATGGGACAAAACCAAGTATCGTTACAAATTGAATCGGGTGGCGCGCGTTATCAATGAATTGGGAGGAATGCAAGATATCGATGTAATGGTTCTCTCGGAAGTTGAAAACGACTCCGTGTTGCATCACTTGTGCCACACTACAGACCTTGCCACAAAAGAGTATGGCTATTTCATTACACACGGCTCCGACCCAAGAGGCATCAATGTGGCTCTGCTATACCAACCCAAACGACTACGCCTACAACACTGCGAAGAGTGGCAGGTATTTTTCCCCCAGGACTCCATCTTTCGTACCCGTAATCTCTTATATGCTCGTGGTGTTTTTTTGGACACCGTTCCTCTGCATCTGTTTGCCTGCCACCTCCCCTCCAATAAAGGAGGAATAAAAGCCACAGAACCTTACCGGCAAGCAGTCATAAAGTTGATACAAGCCAAGACAGATAGCCTTCTCCGAGAAGACCCCACTGCCGCTATCATTGTTTTGGGCGATTTCAACACACCTCCGCAAAGTAAAAGCACCATCGGGTGGGCTGCTCCTCTTCCTTTGGAGTATTGTCTTGCATCGAGCACAAAAATGTACGACATCACCTCTGTTCTTCCTCCAAATGCTCCAGCAGGGAGTTATATCTACCGAGGAATTTGGAGCCAAATAGATCGCATCTTCGTAAGTGGTTCTCTTTTAATTGGTTCTATTGGGATGCAATATGTTCCATATTCCGCCTATTCCATTCCTCTGCCCTTTCTATCTGCAATCAATAAGAATGGAGAGCAAATCCCCAATCGCTGCTATAAAGGTATTTTTTACAATGGAGGAGTTAGTGATCACTTCCCCGTCGTGGCTCGATTCGTTTGCCCTTCCTGGCTATTTTGCGGGAACGAATAAAATATCTATCTTCGCGGCCTGTGAGTAATTTAGGGGTTAGTCATTAATAGATTCTAATACTGAAAAGATAGGTGATCGTTGACGCCGAAAAGGGCTTCTGCTCTTTCCGTTGTTGTGGTGCTTCTTCTTTAAGCACAAAATTCATTGGTTTTTATTTCCGTTCCATTGCATATTTTCTATTTCCGAAGTGATGAACAATATATACTGTATTGGTGTTGTATGTACGGCTGTCGTATAAGCTGCCATTCCTAAATAGAGGAAGTTACTTTAACATCCTCTTTAGGATAGATTTGAATAAGTGAGAAAGTAAGAAAATAAATATGATATGAAAAAGTTTTTGCTCGCCGGAGCTTTGTTCCTGTTTTTCCTCTCATCGACCTTCGCTCAGAAGGTAGCCATCAAGAATAATTTGGCTTACGATGCCTTTTTGACACCTAACCTCTCCTTAGAAGTAGCTCTTAGCTCTAAAGTTACTTTGGATACTCAAGTGGGTGCAAATTTCTTCTTCTTTGAGAAGAATGCCCAATCTCCTAAATACAAATCAAAAAAATGGAGCCATTGGTTAGTGCAACCGGAGTTACGTCTTTGGACTTGCGAGGTTTTCAATGGCTGGTTTGTTGGAGCACACGCATTTGGAGGCTTGATGAATGTAGGTGGCGTAAGTACTCCTTTTATTCTTCAAAATAAAGATAATCAGATGGCACAGTATCGCTATGAAGGGTGGTTTGCCGGAGGAGGAATCAGCGCAGGATACCATTGGATGCTCTCTCCACGCTTCAGTATAGAGGCATCAGTAGGTGCAGGTTATGCTCGCGTGATGTATGACAAGTTTAATTGTACTACCTGTGGCACGCGAGTGGAACAAAACAAGGCTGCCGATTATCTCGGTCCAACAAAGGCAACAATTTCGTTGGTGTATATGATTAAATAATACGTAAATTGATGATATAAAGATACTTATGATGAATAAAACATATATATTTTCGATCCTTTTACTCTTAGGAGGCTTATTGCCTTTAGAGGTTATTGCTCAGGTCAAAGATGTTTCTAAGTGGAACGATCGTGAGGTGCGAATTGTTCGTTCTTCCAATGGGAATAAGTTGGATATTTCCTTTTCCATAGAACCTAATCGTAATAATATTTCCTCCCAAGAAGTGGTTTATATACATCCTGTTTTGTTGAGTCCCGATGGCACGAAGCAAGTGAAACTTGATCCAATTGGCATTGTTGGTAGTGGGCGTCAAAAGGCAATCAATCGTAGCCGTGTACTGGGTAATAAGGTCGATCTTCCTGTGGTGAGCAAGCTGCATTCGGCTCAAACAGCATCTATTGATGTACATTATTCCCTTGATTTCGAACGTTGGATGGCATTGAGTCGTCTCATCTTCTTAGAGGAGGTCTACGGATGCGCCTCGTGTAAGAAACAAGTTGGAAAACGTGATGGGTATAGTGCCAAGATCCGACTATTTTCTCCCGATGATTATCGTTTTTCATTTGTTGAACCCAAGGCCGTAACCCAAAAACACTATGAAGAGAGTTTTGAAAGCAAAGTAAACTTCGTTGTAGCACGCCACGAATTGAAGCGTAATTTTAGAAATAATGATCAGGAATTGACTCGCCTGGAGGATTTTGTTAACAAAGCTCTCAAACTCGAGGGAGCAACACTAAACGCTGTATATGTGGAAGGCTATGCCTCTCCGGAAGGGGATGAGCGGAGTAATCAAGAGCTTTCGGAGCGTCGTGCCGAAGTTCTTGCAAACTATGTACGCACCAAGTATCCCGAGGTCAAGCGAGCCCCCCAATTTGCTGTAAAAGGTTTTGGCTCCGACTGGGTTGGACTTCGCAGAGCAGTAGAATCCTCGGACCTCTCTACTAAGGGCAGTGTTCTTGAAGCTCTTGATAAAAATGTGGGGCACCTTGCTCGTCGCAATGCTTTGATGCAGATCGAAGGAGGAAAGACCTACCAAACCCTTCTGGATATTTTCTATCCACCATTACGTCGTACAACCTTCCGTATGGGGTACAAGGTACGTCCTTTTACCATTGAAGAACTTCCTCGTATCTATAGCAAGAAACCCGAACTTATGAGCAATCAAGAACTTTTCCTTCTTGCACAACAATACGAGAAGCAAGGTAAAAATCCGCTTGAGGTTTATGCAACGGCCTACAAACTTTACCCCGACGATTCAATCGCCGCACTCAATTATGCCAATGCGCTCTTGAAGTTTAATAAGGATGAAGCGGTCAAAGCTCTCTTGATATTAGAGCCCCTCAAGAGTGATCCTCGGTCAGTGCTCCCCCGTGCCATTGCAGAGCAGATGCTCGGACACGATGACATTGCCGAAAAAATCTTGATGCAACAGCAAGCAATGTTGCCCCAATAAAAGGAAAGATTATCTGAATAAGAAAAAAGATAGATATACAAACACGTATTTATAAAGTAAAAAAGAAAATTATGAAATTGAACAAAATGTTTTTAGGAGGTCTTGTTGCGCTCGGTCTACTGGCTTCCTGCAAAGGCAAAGAGCCGAATGGACAGGTTGATGCCTCTCAAGGATCTACCTACATGTCCCTCAGTGTGAATCTCGGAGAATCTCTCCGTGCGGAAGAGGGCGATTACAATCCTATGGGAGATTGGGAAGGTCGTGATAAAATCAATACCGTTGACGTCTTCGTTCTTTCTGAAGGGGAGAATGAAGTTAAGCACTTTGCACAGGCAACTGTCAAAGGACAACCTTCTGCAGGCAAGGATGGAATTTATAGTTTGACTCCGTGGAAAACAACCCCGGGAAATAAGATCATCTATGTTGTAGTGAATGGAGCAACAGATGTCATTGATAAACTCAAGGCCGCCACACCTACTAATTTTGCCACAAAATATGCAGAAGTATTAACTGACTTCGCGGGCAACGGTGTTGCTGAAAAGTATGCCAAGACAGAAACATCCGGTTCCGATAAGAAAGATATAATTACAATGACCGGTGCTCCCGCTTCCATAGCTGTTGTTGATGGTGTTACTCTAGCACAAGCAGAAGCAGGACAGAATACTGCTAAAATAAGTGTTCGCCGTATAGCAGCACTTGTTGCAACAACAGTCAGCAAGTCTATAAAAGAAAGTGGTTTCAAAATCAAAAGAGGTGAAGGGGCTTCTCAAAAAACAATAGGAAGCCTCAAGGACGTAAAGTGGACGGTTGCGCAATTCGAGAAGACCGCAAAACTTTATGAAGCAGAAGTTAGCCACAAGAAAATCCAAACGCCTAGTTGGCAGTATGTGACAAACGATAATAATGCCTATAATAGTGGTACAGATGGAGCTAAAGATAAATATGACTACTCTCTGTTAAAGCAAGAAAACGATCTTGCTGCATTTGAGAGAACTGGCTCCGATATAGAAAAAATAAGAGCGATTGTTAGCAATGCGACTATGAAGTTTATTTCGGAAACAACCCATGCATTTGCAGATGCTCCTGGAGAAACAAGCTATCGTCGCGGCAATACTCCCTACATAATGGTTACCGCCACATTTGTTCCGGAAAAAACAGAGATGGCTGAGGGAGAAGAATATCAAGCGGACCAAGATATTCATTATGGGACGATTGATGGAAAGTTCTATATGAATGTGGAAAATGCAAAAAAGAACAACAAGATTACAGCAGATTCCTCCTCTAAAAAAGATGGTGTGATTACCTTTAAGAAAGGTAAGATGTATTACTTCGCTTGGTTAAACCCTGATACAACCGTGCCCACTACTTGGCGCCACTCTCCTGTTGTTCGTAACAACTTTTACCATGTGAATGTGGCTGGCTTCAACAAGCTCGGATTCTCGGGTAACCCATACAACCCCACTACTCCTCCGGGTGGTGGAGAGGATGAGCCAGATCCAGATGATCCCACTCCTGATCCCAAAGATCCTATCACAGACAAGGAGACCTATATGACTACGGAAATCACCGTAATTAACTGGGGTGTTCACTCTTACGATGTTAATTTCTAATCATCGGTTTAGAAAAACTCAAAACAATTCCATAAAATAAAAAGAAGAAGAGAGAGCATTGCTCTATCCCAAGCGCAGTGCTCTCTTCCCCCTAATTATAAATTATCTATACTGCACAATGAAACAGTTTAAGCATACGCGATACTACTTCCTCATTTTGTTCGTAGTAATGGTCTCATTCATCTCCTGCAAACAGTACATATACGATAATATGAGTGCCTGTTTTAGAGGAGTCTATATCAATATCTATGAGCAAACTGAATGTGAGACAGAAGCCTCTTACCCCTCTGTCCCCGTTGTGCATGTGTATGCATTTGATGACAACGATTTACTCGTTTCGGTACACAAAGAGATTGCTCCACAGCTATCTAAGGAGTATGAACTCTTCGTTCCAACTCCTCGGCCGGGTGTCTATTCGTTTATCACTTGGGCGGGTATTGATGAGAATTTTTATAACCTATCTTCCCTTACTGTAGGGAAAACAACAAAGAAAGACCTTTTGCTATCACTCAAAGAGCAAAGTGCCAAAGCGGTAGCCCTGACGAATCAAAGACTTTACATAGGCTCTACCCCCATCGTACATATTGGAGAGCAAGAAAAGTTTTTTGCACACACCAAATCCAATCTTAGAGAAATTACCAATCGTATCAAAGTTACGGTAGAGGGAATAGAAAATCCCAAAGATTACTCCATAGAAATGAGTACCAACAATGGGAGCTACTCCCTTTTGGGCAATATCATTCCCAATCATCCGTTGGCTTACCCCACCACTGTTTATTATCCCGCAGATAGCACTTTGGCTGCCAACTTTACCACGCTCAAATTGGAGAGTGGGCGCAACAGCACCCTCGTAGTACGACGACTGTCGGACGGAGAAGAGGCTTTTAGAGAAGAGCTTATTGGAACAATCCTTTTAAGCCCAAGTGCAGAAAATATAAATCTGAGATGTCTTAATGATTTTCACATAAAGCTTAAGATGCGCAAATGCAATTGTCCCGGAGGATATATGGCAGCAGAGCTTTGGATCAATGATTGGCTCATACATAGCTATGACATTATTTTCGGTTGAATGCTTATAACCGATTAAAGAGATATTACCTCCTCCCCAAACAACAATAAAAACTCTCTGTTTTTGATAAGGTTTTTCTGTAATCTTTTAGAGTTTTGGGCTTTTTGAGGTTATTTGTCACACTGAAAGTAAAAACCATATGAAAGAGGATCAACACCATATCATATATAAACTCCTCACCGGGGTTGCCCTTTCTTTTCTCTTGTGGGGGACTTCTTGTACACCCCAAAAAGAAGAACCACAACCCAAGGGAGTCACGTATATAGAGGCTTCTCTGTTGAGCGGTTCTATCAATCAAGACAACTTGCTGTTCGAAGACAAAGTTGATAATGTAACTATGCTTGTCTTCCCCTCTGCGAGGGCAGAGCGCAGTGCTTATGTCCGTGTCGATGCAGCAAAAGGAGATGTTACCAAAATTCCTGCTACCAAAGTGGCACAAGGAGTCAATGACATCTATTTTATTGCCAATGTCTCCGAAAGTGAACTCAGCGGATTGCTCACAAGAGGGCAAATAGAGGATTTCCTCAAAAAGAAGGTTACATTCGCAACAGCAACAACCTCTCCAGGACTTCCTATGGCTCGCGTGTATCGCAACCAGATAATTGGTGCCGGGACAAAGGAAAACCCATTCTCTTTCAAACCGGTTGTCGAAGGTTCTACACCATTTGCCCCTGTAAGTAATTTTGAGGTAACCAAACTCAAAGTCACAGATGTTAGGGAAAAAGTCGGCTTGGTTCGTTCTTGTGCCAAAATTTCTGTCACTCTCTCCGGAGAAGGGGTTAAGGATGTTTCAAACGTAGAGTGCTATAACGTAGTCGAGCAGTTTTCTTTTGCTCAACTTCCCGAAACGAGCTCCTATGAATTGAAACCTTCCCCGGTTCGTTTTGACCTTGCACCAATGCCTTTGGCTTCTCAGTCTCGTAAAGGCCATATCTACGTTCCGGAACATCTTTTCCACTCTCCTATGCCATCGTGGTCTGAGGCAGATTCAAAACAAAAGATTACGTACATAAAGCTGCAAACCAAAGGAGGTCGAGAGCTACTTATCCCCATTGCACACAATGCTTTGGAGTCGATTGAAACGGGAGGAACTTACTTAGATTTTGTAACTGGTGTCAAGCTCGGAAAAGATGGAGCTAAGCCGGACTACAATATAATTCGCAATATGCACTATTCTCTAAACATCAATGTATCGGCCGATGCCGGAAAGATTGATGTAAGCCTCCAAGTAATGCCCTGGACTCTGATCACATCCGAGTTCTCTTATGCACGACCCAAGTACTCAATAACGGTATCTACTACAAAAGAATCTAATGTATTGAATAGCCGTATTGGAGATGACCTACTTTTACATAATGGAGATGCGGCAACCATTACTTTTTCCATTGAAGAGCCCAAGGGTGCCGTATGGGCTGCCTCCTTGACCAATGCGCTTCACTACGACCTAACGGGAACGAGAAGTGGTATTGTTGATAAAACATCCCAAACCTATACGATGACCATCAGACCCAAAGGGCGATTCGACAATACACCCAGATATACTCAATTCTTCATTACAGTCAACGGGCAAGAGATTTTTCTTGGAGACTTGAGTACGGTGGCAGATGCCGATAGTAAGGGGCGCTTCATTAATGAGGTGCCCGGAGCCAAACGTTGGCAGTTTAAACAAGTCGAGTAACTAAGAGGTTTCTCAACCATACCAACCAGATAATTGAATTTTTATATGAAAAAATATAGTTCAAAATATTCATTCTGTCTATTGATCCTTCTTCTCCTCTCCTCCTGTGCCCCCAAAGAGAGGGAGCCTCAGACCTCTAAAGAGGTTCCTAAGGGAATGAAGGCTATTGATTTCTGTTTCTCTATTGCAAATGCGACAGAGAAAAAGGAGATGAGAGCTACTGATACGGGAAAACTTCAACCACGCTCTTCTTGGGGTAGTTCATTACTTAGGGCTGTAGAAGATGGAGATCGTGATCAAGAAGCTTACACACCCAACCAATTGAATGAAAACAAGATAGAAAGAATTGATATTTTTCTAATTAGAGAAACTCCTTCCCTTTTTAAGCATTTCCCGGATACCTCTGTAGAACGCTTATCCATACCTTCATCCGGTAATAACACTTACAAGGTTAGAGTATTGATCCCATATAGTGATCTTAGTGCATATCAAGGCAATGACTTCAAAATTATAGTGGTGGCCAACGCTAAGGAAACCTTATTCTCCTCCGGTGTCAATTCTCTTGAAGATCTAAAAAGAAAAATACAGGAAGACGAACTAAATCTTTTAGAGGATGGCGTCACTCCGAAAGCTCAACCCTGTTTCTTGATGGATGGAATCGGAACTACCGGAACCGTGCGATTTAGAGAGAATCTCTATACCGTAACAGCTCCTATATCTCTGTATAGAGCTGCGGCAAAGATTCGTTTGCGTATGCCACAGGAATTAGTAATTTTCGACCATCAGAATGGGAAGAAAACGCAAT
This sequence comes from Bacteroidota bacterium, assembly GCA_023396255.1. Lineage (GTDB taxonomy): Bacteria > Bacteroidota > Bacteroidia > Bacteroidales > Porphyromonadaceae > Porphyromonas. The sequence goes on from JAEWWU010000004.1 coordinate 170,615, forward strand.
ATCATCTACAAGGAAATCTTCAAGTTAAGTTGGTTTCTTACACAAACAAGACTTCTCTTCTAAGAGATAATCCTTATCAGGTACAAGACGGAGAATGGAAATCTACCCCTTACAGAGAGATGACTTTGAAGACACTCCCTGCTCGCGAAGGAAGTAGCAACACCTCTTTTTTGGCAGCATTTCCTTTCTATGCCTACGAAAGCTTATGGAATGAGTCTGGAAATATTCGAGAAGCTCACCTTATTGTAAAAGCAAAGCTACGCCCTGAGGGAGCCAATGCTTCAGATCAAGGGAGAGACTATTTCTACCGTATTCCGTTGAATTATGCCAAACCTATAACCGGTGTTGATGCCAAGAAATTGCATCGCATTGAGCGTAATCATCTATATGATATACTTTCGAATATAGAGGTTTTGGGAAGCCTTAGCGAAAACGAACCCGTTGATATCTCTTCGTATGCAGCAGTACAGCCTTGGAACACTCCCGACCGTGTCGATGGGGCTCTCACCGAGGCTCACTATTTATTGGTCAGAGAAAAAATGCCAAAAATCCTCAACGTTGCGGACTATTCAATAGACTATGCCTCCGATATGCCTGTAAGGGTAGAGATCCAAGAGGTTTACTACGAGTACTATGAGTCCAATGGTACGTACAAGAAGATTGAGGAAGATTACAATCGTACAATCATCGTACCCACAGAACCCCATACAGGAGGGAAGATCAACATACACCACGAAGTGCCGAAGAACTACTTACCCCTCTATATTACCTTTAAGGTAAAGCAGATAGGAGGTCTACTTGAAGAAACTGTCCGAGCTGTCCAGTACCCCCACCGGTACCTTACCTATGAGAAATCTCCGGGACTTTCCGGTGGAAAGAGTTTTGATGAATGGGGACGAGAAATCTTTGCCGACTTTAGGTATCATACGGGCTTTGGAAGTATTCCCGATGCACTGGGGGTACAAAAGAATGATATCCTAACGAAGATCACCACGCTTGTGCCTGAGCCGGGGGAAAAGATTGGAAAACCTCTTGATCCCTCTGCTCCAGGGAATACAAGTACCGACGCGGCAGCGGGTGAGCTTATCTCTCCGGAGTTTATGATGGCGACCCAATATGGAGTCTCAGCGAGTGTGCCTCAGTACCAATCTTTTGGTCTTGAGGGGTGGGCTACACCTAGTCTCACCTATGAGGCTGGTTACGGCCCCACGTCTGAACGCTTCAAACCCGAAAGTCCTTACTATAGCTATTGGTATGGTCACATTTATGAGCGACGACAGCAGTCTCTCTATAGAAACTATTCCTCAGCGGGAGAGCGTGCCAAGAGGTACTTTGAGGGAGAGTATGGAGCTAATGGAGTGTACGTCGAACATTATCGTACAGCGGAGAGATATGCAGATGGGTCTGTAGTTTATGTAGATGGAAGAACCAGAGCAGTAAATGCCTCCAGAACGATCCGAAAGAAATTTGCGAACGATGGGCATTGGCGTATCCCTACGGCTGCAGAGCTGAGGGTAGTAGCCAAGATACAAGCCGACCCGAATACCCCGGTCAAAGATCTCCTACGAGGGCAGATCTATTGGTGTGCAGAGACAGGCTACGGAGTGTATGTACAGGATCCGGATAAAATTTATCCCAAAAGAACACCATACAGTAACACTACTAATGTTCGTTTGGTATTTGATACTTGGCAGTTTTCGGAAGAGTAAGGAGATATATTTGGCATTACTTCTGATAATATTAATAGGCTCGTAATTATGAAATCAATCAACATAGGAGCTTGGGGAAAGCTCTCTACCCTCTTTTTAATCTCTCTGCTCTGTTCGTGTACAGCGAATAGAACACCTAATGCACCTGATAAAACAAAACAAATCCAAGAGGGCGAATCTTTTACAGTAGAAATGGGAGGTTTTGGCAGTAATACTATTACCAGTAATTTACGTGCCGAAAATATGACTATCAATGGCATAGAAGATATCAAATCTCTGCGCTTGTTGATCTTTGACGGAGAAGGGAAATTCCTATACACTCGCGAAGCGGTATTAGAGGGTACAGAAGATGTAAGCTCTAAGTCCGATAACGATTTCTTGCCTCTAAAAAATCGAAAAGAGATAAAACAAGCCAAGAAGTTCAAGGTGACTCTCATCAAGAGTAGCCAGAAACATCGTATCCATTTTATTGCCAATTACAACTGGCAGGGCTTTGAGCAAGACTATTTTCTCGCAGGAGCCTCGGAGGGCGGGTTGATTTCTGCATTGCAGACAACCAGACCCGATTTCAAACCTATGTGGGCTTGCTTGGAACTCTCAGCTCTCGACGAGAATACTCTCAAGGATAAAGTAGTTGTTTTGCTCCGTAATTATGCAGAGATTTCCATTGATGCTTCCGGCACAAAAACTTTTTCAGAAACATTCGGCTCCTTGGAAGTAACCCGCTTTTCCGTATGCAATTATCCCAAAAAGGGCACTGTGGCACCCTTTATCTATACCTCTTCCCATAAATATGAGTTTAAATACAATAATCCTGAGGCGACAGTCATCCCGGGAGTTGAAATAGAGAAAGGCGACAAGGAGACAGATTTTGTCTCTGTCGATACTCCATTCCCTCTCCACGAATGGGATAATAAGAATCATAATCTATTCCTCATTATAGAGGGAAACCGTATTGATAAATTTCGCAATAATTTGGGAAAACGTTATTATAAGTTAGATATAGTCAGCCGACGAGAGGATGGGACTAAGGAGTTTCTCCCAATACTGCGCAATCATCAGTATAAAATTATAGTAGAAAAAGTGCTCTCTGACGGTTATGAATCTTTAGAAAAAGCCATCGCTGCTCCTGCCGGGAACAATGTCTTTGCTTCCGTTGAGTTCCAAGATTTTCCTTCGGTATCTGATGGAGTAATACACTTGGATGTTAGTCCTATTGTTACCTATGCTGTAAAACCTACAACACTTTCTTTTAATGTATTAACAAACCAAGGAACCCCCATCTACATTCCACGATGGGAAGCGGGGGATCCTCATATGGGAGAATTGCAGAAAACCTCCACCGGTTTTAATGTTCAGGTAAAATCTCTTCCCGAAGGTGGCTATTACAAAGAGTATCTTGTAGATGTTGTGGTGAAAGGCGGTCAAGGAACAATAGTAACTCGCACCGTAAGAATAACCCTACGTCCTCCTTTCAACTTTAATGCGACTCTAACGAACGACAACAAAAATACAGCCCATAAAATATTGACATTTGACTTGAGTGAATACCTATCACCCGGAATCTTACCTTTCAATGTTTGGATAGAGGCGACAAATTTAACCCCTCTCAATGACGATCCTGCTCATAAGCTTTTACTTACATTTTATAATCGGAAGATCTACTATGTATACTCTCTAAGGGATCCGGCACAGTTGGGCAAAAAGGTATCCCTTAAATTCACGGAAAACAGGTCCGGCCAGACTTCCTCTCTGGTCCTTTCATCTACCTATCACAACGATCAAATAGTAACCCTCCCATAGCATCTAATTTTAGACTATTTTCAGATACTCTGCATAGATCTCCAGATTGCCTATGTGGAGTGTTTGTTTTTATAATTCTCTCTATCAAGCAATCCACAGGGCATCAGCAAAGATGCAAACCAATCATTTAACCCTAAGAAATAGATTGTGCCGGAAAAAAGACCTATTTTTGTGATGCATAGTTGATATATGAAATAAAAAAAGAAAGTATGAACCAGACCGAACATTTCAGATGCCTTATCATTGGGGCGGGACCTGCCGGTTATACCGCTGCTATTTACGCCTCACGTGCCAACCTTTCCCCCGTTCTCTTTTCCGGACTACAGCCCGGAGGACAACTTACCCAGACCACAGAGATAGAAAACTTCCCCGGTTATCCGCAAGGAGTTACAGGAAAGGTTATGATGGAAGAAATCAAACAACAAGCCCTGCGTTTCGGCACCGACATCCGTATGGGGCTTGTTACAAAAGCAGATTTTTCTAAGAAACCATTCGTCCTCGAAATCGATAGCGAAAAGAATGTGACTGCCGATACCGTTATCATTGCCACCGGAGCTTGTGCCAAATACTTAGGGCTCGCCGATGAAAAGAAATATGCCGGTCAGGGAGTTTCAGCTTGTGCCACTTGCGACGGTTTTTTCTATCGCAACCGAAACGTTGCCGTTGTGGGTGGAGGAGATACCGCTTGCGAAGAGGCTTCTTACCTGGCTTCTATCGCCAATAAGGTATACCTCATAGTTCGCAAACCGTTCTTGCGTGCCTCCAAAGTAATGCAAGAGAGAGTTCTCAACGATCCGAAGATCGAAGTTCTCTTTGAGCACAATACTTTAGGGCTGTTTGGAGAAGATGGCGTAGAAGGTGCTCATTTGGTCCGCCGACAAGGAATGCCCGATGAAGAAAAAGTAGATATTGCCATCGATGGCTTCTTCCTCGCCATTGGTCACCAACCCAACACCAAGGTTTTTGCTGGGCAAATAGATTTGGACGAAGCTGGCTACATCAAAACTCTCAATGGAAGCCCTTTGACCAATATCCCCGGAGTTTTTGCTGCCGGAGATGTGGCAGACCCTCGCTACCGACAAGCCATTACCTCGGCCGGATCAGGCTGTAAGGCAGCTATGGAAGCCGAAAAATACCTTATGGAAGAAGGTCTGTAAACGAGTAATATTTTCTCAAAATGCCATAATCTGGAATACATCGGTCTATCCATCTAAAGGCCGGTGTATTCTTTTTATTTTTCAGGGAGAAAAAGGTATCTTTGCCTCGCTATGAACAGTTCTAAAACACAGCAACCCTTAGCAGAGCGTATGCGTCCTCATAACATAGACGAATACGTGGGGCAAGAGCATCTGATAGCTCCCGGTGCTCCGCTGAGGCGTATGATAGAACACAACCACGTACCCTCTATGATTCTTTGGGGGCCTCCCGGGGTTGGCAAGACTACTTTGGCACAGCTACTTGCCTCTCTTGTAGATACAGAACTGTACAAACTTTCTGCCGTAGGAGCGGGGGTAAGTGAAGTGCGCAATATACTCTCCTTGGCGCAGCAACGCTCAGAGGGATTATTTGCCGGGGCTGTGCGCCCTCTTTTGTTCATTGACGAGATACATCGCTTCTCCAAGAGTCAACAAGATTCTCTATTGGCTGCCGTGGAGCGTGGCACGGTTACCCTCATCGGAGCTACCACAGAAAATCCTTCATTCGAGGTTATTCGTCCACTACTATCTCGCTGTCAGGTTTTTGTACTTAAGCCCTTGGAAGAAAACGACTTGCGTAAATTGCTCTCTCGTGCCTTGAAACAAGACTCTTGGTTGAGTCAACAAAAAATAAAAGTTATTTCAGATAAACTTCTGCTTCAGTTAAGTGGAGGAGATGCTCGCAAGTTGCTCAACTTGGTAGAAATGGTAGTAACCTATCTCTGCGAAGAAAACGGCCCTGCCAATGGTAATGAACAGGAAATCACAGACGAAGTAGTGGCATCGGTAATCAAGGAGCATCCCCTGGCTTTCGATAAAGGAGGAGAAATGCACTACGACATAGCCTCCGCCTTTATCAAAAGTATCCGAGGTAGCGATCCGCAAGCAGCCCTCTATTGGATGAGCCGCTTAATTGCCGGAGGAGAAGACCCTCGTTTCATCGCCCGCAGATTAGTGATCTCAGCAGCCGAGGACATTGGTTTGGCAAACCCCAATGCCCTACTCATTGCCAATGCTGCTGCACAAGCTGTCGACTTTATAGGCTGGCCCGAGGGGCGCATCCCTCTTGCTGAAGCTGCAATCTATTTGGCAACTTCACCCAAAAGCAACTCTGCCTATATGGCTGTCAACAAAACTCTACAAGTGGCTGAAGAAAGTGGTAATCTGCCCGTACCCTTGCATTTGCGCAATGCTCCTACTCACCTAATGGCACAAATGGGATATGGAGCCGATTACAAGTATGCTCACGACTACCCGGGACATTACGTAGAACAGCAATATCTGCCCGACGCTTTGGTGGGATCTGTTTTTTACACCCCACAGGAGACAGGAGCTTCGGAAATTAAGATCAAAGAATACTTGCAGCATTTATCTGAAAGGAAAATCAATGAAATAAAAACAGAAAAAAAATTTACTCTATGAAAGTAAAAACAATCATCTCGGCTCTATTTGCTTTTATCCTTTTGGCCTCATCTTGTGGCGTGGTACCCATCACCGGACGCAGACAACTCAGTCTGGTTCCCGATCAAGAAGTTTTGGCTCTGAGTGCACAACAATACAATAGTTTTATCCGTTCGGCCCCCCTTGCCAATAATACTGCGCAAGGAGCACGAGTGGCACGGGTTTCAAAAAACATCGCAGCGGCTACTCAAGCATACCTCAAGAGCAATGGCTATGAGAGTATGATCAACCAATTGGCTTGGGAATTCAATTTGGTAAACTCTCCCCAAGTGAATGCTTTTTGTATGCCGGGCGGAAAAATTGTAGTGTACACAGGGATTCTTTCGGTATGCTCTTCGGATGATCAGTTAGCTGCCGTTATAGCGCACGAGGTGAGCCACGCCATAGCCAAACACTCCAGCGAACGCCTAAGTAATGAAATGGTTCGGCAATTGGGCGGCAACCTATTGACACAAACGGTCGGTGGCAACAGCACTGTAATGAAACAGGTCATAGGACAAGTGTACGGCATAGGATCTCAGGTTTTGGTCTCACTTCCCTATAACCGAAAACAAGAATATGAAGCAGATAAAATGGGAATGGTCTTTATGGCTATGGCCGGCTACAACCCGGAGGCTGCTATCCAACTCTGGCAGCGTATGGCACAACAAGGACAAAACAAACTCGAATTTCTCAGCACTCACCCCAGTGATGCCAATCGCGTCAAAGCTTTGCAAGAATATCTGCCGGAGGCCCTCAAGTACTACAAAAATAACGGCAATACCAAAAGGAGCAATCAAAACAGCAAGACCACAGGCAATAACAAGGGAGGATTTCGTTTAAAGTCTACCAGATAAGATTTGTCCATAAAACAAAACCAATAGCCCTTGCCTATGCAAAAGAAAATAGCTCTCATAACAGGGATTACCGGTCAAGACGGCTCCTACTTGGCAGAGTTTCTCTTGGCCAAGGGGTACGAAGTACACGGCATCATACGTCGCTCCTCTTCGTTCAATACAGGGCGTATAGAACATCTTTATTTGGATGAATGGGTGCGGGATATGAAATTGGAAAGATCTATTAACCTTCACTATGGAGATATGACCGATAGTTCCTCTCTGATTCGTATTCTACAATTAGTACAACCCTGCGAGATATACAACCTTGCGGCACAAAGTCACGTAAAAGTTTCGTTCGATGTACCAGAATACACTGCAGATGTAGTAGCTACTGGAACCCTACGCCTTTTGGAAGCGGTGCGTATCCTCAATATGAGTCGCTCTGTACGCATCTATCAAGCCTCCACCTCCGAGTTATATGGGCGGGTACAAGAAGTACCCCAAAAAGAAACCACACCCTTTTGTCCGTGCTCTCCATATGCCGTGGCCAAGCAATATGCCTACTGGATTATCCGAAATTACCGAGAAAGCTATGGTATGTTTGCTGTAAACGGCATTCTCTTTAATCACGAAAGCGAACGACGTGGAGAAACCTTTGTAACAAGAAAGATAACCCTCGCAGCAGCTCGCATCCAACGAGGATTGCAAGACAAGCTCTACTTGGGGAATTTGTCTGCCCTAAGAGATTGGGGCTATGCAGTCGACTATGTAGAATGTATGTGGCTGATGCTGCAACATCCGACTCCCGAAGATTTTATCATAGCTACTGGAGAGATGCACAGTGTACGAGAATTTGCCTCCTTAGCTTTTGAATATGCAGGTATACCCATAAGATGGGAAGGAGAAGGGATCAACGAAAAGGGAATCAATACCCTAAATGGAAAAGTTATTATCGAGATAGATCCAAAATATTTCCGCCCCTGTGAGGTCGATCAACTAATGGGTGATCCCTCCAAAGCTCAAAAGTTATTGGGTTGGAATCCTCGAAAAACCTCTTTCGAAGAATTGGTTCGGCTTATGGTAGAAAACGACCTCAAACAGCTTCCTCGATGAACAAGGACAGCAAGATCTACATCGCTGGGCATAATGGGCTGGTTGGTTCGGCTCTCTGGCGCAAGTTGCAATCTGCCGGTTATCACAATCTCGTAGGACGCAGCCACCGCGAGTTGGATCTTTTGGATGCCGTGTCAGTGCGCCAATTCTTTGACCAAGAACGCCCCGATATTGTGTTCCTGGCTGCGGCTTTCGTTGGAGGGATTGCAGCCAACAACTCTCTTAGAGCAGATTTTATTTATAAAAATATCGGTATACAATACAATGTTATAGGGGAGAGCTTTCGGCATAACGTAAAAAAACTTCTATTCTTGGGAAGTACGTGTATTTACCCCAAGGATGCCCCTCAACCTCTCAAAGAAGAAGCATTATTAACAGCTCCCTTGGAATATACCAACGAACCTTATGCCATAGCAAAGATTGCCGGTCTCAAGATGTGCGAAAGTTTTAACCTACAATACGGGACCAACTATATTGCTGTAATGCCTACGAATCTGTATGGCTTTTACGATAATTTTCACCTCAATAACAGCCACGTACTACCAGCTATGATGCGTAAGATTTCTCTAGCTCACGCTTTGGAGTCGGGAGACGAAACTACAGTGCGTAAGGATCTGGCTTCTCGTCCGATAGAGGGGCTGACGTCTCATAGTGATTGGGATACCATACGGCAAACACTTGCACAATATGGTATAATGGGGGAAAAAGTATCTCTTTGGGGTACCGGTACTCCTCTAAGAGAATTTCTTTGGAGTGACGATTTGGCTGATGCCTGTCTATTCATTATGGAGCATTACAATTTCCGAGACTTGCAAGTTGCTCAAGGAAATTGTATTCGCAATACACACATAAATATAGGTTCGGGAGAAGAAATATCCATCAAAATGCTAGCGGAAGTTCTTGCCCGGCAAATTGGCTACAAAGGAATGATTCAGTTCGATCCATCCAAGCCTGATGGAACTCCTCGGAAGTGTACTGATGTAACCCTATTGCATCAATTGGGATGGCACCATACCACCTCTCTCGAAGAAGGCATTGCTCAACTATACCATCACTATATGCAAAGCATAAGGTAGAAGCAACCTTTCAGGTAAAATAGGATAACCGGGTTAGCCCACAAAGGACAACGCGGTTGTCCTATTTTTGCTTTTAAATATAAAAGAATAATAACTGGACATCTCCTTGAGGATAACTCAAAAGATCTTCCTATTTGATCTCCAATGTCATCGCTACCTACTATTTGCGATAGTTGTTACACAGATTTATCAAAATCAACAGTTTAATTTTGCCCTCGATTTAGGATTTTATTTACCCAGTAATTATTTAGAATACACTCAACAATGAAACGAAAATTACTATTCGCAGTTATCGTCCTAATGACGATGTGCGGAGTAGCCCTTGCTCTCAATGCTGACGAAAAGGGTGTTAAGCTATCAGATGCCCACATTGTAGGGCACGTGATAGATGCTAAAACCCGAGAGCACCTCGTAGGGATCACCCTTTCCATAAAGGGAACAACGTTTGGCACTAGCACCGACCAAACAGGTCATTACTTCCTCAAAAACCTCAAACCAGGCACTGTAACCGTAGTAATGTCCGGCGTTGGTTATTTGAGCCAAGAACGAACTGTAAGTCTCAAAAAAGGTGAAACCTTGGAAGTTAACTTCGAAGCAGTAGAAGACAATATTCAACTCGACAACGTAGTAGTGACAGCTAATAGGCAAACGACTTTACGTCGCTTGGCTCCTACCCTTGTAAACGTGGTTGATGAAAAACAGTTTTCTCGTGTCAATGCCCAGAGTTTAGCTCAGGGCCTCTCTTTTCAACCTGGTTTGCGCGTAGAGAACAACTGCCAAAACTGCGGTTTTAACCAAGTCCGCATCAATGGTTTGGATGGTCATTATACTCAAATTTTATTGGACAGTCGCCCCATCGTTAGTTCTTTGGCTGGGGTATATGGCATCGAACAGATTCCCACCAATATGATAGACCGAGTAGAAGTTGTTCGCTGTGGGGGAAGTGCCCTGTTTGGCTCATCTGCTATCAGCGGAGTAGTCAATATTATCACCAAGGAACCGTCTCGCAACAGCTTCACTCTAAACGAGTCTCTAAGTCTGGTTGGGTTCAATACAGTGGACAATAGTATCAGTTTCAATGGTTCTCTCGTGAGTGATAACAACCGTGCCGGAGCCTCCGTTTTTGGACAAACACGCACTCGTGGAGGATGGGATGCCAATGGAGACGGGTTCTCCGAGTTGGGCAAACTGAGTGCTCGTTCATTGGGAAGCCGCGTTTTCTTCAAACCGACAGATTACACACGTCTCTCCGCTGAGTTTCACTCTATTCAAGAGTACCGCCGTGGAGGAGATCATTTGGACCTTCCCGATCACGTCGCTATGATTAGCGAACACGTAGATCACAATATTTATAGTGGAAATATCAAATTCGATCTTTTCTCCGAAAACTACAAACACCACTTACAACTCTTTACCTCCGGACAGATGGTAAATCGTAACAGCTATTACGGTTCTCTAAAAGACGGAGCTACGTTCTATGATGAAAACGACAAACAGACGATTGGGATCTTAGGCTCACCTGTTCCGTCAGACTTATACGGAATTAATTATGGAGTTACACGCGGTCGTACCTTTATGGGAGGGGCGCAGTATACCTATGATTTTGATCGTTTGCTATTTATGCCAGCACAAATCCTCATAGGTGCCGATGTGACCTACGATGCCCTCAATGACCGTATGCCTCTGCGAGCTTGGCTCCCCATTGTGGACGAATCCGGCAAACCTATCAAAGACAAAGATGGCAAATTGCAGCCCTTGTACCCCACTATTGATCAACGCATCTTGGTGTACAGCCAATTGGCTCAATTGGAATGGAAAAACGACCAATGGTCTGTACTTTTGGGAACTCGCTTGGATGAACACAGTGGTATCAAAAGACCTATTTTGAGCCCTCGTGCAACCCTCCGCTACAATCCTACAAAAAACATCAACTTCAGAGCCTCTTATGCCAAAGGATTCCGTGCTCCGCAAGTCTTTGACGAAGATTTGCACGTTGGAATCGTAGGAGGTGAAGCACAACGCGTAGACAATGACCCTGCCCTCAAACCGGAGACCAGTCACTCGGCAAGTTTGAGTATGGACTACTATCAGCGTTGGGGAGACGTCCAATTCAATTTCCTTGTGGATGGTTTTTATACACGACTCTCTGATGTATTCTCCAACGAAGAGCAACCCTCCAAGGGAGATGGTATTAAACGTTATATCCGTCGTAACGGAAAAGGAGCCAACATCTACGGAGCCAATATTGAAGCCAAAGTAGCTTACAAGTGGCTACAACTACAAACCGGTTGGACTTATACACACAGCCGTTACGAAGAGGCTCAAGAATGGGGACTTCGTGCCAACTTCGATGCCAACAATCAACCCGTAATGACCACTGTCAAAGAAGATAATGGCACCACCAGTAACGTGTATAGCGTAGCACAAACATCTGACAGATACCTACGCACACCAAACTTCTACGGATACTTTACCATTGGGTGCTCCCCCACCAAAGCTCTCGACATAGCTTTGACCGGAAACTATACCGGATCAATGTTCGCTCCTCACGTTATTGAATACGGAGCCGGCAGTGCCCAATCTGACATAGCTGCCAACCACAAACCATTCGAAGGGCTACCCAAAGACGACAAAGGGGAAAATACCATCCGTATCGATGAGTTGGTACAGACTCCGTCGTTCCTTGACTTGGGCACCAAGGTAAGCTACACATTCAATCTGGTAAAGGCTTCTCAATTAGAACTCTATGTAGGAGTGAACAACTTATTGAATTCTTTCCAAAAAGATTTTGACTTGGGAGCTGCTCGTGATAGTGGTTATATGTATGGTCCCTTGCTCCCTCGTACAGGCTATATGGGCTTCAAGCTAACTTTCTAAGAATTATGTAAGGACATTTATTACATAACATTCTTCCTACGTCAAAAGAGGATCTTGGATAAGTTGTCCCAAGATTCTCTTTTGTTGTGTTCTTCCTCAAGAACCGGTATAGCCACTTTTCCAATTGAAATCAATGTTTCTCCCTCCAAGAACAATCTCCTCAAAAACATCAATGGGGAGGGAAATTGTATAAACGACAAATATTGAATAACTTTGGTCGGAATTTATTCAGAAATCTGTTATGTCCATAAGCAAAAAGCAACGGCATATTGCCATCGCCGAGATCATTCGAAAAAATAAAATCAATAATCAAAGAGACATAGAAGAGCTACTTAGAAAGCGGAATATACAGGCCTCCCAAGCCACCCTCTCTCGTGATCTGCAAGAAATGAGGGTTCGCAAAACTCAACAAGGAAATGACACCTTCAGTTCTTACTACTTAGAGGAAGATTTACCAGAAGCAAGAGATTTCCTCGGCTCTAAGAGTTATATCGGAACGCGAGGCTACCAATCCATTGCTTTCAGTCAGAATCTAACCATCATACGCACAAAGCCCGGTTATGCACAGCCCATCTGTGTGGACATAGATAATCTACATTCACCCATTATAGCTGGGACCATTGCCGGAGATGATACGATCATTGTGATAACTGCCGATGGATACGACAGACAAGAAACCCTTGAATGTATCGCAGCCATAGTGCCCGAAGCCACGCTATACAAGCAATAACACCTTTACGATACCTCTAAAGATGTTCCTCAATAAAGTAATACTTACAGGCTATACAGGGGCAATACCCAATATTAGGTACATACGGCCCGATTATCCAACAGCAGAGTTTCCCTTGGCAACTGTAGAACAGGCATATACCCTTTCCTCCGGGAAACAGATTCCGGAACAAGTTGAATGGCACAGAATAGTCGCTTACGGGGACCTTGCCCGATTCGTGGAACAATACGTAAAGAAGGGTTCTACCTTACTCGTAGAGGGGAAAATACACTACCGCAATTATATGGACAAACAGGGCACAAAACATTTAGTTACCGAGATTATAGCTGATAAGCTTCGATTTTTCAATGTTCCTACGCAAAAAGAAAATTAGACCAAATACCCTACATTCTGTTGCTAAAAGTTCCCTCCGCTAAATGACCATACCGATACTCAATTCCTTGTACAATATCAGCTTTATTGCCCCTTTTAACTGGGTGGACTACCTTCTTATTGCCTCCATTGTTGTCCTCTTATTTTTTTCTGGATTTATGTCATCTTCTGAGGTAGCTTTCTTTTCGCTGTCCCCCTCCGATATTTTTTCCATCAAAGAAAGTTCATCCCTTAAAGACCGCAAATTATTGCGTCTACTGAGCAACTCCGAGCAACTTTTGGCTACCATCCTTATAGGGAACAATATTGTTAATGTGGGACTTGTTGTATTGGCAAGTTTTACAATCAGTAGCAACATAGACTTCTCAGAAGCTCCCGTGTGGGGATTCATCTTGCAAACTATTGTTCTTACATTTCTCCTCCTTCTCTTTGGTGAAATTATCCCAAAGGTATATGCACAATCCAACCCTTTAAAGTTTATACGCAATGTGGCAACCCCTATAAACGTTGTTTTTACCCTTCTTTCACCGCTATCCAAAGCCTTGATGAAAACCGGGAGACTTTCCCTATGGCATAACAACAAAGGAGGAAACAAAGGTTCAGGTTACGAAATATCTGTAGATGACCTTTCTAAAGCTGTGGAGTTGACAACCCACGAACAGAATACGGACACCGATATGATTAACGAAATCATTCGGTTCTACAACAAAACAGCAGATGAAATAATGATTCCCCGTATAGATATGGTTGACATTGACTATAACTGGGGATTTCGTAAAATGCTCTCCTTTGCAGTAGAAAGCGGTTACTCCAGGCTTCCAGTGTACGAAGGATCAGAAGACTGTATTAGGGGAATTCTCTATATAAAGGACTTAATCCCGCATATGCACAAAGACGATAATTTTGCTTGGCAATCGCTAATCCGACCGGCATACTTTGTCCCCGAGAATAAAAAGATAGATAATTTGCTCGAAGAACTGAGGCACGAAAAAGTGCATATAGCAATTGTTGTAGATGAATTTGGCGGTACTTGTGGCATCATTACCCTCGAAGATATATTGGAGGAAATTGTAGGAGAAATAGTGGATGAGTATGACGATGAATTGGTGCCTTTTATCAAAGTAGCAGACAATGTATATCTCTTTGAAGGGAGAACCACTCTCACCGATCTTTCCCGTGCTCTCAACTTGAATGAAGAGCTGTTTGAACCTCTCTTATCCAATGTGGATACTTTGGGAGGACTTTTCTTAGAAATAAAAAAAGAAATTCCCCAGCTCAACGACACGGTTACCTATAAAAACCTAACTTTAGAGGTAACAGGTATGGATCGTTTTCGCATTCTGCAAATCAAACTGACCATACACCCGGAAGAGCAATCTGCACAGTGAGAGCCCTTTTCTAAAGCAGGAGACTATGATTTATTTTCCCTTTCCGAACAATAAGAATATTGTCCTACTCCGGGAGAAGTTACATTCCCGACCTCACTGCAATCGGCAAGAACAAATATGGCAAAGAAAGAAACAGACGAAGCAGTTGCTGCAAAGTCTTCCCGAGCTATCTCAAGCAAGAATCGGACATCACAGTTCCGGAGCTCCTTTTTTGATCAACCATCATTCCCTCAATCTAAGTATTAGCCACAGCAAACAAGAGTTGGTACTACTCCTTTCTCCCCGAGAAGAAATCCCCGGGATTGATGTTGAAGAAATCAATAATCGCCCCGAGAAGATTCGTCATAAGTTTATGACAACGAGGGAATTGGGGATTTATGACCAACTCTCACTCCAAGACCCTCAAGATGCCATTTTATGGTGCTGTATGGTCTGGTGCTCCAAAGAGGCAGCTTATAAGGTTTTCAACCCATCTGACCACAGCCTAAAAAAAAATTTTGAGCTATCTTTTCCCTCCTATACACAAAAGTCGCTAAAAGAAAATCTCTCAACCGAATTCTCGCTCAAGTTGCTCTCCCAACAGCATCCTCCTTTATCGCCCAACCTGCACTGTCCCGAGGGAAAAGAAGTTTCTATACATTTCATATTGAGTTCCTCCACAGAGAAGAGTCTCATCGCCCTTATTCTTCTACACGATGAACTATAAATAAGAAGGAAACACAAGAACTGAACTCAAGAGATGGCATTTAAGCAATTCAAACTTATCTACCATCCGTTTCCATTCTTTTCTTTTGCTGTTTCTTGGAAATTTGAGTTTCCCCTCCCTTTTTCTTACGATCAGACGAATAAGCAAATAATCACACAAGTCTATTACAATGTAGACATATTGTTCACAACTTCTACACACTCTTCTGTGTATTCCTTGAAAGACATTGATGCACCGCTTACAGAACGACAATATTCTAAGATTCTTTCATTTCTTTTTTGCACCAGTTCCATAATATGCCTATACTCGTCTGCTATTTGTGGCTATGGACGCCACATTGACTGTCTTTCCAGAAAATCATAAAATCTATATAACACATTCCCACACATAAATTCAGAGACTTATTTCTCTGTTTCCTCTTAAATGCTCCTTATATCCGCACATCTCCCCACCCCCAAACAAAGCCTTGCAACTTTCAGGGTTCTTGTTTCAGATTGCAATGAACACTTTCCTATTATTATGCAGGGTAGAGAAACAGAAGCAATCGTCGATCAAAGTCGAAGTACTCTTGCAGCCGCCCTTGTCGGTCCTGTAAAAATAATCTGCCAGAGATCTTATTAAAAACGAAATAGGTCGTTGCTGCTACTCGATTGGATTGGTCAAGTTGCACCTCAATAAGGTATACACCATCATCTTCAGAGACGATTCTCACGGGAAGATTTCTTATTTTCTTTCCTTTTTGTCCCAATTGTCTTCCAATTTCGTTGGTCGTCAATACCATTAACTTGATAACCTCTTGCTCTGTTGCCAATTTTTTAAGCTGTGGATACTGTTTAAGGCACCTTTTTACAATCTTGCTTTCGGTGGGAAGGTCGTTCTCGCTCCAAAGGTACCAAGCACCATCTTTTTCCAACCGAAATAGGAGTCTGGATTTGATTGAAGAGCGACTTTTTCCCAGCATAGAGACTTTGGTAAAAGAGGCACTACAAAGACTATCCGTAAGAGGAAAAACTGATACAGCCCCCTCTATTCTCTGTCTAAAATCGGGAACTCGCCTAAAAAATTGCGTTTTTCTATCTTGTAGTTCCTGTTGTACGCAAAACTCTCCATAGATAGCCGTCACTGGAGTATACAAAGAAGCTAACTCCGCCTCCTTGCCCGGCTGATGCAGTTTGCTCCACTGCTGGGTTAGTTGTACTATTGTTCTTTCGGTCTTTTGCCCCAAAAGAGAGAAAGCAGACAGTATAACTGCAGAAAAAACAAGAACGTGTCTTTTTGTCATAGTTTAATTATTTCTCCTCGTGGAAGTCTACGTACTCGCCTTGGTCTTTTTCGAACTTCTTGCGCGCAATATCTTGCATCTCCATTTTTCCTCCACCGCTTGAGTTTTTTTCTTCACGAGATTGAGATCTAAAACCACTTCTTTGCTGATCCGATGCTCGGGCGGAAGCTCCGCGTTTTTCCGCGTTTTGCATCGTTTTTCTAAGGAAATAATGCAAAATACGAGGTAGGTTGATAAAAAACAGATAAGCGATAACTGCTATTAGAAATAAAGAGAGCAAAAATGCCATACAGAGGTCTTTGTAGAGTGATTATTTATTTAAGCCTTCGTCCTGCCTCAACTGGCTTCCATTTAGAATATGGGTAACCAACGAAACCAAAACGTAGAGAACCACTGCAAAACTTATGCCAAGAATTCCCCACAAAAGACAAGCTATTAAACTTCCTCCCACAACAATGACCCAACCAATCATCGACTGTTTCTTGTAGCGTTGGTTTATCTCTTTGGTACCGAACATTTTCACCGAAAGCATTCGCACCTCACTAATCATCAACAAAGAAAAGGCAACCACCAGCACAACTGTCAATTCTGCCCCCCCCGAAGAATTTTCTAAATAATAAACCGTATAACCGCACCAAAAAAGGGCATTAGCAGGGACGGGAAGACCAAAAAAGTAGTAATGCTGTCGAGTATCATTGTTAAACTTCGCCAGTCTCAGAGCCGCAAAAAGAGGCAGTAATAAGGCTACAAAGGCAATAATGGAGGGGTGCAACAAATCCAGAAAGAACCAAGAAGTTTGCCGGGTCAAAAGGGTAAATACAAGCAAGGCAGGGGCCAAGCCAAAACTGACAACATCGGAGAGAGAATCCAAATCCGCTCCTATGGAAGAGGTTGCATGCAACCACTTTGCAAACATACCATCGAGCAGGTCGAACAGAGCTGCAAGAGCTATCAACCCGACGGCAATAAGAGGTTCATTGAACTTCAGTGTAAAAATAATGGCAAGAGAACCACACAAGAGATTGAGTAACGTTATACAGTTAGGTATATGCTTTTTCATAGACTTTTATTTTTTCGGGGCAAATAGCCTAATATGGAAACATTACCGACAACTTTATCCCCCGGTTTAACCTTGATATCCGATCCTAAAGGCAAATACAAATCTATCCGAGAGCCAAACTTTATAAATCCCAAGAAGTCTTCTACATAAGCCTCTTCTCCCGGCTTGGGATAAGTTACAATGCGCCGTGCCACAGCACCTGCTATCTGCCGTTGTAGCACTCTATACCCTCCACCGGAAGTACGAATAATTACGGCACTACGCTCATTCTCTGTGCTGCTCTTAGGCAAAAATGCCTTCATAAAAGCCCCTGCTTGATGTGAAACGTGCTCCACAACCCCATTACACGCAAACCAATTGGCGTGTACACTGTACAGAGACATAAATACGGACACCTGCAAACAACGCTCGTGAAGCAACTCTTTTTCATCAACTTCTTCGACCACAACAACCTCTCCATCCGCCGGACAAGATATTACAAAAGGATTATCCGGATCCGGATTTTTTCGATGAGGAAAACGAAAAAAGTTCAAAGCCAATCCCATAAGGATAGAACAGACGATGAGGGTTATGATAAAGACAACTTTGCAGGGGACAAAAAAGTAAGTGGATAAACAAGCTACCGTAAACATCAGGGCAAAACTTGTCAAAACCCCTCTTCCTTCGTGGTGAATTTTAATTTTTCTCATTATTCTCTATTAAAACTTCAAGGGCAAAGATAAGTATTTCGGAAATATAAATTTAATCAACAACAAACCTTCCACTTTTACTTAATTCTCAAAAGGTACTGCAATGAATTGTTCTCCGAACCTTGTTCTTTCTCCAAACAAGACAAGCAAAACAGATCCCCAATGGCAAGAAACCTACGCTCCAAATCTTTGTCATTGTCTAAATCTGCTTCTATAAAAAGTAAATCGCCAGTATGGATAACATTGGCATAAGAAAAAGCTTCTATACACTGAGCAATGCGTGCCATCGGAACCGAGCTCCACGATACCTCCGAGTCAGAAGACGATCTCATTGCATAGTGTTGTTTCCATAGAGAATCATAAAAACCTAATTGAGAATCGGATAGAACCACCGGCATACAGTCTTCGTCCTGATTGCGGTGACAAGTTTGTGCTAAACGATAGCACGAACAACTATCCATTCTCTGAAAAGAGCCACAGGCTGCCGACCCCTCGAAAACTACTGCACCATCCCAATTTTCTCCCTTGGATCGTTTTTGTCTGAGCAAGTCCGAGGCATAAATGTTGTACCCTACCCCAACCCCATCTATATATTTATGAGCAAACCGCTCTTTGACAAATTTTCCAGTACGTCCTATACGAACCACCAGACAAGGATGCGCAACAAATTGCGACGAAAAATCTGGCAAGAAAAGCGGATAATTAGGTCTAAGAATACCCTCCCCCTTATAAAAAGAGACCAAAGGAAAACCGTGAGGCAATTGGGGCTGCATTGCCGGAGAGAAACACTGTATTTTCATAATGACAAATAAAAGAAAACCAAGTTCTTCATTGAGAAGGAAGGAAACGTACACAATAATCCTTGAAGCTGATTCCTTTTTTGTCTTTTTCCGACAAAATAAACTGCTCCGTAAGATTTTTCAAACTCTGCCAGTCTATGGCTAGATCGGGGTCTTGAAAGTGTATGCAACATTCAGTAGATGGGCTGTACGGATTGTCCACCTTATAAAGAAAACGTGCTATAGGGCTCAAAGCGACAAAGCCGTGAGCAAAATAGCGAGGAATATAAAGCTGCTTTCTATTTTCTTGGCTCAACTCATACATCCTCCATTCTCCAAAAGTCTTTGATTCTGGACGCAAATCCACCAAAACATCAACAACGGCGCCTTCTATACAACGCACCAACTTTCCTTGTGAAGTGCTTCCGGTTTGCAAATGCAGGCCTCTAAAAACTCCTTTCAAAGAGAGGGATTCGTTTTCTTGGACAAAAGGATGCGCCCCCGTCTGTTGTATGAACTCTTCACTCTTGAATGTCTCTGAAAAAGCTCCCCTAAGATCTCTAAATTCGTCGGGTTCTATCAAATAAACCCCTTGTATGTCTTGCTCTTTGTAATGAATCATTTTACTCGAATCTATCTACTTTTTTACTTGCTCCTTTTTCCGAAGAAACCTCCGAATCTTGCTTGGTCAGCACCTGAAACTCTGTTCTCCTATTGAGTTGGTCGCAAATACCCTGCTCCGATTCTGTGAGCGTTTCTATCCATTCTCTGCTCAAGACCTGTCCTTCCGGAAGAAAGGGGAAAAGCGAACTCATTTTTTTTGATACTACATAAGGCTTCTGGTGACTATATCCCTTGTGTCTAAGTCGATCGGCTTCTATTCCGTTTTGCACCAAATAGGCAACAACGGCCTCTGCCCTACGAGAAGTAAGAGACAAATTATAAGCATCCCCTCCCTTACGGTCGGCGTGAGCTGAAATCTCTATACTGGTTTCCGGATTTTCTTTGAGAACCTTGACCAACTCGTCCAAAGATTTTTTGCTCTCCGGGCGTAACTCTGCGGCATCGAAATCGTAGTAAATATCCCTCAAAGCCTCCGGTCGGAATTTTGCGGCCAAAAAGAAATCGACAAAGAAAGTGGTATTCTCTTGTGAAGGGGGTGCTGTCAATTGTGTATACTGGCTAAGGTAATTCGAATGAGAGGCGTGAAAAAGATAGTCATTCTCCCCCGAAATGATCAAACGATAAGATCCATCTTCTCGAGAAATCACTTGCGGGGTTGTTACTTGACCATTTTTATCAACAATCCTCACCACCGCTCCCGAAATGGGATTTCCTTCCCAATCCATTACAAAGCCGTCTATCTGGGTTGTTATTGCCTCCAACGACACGTGATATAAGTGAGGTCGCCCCCGTCCATCTTTTCTATTAGAACTCAAAAGCCCCTCTCGGGCCAATCCCTCTTTAGGCAGAGGAGAAAAAGCCAATGAAAAATCATCTGCTCCGCTATTGATTGGAGGAGGTAGATGGTTCACGATCCAATTTCCTAGAGAATCTAAATGCGCCTCATACAAATCCAACCCACCCAATCCAGCGTGGCCATTAGAGGCAAAAAAGAGAGTACTATCGCCCACGAGAGTGGGAAAAAGTTCGTCTCCCGGAGTGTTGATAGCAGGGCCCAAATTGGCTGGAAGCCCTTTGCGTTCCCCTCCAATGGGTACACAATAAATATCTTTTCCTCCATAACCTCCCTGATCTGAAACAAAATAAAGCAATGTTCCCGAAGCATTAACCGCAGGATGGGCAGCCATACGCAGTGTATCGCTCCAGATTTCCACAGGAGTCCCCTTGTTCCACCCTCCATCGCCATTTTTGCGGGTTGTATATATTTTTACCGTTTGGTCTGACTCCGGTTTTTGTTCGGCATACGAGTAATACATCGTGGTTCCATCAGGTGATATGGCAGGAGTCCCCTCGTCTGCAGGTGTTCCCAAACCACCGACAATAGTATCCGGTCTAAGCCACTCGCCACTTGCATTCTTACGTATGATGTAGATATCATTTGCCCTAAGTCCGGTAATGAGACTAACCTCTTCGGTCGGATCTCCTCCTCTCGAAGAGGTAAAATAAATGGCATCGCCCTGTGGTGCATAAGTTGCGGCAAAATCGCCTTGCGATGAGTTGTATTTCGAAGCCTGGGTTACGCGATACCCAACGGCTGTGGCAGATTGATGCCGTAAAGAATCCGCCAAAGCTACCCCCTCGAGCCCGATCCGAGCAAAATAATCGTTCGGAGCATACTTCAAAAATTGCAGATAGAAAGACTTAGCATCTTCGTACTTTTCCAGTCGCTGCAACTGTTGGGCTAAACGCAAATAGATAATCGAATCTGGATAATTAAGGTTCAATGCTCTCATATAGGCATTATAAGCACGAGAAGCATTCCACGCATAGCGATAATTTTCGCCTGCCTTAAAGGCCATATAGGCTTTTCTTTCTTTATGTTTTCGAGGAGTTCTCCTATACAAATCGTAGTACCCATCCGCGGCTGCAATATATCCTCCCGACTGATGCAACAACTCCGCCTCTCTGAGGGTCATTGTTTTGCAACTCACCCAAAAGAAGACAAGAAAAAAGGGAAAAACGATCCGATATTTTTTCAAAATCATTCGAGATTTATCTTATTTGAATCACCTTATGTATTTGCAAGCTAAGCCTCCAATGAGGATTATTCTTTACAAACTCTATACACCTCAACAACGTTCTCTGAGGTGGATATATTGTATCTTGAGGATCAACCACAGGGCTAACACAATAGTGTTCGGCACGGGGCAATTGGCTCAATGCAAGGGGATCTTCGCCCTCTTCGGTCATCGGCCAACGTATTTCTTGAACTCCATCGGGGAAATTTTTCTGCAAAAACGGCAGTGCCTCCTTTTTCGGAGAACACGTAACCCAATCAATCCCTTTAGGTACCGGCAACATTCCGTTAGTTTCTATAGATTGTCTATACCCTTCTTGTTTGAAAAAAGCAACTATTTCAGTAGTTAAACTCAAGGCAGGTTCTCCACCGGTCCAAATAATGTGACGGGCTGCATAGGACTCGATCTGAAGCAAAATTTCCTCCAAACTCATCCATTCACCTCTATCAAAATCAGTATCACAAAAATCGCATCTCAGATTGCATCTACACAATCGAATAAACACCGAAGGAATTCCGCTCTGAACCCCTTCCCCCTGAAGACTATAAAAGATTTCGTTGATCTGTAATTTCGTCTCGGCAATCTTCATTCTACCATTCATTCCTCAACAGTGTACGTGGCAGAGCACTTGGTTGTCTCTTCTACCCGGCAACTGCGAAGCACAACTCCTGTTTGCCCCAACTGCTGCGGGCCTATAACCTCAACCAAATAACAAGCCATAGCCTCGGCAGTTGGGTTAAAGGGAACTACCACAAGATCTTCTTTGACCAAACGTTGCAACTCCGGTAAAATAGGATCTTTCTCCCAAATCATCATTTTATGATCCCAATGGTCTTCTAACCATTGGCACAAAAGCACCTTAATCACGCCAAAATCTATCACACGACCGATAGAATCTGTTTGAGGAGCCGTACAAACAAAATGTATACGATAGTTGTGCCCGTGCAAATGTCTACATTTGCTCTCGTGTCCCACTACCCGATGCCCCAAACTGATATCGTGATACCTTTCGGCTGTTATTGTTCTTTTCTGTTTACTTCTATCCATAAAATGTTCCCGTACATCCTTTGTAAAACCCTTTTTTATCCGCAGATATGGGAGGAAAACCAGCGGTACAAAGATACAAAAAAAGCATCTCCACCATCTTACATCAAGAGGTAGAGACGCTTATTGTACGTCTTCTTCGCAAAAATTACTTTACGCTCTTTGATAGAGTACGACGCTCTTTGATACGAGCCGCCTTACCCATACGCTGACGTAAATAATACAGCTTGGCGCGACGAACCTTACCGTGCTTTTCTACGGTGATGTTTTCAATAAACGGACTGTCGTACGGAAAAATTCGCTCTACTCCAATGCCATCCGAAATTTTGCGCACTGTAAAACGTTTCTTTTCTCCGTGACCGCTGATTCTAATCACAACGCCACGATACTTTTGAATACGTTCTTTGTTACCTTCCTTAATACGATACTCTACTGTAAGAGTGTCACCCGGAGCAAACTTGGGGTGTTCTTTGCCTGACTTAAATTCGTCTTGAGCTAATTTGAGCAAATCCATTGTTTAGATGCCTTTTTGAATTGATAAAAAACAATACGCAATATACACAGTACACTCTATTAGTCAACCAAAGGCGGTGATAGTCCACTCCAAGCCTCAACCATTTAAGGTCGCCTACCTGCCAGAGATTGCGCAAAGCTCCACAAAGATACAATCAATTATTTTTTCTGCAAATTATTTTGCAATTAGGGAATCGAAACCCTCTCCATAAACTCCCCTTACAGGTGTTTCTGAAACAAAAGCACTTGCATCGATCTCCTTAATCAAACGGTACAGAGGAAGGGTCATATTTTTCTTTGTAACAATCAAGAGTACCGTTCCCGGAGTACGCGTGTACCCTCCCTCGGAGTGAAGAATAGTACAACCTCGCCCCAATTCTCGGGTAGCGGCTTCCGCAATCTCTTTATTCTTGCTACTGAATATCATAAACTGAACAGACTGCTTGCTTCGGTTTATGATAAAATCGAGCATCTGCCCAACAATGACAAACTCAACTACGGAAAAAGCCAACTTACCCAAAGCCTCTGTCCACGTAAACTTAGGTCCCATATAGTGGCTCACCACTGCACCCGTTACCACAATACAAGCATCGACCATAATCATAGCCCTACCCATAGATATATTTCTGTACTTGTTTATTATGGCCACAATTACATCCGTTCCTCCGGTACTGCCATTGGCAGAAAAGACAAGACCCAACCCTATTCCACAAAGAATAGCTCCCAAAACAAGAGCAACAAAGGGTTCATCTTGGGCCAATAAGGGACCGATGTGAGGCAAAGTATTCGTTAAAAAATCCGGCAAATTGTTATACACCTCCATTCCGTGCTGATCCATTGGAGTAAAAAGAGCCTGCCCCACCGGAATAGTCAGAAAAAGCATTCCCACCCCGATAAGGGTTCGAATGGCAAACTTTCGACTGACAAAAACAAAAGCCATAACCATTAGGGCTGCATTTATGTACATATAGGGCTCCGAAGCTGGAATGGAAGTGGCAAGCTGTATGACCGTAGTTATGCCGGCCAAACCTCCGGATGTGATATCTTGAGATAAAATGAAAGCCGTCCAACCAAAGGTATAGAAAACCACCCCGCAAAAAATTACGAGGATATCATTTAGTAACTGATGTTTTCCTTGAAGATTGTTTGGAGTCTTCTTTTTTGATTCCATAGAATCTGTTCGAAATATTGTGTGATCTTGGTATTGATTTTAAGAAACCTATATCTCCAAAACTGATATAGACACAAAAACATAGGCACTCACGCATTCACTCATAGTACAATGAGGAATACACGAGTGCCTACCGAGCTTATCTTGCTCTACGATTCTTATTATAGAATCTAAATTACTTAGCAGCTTCTTCTGTAGTAGGAGCGGCTGTTTCAGCAGCAGGAGCAGCTTCTTCTGTAGCAGGAGCGGCTTCTTCTGTAACAGCAGGAGCAGCTTCTTCTGCAGGTGCAGGAGTTGTTTCTTCTACCTGAGGTTGTTCTGCTTCTTGGTTTTCAGCTTGCTTGTTGCAAGAACCCAATGTAAATGCGGCAGCAACGGCTACCAATACAAATAACTTTTTCATATAATACTTAAATTAGATAGTGTCATTTCGATGCAAAGATATATCTTAAATCAGAATCTGCAAGCATTTCAAGATTTTTATTTTCGTTCTGACCATTGAGAATTGTATTTTTCTCCAAAAACGCTCTATTTTGAAACTTATGCTTGTCACAAATCGGGAAATAATTCTGTAAATATGTAAAAGCCCCGGAAAGTAAATAGACAAAAATCAATCCTTAGGCTTAGACAATTTATAGAGGTTTGGGGTCAAAAATAAAACTATCACAAATAAGGACTTCCACGAAAGCCACAACAAGACTCACAAATAATCTTTTAAGTGAACATAAAGTCCTATTTAGGATCTATAACAAAAAAAGATCAAAGGAACTTTTCCTATAGAATCGAAATTTATATTTGTTCTCTTATCACAACTTTGTAAGAATTGCAACACAACGTAATTGCTCGAAATAATTCCCTCAAAAGGTTCAATTAGTTCCCTACAAATATCTCAATAATAGGGAACTAATTTTCAACGACAGGGAACTAATCTTCGATAGTTCCCTGCTAATTTTGATTCTATCGATCTCCCTTCTCTTCTTAGAAAATCTTTGGAGAAGGTTTAGAAACGACGCTCAATATCTTGAGAGCCCTTGGAGCGAGAAGAAGATCTGTCTTTGGCATTGGAAAACTTATAAGAAACGGACAAGTAAAGTGTGGGATAATTGTACCTGTTATTGAACGAAATGGAATATCCCCCTCGATAACTAACCCCCTTATACGCAGATGAAACAAGATTCATCCCTGCAATCGAAAGAGACAATCGCCTGTCTAATAGGAAATAATTCATCCCGATCCCGAGATCGTATTGAGGTTCTATAGATGCAACGGTTGTATTTTTACGCCCGGTATATTCCCCTGATATATAACCCGTCCAAGTGCGCCCCTCATTGAATGTGAAATCCAAATATCCGCTCAATCCCCATTCATTGCCCTGAGTTTCGGGCAAAAGGAGTCGATTGGTAGAGGTATATTTGCTCCGTCCGTAATAGCCATCTATACTGGCACTCATCCAACTCAGTTTATCGAAATAGTACCCGGCTTCGAAGCCTAAGAACAGACTATTTTGAGCATTTTCCATTTGGGTATATACTTGTCTCCCTTGTAAGGTCGAAAGGGCTGTGATTATTCCCAAGCCTCTTCTCACTCTTCCTCTAATAGACAGTGCTCCCCTAAATGTATACCCCAAACTCGTGGTATAATAAAGTTGTGGACGAAGTTTTGTATTGCCTCTGTAGAATGAATTTTCATTGATTTGCCACACAAACGGATTGAGGTCTTTGAATTTGGGACGATCGATAGAACTATTGAAAGAAAAAGTTATCTGATGATTGGAAGAGGGAGTGTAACTTGTATGCAATATAGGGAGCCACGCATCGTTGTACATAGAGATTTCGGGAATCTTCATTGAGGTTTTATCTATTTGTCGTAGATGAGATTTGGTTCCAACATATCTGACACCCAACCGCATCCACCACTGTTCGCTAAACCGAAGCGTACTGCTCACGTAAGGGGCTGCAATCAATTCATTCCACCGTATGTTATTATTCTGATGAATTGCCTTACCCTGACTTCTACTCTCTTGGTGCGTTCTATAATTAGTTGTAAAACTCCAAGATCCCTTAATTCCGGTTTCCAGTAGATATTTGTGCTCCGAATCCAAATAAATGGAGTAGTCGTTATTCAAATTCAACCCAGAAGTATTAATATTGTTGTTTTCCGAATATTTCAAAAATGGAACGTCTAAGGGTAGCTCTCGTCCTGCATAATCAGTTCGGGAACGATTAGTTAGGTTAAAATACGACAATTCGGTCCATATCTGATGCTCTCGCTGCCCGAAAGTTGTTTCCCAATAGGCCGTAGCCGTTAGGCGAGGCTCTGCCCATTTAGATTGTCCACAACACGCTCTGCAGCCACGGATTGGGATGTAACTTCTCTACTCTCAAAACGATTGTTGTATTGCTTCTTATTCCACGAAAAGGAGAGCCCTATAAGATCTCTATCCCCATACTCATACTGCAAGTTCCCTCGCATTCCTTTATAATTGAATCGACCGGAAGAAGGAATACGCAATTGGTACCGGTATTGCTCTGTTTGGAATTCCTGTTGCTCCAAATACTTAGAACCATTGAAGTTTATAGAGGGTGCAATAGAGGCAAAAAGTCCGCGGCAATTGTAGTGCAGTGAGCCGTACCCTCCGAAACGGAAGTTGTTTTTACCACCCCACATCCCCTCGGAGCCAACCACTCCACCTATATATTCCTTAAATATGGAAGAGGTATGCAACACAATCATTGCAGTATTTCCATCCGGATCGTAACGAAGCGGAGGTTGAGTGACAACCTCTATCCGATCCACTAATCCGGCATCATACCCCTTTAAGACAGAAGCTATCTCGGAAGCATCTACGCGCTGTAAAATATTTCCCATCTTGACCAATACCTTTTCTTTTCCAATTACACTAAGCTGATCGCCTTTCACTTGAACTCTGGGGATGAGTTTCAAGAGATCGAGGACATCATTACTACGTTCTCGCATATCCTTGACATTCACCACGAATCCATCCGGCCGGGTGTGTACGTGTACAGCCTTTCCTTGAACAACCACTGTTTGCAGTTCTTGTGCAGTCGCCTGAAGAACAATAGCACCAAGATGGATTTTCGCTGAAGTGACCTGTACCTTTTGTGTATAGAGTGTGTATCCGATAAAGCTCACACCCAAAGTGTAGTTACCCAAAGGGACCTTCATCGAAAATTCTCCATTGGAATCGCTCGCCGTGTATTGAAATACTTCCTGAGAAGATAAATCTTTGATCAAGAAAACAGAGGCTCCTTCCAAAATTCCTTTATCGTCTCGTATATTCCCCGAGACAATCCCTTGTGTTTCTTGTGCAGATAGCATCATCACCCCAAAGAAGAGTGAGAACAAAATAAATGAAAATCTATTCATAAGTTATTGTATCTGTAATATATATTCAAAGTGTTTCCGAAATCCTACATTTTCAGAGCCCCCATCGCCTCCAAAAATGACGTAATCTTACAGCCTTTCAGGGGCAAATCCCTTAGAAGGTCTTCTTCCCCCAAAAATCGATTTCCAAAAAATCTTCGATCAACTCACCAAAATGAAGCCCCTTAGTGAAATGATAGGAGCTTATAGGGATTATGTTTTCTCGCGTGGGAAAATTAAAGAAGAGGAACTCCTTGCTACATCGACTTGGACAAGATAAAAGCACGAAGAGGAAAAGAAGTTTCGAATGTAGCGCAAATGCGCCACTCTATTCAGTTTAATTGCACGGAGATTAAATTTCTTTTCGTAATGAGGATTGATAAACCACAATGTACGGTTTATAACTTTGTAACCTGTAACTTGACAAAGTTCCTCAAACCTTTCTACCGTCATTCGAGCCCTTTTAATACTCAATAATTCCTCTATGCATAAAGAATTTTCCCTAAAACATTTCAGACATTGCTTATAGATACAGGTTGGCAATAGGTGAACGAAAGGAATTTTCGAACAAAAAGAGCTACATATTTGCTGATGTCCCCCAAAAGGCATTTGCCACGCCGGAAATCCCCAGAAAATGACACCATCTTTTTTCAAGAACGACTTCACCTTAATGAAAAAATCCATTTTATAAGGTTTTTCTATATGTTCAATTACATCGTGAATCAAAATTATATCGAAGCTATGTTTTTCCAACGATGATGTCTTCAGAAAGTCTCCACAGAGAAAGGTCCCCTCTACCCCCGAATCTATGAAAAACTGTTGGGCTTGTTGTATTCTGACTTGGCATAAATCCAGTCCTACAACAGTGCATCCTAATTCAGCAAAAGGCAATAAATTACCTCCCTCTCCACACCCAATCTCAAGTACTCTATCATTCTTCTTTATATCCTTATATGCCCTAATGTAATTGATGTAATAGGCTTTAGAGGTATAAGCTGATTCTTGGAAATATTGCTTTCTGTCTAAATGTCTCTTTTGCATTTCAATTGGATTTGGATGATAATTGAACTATTGGCTGCATATATTTTGATAAATTGATATCCATAATTCTTTTAGGTACTGGAGTTAAGTCCGTTCTCTTACAGTGTTTCGATAAAAAATTGCCTAAAAAAGATTTCACTGTCAACTCAATCTTAATTGATGCTTTTAGTTCTCCTGCCAGAATTCCCGCAACGAAGAAACACTCTCACATTTTCTCTTTTTCCTTCATAAACAGTTTTATTTTGTCAGGGAAACCCTTGTAACGTAGGTTGCTCCAATAATCAATTCAAAGTAATTTGAGGGAGTACTGGTTTCATCGATAAGTTTCTTTGTCAAATCCACTCTAGCAGCAATGATGCAGCGTTCGCTTTCAAGGAAAAGATAGGTCCCGAAATTGCAAAAACGGAATATCTATTTGCCTACACTAGACCCTATGAATTTCTACCTTATCTTCTGTTTTATAATAGACTAAGATCGCTCACACACTCAATATCAAATATTGTGACATCTCCATATTTCTAGAGAAATAGTTTACAAGCGGCAAAAAGTGTCTCTTCCAATTTTAAATATTTTCTTTGACTCTTACCCTTATTAACTGGATAGTTAATTGCTCCATTGTTATAAAATACTGGTTATTATTTTTCACGAAAGTACAAGAAAAGTAGAAATACCCCAAAGAAAGATCTAAAAAATTGAGCTACCTTCATCATCTCCATTTACCAAGAGATTCTTTTTATCAGCAGCCTACAATAGATTGAATCTGCGTATCAACAATGAATACTCTTCATTCATCATTAACTTCTACAAACGAGGAATGTTTTCTTGCTTCATTTTGATTTGGGACTTGGTCTTGAAGACAAATATAGTTCTGTTCCAACTACTTACTCGCTTGTCAAGATAAGTTCAAGACTAACTTTCCCGAAAAAACTCATACGGTATCATCTTCCTCCAAAAAGATTTGCGTAGTATACCATTTTACCCCCATTCATCTTACCATTTATAACTAAATGTAGAGGAGCCAATGAAAATCTTTCAGAATTTTATGTAC
Organism: Bacteroidota bacterium; assembly: GCA_023396255.1. Lineage (GTDB taxonomy): Bacteria > Bacteroidota > Bacteroidia > Bacteroidales > Porphyromonadaceae > Porphyromonas. The sequence goes on from JAEWWU010000004.1 coordinate 200,577, forward strand.
TAGATTGAGGATTGATCTTTTATTCCTTCTTTACCGAAGAGGTGAATCAATAGGAATATTTCAGAGTTTCATATGTAGAATTGATATAATTCACTTATTTCCCCCCTCACGCTGACACGCCCAAGAGATGTATTTTGAATGTCAATTATTCTCCTACGAATCTATATTTATATTTAGAATCAAAAGGTCTGCCTGTACCAATTTTAGGAACAAGCATATCGGCTTCATTTTTTCGGCGTTTTCATCACCGGGGAGCAATGACCATATACATAGAAGTATCTTTCTGACACGTCCTTCGGGGTAGAACTTATCGGGTCCGGTCTTTTACCAACCTGCCACAATCCTTTCTCTGATGAAAGCCCACATAGGAATCTGCCTAATCACTACTTTCTAAAACAGTTTTTTACAGATCACCCATATGTAAGGCTTGCAGCGACCCTACCCACTTCTATCCAATAGCCTTTTATCGACTAAATAACGCTTGTTTTGGCTCTGAGACTTCTTTTTTCAAACAGCACTTGTAGACCTTTTCCCCTACAGCTCTCGCTACCAATATGCACACTACCTTCCTAATAAAACCTCTACGCCCACAAATCGAGTAATTATCTTCCTCTGAGAAACGATAGTATGACGCACATATCCTCTGATACAATCACACCCCTTCAAAAAGTTCTGCATCACTTACACTCCATCGGCATATCAACACTTAAACAATAAACAGGCCTCCATCGTATCAGCCCCGTCATTTAACGTCAATCAGACAAAAATCTCCTACCGGACTCCAACATAATACAGAGACATACCGTATCCCCTTCGGGATATACAAATTTATCGGCCTTTCCCCCAGAAACTTCTCAATCTATGCCAAGTATCCGGACGAAGATAAGGCTCCTTGTGGTCAGAAATCGAATTTAAAGCCTATGCCCTTCGTCTGGCAGTGAGGGACGATAGCCCGAAGCTAGTAGCAAGCAGATACTGTTGGACTTACCCTGTCTCTGGTTGGGTTTGAGGTTACATTGGGTTCTCTTCCGCTGTTATCTATCACAAGGGATATACTTGTAACATCTCCATCGTAGATATGCAGAAACTATCTGACCCCACTGCTCTCCTTGGCAAAGAGAACAAAGGGCTAATATCGGGTATACAGTTATTCCGGAACAGGAACTTCTCCACTGCATCTCCCAAATGAATACCGCTGTTTGAAAAAGGAGGAGATCAGAAGGAAAGGGGTAGATACAAAAAAAGAGATGCTCCAAGGATAAATCCTCGAAACATCTCTTCTATAAGAAAAGGCGGCTACCTACTCTCCCACAATACGCAGTACCATCGGCGTGGTTGGGCTTAACTTCTCTGTTCGGAATGGGAAGAGGTGGAACCCCAACGCTATAACCACCTTAATAAGGCTTGACTTTCATAGAAAATAAAAGAACGACTAAATAACACAATTCGCAATCCACATAAACGCAAACTTAGCATCAATAAAACTCTACAACTTTGCAAAAAGTTTCGGGCTATTAGTACTACTCGGCTTTGACATTACTGTCTTTACACCTATAGCCTATCAAGGTCATAGTCTATAACCACCCTTAATGAGATCTAATCTTGAGGTCGGCTTCGTGCTTAGATGCTTTCAGCACTTATCCTTGCCCGACTTAGCTACTCGGCAATGCACCTGGGCGGCACAACCGATAAACCAGCGGTCGGTCCAACACGGTCCTCTCGTACTAGTGTCAGAGCCTCGCAAATCTCTACGCCCACAACAGATAGAGACCGAACTGTCTCACGACGTTCTGAACCCAGCTCGCGTGCCACTTTAATGGGCGAACAGCCCAACCCTTGGAACCTTCTCCAGCCCCAGGATGTGACG
>JAEWWU010000021.1 GCA_023396255.1 Bacteroidota bacterium
ATAGCTCAAGCCATTTTTGGCGCATTCGTATTTTCCGTATATCTTCTTTCATGCTACGAAGATATGGATTAAGATTTGCCTACGAAAAGAAAAAGTGTAGCGGATCTATTGATACTTTACAAATAAATGATAGAGCCTGTCTCTTTAGCAGAGGCGAACTCTTTTTACATTTGTCGTATTTACTTTTATTGTCGTATCAATCTGTCTGTGTCCTGTTCAATCTGCCGGTCGGTGATTTGGACATTGATTTGCGATACGGTAATAGATGTACCCCATCATCTTGGCAATACTCTTTACCGAAATACCTGTCTCCAAAATCAGAGTGCCGAACAAAAGCCCTTCGATGCGATAGCCCAACGGAGCACGAGTGCTACAAGCCAAGCCTCCAGCTTTGAAGAGAACAACCGATTTTTCTTTACCCACTGTATTGGGAAATGCCTTCGTATAGAGAAATTTCCTCGTTTTGGAGAGTCTCTTCGTAGATGGGAATGCCTTGTGATTGCTTTTGTTTCCGTTCTCGTAATCATCTTTTCTTTTTTTGTACAAATCGAAAATATCTGCCCCCCTGTAGGGAGTAGTGCTATCAAAATTTTCACCTTCGTTTTCTGCCTTGCCTTGTAGATATCCCTCCTTTCTTCCATTTTTATCTCGATTTTCGAAGCTCACAGACTCTGTGAATCCCAACCTGTAAAGACGAAATTAAATAGAGCTCCAGCTCCTGCCTCTGATGAATCTAACTGCAGCTCACTCCCCTTCCTGGGTGGTCCCCCTTTTTATTAGGAGTAGTAAGTAGGTACAGAGGAAAAAGGCAACTTTTTGTGTTCGGCTTGATTTTCTATAAATTCTAAGAATTGGAATGAATTGAATTTATAGACGAAAAAAGGGAATGTTCAAATGACTGAACATTCCCTTTCCTATTGAGTAGAACTCAAAAAATATCTCGAGTTACTTTACTTCCCAAGTATCTTCCTTGGCCAATAGTTGACGAAGGGTACGAGCCGGATTCTTTTCTTGTTGTTCTTTGATTTGTTCGTGAACACACTCATCGTACGCAGGTGCTGCAATATCACGAATAATACCCAAAGCAACAGGCAACTCTGTTCCATCCATCATTGCTAACATATGGTGAAGTGTAGCATTTTCGCAGTGGGCATCGTGAATCAATATGTCGTCCATTGTGTAGCCATCTTCTCCGATTGTGACAGCCTTGAGTTCAAATCCTTCCAAAACAAGTCCACGGTTTTTGTCTTTGCCGAAAATCATCTTTTCTCCGTGTTTGAGTTGTATGGTGCGGTCGTCTCGAACTTCTTTCAGCGTTACATTTTTGTGAATACCATCATTAAAGATGACACAATTAACCAAAACTTCTGTAACCGAACAGCCCTTGTGTTTTGCCCCTTGATAGAGACATTCACTCAGGTTAGCGGTGTCCACATCAATGGCACGAGCAAAGAAGCGACCACGAGCCCCAAAAGCCAACTCGGCAGGGATAAATGGATCTTCAACAGTACCATAGGGAGAACTCTTGGTTACAAATCCTCTGGGTGAGGTGGGTGAATATTGCCCTTTGGTAAGACCATAAATGCGGTTATTGAAAAGAACCACGTTGATGTCTACGTTTCTACGAACAGCGTGGATGAAGTGATTTCCTCCAATAGCCAAACTGTCTCCGTCCCCAGTTGTCAGCCATACAGAAAGCTCGGGGCGAGCAACCTTAACTCCGGTTGCAACAGCTGCTCCACGACCGTGAATGGTATGAAACCCGTAAGAACTCATATAGTAGGGAAGACGTGACGAACACCCGATTCCGGATACCACTACCGTGTTGTGAGGTTCAACGCCCAGCATGGCCATAGCTTTGTGTAAGCCAACCAAAACAGAATGATCCCCGCAGCCGGGACACCATTTAACGTAAGAGCCATTCTTGAAATCTTTGGCTTGTAATTGTTGGTTTATAGTTACTTCTTGAGACATGGCTATTATTTATTTAAGAGTTCCGTAAAGCTTTTTTCTAAATCATCTACAGAGAAGGGGCGACCCTCAACTCTATTGTATTGGTCGATCATTTTTCCTTGTACTTTGCTACGTAACAAGGTTGCCATCTGACCATTATTTTGCTCAGCCACTACAATGCGTGGATAACGACGAAGAACCTCTTCTGTGTTAGCTGGCATAGGGTTGATAAACATAAAGTGAGCGTGAGCCACCTTGTGACCGGTGGTGCGCATTCGTTGTACAGCATCGTGCAGGTGACCGTAAGTTCCTCCCCAGCCAACAACTAATAAATCAGCGTTGTCCACATCGCCTTCTACCTCCAATTCCGGTATCACGTTGGCAATGTAATCAATTTTACGACGACGATTTTCAACCATCATAGCGTGGTTCTCGGGATCGGTGCTGATAACTCCTGTGAGGTTATCTTTTTCCAAACCTCCGTTGCGGTATTCAAACCCTTTTTGACCGGGCACTGACCAATAACGAACTAAGGTTTGTGGGTCGCGAGTAAAGGCTTTCCACGGTTCGCTTCCTTTGTAGAAATCAATCGTATGAGGAACTATTTTTGGGTAATTTTCATACTCCGGTATACGCCAAGCCACGGATCCATTGGCAATAAAGGCATCAGTGAGCAAGATTACAGGAGTCATATGTTCTACGGCAATCTTGGCAGCCCAATAAGCCGCGTCGAAACAATTGGAAGGAGTAATTGCTGATATAACCACGGCAGGAGATTCTCCATTGCGTCCATACATAGCTTGCAAGAGGTCGGTTTGTTCGCTTTTCGTGGGTAAACCGGTAGAAGGACCTCCACGCTGTACATCCACGATAACCAATGGAAGCTCTGCCATAACAGCCAAGCCGATAGCCTCACTCTTGAGAGCCAAACCGGGTCCAGAAGTTGAGGTTACTCCCAATCGTCCGGCAAAAGATGCCCCAATGGCAGTAGCTATACCTGCAATTTCGTCTTCGGCTTGTACGGTGATAACATCCAAAGATTTGTTTTTTGAGAGGAAATGAAGAATATCGGTTGCCGGAGTAATAGGGTAGCTACCCAAGAACATCTTAAGCCCTGAATTTTCACAAGCTGCAATCAAACCATAGGTCGTTGCTTTGTTCCCGCTCACATCCATATATGTACCAACCGGTTGTTCGGAACCTTCTACCATAAAAGGAGTTCCGGCTGATGCGTGTGTATTTGCTCCATAGTTAAACCCATCTTGCAAAGCCTTGAGGTTGGCTTTCATAATAAGTTCTTTCTTGGCAAACTTCTTTTGGATATGTTGTTGTGCGTGATCTAAAGGACGATCGAATAGCCAACAAACCAAACCGAGAGCAAACATATTTTTGCAGCGCAGGGCAGACTTGTTGTCCAACTCCAATTCAGCCAACGAGTCTTTCACCATTGTACTGATAGGTGCGGCAATAACGCGATCGGGATTGAGCCCTAATTCGGCAATGGGGTCGAGTGTTTGGTATTCTGCTTTCTGGAGATCTTTTTCTGTGCAAGAGTCCGTATCTACAATGATGATCGAATCCTTGCGCAGGTACTGCAAATTTACTTTCAGGGCTGCGGCATTCATTGCAACCAATACATCCGCAAAGTCCCCGGGAGTGTGCACTTTTTGGTGTCCTATGCGCACCTGAAATCCGGATACCCCTGCCAAAGTTCCCTGTGGAGCACGTATTTCTGCAGGGTAATCGGGGAATGTAGAAATAGAATTGCCATACACGGCCGAAAGATCTGAAAAGATGGTACCGGTTAGCTGCATACCATCTCCGGAATCACCAGAGAAGCGGATCACCACATCATCCACTTTGTTCCGATTGCTTAGTTCTGTCATATCCTTTACAATTGTTTGTTTTTAAGTAGCAAAGAAACAACCCACACCTCAAAGGTTTTGTCCTAATGAGCATACTTCAGTAACCCTCAAAAAACAACAACCACTCGAGAGTGTATGCCTATATCATTGCCACCCCTCGTTATTCGCGGCAAAGGTAGTCTTAATAATAGAAATACAAAAATTTAGGTAGTTTTTCTTCTTCGAGGGAGAGGGGAAAAAACAAAATACCCCCATTCAACAGTCCTTAAACCATCAAATAGGGGTATTTTATTTGTTAATAGTGTAATGCAGGTTGTATAAGACGGAGGTTAGAGTAAGTTTTTCTCTATCCAAGTGCTAAAAGAATAATCCTTATACCTAAAATGTGTTAGAATGTGTATCCGATGCCTATTCCGAACATTTCTTTGAATTGAATCTTAGGACCCTGACCTGCTATAGGACGTATATCATCGTCATAGATAAGATTGGTGGTTAAAGTTGCGGAGAAGTAATTGTTGAACTTGTAGGCCAACATCATATCCCAATTGACATCTATGTTTCCGAAGTTGTGGGTATAAGCCGTGAATAAGGTTAGCTTGGAGAGAAGGTTGAAGTTTCGAAAAACTTCATAAGAAGCTGTAGCCACAAAAGAGGTTCCCAACTCAGCCAAAACCTTTTCTCCCGGTTTAACGCCATAGGCTCCTTTGGAGGAGAGTAGATCGTCCAAAACAAGGGTTGTCTTGCTGGTTAGAGGAGAATAGAAAAAGGAAAGGTTGGCGTTGGGTTTGTATTCCAACCCTAAAGATGCATTGAGGTAGCCCGGAGCCATAAAAGTAGAAATGTAGTCTTTTCCGGAGAGATTGTCACCGGGCTTTTCATATCCTTTGTCGTATTGAGTTAGGAAATTGATCATTGCAGAGGCATAGAGCTTAGAGGTAATGGCATAGCCCGGCTTGGAGGTGATTTCTAACTTGTCTACACTTTTTTGCCATTTGTTGGATTGTGTGTAAGTGAGCCCGTACTCCGTATTAAGGGCGTTGTCCCAAATCCATTTCCCATTGGTGTAATTGGCTGTTGCGTTGAAAAAAACATTCCCGGCAACGGTGTTTTCTCCTCCTGCTGCCCAATTGGTCAATGTCGTTTGTGACATATTGAGACCACTCATTCCTTTTACAACCCAATGTTTGGCTTTAGACTCTTGATCCTCTGTCGTTTCTTGGGCTTTTGAAGGCAAAGAAAATATTGAAAGGATTCCTAGAAATAGAAAAATTTTCTTCATAATTTGTTTGATTGTTTATGTCTGTTTGGAATTAGCGAACTATGACAAGTTTATTGCTATACACAAATGGGAGAGAATTGGGGTGTGTAGCCACAATCCTATAGGTATAGATACCCGGAGCAACAGCCGTGCCGTAGCTTGTTTGTGGAGTCCATTCTATTCGGGCAGGCTCTTGCCATTGACTACGAGTACGCTGTGTTGCCGAACGGGCCACTCTGTGTCCGCCAAGGTCGAAGAGTTCTATCACAACATCCACTTCTTCTTTTGGGGTGTTATTGTATAAGTCGAAATAAATCGCTTCACCCTCTTTTGCCGGAGTTGGATAAACTGTAGCCCTAAGTATTTTGGACGTTTGTCCAGCTCGAACACGGAAGTCGAAGTTGTGAGTTGTGGAGTTGTTGCATACATCCCAAACGGTGAGCGTGGCAGTGTGATTACCTTCTTCCAATCGAGGCAACATATACTGCACAATGCCGGTATTTGCTTTATCTACACTGGCCGAATAGTGATTGTTTAGCACAAAGGAAAGGTCTCTTCGTTCATCAATGGTGAGTGTAATGTCGTGCCCTATACCTCCTCCACCGAGGTTTAACCCACTTTCATCGCTAATCTCGGCAACGAATAGGGGTGTTTCTCCCACTGCATCCCCAGGCTGGAAGCCGGTATGTCCCAAAAAGAATGATTCTATTTTGGGGGCAATGGTATCTGTAACGGGATTGTTGGGAACACCGGGTACAATGCGTATGCTGCGCTCAATTCCGATAGCTTCGTTTTTTGAATCGCTAAAGGCATACAAGCTGATTTTACCGTTTTCACTGGCGTATGCAATGTCTTTGGGTACAACAAATTCAAAGGAAAATCTCCCTCCCTTAACAGGCACAGAATTGTTGTATATGGCTCCCGGATAGTCGTAAAAAGAGATTTGAGTTCCGTATTTCGATGCATTGTCCGGGTGGGGTTGTACCTTCTGTCTGGCATCGTAGATGGTTATGTACATAGTTCCGTCAAAGTTCCCTTGTACGGAGCGATCTGCATCCACAACAGCTCCTTCCATAAGAACTTTTTGCATAGCCTGAAGTGAAACAAAACTTTGATTAGGCAATTCGGCCCCGTCTATAGCAGTTATTTCTGCTGTTAAGTGGGGCATCTTGAGACGTATGGCAGGGTCTCCGATGAGAAGAAAGTTCAACTTGTTGATGGTATCCCCCTTATTCATAGCATTCTTGGAGAAGCACATAACGTGTCCCAATGGATTGAGATGCCCATCTTTTTGTTGTGCAAAGAGGTGCTTGATTAGTTGGGCGTGCATAGCCTTGTTGTCCAAATCCATAACCACGCGAGTGGTGGTAAAGAGGGCGGCCGCCCCGCTGTGGGGATGAAGCATAGCCTCCTCTCCGGCAGAAGTGGTTGGATGGTCGAAGTTTGTAAAGTCGCAAGTTGCTGTAATCCAAACCGGCAAATTCTTGTAGTTGGCATTGAGTACATCGGTCATTGTCAAAATCTGTTCATCCGTCCAAGCCGCCGGTCCACCGTGCCCGGTGTAATTGAGAAGAAGTAATCCTTTGTCCAATTCGTCCATCAATTTTTTCTTGGCAGCAGGGGAAGAGGTCCGCCCATTTTGTGTTTCCAATGGAAAGGCATCCATATAGACCTTGGTTGCATTGAGAGCTGGTATAACCTCTTCCAGTGTTTGGCACTGAAACTCTGCTTGAGTGAGATGGCTGTAACCATCTTGATTGTCGGCAACGAATAGAGCGCGGCTTTTCCATTTTCCTGGCTCCTTGTTGAGGTCGTAGTCTATGATTTTGTTTACAACCTGTTTGGCTTCTTTTAATGTGCGCAAGGGAAGGCGCCCTATTCCTACACTTAGTTTCTTGCTTCCCAATGTTTTGTCGTCGTCTGCAGGGCTCAAACAGCCAAAATAGTCATCCGAGGTGTAGCTGTACACATTGGTTGAGTTGTACCCTTGATAGGTGAGTAACATTTCTGTTTTTTGCAATTCAGGAGCTTTGAAGTCGTCACTTATTTTGCGATTGTCATACACTCCATCCCCAAAAAGAAGAAGTAGGGGGTGATAACCGGGATCTTCCGAGCGATCGAAGAAATAGCGCATCATCAGCCGATAGGCTGTGGCATCGGGAGTCCCTTGAGAAAATCTATTGAAAACCTCTTGTTGCGACACCACAATGGTCTTCAAATGATTGTTGGTACGGTGATGCTCTGCCAATCGCTCGGCTTCTTCTCGGAGAGTTTCAGTGGTCAAGATTACATAGTCGGGAACCTCCATCGAAGCAAAATCCGGTTGGTTGGACAATGTAACCATCTCTTGTATTTCGTAGGCATCAGATGGTTTAAAGTAAACAAAACGAGTTGGCTGGGCATTGATCGTAGAAACCAGAGCCTCGAACGATAATCCTCCACTGATTTGTTTGTAAGGCATATCCGCCACTCCATTGGCTTCTTCTATGCGCCAAATTCGACCTTCCGGGGAGGCTCCGGCGATAACGTAGGTTGCTGCAGTCTGAGGAAAGTTTTCGAGAGCTTTGGTAAATATTAATTGCTTCCCTGCTTTATAGGAGAGCGGAAGTTGTACCGTCAGAGCTATGTAGTCTAAGTAAGAGCTTCGAGCTTGTGCCCCCAGAGAAGCTTCGAGCCGAACTTGTGTACCGGAATTGATTTGCAAGGGATAACTCCGCCGATGGTAGGTGCCGGCGAAATAATTCGATGAGACGTCGCCTTCTTTACCAAGGACTTCATCGGTAACTTCGGAATTTCCCGAACTGATTATTACAGGAATTTTTTCGTTATTCCCCGGATGTGTGATGTGAGCGAATGAAATGCGAGCCTCCGGTTTTGCCGGTTTTTCCGGTAGGTTGAATATAATGGGTGTTTTTGTTTGTGCAGAAAGAGGTTCTCCAAAAAGGATACGACCTGATTTTTTGAGAGAAACCCGATCCACTTCGTGAACGAAAGTGGCATCGTAAGTGGTGATCGTTGAGTTGGGCGACGCCGTATAAGCGTATCCATCCTGCAACCCCATAGGAGGGAGAGAGGGGTTTTCTGTAACTAAATAGTACCCTTTGAGAGAATAGAGATGGGTTTCTGGAGCATATCCTTGCAATTTAGAATCGAAAAAAACATTTACCATCCCGTGGGCGAAAAAGTAAACTTCTCCATTGTGCACCCAGGTGGATTGTTGTGTCATATATGGAGGAGCTATCAAGGATAGTCGTTCTGGAAGCATACGCCCCCCTTGCCCATAGATGCGAATATCGTTGGGATTAGAAAATCCTGCTTCTTTGAGTTTTTTTGCCGAGAGTTTGTAAACACCTTCTGTTGTGGTGGTTATCTTTATCCATTTCCCTTGAGTCAACGATGGAGAAGGGCGCGTCGAAGAAAATACAGAGGGTAGCTCTTGGGCAGCGAGAGTTGATTTTCCAATCACTTTCCCACAAGCAATTAGCAAAAGAATGCTGATGATTGTTATTAGTTTTGAGGTGTATGCCATTATCGTATTCCTCTATTACATCTGTGTACAAAACAACTGAAGAGGTCTGTTTTGTTCACAGGACCTTTTTTACATCTGTTTGGTTCGTGTCCCGAATCTAAAGGTAGTGCTTTTTTTTATTCTGACATTGTTCCGGAAAAAAGCCTGCCATTCTATTTAATAGAAACGGCAGGCCTTGTCTTTTCTGTGGTTTAGCCGAGTTATTGGAGAATAACCTTCACTGTATCGGAACCCATTTGGACAAAGTACACGTTATTGCCCGATGGGGATATGCTTACTTCTTCTCCTGCAATACTGTGTGCCCAGCAGTATCCTTGCACGTCGAACACAGAAAAGGCAACAGATGCTTTCAAATACCACACATCACCTTGTTTTCTTACCTCTAAAGGAGAGGAGATTATGGAAGCTATGCTTGTATCCTCTTCAAGTTGTACTTTGTCTACTCTGTAAATGGTAGTTCGTTTTTCTGTGGGAGTATTGATCCCGGAGTATTCCAAGGCGAGGAAAATAACACCGGAAAGGTTTTTGAGAGGGAAAGAGATTTCTTTCCACTTCATTTCTCCTTGTTGTGTAAGATCAGACAAAACAGAAGTGTTTCCGGTTTTTTTGTCTATGGAAATCAGTTTCAGTTTGGCTCCGTTTGGTTTTTCGGCCGTTAGTAGGAGCTTCAAATTGTGCTTTTTCAGCTTGTCGGCATCCAAAGCCGGCAACACGAGCCAGCTGCGTACGGTTCCGTCTGTTTCGAGGGCATTGATGGCCATACACCTATTTCCTTCCATATCCTTACGAACCGACCAACTTCTGCTACCCTCCGGAGTTATTATTTTCCATCCTTCGGGGATTTTTCCAGTTGTGTATTTTTCAAAATCTTCGTCAAGTGTGGTTTTAGGATGGCTGTCATCCAAGTCAAGAGGATTGTTTTTGTCGATAACAGATGCCGTTATGGGAATCATAAGAACATTGACATCGTTGAGACTTATACGTAAGAAGGCTTTATACTCGCCCAAAGTGGTTGCATCAAGAGTAACGGAAATAGTGGCCAGCTCATCGTTTTTCCAATCTATGTGAACGTCAAAGATGCCTACATCTTCTGTTAGCAATTTGATGGAGGGGCGTTTGTTATTGTTTTTGAGAGAAAGCGTGAGTGTCTGTTTTGGAGGGAGTTGTCCTTGGATACATTTGCCAAAGTCGATGTTTTCCTTGTCTGTCGAATAAGTAGCAAAGGGAGTGGTGGTGGTATATACCTTGATGTTGTCCAATATGGCGATGCGCTGCGTGGCATCAGTACGGAATACCAATCTGCTCTTTTGTGTACCTCTCGAGAAAGGAATATCGAATGTGCGAAGGGTTTCTCCCATTTGAGGCTTGTAGACCGATATTCTCTGTGAACCCAATACGTTTTCTCCATCTATGAGATCGACCCAGACGGTACGTACCAAGTCGTTCCAGCCGTCAAAGTCGAATCGTACTCTGAAGTTCCCGTCATTACCCGATAAGTCAAGTTCCCTTGTCTTTATGAGCCCATCTCCTTCGTTGTCCCCGAGGCGCAATACTTTATTGCCTCCCTTGGTGATTCTGATGTAAGAACCTTTTTCCGGAGTAATGTTTTCGTTGCCCTCCCATTCCTTGGTTTGCTCTGGTTCTTTTTCAAAATCTTCCTGCAAAAGAACCAGGTCTTGAGTTGGATCTATATCATCTTCATCCGTATCCACTAAAAAATCCAGAAATACTTTCCCGAAGACATAAGATGCACGATAGTTTTCTACTGATGCTGCAGGAGCATACAAAACAACTTTGTTAGGGCAGTTAAAGACACAGAACGGTTGATCGGCACAGCGTGGTACATTGACGGCTCTAATGTGAAATTCGGCAAGTTTGAGACAGTTATCGAAAATACCAATACCAATTGAATCCACACTTTCACCCACATATACTTTGGTGAGATTTTTGCAACCAAAGAAGAGAGATTTGGGTAGTATTCGGATAGTGCCGCCCAAGCGGACAGTTTCCAAGTGTACAGCTCCCTCGAAAGCAGAAGAGGCCAAAGAGGTTACCCCCGTAGGATTCTTGTAAGTTGTGGCAGGGGAAGCAGGGGGGTAGGCAACGAGCATTGAGCCATCGAACGAGTAGAGAGCCTTGTCTACGGCATCGGCCTTGAAATATTTGTTTTTAGGATTTACTTCATATTCGGAAAGAAAAAGGCATCCGCCAAAAGCCCCAGCACCTATTGCCGACAGATGCTCATTGATGGATGCTTTTTTAATTCCGCTATTGTAGAAGGCCGTTTCTCCAACTTCTTCCAGGTTTTCCGGAGCTTCAAAGGTTGTTAATTCCCACGTTTTGTAGAATGAATTTTTGCCGATCTTTTTGAGCGTTTTGGGAAAATTGATTTCTTTCAGCTTGATGCAACTCATAAAAGCTGCTTGTTGGATAGATTCTATCCCCTCTTGAAGCAGGACTTTTTCCAACCCTTCACTTTTGTAAAATGCGTTGCGTTCAATATTTTTTATCCCTTGAGGAAATGCCACCTTTTTCAACTTTTTTGTGTAAGAAAAGGAGTATTCGGGAAAATTACTCGGGGAGGAACCATCATCATTGAAGAGGGTTGCTCCGGAAAGATCCAATTCTTCCAAATTTGCCATCAATCCGGCATCTTTGAGATCTTGTTTGTTGAGTTTTCCGGTGATAGTAAGGTGGGTGGTGGAGGTGTATTTGTCACCTAATGTTGTTTTCAGTTGCCCCATCTCGTTGAGATGGAGGGTTTCTTTTTGTGCCGAGAGAATTGTGTTCAAAGAAAAGAACAAAAGGATTATCTCGGTCAATCGAAGTAATTCTTTTTTCATAACAATTAAAGAGTTAAGTGTGTCAAGAGTTCGTAACTAACTCTCTCTTACCCCCTCCCCAAAAAAAGAGTCTTGGAATAAGTGTAGAGCTGTTTTTTTGCACAAAAGATGTTGTATGAAACTTTTTGGCTCCTAAAGATATGAAATAAATTGATAAAATGCGAGAATTGTTGATTATTTTTTTTAAGAAAGAATTATTTAGATGGGTCGCTTTTGAGGGTATTTTGATGCGAGAATTGGTTTTATGCTTTTCCCCGAATGAGTTTTTCTTGAGGGAGATAAAATGAAACTATGCAGCGAGTAGGGAGCGGTTCCCTCAATATGCCTAATATTAGAATGTTTAGGGAATGGTCGGGAACGAAATAAGGAGTGCTCATTTGTAGCGAACAAGTTTGATAAAAGAGAGGTTGCCCTATCCAATGGTTGTGTTTTCTGAGATTTCCCCGAAATATTTTCAAGTGTAACCTCTTTTTGCTAATTGAAGGGGACAATTTTGGGAAGCAATGGAGCAGAAAGAAAAGGAGTGATTGGAGTATCCCCGATGCATAAGGAACAAAAAAAGAACTCTTTTAGTTGATAAAAGAGTTCCCTATAGTACTCGGAGCGGGACTTGAACCCGCACAGCCGCAATGGCCAAAGGATTTTAAGTCCTTCGTGTCTACCGATTCCACCATCCGAGCCACCAAAACAAAAACCTCACTTGAAGCAAGCGAGGTTTCGTGGAGCGGAAGACGGGATTCGAACCCGCGACCCCAACCTTGGCAAGGTTGTGCTCTACCAACTGAGCTACTTCCGCATCTGTCTTTTTTGGAGGAAACCTCCCTAAAGGCATCTACTGTCAAGGGCTCTTCCCTTAACTCGGTGCAAAGATACAACGATTTTTTTTCTCTGCAATAGTTTTGCGATTTTTTTTAATACCCACAGATGAAGAAATCTTGTAGGAGCAAAGATGACCGGAAAATTGAGAAGCTATATGTGTATATAATAAGGTGTACCTCGCCCTCTCAGTTGTTTTAATGTTGAAATAGCCGAGAATCGAAAGTTTGAGAAGATAAGAAATTTTTGAAGAGAGGCATTATTAAGAAGATGTGACCCTAAAAAACGAGGTAGGGCAGAGGTTATGAAGTCGTGTTGGAGTAGGGTGATTCATTTGCAGGGAACTAATTTTTGTGCCCTTCGGAGAAAAGAAAAATTTGTAGGGAATTGTCAGAAATTAATTCCCTACAAATCAGCAATTAATAGGGAACTATTCGAAGAAAGGGCATTAGGGCGAGGATTGAAGGTAAGTAGATGGAAATGAGAGGGATTTGCAGTATATCTCTATGGTTTGCATAAGGGGTAAAAGAGCAGAAGATGTGGATTTATGCAGAAGTTCCGTTACCAAATCGTT
>JAEWWU010000017.1 GCA_023396255.1 Bacteroidota bacterium
TTCATAATCACTTTTTGTATTCTGTCTTTATGTATGTATTAGAATCTTTAAGAATATCACTTGGCCAAACATACTTTCGCGATCCATTTGATATATCAACACCATATTCCATCTTGGCACAATACCAAACAAGAGAACTGCAAATAAATTTATTTGGAACCTCTTTCATTGTTTTAAACACATTGCCATAGGGTCTCCCAATATATGTTCGTGCCCTATCTGCCATCCTCGAGAGATCTCCTATCCGAACATAAGAACGATAGTAACGATAATGACCCCTTATTCTCACCTTACTCCTACTTGTTGTGGCTCTCCGTATTCCAAGTACTGTATGAGGACGACACCAAGTATCAAATTTCATATACTGAACACCATCAGAATATCCTTCCTTCTTGTCTTCAGGAGTTGAATCAATAGAAAAATTGTCCCGTGGCAGTGAGTTCCAATTTAGGGGAGTATTGATAATGGCAACATGCCCCGCAATAGAAAATTTTTTGCCTATAGCCAACAAACGCTTCTTTCGGATTATGATATCCCCTTTGCGTACTCCTGCCTCTAAGTGCTTGGAAATAACCTTATTCCTAATAGAAGGATTTCTACCCCCACCACTACTACTGCTACTTCTTAGCATCGCCGGACTTAAACCTTCGGACATATCAATATGATCTTGGTCTTGAATATTATTCTGAGAGCCCAGTTCTTCCTCTATTAAGTCGAAAAGATCCACTTCTTTGGTTGAGATTGGATGCCTTTTGAGGGTTTTAGAAGATTGTGTTTTCGCTATAGAGAATTTACGAAAGTTCATATTTTCGTAGTCTAAGCGTTCAATATTTTGAGAGGAGAATATTTTCTCACAAGCAAGATCATACTTTTCTATCTCTGTTAAGAGCTCCGGAACGAGAGCCACCTTCTCTTCGATACTTTTCTGTTCTTCTTTTAGATATGCATTTAGAAACTCCTCCCTATCCTCCAAAGAAAGATCATAAAAATGGATTGGGTTATTTGTTTCCTCTTCTTTTATATCTAAAAATTGGAGGTGTGCTACCATTGGATTACGTAGAATTTCTTCTACAGGGACTTCTTTATACGAGTCGTAATTCAGCGCCTTTGCGGTCATTGCACTTGACTCAAAAGCCAATGTTTTTAAGTCATTACAATAGTTTTTAATAATAGATTTATCAGCTTCTGAAAGAGTGAGGAATTCCTTTCCTGAGCGCAATGTTGAACTCTCTGAAGGCATCTCTTCCTCAATGGCAGGGGATACAGAAGATGCTAAAAATTCTTCTTTTTGACCACGACAGCCAAATAGAAGAACGATGATCAAGATTAGTAGTAAGTTACTTTTAGATGATTTCTCCATAAACTATCTCTGCTACTTAATTATGTATGAATTATTACGCAATAATAAAATACACGCTATTATTTTTCGCAAGTGTAACAATAAAAACCATCGTAGCAAAAAACAGGGCGAAGAATACCTAATATGTGCTATAATAAAGGATTATCAATTTATATTGTAATACCTACTTTGTGTGTATACCATCATTATTCTCTCCATATCCTTTGCAATCTCTTGGTCTGTGATTTAAGGTAGATTATATTACTCACTGAAAAGATTTACAAAGAGAGTCGCCCCCCTTCTTCCCGGACGTCTTATACTTATACGACCAAAGTCGTTGCACTTGAACGATCGAAGTCGTTATGCTTAGGCGATTAAAACCATTGTGCTTTTGAGGGCACATTCTTGAATGTCGCAAAGAGAGTTGTAAATCCCTCTCATTCCCATTTATTAACTTCGATCCTCATCCTAATACCTTTTCCTCGAATAGTTCCCTGCGAAGAATTTTTTTGTTGGACAAAAGAAAAATTAGTAGGGAATTATTTGGGTAATAATTCCCTCAAAATGGGCAATTAATTCCCTGCTATTCTCCGATTTATTCCCAACCCTTCGGAGTGGTCTCAAAATTGATTGTAAAAAAAATAAAACTCCACCCCCACGCTCTAACTTGAGAATTCTTTTGAAGAATCAAACAAACCTCTGATTCGAGTTTTTTGAAAAAAATGCAATATCAAGACAACCTAAACCATTTATCTGATTTTCCTTTTGCCCACCCTTCTATGAGACCTTCAAATCCTAAAAATCCATCACCTCTTTATCGAAATATCCAATTGTGAAGAGAAAGAGATTCCCCCTATTGTTCCCTCACAGGTACTTTATTCCATTTTATTATAGTTAAAACCAAGGTTTTTATTCTCCGAAATAGTTAAATATCAATAAAAACGGGGGGGGTAATTTAATCGTCTTACATTTGTGCCGTCGCGACAAGAGAAACTATTGATATTGCATTCATTCTAAAGAATCCATTCTATGAGTAAAAAACAAGTTTATCAGACACCTAAAATAGAGGTGATAACAGTAAAGTTCGATTCTTACTTGGTCGCTGCAGCAAGTCCGGGAGCATATCTGCCCGATGTGAGGGATGGCGGCGATGCCTTTGAAGAGGGAGTATAGTAATAGGTACAACAATCTAAAAAATAAGGAAATATGAAAAAAACCATTATGTGTTTATTGGCTACAATTCTTGTGTTGAATAGCTGCAACCACAAAAAACCGAACAGTGCACAAATTCAGCAAAAAGAGCCAATAACCATAACCGTCTCTATGCCCAACGACTTGAAAGTAGCGTATGATGACGAGAATGTTGGTAAGGGGGCCCTTACTTGGGAAGCAGGAGATCAAGTATTGGTTGTAGGCAAAAAAGATGGCAAGTGCATAAAAGGAGAAAAGTTTACCCTCTCTTCCGGGGCAGGAACCGACAAAGCCACATTTACCGGTCCCCAAATACCGGGTGCTACAAGTTTTGATATATACTGTGGGGATGTAGAACTCAAGGGGGATGAAGTAAAAATTCGTATGGATAGACAGAAACAAGTCGGCAACAACAATACTGCTCATCTTAAGAAAAGCATCTGTCTACACGGTTGCACTTATGACAGCGACCCTAATTCTTATTATTGGACTTGTTTTCTGGAAATGAAGAGTGCCATTATGAAATTGGAATTATCCAATCTCCCAACAGACATCGGTACTCTTCAAAGCATTACGTGGGGAGTTATTACCAAAGACGGCAGTGGTATTTATGAGATAAGTGCCCAACCTCTTGAATTAGAAAATATTACAACTTCGACGAACAGTCTTATTGCCTACGTCAGTTTCTCACCAGAAGAGATAAAGCCGATGAGCAATGGAGGGTGCTTCTACGTAATGCTTGTTGGAAGTATGGGAAAAAAAGTAATTGAAATCCCTACTAAAAAAGGAAAAGAATATCGACCCGGTGAGAGATATACAGCCAAAATCTCCAAAGCGACCAGTGAATGGAAAGAGTACATTCCCATTTTGGATAGAGTTGCCGAAAGAAATTTGGATCAAACGGGAAAACAATTCGCTCCCGATTGGAAAAACACAACAAGTGGATATTTTTCTTTCGAGGAGGCCGGAAATTTATTCACAGAGGTGGAAGGTGAACAGAAAAACCTCACAATAGATGGCAAAAAGTATTTCCTTCCGTCCAAAGAGGATTGGTATCCTATTTTCTACGAATCCGGTGGCGAGATTTCGTACATTGCTCCGCATCACAACATTGGTACGAGAATCGAAAAAATTGATTTCTTTGGGAAGAAGGTGTCCTACAAAGCTGAATACAAATGCTATAAGGAGAGGGTTCTTGCCGGACTACGCTATCAGGGAGGAGGTAATTTTCAGCGTTCCGCTTGGCGCTACTCCTTCACCAATAATCCCAATACTTCCGGAGAGAGTTCCGATAAGGGGAAATATTTAGTGGTGGAGTATATTTTTCTTGGACCAACCGATCGCACAAGTATAGAACAAATTGCCAATGATGAATATTGGGACAAGGCATCCAATAGAATAATTCGTTACTTTCCTGCTTGCGGAGAAAAAATTCCATCAGCAACAAGAGCCAATTTTCTGGGGGATACCGGCTACTATTGGTCGTCAACAGAAGAATATAACAAAGAGATGCACAACCAAAGAGTATTCAATGTGTACTTTACCGGAGAGAGTAGTGCCTACACTGCTTCTATGGAAAAATATAATTCTTCCAAAATGGTGATTCGTCCTTTCAAGAGGTAGCACAATAGCAAGAATCTCAAGGGATATTGAACTGTCCCCCAAAAAATAAGCAGGGTGCAACATCCTTAATCGGATGGAGGCACTCTGCTTTTGTTTTCTCATTACCGCCAATTGATTCTTTAAGACTCTATTTCCCTACTAATTGGTGATTTTGAAAGAATCAATATAGTTCTTCTCCCCAAGTAGACAACATCGAAGTGTTCCTAAATTACACTTTACTGTAGGTAAAACAATCATCACGATTACCCAAAACAGAACTTAAAGGAGAGGGAATGACCACAACTGTGGTTGGTTCCATTTTAGAAAAGACGTCATCTATGGAACATTTGCTCGACTTAATACCAAATGTATCTGCAAAAAATGGAGAAATTATTGTGTTTAGAAGAGGAAATCCAGACATATACATCAACGAACTAAGGTTGTCAATCGATTATTGTGACAGTACAATTGAGAGAGGTATTCTTCGACAGATCAAGCTTGGCAAGTTGATTATCTTCGCACCCGAATTGTAACCAATCTCGAATTGGATACAAGCAAAGAGGTTAGTCGATTGTTTCGACACTCCAAGACCTTCAACTTTTGAGTATTAACTACAGCAGCAACAGAGATAACTCAATACTATATTCTGCCTTAAATCTAGCGACTCTATATGGTTTCTTCGACAATTAAAGCGGTGGAGTTTTGTATTCTTCAATGTATTGACAGTCGTAAGTTGGTTGTCGTTACCCTCCAATACACTCAATTCAGAATTGTTAGAAATAATTGAATCCACAACCCAAGCCTATGAGAGCTGCTTCTTTGGATACATCCAAAGAAGTAAGCTTATTTCCGCCACAATAAAGTTCTTCCAAAGCAGGTTGATTTGAAACATCCAGAGATGTTAATAGGTTATCATTGCACTCAAGCCCTTTTAAGGTATTGATTTAGGAAAAATCCAAAGCCTCCAATTTATTGTCTTGACACTTGAGATAGGTGATATCCCCTACAATCTTCACCTCTTGCCAAAAAACTCTTCTTTCTCCTTCACAGCTCTCTCTATGGAGACCAGCTCCACTTCTTTGAGGTTGAAATACAAGACAATAGTTTCTCCTATCGCTTTGGCGGAGGTTAATTTAATCTCTCCTACAAAAGTCAAAGGAGAAAGAAAGAGAAACGAGATAAAGATCCCTAAAGAAAACTTTTTCATAAGCATTGAATTGTCAATATGCCACACGTATATTTATAAAAAACATTTTATAACATTCAAATTATCATAATTCTAAAATCTCATTATATATTTCCACAAGTATATGCAAAAGAATCTATATTTCTTTACCGAAGAGGTGAATCAATAGGAATATTTCAGAGTTTCATATGTAGAATTGATATAATTCACTTATTTCCCCCCTCACGCTGACACGCCCAAGAGATGTATTTTGAATGTC
>JAEWWU010000019.1 GCA_023396255.1 Bacteroidota bacterium
TCGGTGGTTCGAATCCATCACTGCCCACCCTCCTTCAAAAACAGAGAAACAATGCGGAAGTAGCTCAGTTGATAGAGCATCAGCCTTCCAAGCTGAGGGTCGCGGGTTTGAGCCCCGTCTTCCGCTCTAAGTTAAGGTCGGTCACGTTTCAAGGTGGCTGACCTTTTTCTTTGCCCAAAATACAGAATTCAAGAATCCTTATCGAAGAAGATGCCAAGAAACAGCCATTACGGCAAGAAAACGCCCCAAGCAAGACTATACCGATAAAAATCGGACCAATAAGCAATCTTTTTGCTAATTTTGCTACCGCGTAAAATCATTATATTAAGAAAATAGGCATGAACGCTATCCAATTCACATTAGACAAAACACTGCCGGAATACCCATCTTTCGATGCCGGTATCCGCAGAGCTCCGGACAGAGGATTTCGTCTCACCCCGGCACAAACACGAGTAGCTCTCCAAAATGCGCTTCGCTATGTTCCCACAGAACTTCATTCGCAATTGGCTCCCGAGTTTTTAGAAGAGCTACGAACTCGAGGCAAAATATATGCCTACAGATTTCGCCCACAAGGAGATCTTAAGGCAGCGCCTATAGACAGCTATCCTGGAAAATGTATAGAGGGTAAAGCCTTTCAGGTAATGATCCAAAACAATCTGTCGCACGCCGTGGCTCTCTATCCGTACGAACTTGTCACTTATGGAGAGACCGGACAAGTTTGCCAAAACTGGCTACAATACAGATTGATTATGAAATATCTGCAAGAGATGACTCAAGAGCAAACTCTGGTAATAGAGAGTGGTCATCCATTGGGGTTATTTGCGTCTCATCCTTCAGCTCCTCGTGTTATCATCACCAACTCTATGATGGTGGGGTTGTACGACAACATAAAGGATTGGGAGGTGGCAGCACAGATGGGTGTTGCCAACTATGGACAAATGACAGCCGGAGGTTGGATGTACATTGGTCCGCAAGGTATTGTACACGGCACATTCAACACCCTACTCAATGCAGGACGACAACAACTACATATTCCCTCGGGAGGTAATTTGGCCGGGAAACTCTTTATCTCTTCCGGTTTAGGAGGAATGAGTGGAGCACAACCCAAAGCTGCCGACATTGCAGGAGCTGTATCTATTACGGCCGAGGTGGATAGCTCCCGCATACAAACCCGACACGAGCAAGGATGGGTTAAACTGGTAGCAGAAACAGTAGAAGAAGCTGTTGCTATGGCCCAAAAGGGCATCGAAAGCAAAGAGCCTTGTTCCATCGCATACCACGGCAATGTAGTAGACTTGTTGGAATACTGTCTCAAAGTAAACCTACACGTAGACCTTCTTTCTGACCAAACCAGCTGCCACGCTGTGTACGAAGGAGGTTACTGCCCGGTAAGCCTTTCTTTTGAAGAACGCACCAAACTTTTGGCAACGGATCGCGAAAAATTCAAAGAAGAAGTGGACAAAGGATTGCGTCGCCACTATGAAGCCATTAAGGCTCTTGTTTCACAAGGTACTTACTTCTTCGACTATGGTAACGCCTTTATGAAGTCTTGTTTTGATGCCGGTGTTATGGAAATATCTAAGAATGGATATGATGACAAAGATGGCTTCATTTGGCCAAGCTATGTAGAAGACATTATGGGACCGGAACTGTTCGATTATGGATATGGACCATTCCGCTGGGTATGCTTGAGTCACGATCACGAAGACCTTATTCGCACAGACAAAGCTGCTATGGAATGCATCGATCCCACACGCCGAGAACAAGACAGGGACAACTATATTTGGATTAGAGATGCTGAAAAGAATCAATTGGTAGTGGGAACAGAGGCACGTATCCTGTATCAGGATGCTGCCGGACGTCTCAAAATAGCTCTTCGATTCAACGAGATGGTTCGCAATGGAGAGGTTGGTCCCATTATGATCGGTCGGGATCACCACGATGTAAGCGGAACGGATTCTCCTTTCCGTGAAACCTCGAACATCAAAGATGGAAGTAATGTTATGGCAGATATGGCTGTACAATGCTTTGCCGGTAACTGCGCCCGAGGAATGAGTCTTGTGGCTTTGCACAACGGAGGAGGTGTTGGTATCGGTAAATCAATCAACGGTGGATTCGGAATGGTTCTCGATGGGTCGGATCGTGTTGATGAAATCCTAAAAAGTGCTATGACGTGGGACGTTATGGGAGGAGTAGCTCGCCGTGCTTGGGCTCGAAACAAAAATGCAATGAGTACAAGTGCCGAGTTCAATGAAACACACGCTTCCAACTACCACATCACAATGCCCTACTTGGTAGACGATGCCCTTTTGGACGAAGTTCTCAAATAAGTATGTAACCTTTTCTGAAGGATAACTAGAAACTGCACTCGAT
This sequence comes from Bacteroidota bacterium, assembly GCA_023396255.1. Taxonomy (GTDB): domain Bacteria; phylum Bacteroidota; class Bacteroidia; order Bacteroidales; family Porphyromonadaceae; genus Porphyromonas. Next base: position 2,374 of record JAEWWU010000019.1, read on the forward strand.
CCGGTTGGTTTGAGTGCAGTTTTATTTTTATAAACTCCCAAAGAATAGCATTTCTATCAACTCTCCTCAACAGCCTTTATGGATTCTCAACGACAAGAAAAAATGCTTACCTTTGAACCGCTCAAGCCGAAACGGATCTAAACCTCTGTGGTCGGCTATTTGGTATTTACACTCAAATCACAATAGAAATGAAACGGACTCTTTTGGCGATTTTTATATTCTTCTGTTTTGCAACCATATCACAAGCTCAGGGACGATTTACATTCAGATTAGAGGCAGCTCCACTGTTTAATATCAACCTTCCCAATGCTTCTTGGAAATCGGTATCGCTCGAAGCTGCAAAAGCGGACAAAGTGCTATTGGGTTATAGGATTGCTCCCTCCATAGATTTTCAACTATCAAAGTCTGTGTTTATTAACAGTGGACTCAACTTTTCACTAAAAGGCAACATATATTCTACAGAAGATGGAGTTAAAGTGAGCAACCGAGTACACTACCTGCAACTTCCTATAAATGCCGGGTTGCGTTTTCCCATTTCCTCTCAAATAGGGCTTGGGCTACAAGCCGGTCCATACTTTTCGGTTGCTCTTGCCGGGGCCGCCGAGAAATTAGATCTGGATGGAATAAAAAATTCGTATGAAATCTTCAAGAAAGGAGTTTCCGAACTCAACTTGCAAGAAGTTTCTCGTTACGATCTCGGGGTGAGTGCACAGTTTATACTTTACTACTCTGACCTATATGGAACCATAGGCGCCGATTTTGGATTGTGGGACAACTTTAAGGTCAATCTTAGTAAAGACACCCCTCAACAAATTATGAGAAACACTGCATTCTTTATCGGTGTAGGAGTTGCCCTCTAACAAATCAATTCAACAAAAGACTTATGAAAACTTTAGTTATTGTAGCACACCCACACATAGAAAAATCTGTAATCAACAAACGATGGATAGAAGCTCTCACAGGGCAAGTTACAATCCATCAGCTCTACGCGGCTTATCCGCAAGGAACCCCTATCAATGTAGCACACGAACAGGCCTTGATAGAAAAACACGATCGCATTATTTTTCAATACCCTCTTTATTGGTATGCGGCTCCGGCTCTTCTAAAAGAATGGATCGATTCGGTTTTTACCGATGGTTGGGCGTATGGTGCCGGTGGCGATGCTATGGTCAACAAGGAGATCGGAGTTGCAGTCTCTTGTGGCGGAAAAGAGTTAGAGTTTTCGGCTCGCGGCAATCAGTGTCATCCATTAACTACCTATTTATCTGTTTACGATGGTATAGCTGCTTTTGCCCGTGCACGGTATATAGGTTTTCACGCAGTCTATGACACCTACAATCCACAAATTCAGTCAATAATGGAAGCCAATTGCCAAGAATATATTCGCTTTGCCACAGCTCCCTATAATTAACTATCTATTTTATCATCTGATAATGGCAAAAGAAAGAACAACGGACATCACAGAAGCCATAAAATTGAGTGGCGTATCAATACAACGAAACGAACACGAAATACTTAGTAATGTATCTCTTACTCTACAATATGGAGACATCGTCTACCTTACAGGAACGGTAGGAACAGGTAAAAGTTCTCTCTTAGAAACAATCTATGCAGAACTTCCTTTGACTAATGGGATTGGTTTTGTTTTAGGATACGATTTACGCAAGATCGGTGTTCGTAAACGGCAAGAGATGAGACGTCAAATGGGTATTGTCTTCCAATCTTCCGGACAGTTGCTCTATGACCGATCGGTGTATGCCAATTTGGACTTTGTTCTTCGCGTTACCACCAAACTTCCAAAGCACGAGCGCAAAAATCGCATTGAACAAAGTTTAGATGCAGTGGGGATGAAAGGGAAAGGATACAAGTATCCACACGAACTCTCTGGAGGAGAGGCTGCTAGAGTATGTATTGCCCGATCACTCATCATTACTCCCAAACTGATTGTAATGGATGAACCAACCGCGGGGTTAGATAATGAAACAGCTCTGACCATCGGGCAATTGGTCCACGGCATAGCCAAGTCTGGGGTAGCTGTACTTATGTCTACCCACAATAAATATCTTATCAAGCATCTTCCGGCTACTACCTATAAAATATTTCCAGAAAAAAAGTCATTAGAGCTAATTAGCTCTCCAAAAGAGAGTATATAAAACAAACTCAACAAAACGATGAAAATACTTAAATTCGGCGGTACTTCTGTTGGATCGGCACAACGAATCCGCTCCGTGGCTTCTATTGTAACATCGGTTCCGGGACGCAAAGTTTTGGTTTTGTCGGCAATGTCTGGAACTACCGACTCTCTCGTTGAGATTGGCAAATTGCTATTAGGTGGGAACAAGGAAAAAGCCTCTGAATACACAGAAAAACTCAGAAACAGGTATGCACAAGTCATTTTAGAACTTTTCCGAGAGGAAAGCCAAAGAGAAGAAGCTCGTCAGTCCCTACGTCCATACATTCATTTCCTCCAAGAACAAATCAATAATGAGGCTTTCACGCATAACGACGAAAAAAAGATTTTGGCTCTCGGAGAAAAAATGAGCACTACCCTTATGGCTCTAACAATGAAGCTCTATGAGGGAATTATCCCCATTCACCTCGATGCTCTCACTTTTATGCGCATAGATCACGATGGACGGCCGGATATTGCTTATATAGCCGAACACCTCAATCCTTTGGTCAATGCTCACAAGGATTCCGATGCTCTTTTTCTCACAGAAGGATATATTTCCGTAAACGCTTTTGGGGAAGTAGATAATTTGCGCAGAGGTGGAAGCGACTATACTGCAACACTTATCGGAGAAGCCATCGTCGCCGAAGAAATTCAAATATGGACGGATATAGACGGATTGCACAACAACGACCCTAGAGTTGTCAATGTTACCTCTCCCGTACGCCGACTTAACTTTGGAGAGGCTGCCGAATTGGCTCGCTTTGGTGCCAAAATATTGCACCCAGCTTGTATAGAGCCGGCAAAAAGGGGCAATATTCCCGTCAAATTACTTTATACGTTGGATCCACAAGCCCCCGGGACTGTCATATCCAGCAAAACAAGTACAGAAATGATCAAGGCAGTGTCTGCCAAAGATGGAATGAGTGTTCTAACTCTTACCCTTAGACCACAGATTAACGGTGTTCCATCCACTGCAGAGGCCTTATTCAAAATAGGAGAGTTGCTAAATAAGCATCACTTAACTGTAGACATAATGACCGGCTCCGGGGATACATTTGTTTTGGTTGTAGAAGATACCCCTGCCGTTGAAATGTTCTGCTCTGATGCTTCGGAATGGATTTCTATCGACTATCAAAAGGAAATGACCATCATTGCTGTTGTTGGAGATATGAGTTGGCAACGTATGGGGTTTGAATCCCAAATTCTAACGGCTCTTGACTATGTTCCCATCCGTATAATAGCCTATGGTTGCAGTAATTACGGAATAGACCTTGTTATAGCAACAGAGGACAAGAATAGGGCGATGATTGCTCTCTCTGATCATCTTTTTACAAATATGAAAGTATATGCAGAGATGACTTGAACCTTTTCGATTATTTGGCTTAATCCAAGCGACTCTATTCTCCTAGGAAGGGTATTTTCTCGGTAAGAAATGACTACTAAGCAATTTATTTACCTCACGCGTCCTCATACGCTTATTGCCTCTCTTGTTCCCGTAAGTGTTGCTCTCCTACTATCTTATAAGGCTCTCGGGAGCATAAATATTTATACCGGATTGTTATGTATTCTGGTTGCTGTATTTGCCCAAATATTGAGTAATGTACTCAACGATTTGTATGACTATCGACAGGGAGCGGATTTCAATAGAAAGGGATTTGAGCGCCCATTAGCTTCTGGTAAAATACCCCTACGCAATATAATTTGGGTAGCGGTCTTTTGGCTTACACTCACAGTTGTAACAGGACTTTTACTGCTCTACCAAACAACACCGTGGCTTTTGGCTATAGGGGCACTGGTGCTTTTAGGAGCTTGGGGGTATACTGCGGGAAAAAACTCCATAGCATATTTGGGAGGGGGCGAAATTGCGGTTTTTATATTCTTCGGGTGGGTAGCGGTTACCATTCCCTACTTTATACAGACTGGAAACTTTTCGGCAAATATATTCTTTATAGCCTCTGCCATAGGTGTCGTCAATGTCAACATAATGGTAGTAAATAACTACCGAGATATAGACGAAGATCGCAATAGTGGCAAGCGGACTCTCTTTGTTCGTTTTGGCAAAGATTTGGCCCATAAGCTCTATATCAGCAATGTTTTACTTAGTGTTTTTCTTTTATTCCCCATACTGAACAAATGGAGCATAATTGCGGCAATGGGATACATAGGATTTATGATCAAGCAATATAAAAAGTTCTTTACCTCGGAAGGCAAAGAACTCAATAAAGTACTTGCTAAAACTTCTTTAGGAGTGTTGCTACACGGCTTAGTGATTGCAACTGCACTACTATGATCATAACAACACTCTGGATTCTTTTCCAAAAGAGACTTTAATCCCTCGAAGCCACAGACAATTGGTCGCTACCCCCTTTCACATTCTCTTCCGAAGAAGAACTATTATCGGACTGCGAAGATACCGCAGAATGCTCCTCTTCTTGAATATATCGGCTAATAGCCAATAAAATACCAAAAGCGAATCCGGTTATCAAGACCGAAGTTCCCCCTTTACTCACAAAAGGTAAAGTCTGCCCCGTAACGGGAATAACCCCTGTAGCAACGCAGAGATTCACAATGGCTTGCAGAACATAAAGAATACCGAATCCCATAAGAATCAATGCATGGTATGCATTACGGCATCTTCGCGAAAGCATCGCAAGTCGAAAGAAAAGCCACAAATAGAGAAAAGGAATCAAGAATCCACCGATTAGCCCGGTCTCTTCCAAAATAATTGCATAGATAAAATCGGAATAAGCCTGTGGCAAAAAGTCTCTTTCTTTGCTATTTCCTGGGACAACCCCAAAAGGCATCCCTCTGGCAATAGCCATTTTAGCGTGTTGTTCCTGAAAATTTTTGTCCGTTATAACATATTTAAGAGAATCTTTCTGCTCTTCGGTTAAGTTTTTTTGTTCATCTCCAAAATTCTCTGTTTTATTTCGATTGATCCAAACAGAAGCTCTAGGCAGTAGGCTTTCTTGAACATCCTTAGGAAAAGTCAAAAAAATCAATATGCCCAACAGTAGACCACCCAAGGCAATTCCCAAAACCTTAAAAAATGGTTTAGAGAACCCCAATACAATATACCCCATTGCAAAAACAAAGAGAATCATAAGCAGAGCTGTAGAAAGATTGTCTTTCAAGATAGGAGCTATTAGCAAGGCAGAGAGTCCTGCGAGCAAATAAAATCGCTTAGGAAGGGTTTGCTCGCTCCAAATAGAAACATCTTCTTGCAAGGGGGGGGTACGCTTCTTGAGCAAAAAAGCGGCCAAAAGAATCAAAGATACTTTCGCCATTTCTGAGGGTTGAAAAGTGATAGGGGTTCCGGGGATTTTAATCCAACGCGAGGCCTCGTTTATATTTTCTCCCCCAACGGATGCATATATAACCAAGAATAGGACAACGATATAGACGAATGGCAAGTAGGATAAAATTCTTCGAGAAAGTTTTTTTGTCAGAAAGAAAATTTCCACTGTTGCCAACAAAATGGTTGCTCCGTGATACAAAATTGGTTTGTACATCGAGCCTTGATATGCCAAAGTACTGGAAGCACTGAAAACTTCTACAACAGAAAATGTAATCAGAATAAGGTAGATAATCCACAAAACCTTATCACCTCCAAATCTCTTTTTTGTGCCTGCAATTACCTCCATCAATCGTCTCCTTTCTTCTGCTCGTTATTGATCTTCAAGACAACCGATTTGAACTGGTCTCCACGATCTTCGTAATTCTTAAACAGATCAAAACTTGCGCAAGCCGGAGACAATAAAACAGTATCTCCGAAATCAGCTAAATATTGAGCCTTTCTCACCGCTTCTTCCATAGATGACGCTTCTGATATTTGAGAAACCACCGAATCAAAACTACGATGAAGCTTTTCTGTATCCTTGGTCAAGAAAACCATCGCACGTACTTTTTCTCGTACCAAACCGATTATGTCCGAATAGTCATTTCCCTTATCCGTTCCTCCCAAAATAAGAATCACCGGAGTACGTACACTCTCAAGGGCATACCAAGTGGAGTTTACATTAGTTGCTTTAGAATCGTTGATATAAGAAACTCCGTTAATGACTGCAACTGACTCCATCCGATGGGCTACATTCTTATAATTTCGCAAAGCCCTCCGTATAGTTGAAGCAGGAATATGTAATGCACAGGCAACCATCGCTACCGCCATAGCATTTTGCAAGTTATGCCTTCCGGGCAAAGCCAACTCTCCTCTATCTATGACAAAAGACTCTCCATCTCCCGTTTCTATAACCAGAGAATTCTCCTCTAAATGCCCAGAGACTGTCTTATCTTCTTGAGTTGTAAAAGGTAATAGAGTGCACTTTTGGGGATTTTGCTCAAGCCACTGAGAAATAAATTGGTCCTCTTGCCAATACACAAAAAAATCATCCCCCTCCATATTCTGCAGTATGCGCATCTTGGCCTCTGCATACTCATCAAACGAATAATTGTACCTATCCAGATGATCTGGAGTTATATTGAGCAAAACAGCAATATGATTCTTGAAAGAATACATATGATCTAACTGGAAACTGCTCAATTCTATAACGTAGTACTCGTGTGGAGCCACAGCTATCTGACGAGCCAAGCTGACACCAACATTACCGGCCAAAGAAGCATCCCAACCAGCCTCCTGAAGTAGGTGGTGTATCCAACACGTGGTAGTTGTTTTTCCATTGCTTCCCGTAATTGCAATCAGAGTACTTTGGGTAAAACGCCCGGCATACTCTATCTCGGAAATGATAGGAATACCTTTTTCAATAAGTTTCTTTATCAGAGGGGATTTATCCGGTATCCCCGGACTCTTGATAATCTCTTTTGCATTGAGAATTCTTTCTTCAGAATGACCACCTTCTTCAAACCCTATTTTCCACTCTTGCAATTCATCCCTATACCTGGGAGCAATCGCCCCACTATCTGATACAAAAACATCTTGTCCTTGTTTCTTTGCCAAGATAGCAGCACCCACTCCACTCTCTCCAGCTCCCAAAACGACTATTTCTTGATTCATAAACACGGCTTACTAAGATTATACTATCTCATTTTTAGCGTAGCTACAGCAAATGCAGCCAAAATAATAGCAATCAACCAAAAACGAACTGTTATTTTAGACTCAGGTATCGGATTTAGAGGTTTTTGTAAAAGAGCATCAATTCCCCCTCCCGACTTCTGAAAGTGATGATGCAAAGGAGTCATTTTAAAAATCCTTCGTCCTACCCCATTCTTTTTCTTGGTATACTTAAAATACGCAACTTGCAACATAACAGACAGTCCCTCAACAATAAAAACACCACAAAGAATAGGCAAAAGCAACTCTTTTCGAATCAAAATCGCAAAAACGGCAATTATACTACCCAGAGTTAAACTTCCTGTATCTCCCATAAAGACTTGAGCCGGGTAAGCGTTGAACCATAGAAAACCCAAAGTAGCTCCAACAAAAGCAGCCGCAAAAATCACCAACTCTCCCGATCCAGGGATGAGCATAATATTCAGATAAGATGCCATTTCCGTATGGCTGGACACATAAGCAAAAATTCCTAATACCACTCCCACAGGAGCCGATGTTCCGGCAGCCAAACCATCCAACCCATCAGTCAAATTGACACAATTAGATATAAAGGTGATGATAAGCACAGCTATAAGAATAAAGATACTCCATCCAACGGCTTCCTTAGCCGATTCGGGAACCGGCAACAAGTCCGAATAATCCATATTATTGTTTTTTACAAAAGGGATTGTCGTTTTGGTTGTTTTCACTTCCTTGTTTGCAAAACGAACATCCTCTATAATCCCCCCGTTCCTAACCTCAGCATTCTCTCGGATTCCCGTACTGGAACTGAGCATAAAGAGTATAGCGATCAAGAGCCCTAAAGAAACTTGCCCTATAATTTTGTAACGACCGTGTAATCCCTCTTTATTTTTTCTGAAAACTTTAATATAATCGTCCAAAAAGCCCAATCCTCCCATCAGAAGGGTTGTTACAATCATCATAAGAATATAGATGTTGGTCAAATCTGCCAACAAGAATGTTGGCAACAGTATGGCGAGAATAATGATAATTCCTCCCATTGTTGGTGTCCCCTTTTTCCGCATCTGACCTTCCAATCCCAAATCTCTGATGGTTTCTCCTATTTGAGCCCTTTGCAATCGATTTATAATTCTTCGACCAATCAATGTGGTGAGAATTAGTGACAGAATAAAAGCCACAGCTGCCCTAAAAGTTATATAGTGCACCAAACGGCTTAGAGGTAGTCCTTCAACCCAATCAAACAAATGATATAGCATATTTTTCTATTAAGTGTTATTTTTCTTCTAATTCATAGAATAGTTCCTTTACTACTTCCCTGTCGTCGAAATGATGACGAACTCCGGCTATTTCCTGATAGGTTTCGTGTCCTTTACCCGCGATAAGAATCACCCCACCCGAATGGGCCAAGCGACAGGCTGTTTTAATGGCCTCTCTTCTGTTCTCGATCATCAAGGTCATTGCCATCTGTTCCTTATTCAATCCACTTTGCATTTCTTGCAGAATAGAATACGGATCTTCGAAACGGGGATTGTCTGATGTTAGAATAAGATCTGTACTATATTCGGCTGCCACACGAGCCATTTGAGGGCGTTTCCCTTTGTCTCTATTACCACCAGCTCCAACAACAGTAATGATCTGTGCTGGAGATAACGCCTTAACGGTAAGTAGCACGTTCTCCAAAGCATCCGGAGTATGCGCATAATCTATCACGGCATAGAATCCGTTAGGAGAACGTAACACTTCGAAACGACCATCCACAGAAGTTAGTTCACTCAAAGCGACAAAAAGATTTTCTTGCTCTCCTTGCTGTAGGAGTTTTTTCGCTACTGCATAAACCGCCAAAAGATTGTAAGCATTATAAACTCCGCACAAACGACTATGCAATTCCACTCCATCAAGAGTTAGTAAAGTTCCATCCAAATATTGTTCTAAAACTGTCGCCTTATAATCGGCTGCAGAATGCACTGCATAAGTCGCAATAGAGGCTTTGGTATTCTGCACCATTACAAGCCCATTCTTATCATCTTTATTCACAATAGCCCAAGCCTTAGAAGAAAGAGTATCAAAAAATATTTTTTTAGCTTTTATATACTCTGCAAATGTTCTGTGATAATCGAGATGATCTCTTGTCAAATTAGTAAATACAGCAATATCAAAATCTATACCCCAAACCCTTTTCTGAACTAAAGAATGTGAACTAACTTCCATAAAAACGTGGGTACAATTGGCAATGATTGCCTCTGCCAAAAGAGAATTTAATTCAAGGGCATCGGGTGTGGTGTGATGAGCTTCTCGCTCATATCCCGGAAAACGAACACACACCGTGCTGATCAGAGCACATTTATACCCAAGCTTACTAAACAGACTATAAAGCAATGTAGCCGTTGTTGTTTTACCATTGGTTCCAGTAACCCCGACCATAGTTAGTTTTCTTGATGGATGTCCATAAAAAGCACAAGATAAGCAAGCCAATGCCTCTCTAGCATCCGTCACGACATATAACACCACCCCTTTGTATTCCTCTGGAAATGGAAAGTATTCCTCGGCAACCACAGCAGAGCACCCCTTTTGAAGCGCATCCATAATATATTTATTCCCATTTTCTGCCGTTCCCGGAATTGCAACAAACAGATCTCCCAATTGCGCTTTTCTTGAATCCGAAACAATTGTTCCTATACTTGCAAATGACAAATTGGTCACCTCTTGCTTTAGCAATGGGGCTAAAATCGTTTTTATTTCTATTAAGTTCATTTTTATCTATTATAGGGTATTTTTTCCCAAACGTAATGTCACCATTCTTCCCGGCAATAAGGATTCTCCAACGGGTATAGACTGTTCAACAACCATACCATACCCTTGCAGATTTACCATTACCCCTCTTCTCATCAATTCGAATACGGCAGTGGCAGGATCTAAACCTATCACATTGGGCATTAGCTTAAGTCCGAAAGAAGCTGAACCTCCTACCAAATAGCCTTTATCTGTTTTATGCACACGGACAGGGTTATTTTTATCGATCTTACTTTCTTCTGCCCAAGGCACTCCTCTCTGCTGCATAAAAGAAACAACCCCAGAATATTCTCCGCCTATGATAGAGGAAGCATTAAAAGGATGAAACTGTAAAGGTTGTACTGTATCCAACAAAATAGGATTGTTCTGCGACTGTATTTGTTCCGCAATACGTCGCACCACAGCACCAGCCACATATCCTCCGGAAGAGCTCCCTTTAGGGTCAGTTACAATCACAATGCAGGTATATTTTGGTTTCTCTGAGGGGAAATAACCACAAAAAGAAGCCATATAACGCCGACCTCCAGAGTTGTACCCAGATGATCCTTGTGAAATCACCGCTGTACCTGTTTTTCCACTAATTCGAACAATTGGAGACTGCACCGGCTTCCCTGTACCAGATTCGACCACCTTGTTCAACATATCTTTTATTTGCGCCAATACGCTTGGGGAACAAATCGACTCATTGAGAACTTTTGGTTGAGCCCGATACAACTCTTTACTTTTATAGTCCAAAACTTTCTCTACAAAATAAGGCTTCATCAGACGCCCTCCTCCAGCAATAGCGTTATAGAAATTAAGAGTATATATAGGTGGTATCTGCACTTCGTAACCATAAGACATAGAGTGTAATGTCTCCTGCGTCCATAAATGAGTTGTATCCTGTGGAGTAAAAACCCGCGCTACTGCATAACCAGGAATTTCCAACTTCAGATCTGTACCAAAACCATAATCGCGTAGTCTGGAAATGAGGCGCTCTGGATTGTCTCTGTATCCTTTTTGTACGATCTTTACCATTCCGACATTACTGGAATACCAAATAACTTTTTCCACAGAAATAGTTCCATATCCCCCTCTATGGGCATTGTGATCTCTAATTGTTCTACGCCCGACTTTATAAAGCCCATTACCCGTTTCCATCACTTCTTCCGGATAGACAACACCATCTTCCAAAGCTGCCATCATAATAGGAGTTTTGAAAGTCGATCCGGGTTCTGTAAGGTCACTGACAATATAGTTCTGAGTTTCGGCATAACGACCGGAAGCAACTCGCGCCAAATTGGTAATTGCCACAATTCGCCCGGTCTCAACTTCCATCAAAGCAGCAGAGCCCCGAGCTGCATCCATCTCAATCAACTTTTCTCGCAAAGATTGATCTACAATGTACTGCAAATTCATATCCAAGGTGGTATAAACCGAAGCTCCAGCAATAGCTTCTTCCAAAACATTACGAGTATTTCGTCCTCCTACATAACGATTTATGGCACTCCCCGGGGAACCACACAGAAGACTATCATAAGCCAATTCTATACCATTCTTACCACGTGTTATACCTCCATCTTCCACAGCTCCATACACAGCTCCAATTGTTCTGTAGGCTAACTCTCCGAAAGGATTCATTCTGACTGATTTGGACTCCGCATAAATAGAGGAACGTAGTGCTGAGCGAACACTCTTTCCCTTGGTGTTCCGTACGACAAAAGGATACTGAGTTCGCAGCTCTTTGTAATCTGCATACCCCACATCTACCGGGATCAATATGCAGTGCCTATCTCCTGCTTTTAGGCCTTGCTGCCAACGGCTTTTCAGGGCCTTTGACGTTACCGATTTTAATTGCAAATGACGATATTTTTCCGAAAGCAACTGAGCCATTGCGTCCAACATATTGTTGAGAGAATCGGGGTACTTCTTTTTCATCAAAAGGATTGGCTCCGACCTGCAATCCAAAAACAAGCGATCAGTAGGTGCCGATATGGCCAAAACCTCCCCTTGCAAAGAATATATGGTACCCCGAGTTGGTGCCACAACAGTTTTATCTGGAAGCCTCAAAGTAGAAGCTATCGCTCGCCATTTAGCTCCTTCAAAAAACATTGTATACACAATATTGTACAAAACAACAGCCACTACCAATGTGTAGACTGTGCCTATAAACCAATATCTAAAATAAGCCCTCTTGGATAAAGGGGGATTTTTTTTATGTGCCATAGAGACAAACTTTGGGGTTTTAGATTACTTCCCAACTCGCTCTTCTTGCGACTTGTAGATAATTATAGGGGCCACAGGAGATAGTTCAAGCCTCAGCCCTGCATTTTGGATTCTCTGTTCTACATCCAATTGCCGACTCCTCTCTGTCAATTCTTTTGTCAGATAGAGTTGCATAAACCCTATATCTCGTATCTTCTCTTCGTAAGAATCTATTTTTTTCACTTCTTCTATCAACTTGTATTGATTGAAAACATTCAGAACAAACATTGCCACAATAGTTGCCAAAACAGGCCAATATTTAAGTAACCAAGGGGCACGAAGAATATCTCCTCCAATCCACATTTGAACAAAGATCTGTATTTTGCGAATTGTTTTTCGATTGAGGAAAAATGACTCAGATGATTCTTCTTTTTTTAGATTTTCCCCACCGTCCAAGGACTCATCCTTATTTGGAACTTCACCAGCAAGGTCTTCCTCTGAGAAGGAAGAAGGTTCTATGTTCTCCTGCTGCAAGAAAGGCTCCTCTCTAATGATTTGTGCTGAATTTTTTCGCTGATCAATTAAAGAAGGCTTATTGATCTCGTTTAGCAACCTTTCTTGCCGCATCATATCTCGCAAAGACAATTCCTCCTCTTCCTCATAAAGAGGAGAAAAGGAGTCTTTTTCGATGTTATCTTTCCGATACAACACCTCCTCAATATATTCCTCATCTATAATCATAAGGTATTTCTCTCTATTGGCCTTGCTAACCTTTTACTTTCGCTCTGCAACCCTTAGTTTCGCACTACGAGCACGAGGATTTTGGCTTATTTCCTCCTCTGTAGGCAATAATGGTTTCTTTGTCAATACTTTTAAAAGTCTTGAGTCTAATTCTTCTTCCGAGGGCTCTGAGCGGTCGAATCTCTGCATCCTAAAGTAATCCTTCACCAATCGATCTTCCAAAGAGTGATAACTAATCACAACCATTCGCCCTCCCGAAGCCAACAAATTGCAACCGTTTTGCAACAATGACTTAAGGGCCTCTAACTCTGCATTAACCTCTATCCGAAGTGCCTGAAAAATCCTACTCAACTTATTTTTTCTCAAAACATCTCCTTTCGGCAAAAGAGGTTCCAAGACATCAATCAGTTGAGCTATTGAATGAAACCCGCAATTTCTATTCTTCACAACCAATGAAGCTATCTTGCGAGCATCTTTAAGCTCTCCGTAGAAGTAGAAAATATCGGAAAGATGCTCCTCCGTTTCCGTACACAACAGAGTTTGGGCAGTTATCCCTCCACGATTGTTCATTCGCATATCGGGCATTGCTTCTCCACTTCTAAAACTAAAGCCTCGTTCTCCTGAATCAAAATGATGAGAAGAAACCCCCAAGTCTGCCAATATTCCATTTACTGAAGAGATTCCAAAAAAATGGAACCAGTTCAACATATACCTAAAATTAGAAGGAATCAACACAAGACGAGGATCTTTTGGGGCCTGCGCCAAAGCATCTGCGTCCCTATCAAAAGCAAAAACGGTTGCCTTGGAAGACAATGCCTGCAATAGTACCCGGGTATGTCCTCCACCTCCCATCGTCGCATCAACATAAATCCCATCTATGTCTGTAACAAGATTTTCAATACTCTCACGACACAGCACCGGTACATGATAAATACTATTCATCTCCACACTATATCTTCCTAAAAACGATATTAAGCCACTTCTATACAAAAAATATCTTCCTCACACTCAGATCCATTCTGGCAGGAAAAATAGGTAGTCAAAGGTACTCATTTTAAAGCAACCCAAACACGAAAAGAATCATCCTCAGTGAACAAATCTTCTCTCTTCACATTTTGTTTTGACAAAAAAAAAAGCACCACACGCGACAAGCGTAAGATGCTTACTTTTATCTCAACCCTCCTCAGACAAAAATTTCGTCCTTGGATGGCAAAATTATCACAAAATCACTCTGCCACTTCTTTAGATGCCTGAGCTTCCTCCTGAGCTGTTCCCAAAGAAGGTAACTGATCTGTTGTTATAGGCAACTCCTGTTGAGCTTTGGGTTGATTATTCTGAACCTCCTGATGCAATTTCTGAGTATCACTAACCTGCGAAGCGTGCATAAAATAAGAGGAGCCTACACTCAAAACAAGGAGCGCTCCAGCCAACCACCAAGTGGCTTTTTCCAAAAAATCGGTGGTTTTGCGCACTCCCATATACTTATTGCTGGAGTCAAAACCAGCAGCCAATCCTCCACCCTTAGAATTTTGAACAACAACAATCAATATAAGAGAAAGAGCCGTCAGAAGGATCAAAATCGCAAGAAATACAAACATATCAGTCTACTTGTTATAATTTACCAATGTCTTGAGGAAGAAATTCCCCACTCTATTTTGCGCTGCAAAGTAAACACTTTTTTTCCTATTATTCAAATATCAAACACAGCTTAATATACCACACTAAAGTCTCAACGAAGAACAAAAAAAGAGGGCATCCCGTAAGAAGACGCCCTCCATCTACACAAATTATCAATTATAACACAAATGTTGTATTTGTATATTAAACATCAGCATCCTCTTTCTGAGCATATTCCTTAAGAAGTTTTTCTTGAATATCCATAGGAACCAATTCATAAGAAGCAAAAGTCATCACAAAAGAAGCACGCCCTCCGGTTATAGAACTGAGAACTGTAGAATAGTTACTCAACTCCTTCAAGGGGACCTTAGATTGCAATAATTCATATCCTTTCTTGCTACTCATCCCCATAATCATACCACGACGATTCTGCAAATCGCTCATCACATCACCCATATATTCGGAAGGGACGGAAACTTCCACATCATACACAGGCTCCAATATTTTTGGATTTGCGTTTCTAAAAGCCTCGCTAAAAGCATTGCGTCCGGCAAGCATAAAGGAAATTTCATTGCTATCTACCGGGTGCATTTTTCCATCGTACACAACTACTCGAACATCTCTTGCATAAGAACCCGTCAGAGGCCCTTGTTCCATTCTAGCCATAATTCCTTTGATTATAGCCGGCATAAACCGAGTGTCAATAGCTCCGCCAACAACACTGTTTACGAAAACCAACTTTCCACCCCATTCCAAAAAAAACTCTTGCACATCTCGTGCTGTTACTCGGAATTCTTGTCCGTTAATCTTATAACTATCAGGAAGAGGTTTGCCATCCTCATAAGGTTCTACAATTAGATGAACCTCGCCAAACTGACCTGCCCCACCAGATTGCTTCTTATGCCTATAGTCTGCACGAGCAACACTAGTTATGGTTTCTCGATAAGGTATTTTTGGGGCATAATACTCTATCTGAATCTTATCGTTGTTCTCTATTCGCCATTTCAATGTACGCAGGTGAAACTCTCCTTGACCGTACACAATAATTTGTCTCAATTCCTTACTATGCTCTATAATCCAAGTCGGATCTTCTTCGCTCATCCGATGCAACACTTCGCTCATCTTCTCCGTGTCTGCCTGATTCACAGCTCGAACTGCCTGCCTATACTTAGGTGCAGGATACTCGATAGGAGGGAACTGCAATTCCACATCCTTAACATTAAGAGTATGCCCCAAACGAACCTCTTTGAGTTTCACAACGGCACCTATGTCACCGGCTTCTAATTGAGTGATCTTCTCCTTTGTTTGCCCGGCCACCACACAAATCTGGCTTAAGCGTTCTTTAGATCCATTATTTACATTGAGAAGATCTTCTCCCTCTTTTAGGGTTCCGCTCATCACCTTGAAATAAGAAACCTCTCCAATATGGGGTTCCACCGTTGTTTTAAAGAAGAATACACTAAGAGGACCGTCAGAATTGGGTACAACTTCCTCCCCTTTTATCGTTGTTGGATTAGGCATTTCTGTAACGCGAGGGGCAACATCTCCCAAAAACTCCATAGTACGACGCACACACATATCTTTTAAGGCACTCACGCAAAACACGGGATACATATCCCCCTTAACAATTCCTTTGCGCATTCCTTCTACAATCTCCGCTTCATCTAAGGATCCCTTTTCAAAGAAACGCTCCATAAGAGTATCTTCGTGCTCTGCTGCAGATTCTATCAGCTTCTGCCGCTGTTCTTCGGCTTTTTCCATTTCCTTTTCGGGAATAGGTAAAATCTCTGGCTTTCCGCCATCGGGTCCCCATTGATACATTCTCATATTCAATAGGTCGATTACCTGATTGAACGAAGAACCGGTCACAACCGGGTACTGAACCACAACAACACGACCTCCGTACCGCTCGTGTAATTGAGCAATACACAAATCAAAGTCTGCTTTGTCCGCATCCAACTGATTGACAATAAACATAGCTGGCTTATTGAGCTTAGATATGTATCGGAACTGATTGATTAGTCCAACCTCTACACCATATTGGGCATTGATCACAGCCAGAGAGCAGTCTGTAATATTCATAGCCCCCACAGTGGCTCCCATAAAATCGTCAGCTCCGGGACAATCTATAAAATTGAGCTTTCTCTCTTTCCATTCTACACTAAAAACGGTAGAAAAAACAGTGTAACCATATTCCTTCTCTACCGGGAAATAATCACACACTGTATTTTTCGATTCTACGTCTCCTCTCCTTTTTATTACACCACTCTCAAAGAGCATAGCCTCTGCGAGAGTGGTTTTACCGGCTCCGGAACTACCTATCACTGAAATGTTTCTAATGTCTTCTGTCTTATATAGCTTCATTGGGCAGAATGTTAAAAAGGTTACAACAATATCAAATAGCCGCACCATCCCTACCACAAAAAGAGAAAGGAAGATAGTACAACTCTAATCTCTCATTACTTTCCGCAAGGTATAAATTATTTTTCACAAAAACAATAGGCTTCAAATCTTTTTATGAACCTTTGAGACCTAAAGATTAGTAAATTTTGAAACAATAAGAGTGACAATTTAATCACAGACCACGCTGCTCCATCCTTTTTGAGATGAATAGCTCCAATAAGAGTGACAAGTAGCATACACCCTTGAGCATCTCTGCTCGGTTTTCATTGTACCTATCCCCTATTATGTTGAAAAACAAAAAGATCCTTCTAAACCACATCATCCACCCGTTTTTGACGGAAGAAAATAATAAACAAATAAACGTTACAAGTATGTAAGCGTTCTGCGATATTCTTGCAACAAAAAAGAGTAGGCAACCTTACAAACCTCCTGCGGAGTTATCTCTTCTATTTTTTGCAAGGTTTCATCAATCGTCTGACAACGGTCATAATGGAGATAATTTTTTGCTGCTGCCAAAAAGCTGCCCTCTCTATTATCCATTGCCAAGGTTAATTGCCCCCGTAACTGTCTTTTGGCTTTTCTTAATTCGTCTTCTGAAACCAAGGAAACGCAATACTCATCAACAGCTCTATGGACCAAGTTTGTTGCCAACGGCAAGTCTTTCTTGGAACACCCAAAATAAATTGAAAAGACTCCGGCACTGCTCATTGGGGTAAAAGAACTTTCCACACCATACACCAGCCCATACCTTTCTCTCAATAACAAATTGAGTCTGGAACTCATAGCCGGTCCTCCCAACATATTACACAAAAGGGTCATAGGCAAACGATCTGCGTCGTGTAATGAGGGAGCTAAGCATCCAACTATTCGATGGACTTGAGAAGTTTCTCTACGACGATTGATCGAAAAGGTTCTCGTTTTATCCAATCCTCCACCGTACATTTCTGGGACAACAGAAAGAGGAGAACTTGTAGCATAACGAGACAACTGGTGATTTAACAAGTCTAATACAGAGGCTATTTCTACGTTACCTCGTATACAAAACACCATATTAGATGGGATATAATACCGATGCATAAACTGCCGAGCCACAGCAGAAGTTATACGCATCACGGACTGTTCTCGTCCCAAAATATTGTGCGCAACGGGAGTTCCTCGAAAAAGAAGTTCTTCAAACTCATCAAAAATCATTTCAGAGGGAGAATCTTCATAGCTGTTGATCTCTTCTATAATCACCTTCTTCTCTTTCTGCAACTCTTCTTCCGGGATTAAGCTATTAAACACTATATCCGTAAGCACATTGACCATTCTTTTGGTATGAGCCTTTGGAAATACAGCGTGAACAAATGTATCATCTTTGCTCGTAAAGGCATTTATATCGGCCCCGATCTCCTCTGTCCGATATATAATCTGCGTTGCATTTCGCAAACGAGTTCCCTTAAAAAGCATATGTTCTACCAAATGCGCCAATCCATAATAGCGCAACGGATCGTGCTGTGAGCCTACTTTAATTCCATAACCGGAATGAATAATTGGGCTATCATCCTTTTGGTGTAAAACACGTAGCCCGCAGGGGAGTGTATATTGGTCAAAAAATTGATTCATCGCACACAGTATCACTGACAAGGACAAATTCTAAAAATATAAGAACCCCCAACAAGCTCAATAAAGAGAATGCCGGGGGTCTGAGACTTATGAAAAGAGAGCAGAAACTATGCTATGCGAAAGAAACTCCTCCCTTTATCATAATAAATCTGTCAAGAAAGGTGCAGCTTATGCTTCTTCTGCTACCGGAGCTTCTGCTTCTACCACTGCCTCTTGTGCATTTTCTGCTTCTTCAGCAGCACGTGCCGCAGCCTCGGCTTCTGCTTTTTCCTTCTCCATAGCAGCTTTCTTCTCTGCTATTTCCTTAGCTCTTGCCTGGTTTTGCTCTTCTTCCTGTGCCATACGCTTACGAGCTTCGGCACGAGCAGCTTCCTGACCTTGCTCTGCTACCTTATTCAACTGGTCTTTCTTTCCCTTAAGCCAAGCCTCGAAACGGCTGTCTGCGGTTGCCTGATCAAAAGCTCCTTTACGCACACCCCCATTGAGGTGATTTTTGTAAAGAACTCCCTCACGAGACAAAATGCAACGCACCGTATCCGTAGGCTGAGCTCCTACAGAAAGCCAATAAAGAGCACGTTCGAAATTCAAATCTATTGTAGCAGGATTAGTGTTCGGATTATAAGAACCTATCCTTTCAATAAACTTTCCATCACGTGGAGCCCTGCTGTCTGCGACTACGACCTTGTAAAAGGGTGACCCCTTGCGACCGTGTCGCTGCAATCTAATCTTTGTTGCCATTTACAGATTGAATTTTTTGTTGTAAATAATTGTTTGATAAAATATCGGTGGCAAAGATAATACTTTTTTCTGTTAGCTCAACCCTTCTATATTTCCGTCAATTATATCCATATGAAGAGCTTGTGGTTCTTTGGGCAATCCCGGCATACGCATAATGTCACCCATAATTACGACCAACATCTCGGCACCTCGGTTAATCACGATGTCTGCAACCTTGAGTTCAAAATCTCTTACAGCTCCATAAGCTTTGGGATCTGAAGAAAAAGAGTATTGTGTCTTAGCTATACAAACCGGATAATGAGCAATTCCCTGTTCCGATATTTTTTTGAGCTTTTTGGCTGCACGTCCACTGTAAGTAACGTTAGCTGCACCGTAGATCTTCTTGGCGATCTTTTCGACCTTGGTAGTCACACCATCGGTAATCTCGTAGGCATATTTCAAAGGTTGAGACGGGTTAGTTTCAATGGTTTCTACAACCAAACGAGCCAATTCTTCTGCTCCCTTGCCCCCTTCGGCAAATGCATTATTTACAGCAAAGCCGCAACCCAATTTCTTACAATGTTCACGAACCAATTCTATTTCCTCTTCCGTATCGGTTGCAAATTTATTGAAGGAGATCACCACGGTTTGACCAAAATTATGCAAGTTATGAACGTGACGATCCAAATTTTCCAAACCTCTACGAACCCCTTCGGGATTAGGCTCTTTAATTCTGCTCTCATCCACATCTCCGTGCATTTTAAGCCCGGCAAGAGTTGCGACCAAGACTGTTAATTTGGGGCTAATACCCGCCGCTCGGCACTTAATGTCGAAAAATTTCTCAGCCCCCAAATCAGCACCAAAGCCAGCCTCCGTAACTACATAGTCTCCACACGACATAGCCATCTTCGTTGCCAAAATGGAGTTACATCCGTGAGCTATATTGGCAAATGGACCACCGTGAACAAAGGCAGGAGTATTTTCTGTCGTTTGTACCAAATTGGGCTTAATAGCCTCCTTTAGCAAAATAGTAATGGCACCCGCAACGCCCAAATCCTTTACGGTAAAAGGTTTACCTTCCTTGTCGTACCCCAAAAGAATATTTTCGATACGACGACGTAGATCATCGAAGTCTGTTGCCAAACATAGGATAGCCATAATTTCCGATGCTGGGGTAATATCAAAACCGGTTTCTCGGGGAATACCGTTACTGACACCGCCAAGACCCGAAACCATATTTCTCAGCGAACGGTCATTGACGTCCAGTACGCGCTTCCACAAAACTTCGGACAAACCGGTACAACTATTTCTATTTTGATAAATGTAGTTGTCCAAAAGAGCTGTTATCATATTGTGAGCCGAAGTTATGGCGTGAAAATCACCCGTAAAATGGAGGTTGATATTCTCCATCGGGAGTACCTGTGCATATCCTCCACCGGCAGCTCCCCCTTTCATCCCAAAGCAAGGGCCCAAAGAGGGCTCACGCAAAGCTACAATCGCTTTTTTCCCAATGCGGTTGAGTCCCAATGCCAAACCAATATTCACCGTTGTTTTTCCCACACCGGACTTAGTTGGCGTTATGGCCGTGACGAGAATTAGATTGCTTTTAGCGATCTTCTCTGGATCCAGCCTATCCAAACCGATTTTAGCTATATGGTGTCCGTAAGGTTCTATATCCTTGGATTCTATACCCAATGTTTGAGCCACCTCCCCAATAGGTTTAAGAACCACCTCACGAGCTATTTCTATATCTGTCTTCATTTTGTTTTAGTTTTTACAGTTACATATATAAGTCCTACTCCCTAAACACACGCCATTGCTTTAATGTTCAGTTCATTCCTAACTATTTGCCTGAATACCGTTTAATTTGTCAAGTGTTTCTTCATATAACTTTCGCTTACGCTCGATATGCGACAATACTTCACATACAAACGAATTTTCTTCAAATGTACCTCTAACCTGCTCAAAATCGGACAACTTGCGCTCTTTGTTAAGCAAGTCTATTCCAAATCCGACCTGAGCAAACATTTCAAACTCCTTCTTGGCATCTTCATACAAAAGGTTGTCCAACTTGCTCACGGCTTCTATCCACTTTGTAGCAAATTCAATGAGAAGTGGCACCGTAAGATCTTTCTGTTCCACTCCATTCCACTGCAAGAGCAGAGCGTATGCCCAAGGCCATTCCAACTCGTAATAATTCTCGTGTATTACGCGAATGCGACTATTCAGTTCATCAATGGACGGAATAAAGCCATTTTTAACGTCACGCAAAAGCTCCGAAACGACTTTACGAGGTGCCAACATTCCGCATAAATCCAACCAATCTGTAGACTCGACATTTGTATTAGGAGCGAGAGAGTGGAACAACTCCTCTTCGTTCGAAAAAGAAATCGACGACAAACGTTGGATAAGAGAGTTTCCCAAAAACTTCTCTATTCCCAAACGATAAAACTCCATTCCTCGAGCAACCACGGAGGAGCGCAAATACATTCCATCTTGAGAATATTCTTTTTCGACGGGGCATTGTTCGGATAATTCCTTGAGCCTATTGTATCCATTGTACATCTTCCCCACAGTGTACGGGCTGAGCAAATTGAAGTTGATATTATCCAGTTTCAAAGAGTCTTTTCTCTTATCTCTTGCCGGCCATTTTTTGCTATCTCTTATTGTGCCCACACTCCTGAGATTTATCCCCGGTACAAGGTAAGTTTTATTGTCGTTTTCGATCAAGTAGGAGAAGGGGAAATCGGTACTATCCATATGAGATACGTGCCGTCCCATAATGAGAGTAAAGGCTCCAATACGAGCCGGCCACAAAATATACGAATCACTGGTTGTCTTAGAGCCCCGCTCCACTATTCCCTGATGAATAGGTCCCAACTTATATAAATGGTTACTTTGATTGGAGCCACTACCGGCATTCAAAAAAGAATAATAACCGGCAATAAGCAGGCTACTTTTATGCATACTCACCGTATAGGGTCCAGCAAAAATGGCACAGGCTTCTCCGTTTTCGCCCTGACAATTCGCAAAAAACAGCGAGTCGTGTGCCGAGAAAAGATTGGAAAAAGAACACCCTTGACCAATAAAGCTGTGCTTAATTATCGACCCATCCGTAACAGAAGAACCGGCTCCTATGATAAAATCCTGACAATTAACATTAAAGCCTATCTTAACCGGAGCCTTCTTATGGCTATTCACCGAACCATTAACCAGCTGCGTGACACCCTCAACATCACTATAAGGGCCAAAATTCACATTCTTAATTTTCCCGGAAAACTTAATCACAGAGTACTGTCCCACCCGCCCTCTAGTGGAGGTCACCAACTTTACGTACTTGTCTATGAGGGTATTCAACGATGCTATAAGCTCTACATCGTGTCTGTACATCGCCAATAAATAAGCAACTTGAGCTGTTAATTCGTTGAAAATACGTACCTCCCTTCCTCCTGTTTCGTTGAGAACGTGCACATCTATTCCATTGCCAAATGAACACTCTCCTTCAACTGATAACTTGCTGATATTTTTAATGATACAATGGTCTTCAATATCATAATTGGCAACCACATCGGCAACTTCTTCGATAATGACATTGTTTCCAATATTACATGAAACAATGGTGGCATTGCGTATTCCGTAAGGTTCCTCGTATCCAATTGGGCTTAGTGCATATCCTTGATTATCTCCAATAGAACAATCTCCATAGAAACGCACCGAATGGCACCTATGGGGAGAAAAACCATCTGAGACAGTCACTCTCTGCCAATCTTGTGCTGTGCACAAATTAAGTTCTAATACCTCTATCTCTTTTTTTGTTAAGTTTCTCATTAGAATGTTTTTATCGTTTACTTAAACGTTGCTAAAACGACACAGTAACAGACTCACTAAACAGTCTTAAAATCATTTTTACTCTCTTCGGTAAAGATAGAAAAAGTTCACCAAAAGAAAGGATGTATTCGTCTAAAATGGATTCTTTTTCCGAGGGATCTAAGAGTTACATATAATTTTGTTACGAAAAAGATCCCAAGCAATTATGATATGAACACAAACTCACCCTCCCATTTTATTTGGTAAAGGATGCTTGAGAAATTATCTTGGACAAAAAAATCATTTCCTTGGACGAAAGAAAAATTTTGAGGGAATTACCAAAAATTAGTTCCCTCAAAATTTTCACCCCTACCATTGGTATCTTCTTCCCCTTCAGATTGCAAAAAATGGCAACAAATCCCGATAAGCGGTGGAGAAGCAATAGGTAATCACGAGACTTCCTTTTTACCTCACTTTCGCTCTACCTTTGGTGTAATTCAGAGATAAATCTATCCACCACTTTCTTTATAACAATAGGCATAGGGGGGAATATTTCTCCCGAAAAGGACACCTCTCTATATCGTGAAAAAAAGTCAGTAGGAAAAGAAGATAGTTCCAAATGAAAAAAGGATAGGTGTAAAAGACGATGAGTCAGACGATGCTTGCATCGGTGATAAAGTTTGAGCGAAGAGATAGGAATATCTCCCGCAATGCTCAATTGTTGTTTGAGAGTCGATTCGTCCAAATGAGAAAGAGTAATGCTGCATCCCCTTTCGGCATCACGAAGAAAGGACAAGGAATCTGACTGTGGCAGATCGTACAACCCCGCCCAAATATCGCCCTCTTTACGTAATGAGAGCCAAAAAGAGGTCTCTACCGAAGGGCAAGGCAACGTTATGAAGAAATAGAGAAACTCTCGTTCTGTAACAGCCATTTTGCCCTTCTTTACCGGAAGTTGAGTTGCCATTGCGCTATGAGCCACTGCGCAGAATCGATCTATGGGGCAAAGATTACACTGAGGATTGAGAGGAAGGCAAATAAGTGCACCCAACTCCATAATAGCTTGATTATGCGCAGCTGCGTGTTCCGTATCAATCAAGTTTTGTGCCAAAGTTCGGAAAAACTTGCTCCCCTCCGTGCTGTCAATTTCCATATCTGAAGCGTAGATGCGACTCAGCACCCTAAGCACATTGCCATCTACCGCTGGATAAGGCAAATGGTAAGCAAACGATAACACTGCCCCCGCTGTATAAGCCCCAACTCCTGGCAATGCAATCATATCTTTATACGTGCTGGGAAGCACTCCCCCGTATTGCTCTACTATAATCTGAGCCGCACGGTGCAAATTACGAGCTCTGCTGTAATAACCCAGTCCTTCCCACAATTTAAGGACTTGTTCTGTGGGAGCTTGTGCCAAGTCTTGTACTGTAGGAAAGGCTTCTATAAACCGCTCATAATACTCCCATCCCTGTACGACCCTCGTTTGCTGCAAAATGACTTCTGAGATCCAGATACGATAAGGATCTTGTGTATCACGCCAAGGAAGCAGCCGTTTATTGTCTCTAAACCACTGTTGCAATCGCTGTGATATTAGTTGTTCTTTTGAGGGGTTCACTGCAAAAAATAAAAATCAGGTTAGATGGCAATCATCTTAAATTCCTCAATCATTTTGCTCGAAATCTCTTTGTGATCCTTTACAGCAGTAACAAAGGGAACATAGACAATTTGGTCGTTATCATAGCCAACCATTACATTGCGTTGATCTGCTAAAAGGGCTTCTATTGCGGCAATTCCCAATCGACTCGCCATAATTCGGTCGGTAGCGCAAGGGCTTCCCCCCCGTTGCAAGTGCCCCAAAATAGTTACACGCACATCTATGTCCGGGTGTTGTTCTTTGACGAGTTTCGCCAATTCCATAGAATTGCGCCCCTCTTCTTCTCCTTCTGTTACCAATATGATGCAACTATTTTTATTTTTACGGAAACCTCTTTCAATCATATTGCCTACTGTTTCTCTACTGGATGGGTCTTCCGGAATTACAGCCCCTTCTGCCCCCGACGCTATGGCTCCATTGAGAGCTAAGAAACCAGTTTCCCGTCCCATTACCTCTACAATAAATAGTCTCTCGTGAGAAGATGCAGTGTCTCTGATCTTATCCACCGCCTCAACAATGGTATTTAATGCCGTGGTGTAACCAATCGTTAGATCGGTGCCTTGCAAATCATTATCAATTGTTCCCGGAAGACCAACAATAGGAAGATTGTATTCGTGGGCAAACTGACGAGCCCCCTGCAAAGAGCCGTCGCCTCCAATTACGACCAAAGCATCTATCTGGTGCTTCTTAATATTCCGATAAGCTTGTTTCCGCCCTTCCGGTGTTCTAAATTCCTTGCTGCGAGCCGTTTTGAGGATGGTCCCTCCCTTCTGTATAATATTACTCACATTCTCGGTTTTGAACTCCTCTATTTGATCCTCAATAAGCCCTTTATAACCTCGATAAATAGCTTTTACCCTAATTCCGTGAAACAAAGCTGCTCGTGTCACTGCACGTATAGCTGCATTCATTCCGGGAGCATCGCCTCCCGAAGTCAATACTCCAATACACTTAATAGGACTAATGGTATCCATAAGATGATTCTTTTATTCTAAATTAACTTCTAAGTCTGTACTCCTTTGGGAAAAGATTATTCAGTCTGCTAGACAAACGGTTGGCAAACCCCAAAGCGACACCTTGATAACACATCAAAACGTATCCAGACTCTCCCCCATTCGTCACAAGAGCTTGACAACGTAAATACTCAAGAGCTTCGGGGTAAGTCAAATCAACTTTTTTTAGGAAAGTATCGGAAACGAGTAAATCGGAACTCATCGCAAGAGGCCACAAGGGTTGTACTTTCTTTCCTTTGCAAGCAGCAAGGGGCACTCCATAAGAGAGCAAATAAATCTTCCGAGCCAAAAGTTGTCGAATACAAGCCTGCATAGAGGTGGATATAAGATACAATTCGTTGTTATATACGTAAAGGTCTTCTCGCATCTCGGGAACCAGCCACTCCACGGTCTCCATCAACGGGTGAGAAACAGTCAGAGAGACCCAAACATCTTCCCTGGCAGATCCGCTTTTGTTCTTCTTTTTTATTAGCGGTTGTGACTCCGATCTCCTCTCCGCTCCTTCCCCCTTTTGCAATACGCAAATATAAAGCCCCTCCCCCTTTACAAGATGAGGAAAAAAGTGCCATCCCACCTCTTCTGACTCGTAGATTCCGTGTGGACATTTCGTTTGAGGTAAGACCATAGACACCACTCTGTATCCTTTTTCTCGTATCATACGCAGCACAATAGCCTCGTTTTCTTCCTTATTCAGAGTACAAGTACTGTACAACAAAAAGCCATCTTGTTGCAACAACCTGTCCGCAGCCTCCAATATCTGCCACTGCCTCTGAGCACAAAAAGACACATTTTCCCGACTCCACATCTGTACTGCCTGCTCGTCTTTTCTAAACAAACCCTCTCCAGAACAAGGCGCATCAACCAAAATAATATCAAAATATTCCCCCAAGGCTTCAGCTAACGCTTGAGGTTCGGCAGATGTTACCAATGTATCTTGCGTAGCGCACCACTTGAGCATATTTTCGTGCAAAATGCGAGCTCTACGCAATTCTATCTCATTACACACCAACAAAGAATCCTTCGGAAGAAAATCTCTCAATAATTGAGATTTACCTCCTGGGGCGGCACACAAGTCCAATGCTCTAACAGGGATATTACAAGGTAATTGCAACTGCTCCACTATGTACCCAACAATCATCGAAGAAGCATCCTGTACATAATATGCCCCAGAGTGCCATAAAGGATCAAGAGAAAAAGGAGGACGCCCTGATAAGTAGTAGGCTTTCTGAGACATAGGAAGCCAAGGCACTTCGTCTTGGAATAAGGAGGATAAAAGAGGATATTCCGCAGGGTGTTTACGTCCATTGAGTCGCACCGATACCTCTGGAGGAGTTTGCAATCCCGACAAGATTTGTGTTGCCAAATTCGGGGGATAGGTAGCTGTT
This sequence comes from Bacteroidota bacterium, assembly GCA_023396255.1. Taxonomy (GTDB): domain Bacteria; phylum Bacteroidota; class Bacteroidia; order Bacteroidales; family Porphyromonadaceae; genus Porphyromonas. The sequence continues at coordinate 29,492 of JAEWWU010000019.1, forward strand.
ATAAACGGAATATAAGTCGTCGGTAGTTGCATAGGATAAGAAAAAGATTATCTCCCAAGAAGAAAAATGGTTGGTACTCTATTCCATTTCGGAGGGTGTTGCCTAAAGTAGGCTATTGATCGGGTAACAATAAGCTCCTGATCCCCTGTTATATCTTGTGCAACACAAAGAAGGGTGTCGGAATGGCAGAGCCGCAAAAGATCTGCAAAGAGTTTTTCCGTACGGAAAGGTGTTTCTATGAATATTTGAGTTTGTCCCTCGCATCTAACAGCCTGCTCCATCGTCTGAACTTGGCGCCTTAGTTCTCCGGCTTCCTTGGGGAGATAACCCTTAAATGCAAAACTTTGCCCATTGAGCCCAGAAGCCATCAGAGACAACAAGATACTGCTCGGTCCCACCAAAGGAACTACCCTGATACCTTTTTTTTGAGCAAAAGAGGCTACTACCGCCCCAGGGTCAGCTATTCCGGGACATCCAGCCTCAGAAAGCACACCAACCGACTCCCCTCGAAGAAGAGGAGCCATAATAGGTGAATAGTTCCCGTCTTCCTTGAAAGGTGAATGTTTGCCAATATCGAAGAACGTCAGTTCATCTATATTCTTTTGAGGCAATAGGCGCTTGATAAAACGGCGAGCTGACCTCACATTCTCAACGGCAAAATACAGCAGAGGTTCCACAACCTCTTTTACGGATTGGGGTAAAACTCTCCCCGAGGGACCGGAAGATATTTCCACCGGAATCATATACAAGACGCCTGTTGCCATCGAATCAAAGAATCGTTGTTTTCTTGATGAGAATATTTTTAAGGGGACGGTTTGTTGAGTCGGTTTCCACCTGTTCTATCTTTTCTATCACCGACATTCCCTCTACAACCTCTCCAAACACAGTATAAGCTCCGTCCAACCACGGGGCTCCACCTACCGTCTTATAGGCTTCTCGTTGCTCCGGGGTAAAAGTCCTATTCTGCTTCTCCTGAAGTTGATTAAGATCTAAATCTGTGTAAAAAGTTCCTGTGACAATATAAAACTGACTTCCGGACGACTTCTTCCCCGGATTTTCTTCATCTCCAATACGTGCAGCTGCTAAAGCTCCCCTCTTATGAAAATATTTGTCCGGGAAAAACTCCGAAGCAATAGTTGTTTCGAGGGTATCTACGGAAACATTTGTATCTTTTGTTGCATTTCGGGCTGTTAGATTTCCTCCTTGAACCATAAACATATTGATCACCCGATGAAAAATAGTACCAACATACTGCCCTTCTCTCACCAACTTGAGAAATTGCTCCTTATGTAAAGGCGTATCATCGTACAAAAGAACGGTAAACTTGCCTTTCGTTGTCTCTATCTCCACCCTAGTGCCAAGAGGAGAGTTTCCTTGTTGAGCAACTGCAGAACCCCTACTCACAACAAAAATAGCGCAGCAACTCAACAGCGCAAAGAAAGATTGTCTAATATATTTTACCATAGAATGAAAGATTGTTTACAGGGCTGTTGGAATAGTGTCGTTAGTTGCATTGGTCGTAGCTATAAAAGCTTTGGGATCAAGGTGGAGAACTGATTTCTTGAGCCGAGAAATATCCTTGCGCTCCACAATCATAAAAATAATTTCACGCCCTTCTCCGGCATAGATCCCCTGCCCTTGAACCACGGTTCCCCGCAAATTTAATTCTCGAGCCAATATGGGCTGTAAAACAGACGACTTATCGGATACAATAAAAACAGCTTTGTTGGGATTTTCCGGTTGTAAAACATCCACCACTTTGCCATAAACAAAAATAGTAATCCAAGAATAAAGGGGCACTTTCCAGTCTCCAAAAGCCAAAAGTCCCACAACAACCACAATTGAATCAATTAAAATAAGGAGTGTGCTCACCTTAATATTACGCCCCTTAGCCAAGATACGAGCAATAGAATCGGTTCCGGCACTAGTGCTCTGTGCCTTAAACGTAAAGAATACACCCAACCCCAAGATAGCACCACCGTAAACAGAAGCCAAGAAAGGATCATTTTCTACAAGAGCCACACCTTTGGTCAGCCACGTTGTCAAGTCGGTCAAAAAAGCAATGAGTAGAAAGGTGGCAATTGTTTTCCCTCCTGACTTTAGTCCCAACTTATACGCAGAAAGAAGAAATAGGGGTATATTGAAGCACAAAGCTACAATTCCAACCGGCAACCCAGATGGGAAAGAGGTCAATAATCCCCGCGTCATATAGTTGATAGAAATACTCAAACCGTAAACACCCCCGGGGACAATATTTGCAGGGGCTATAAAAACGGCATAAGCAATAGATTGCAAGAGAGCTCCCAATACTATCAAAAAAGCATCGCTCCAAAAATGATTACTCTTGACCGATAACGAGAATATATTTTTAGTTTCCACTGTCACATTACTTAGTTACTAGAAGACAAACTCTGACACATCCTTAATTTTATTGCCGACAAATGTAACAATAAAGCCTCAAACCGCACAAAAAAAGTCCTCCAGTCCATCTCACAGCCTTGGACAGATTTTGTTCTAAATAATAATTACTACCACAAGAGATAACAACAAAAGTAGGACGTTGACAGGAAAAAAAGGTAACAAGTTCTTAATATCCATTCTCTCAAAGAGATCTAAATTCCAACTTCAATCTTTGCCAATGTTTCTTCTAATCAGATCAATTTGCCTTCTTTTCGTTGTAGTCGAAAAATCGCCAGCTTGCTTCAAAATTCCGAAAAATCTCTTTGTACCTCTCCCAACCTTTAGTCTAAAGAGCCTATTGATTCTGTCTTTCTTACTGGGAAAAGAGAAAGAAAAGTCTTTTGGATTTGCTCTACCAAGTAAGGCAATTCGATATCTAAGCGTTGCGATACATTTCTATACACGGACTCTATGGAAATAGAGGATGCATCTGTCTCCAACAAAAGGCGATTGCTCTCTAAAGCCAATCGAAGAGTATCTGTGGGACAAAGAGAATGCACAGAAAGATAAAAACCAGCTCTCAGCAACTGCTTTGCCAAAGAGACATTTCCTCTAAAACCGTGTACAATCAATCCACAAGGATGTTTTTTTCCCGATTTGGCCAACAATAGCAGTTCACTCCAAGCCCTTACGATATGAAAAATAAGAGGCTTATGATATTTTATGGACAAGTGCCACTGCGTTTGTAATATTATTTTTTGTTTCTCTATCGCAATAGCTTTTTTCCCCTTGTCCAAGCCACACTCCCCTACTGCCATAATCAGAGGATCAGAAAACAATACAGTCTCCAGTCGCTCCATTGAATAAGCTATTTTTTCTCCATCTTCAGTCAAAAACCAAGGATGCAGTCCTACGGAAAAAAAAATATTTGGATAAGCGACACGGAGAGAAGGGTACTCTCTTAAATCACACGATACAATAGAATTAAATAGACAGCTTTCCGGTGTACCTGTTTGGATATGTAAATGAGAATTATAAAAGGTAAAGTCCTTTGGAAGTTCAATCATTGCTACAAAAATCAAGGGACAGGATCATAGCCTCGCCCTCCCCAGGGATGACATCGTAAGATCCGTTTGATAGAAAGCCAACCACCCTTAAAAAGACCATACTTAGTAAGGGCTTCCAAAGCATATTCGGAACAAGTTGGAGTAAAACGACAAGAGGGAGGTGTCAAAGGAGATATGGCATACCGATAGAAATACACCAATCCCAAGGTCATCTTCAAAAAAACTTTCTGAAAAATTGATTTTAAGCCTTTACTCCTTAGCATCATTCTATCTCCGAGGTTCTGAAGAGGGGCAATCCAAGAGAGATGAAGTTTGATCAGAATACCCCTCTACCTCCTGACACAAACGTTTAAGGGTCTTGTCTGCAACCTTTTCTATTTGTTCATAGCTCGGAATTTCCTTGCCAATGAATTGCCACGCAAAATGTAGCACAATAGCTTTTTGTTGCAACACCTCCACCAATGGTAGCTTACGTACACGATAAGCCTCTCGACAGCAGCGTTTAATTCGATTACGATCGACAGCTTTTCTGATGCGTTTCTTGGCCACATTAATCACCAAGGCAGCATTGGGAAAAACCAAGTTTGATTCTTCTAAAGTTATTTCTTGGATAGAATAGACAACTCTAAAGGGATACGCAACAAAAGCCTGCCTTTGTTCAAAAAGATTCTTCAAATCTTCTCTTAAGAACAAACGTTCATATTTCTGCAGCGTGTACATCTTCCCCATAAGAAAGGGAAAAAAGGAATAATTATTTCTTCAATTTTGATAAATACTCATCCAAAGCTGCTGTTACCGAAAGAGTTTGACCGGGAACCATCAACGTGTGATCTAAACGTAAACCAGCCTCTTCCACCGCCTTAGAAGTCTGAGGTCCAGAAGATAAAATAAGCGTATTGCCTTGCTTAAAATCGGGAAAGTTCTTAAACAGAGAAGCGATTCCCATAGGACTAAAAAAGATGATCATATCGTGATCTAGTGGCTCCGAAGGGTCAAATTCGCGAGCAATAGTCCTATACATAACAGCCTTATTGTAATGCACTTTCTTTGCATCCAAGGTTTCAAAAAGGTCTGTGGTATGTTCTTCTGCAACCGGTACAAAATAAAGCTCCTTGTTATGCTTAGACAGCAGCATATGCAAGCCATCCATCTTGCCATTCGTCGAAAAAAACACCTTCCGTTTTCGATAAACAATATACTTCTGCAAATAGAGGGCTACACTCTCGCTAATGCAGAAATATTTCATCGTTTCCGGTATGGTCAGACGCATTTCTTGAGCTAAAGAGAAAAAGTGATCTATGGCTATGCGACTTGTAAAAATTATCGCAGAATGGTCTAAAATAGAAATTCTTTGCTTGCGAAACTCGATCGCCTCTAACGGGACAACCTGAATAAACTGCTTAAAATCGATTTTTATATTGTATTTTTCTGCAATCGCAAAATAAGGAGAGTTACCGGATGCCGGAGCCGGCTGAGAGATAAGAATCTTTTTGATGGGACAAGCCATTGTCTTTACTTATTTTTCTATATCTATACTGCAAAAATCACCGACGTAGCCAAACTATACTCAAGACAAATGCCACAGGAGCGATTTCTCGGGCACAAAGGTACAAAAAAAGATGAAATAACTGTATTCCTCCCTTCAGAGCCCGCCAAGCATAAGACAAAACAAAGAGTCGCCAAAATAGATATGAAATAATCAATATGCCGGTACCCCAAAAAGGATGAAGGGGAGACAATGATACCAAAGCACTAGCATACAAGAATATACTCCAAATCCACTCGCTAAGAATTGCATACTGACTCAAGATAATTCCTTGTTCTCTTTTGAGATAAATATACCTCACAAGGGAAAAAAACAGACCGAAAAGCCCCGCGCCCAAAAGGGTCCCCAAGAATAAACAAAAAAACAATAGCAGAGGATTGGTTATACCCAACGGAACGAAAGAGAAAAAACTTTTCTGGGAAAGAATATATAAGTTAAATGTTATCAACAAATAAGTATGCAAATGTCCCCAAACAACAAATTCAGTTTTGGTGATGCAACGAGGCAATGAGTTGAAAAAAAATTGAACCCTATCATATAGTAGAGACTGCAATATGAAGACAAAAAATTGCTCTACGCGAGAAGCAAAATAGGCCGGAACGAACAAAGTTAGCAATCCCAAAGCCAAAAGAATATCTGTGCTAAAATCAATCGACCAAAAGAACATTGAAGACTTGTTTAATGCTGTTGTACAGACAAGTTTTATTCTCAATTAAATTAGATCCCTTTTTTGATATAGAAAATCCCCCAAACCCAAAAATAGGTTGGGGGATTTTCTACTTACGTCCCTCTCGTTACAGGCAAAATCATTTCTCAATAGAAGCGATACCTGTTGTCTTTCACCTTAACATCTCTTTTCAACTTGGAAATCGCTCTCATTCCTAGTTGTTGCCCCATAGCTCGTTGCTGTTGTTGCAAAGTGGACTGAATATCTGCCTGAGGATTGCTCTTCTCTGCGATAGGAGAAACAACCATAACCTCTGTTCCAGCGGCAAAAGGCTTAGAAATTGTATTCAGTTTTTGGGACATTGCATATCCATTAAAAGAAGGATGCATGCGCCCTGTTACCTGGACGGTTACAGCATTCAAAGTATCCACTGACGAATTCATTACTGATGCATACTGCTCCAATGAAGTGCAGTTTTTCTTCTGAAGATCCGCAACAAGTTTTTCGGCTCTCTTCTCCACCAATAGGAGGTCTTTAATATTATCCTTTACTACATTAAGAGGGATGTAGCCTGCCTCTATTTTATCAACAACTTTGGCAATCACCAAATAATCATCACCACATCGAAAGATCTTCTCGTGCACGTCTCCTTTATCTGCACCCAACGCCCAGCGGACTACCTCGTGGGAAGAGGGGATAACCCCCAAAGATGCCGACCTCGGGGTAACATAAACATCCTCCATCACATTGAGTCCCTTTTCTCTCGCAGTTTTGATCATCGCACCAAAATCCTTGGTAGAAGAGAATATTCCATTTATTGCCGCGTAACGTTCATCGGATGTTTCCTTAGAAAATTCCGCCGGAACACCGATATAAGTAATTCTGTACTTCTCCACAGAGGCTGCTGGCTCCAATGCACGCACAATCATACTTTTGTTCAAAACAATGGCCTTCCCCATTTCTATGCGGAAAAGAGTATCCAATCCCATAGAAAGAAGTTGGTTTTCAGTAAACACACTTTGAGGCATCCCCGTACGCGGATCTGCAACTTCCAAAACGCCCTCTCTCTCTTTTGTTGATGGGTCCACAGAATAGGTCTTTACCATCTGTGCAAAAGAAGCTCCAGCATTAATTGCAGCAGCCAAACTATCGGCACGAGCGATATTAACAGAATCTAAAACAACAACTCCAACGCGAACTGTTTCGGGAGCACTTTTCTTACCTGTCAATTTAATGATTGAGTAATGATCATTTTCAACAACAGGAGAATTAACGGCCCCCACGGATGCTGTTTTTATAAAATCGACATCAGCTGCAGACAAGCCCAATTGATCCAACTCTGTAGCTGTAAAGTAGGTTTTGCCAACAAACTGCTCATCGTAATTGCGAGCGACTTCTGCTTCATTAGAAGTTGCAGCAAGAAGAGAACGAGCTTCCTGCATTTTGGTCTGTGCAGCAGAATAATCGGAAGCACTCGGACGAATTTGAACACTAATCAAATCCAAAGAAGTGCGCTCTTCTTGAGATTTGAAGCGTTCCTTGTAGGTTTCATAGTATTTCTTAATATCGGCATCAGACACTTTCACATCCTTGTCCGAAATGATCGTACTCGGAGTACGTACCACCAAAACATCTCTTGAAGTACCTGGTGCCAAATATTTGGCATCAACCTTATTTACCACATAAGATCGAGCCATAATAGAGGATATCTTTTGCTCCAAACGATCCCGTACAATAGCTTCCATAATGGAACTCCATTGCGCCCCAATTGTAGAGAACATCTCTTGTTGCTCTGCTGGAAGAGCCTTGATATTTTTAGGATCCAGTTGAGACAAGGCTTGCTTTACTTTTTCGACGTCGGAGGGATCAATACCCATTTGTTGCAAAAACTGCTGAGCCAAGTAATGAGACTGTACCCCTTGACCGTATATGAGGGCACTTAGCTCAGCTCCTGTAACACGTACTCCCAATTTATCCGCTTCTTGCTTGAGAACATAATCATCAATATACTCTTGCGCCAACTGGTTACTAATTTGCGCACGTTGATCATCGGTCAAGTTATTTCCATTTTGTTCCAACATTCGCTGACGATCACTTAGCTTGCGACCAAAATCTTCGATAGGAACTCGCTCCCCATCGATAGTGAGAGCCACATTTTTTACCAATTGAAAAAACGTAGAGCCAGATCTTAATCCATCTCCGATGATAAAAGCTAATAATGCACCTCCAACAACTATAATAAGAAGAGCTGCATGGTTTCTAATTTTTTGTAGTGTAGCCATTATATTATTATGGTGAAATTATCTTTTTATGGGGTACAAAGATATAAAGTTATCCCGTATTATAAACATTAAAAACCGAATAAAATCTTTACGAATTTGTAATTGTCAGCTTAACTAATTCTATTTTAGATTCGGAAGAGCGTAAAATACGAAAAGAAAATCTGTCTATAACAACGACCTCTCCAGGATTTGGAATGTGTGGATAAGCCGATAAAATCAGCCCGGCAATTGTCAAATAATCATCACTCTCGGGAAGATTCAGGCTCAACCGTTCATTGGCATCATCAATCTCTAACCGCCCGCTGAGGATATATGTATTCTCGTCTTGCTTTTTAGCAATTATGCTATTGGTATCGTGCTCGTCTTGGATGTCTCCAAAAATCTCTTCGACCAAATCTTCCAATGTTACCAAACCCGCAGTTCCTCCCAACTCATCTATGACAATAGCTATGGATTTTTTTTGTTGCATTAAGATCTCCATAAGCTTATTTCCAAACATACTTTCCGGGACAAAAACAGCCGATTTGAGACGCTCTTGCCAATCTTCTCCCTTAAACATTTCAGATGAATGGATGTAACCTACGACGTTGTCTATATTCTCCTTATAAACAACGATTTTGGTCAATCCCGATTGTATAAATAACTGTTTAAGGTCCTCTATATCTGTATCGTGGTCACAAGCGACTATTTCATTTCTCGGAATCATACAGTCTCGAGCTTGCACATTAGAAAAATCGATTGCCTTTCTTATGATTTTCACTTCGGTATCCAATTCGTGGCCTCCATCTACATTCTCGCCATTATTCTCGGTCAAATAATGGTTGAGATCAATTGTTGTCAGCCGCCTTGTCGTTGGCTTATTCTTCCCCTTCGGTACCACTATTAGGATAAAAAGGCGGGATATCGCAGTGCAAAAAAGAGACAGAGGGTAGAGCAGCACGTAAAAGAATACTAATGGATACAAGAAACGATCAATAGTTTCATTAGGGTTGCGTCTAAAAGAAGCTTTGGGCAAATATTCTCCAAAAACAACTATCAAAAAAGTAGAAAGGAGCGTATTGACTATCAACAACAACCAATCATATGCAATAAAAAAACTCAACAAAGGATTCAGCAATCGCGACATCAGCAACCCATATACCACCAATACGATGTTGTTTCCGACCAACATTGTACTGATAAATCGATCTGGATGATTATACAACATAGAAAGGACGTATCCCCTGCCCCCTCCCTTGTCTCGGTCCAATTCTATCCGCAGACGGTCGACTGAAAGATAAGCTATCTCCGATCCTGAAAAGAAGGCTGACAGAATTACAATCAAAACAAGGTATATATAAATCATACTCATCTAGAGAAGGTTGTCTTTTGGGTGCATAACTATTCCTGCAATAGATACATCTCAGAAGGCGTGTTGCGCCTCAAAACATCTAAGAAAAGATCTTTTCCCACCCTTATACCCTCATTGAAGAGCCTTATATCGAACGTTTTTCGGCACAACTCTGGGTGATTATTGTCTTTGCTCAGATGACAAAGCCACACATTTTTCATTTTCCGATGATACACCGAGCACAAGAACTCTACTGACTCTTGATTGCTCAAGTGGCCCAAAGGTCCAGAGACTCTCTCCTTTAAGAATTGAGGATAAGGTCCGGAAAGGAGCATCTCTTTATCATAGTTGGCTTCCAAAACCAAATGCTGGGATTTACGAGCATAATGTGTTATTTCTTCTGTTATATGCCCGACATCCGTCACTAAAGTAAAGGAAAATTCGTCTTCTGCTGTAGTTATATAATAGCCCACATTGAGCGAACTATCGTGAGGGACCAAAAACGGCGTTAAGAAAAAGTCCATCAACCCGAAAGTCTTTCCCACATCGATAAAACGGCGATTGTTTACTCCCACAATACGATCGACAAAACGGCTGTGATTCATTGCTTCGTGCACCTGCCTTGTTGCATATATGGGAATATTACATTCATTAGCCAAAGCCCCCACCATCCGAATATGGTCGGCGTGATCGTGAGTAACAACAACTCCCCTAACAGCATTATTAAGATCTATCCCTTGTGCTTTCAAGGTGTGACGTATGGTACGCAAGGGAATCCCTGCATCTATTAAGAAGCCTTCCCGCTCTGTTCCCAAAAAGTAACAGTTGCCAGTACTACCGCTGGCCAAAGACATAAACCTAATCACGATGAAATCAAAGAGTTAATTCTCCACACAAAGAAGAAGTCATTAGATACTTTTTCTCCTCTTGGGTCAATTGCGCTTGTCCCAAAACATACATCAGCTTGACTACTGCACACTCAGTTGTCATATCTGCGCCACTCAGCACACCAATTTTCCCCAAAGTATCTCCAGTTTCGTAACGGTGCATATCGACCTTGCCCGAAGAGCATTGGGTTACATTCACCACTAAGACCCCTTTCTGTATCACACAACTCAAAGGAGATAAAAACCACTCTTGTGACGGAGCATTACCACTGCCGTAAGTTTCTAAGACGACCCCTTCCAACGATGGAATAGACAAAACTGACTCCAAAATACTCGGAGTAATGCCCGGAAAAAGTTTAAGAACAATTACATTGGGATTGAGCTTGGAAAACCGTTGAATATTGGTCGATGTCAATTGATAACCAATGTACTTATCTTGGTACTTAATTTCTATACCGGCATACGCCAATGGAGGATAATTGTGAGAAGCAAATGCATTGAATTGATCCGCACTAACTTTGCTAGTTCTATTGCCTCTTAGGAGATAATCATCAAAAAACACGGAAACCTCTGGAACTCGGGCATTACCGTTCACGTCTCTTGCAGCCGCTATCTCTATTGCTGTTATAAGGTTTTCCTTTCCATCTGTCCTCAATTTCCCTATGGGGAGCTGAGACCCCGTAAAAACGACGGGCTTCTTGATATCTCCCAAAAGAAAACTCAGAGCCGATGCCGAATAGGCCATTGTGTCGGTTCCATGCAGCACAACAAAGCCATCGTACTTTTCATATTGCTCTTCGATGGTTTGTGCCAAACGTAACCAAAGGTCGATGTTTATTGCCGAAGAATCTATTGGAGGATCGTATTGAAGCACCTCAATGTTGCAACCAAGCCGTTTGAGCTCTGGCACATTTTCTTGCAAATAGGTAAAGTCAAACGCTTTCAACACTCCGGTCATAGGATTTTCGACCATCCCAATAGTTCCCCCGGTATAGATTAGCAATAAAGAGCAGGGTTCTTTATCTTTCATTGTTCCACAACATATTTAACAGCACAAAAGTATACCTTTTATAAGAAACAAAAGAGAACACTACGGGAAAATCTATTCACGAAAGAAGGCTGACAAGTACGAAAAATGTCTTTTTTCTAACTCAAGAATACGTCATACGCTTCTATTCCTGCCGTAATAAAGCCTATAATCGCCAACACAACGAAAACAACTGCTACAATACGGTTAAAAGCATTCAAACTCGCCACCGTTGCACGCGAACGCAACCGAGTCAGCAAATAAGTAACCCCTGTCCACCACAACATTGCTCCGATAGCTATAGAAATCAAGGTCATAGCGTAAGAGAGAGGGATATTGATCCAAAGCTCAGATACATTAAAACGGCTGTATAAAGCCAGCAAGAAAAATATGATAAGAGGGTTTCCTAAGGTAAGCAGGAAAGAAGTACTAATTGTTTTAGCAACCCCCAAAGAATCGGATTGATTGGATGTTTGATGATATCGGGGTGGATGTATGTATAAAAAGGCTCCAAAAACCAACATCAAAACGCTCCCGATCAACTGAAAAAGGAGTTCATTTTGTTGTATAAAATCTATTACAAAACCGACACCCAAATAGGTTAGAGAGGCATAGAACAAATCACTAAACATCGCTCCCAACCCGGTATAAATACCAGCTGCTCTACCGGAATGAAGAGTGCGACGAATGCACAACACTCCCGTAGGACCCATAGGTGCCGACAAGAGTATCCCAATGGCCATTCCTTTCAACAGGATCGCTAAAAGAGGATGAATACACATTTAGGTCAAACTCTCTGTTCTAAATAAGGCAACGCTCCTAAGAACCTCGTCACAAAGAAGCAAAATGCCTGCCATCAATACATTTTTCAAAAAGAATGCAATAGAGACTGCGCAGCACCAACCCAAGGCAACTTAACCCAAATACCCTTTTAACTGTTGGCGACACTTATCGCTTTGACGAAGCCTCCTTATTGCCTTCTCTTTTATTTGGCGTACACGCTCACGAGAGAGAGTAAACTTATCACCAATCTCCTCAAGTGTCATTTCTTGACAACCTATTCCAAAGAAAAGCTTAATGATGTCAGCTTCTCGCTCCGAAAGAGTGGCCAAGGCTCGGTCTATTTCTGTAGATAAGGACTCGTTGATCAGCAATCGGTCTGTGTTGGGTGCATCTTCATTGACCAAAACGTCCAAAAGGCTATTGTCTTCGCCCTCCACAAACGGGGCATCAACTGACACGTGCTTACCCGACACCTTCAGTGCATCTGCTACTTTCTCTTCGGGCATATCCAATTCAAAAGCGAGCTCTTCGGGAGATGGACGACGTCCATTTTCTTGCTCAAATTTTTGGAGAGCTTTATTTATCTTATTGAGCGTACCCACCTGATTCAATGGCAAACGGACAATTCGCGATTGTTCTGCCAAAGCTTGCAAGATAGATTGTCTAATCCACCAAACAGCATAAGAGATGAACTTAAAACCTCTTGTTTCGTCGAACTTCTCGGCAGCTTTGATGAGGCCGATGTTCCCTTCATTGATAAGATCCGGTAAACTCAAACCTTGATTTTGATATTGCTTGGCAACAGACACCACAAAGCGAAGGTTGGCCTTGGTCAATTTTTCCAACGCACGACGATCTCCTTTGCGGATAGCTTGCGCCAATTCAACTTCCTCCTCAACAGTGATAAGCTCCTCTCGACCAATTTCTTGTAGATACTTATCCAACGAAGCGCTCTCGCGATTCGTGATAGACTGTGTTATCTTTAACTGCCTCATTTATCTTTATATTTCCCAATTTAGTGCACGGATAGAGACTCCCCTATGCCAATGTTTCTTCTTTCAGATTGTTGTTCTTTATCTAACCCCTTCTTTCTTTGTGACAGCAGAGTTGCTTATAGAACCATCCAAATGCCCCCTTTGTTCATCGCGTTTACCACCAAAAGTCTCCGACTTTGCAAAACAGATGAACACAAACGACTTGGAAACAGTCACTACAATCCAAATAGGGTTGCAAAGATAAGAAAATAGCTGTAACAACCGAACAAATGTTCCTTTTTCTTTTTACTTTTGGGACAAAAGAGCAGGTTCATAACACTAAAAATCTTTTATCCACACCATATTGTGTATCTTTGTGCTGCTATATGAGAAACGATTTCTATCATCCGTCGCGCTATATACGCTTTCTCGTAGTTTTGCTACTGCTTGCTTTTGGCTGGTTCTTTCAAGCCAAGAGTACCCACGTTCACGCAGTTCACAAAGCAATAGACCACATTCAGACCTTCAATACAGAAAGTCCTTGTCCTTGCTCCGACCATTCTTCTCCAAACTCGGATTCGACCTCTCCTGAGGAATGCGACATCTGTAGTTTTACTTTCTGTCCAGGATTAGAGGTTGTTCCTTTTTATCCGATAGCATTTCCTTTGTACATATCTTCTTTTTCTTTTAAGCCTGTCACTTTGTTGGTTTTAGAAAAAGGATATGAGGGGAGTCTTTCTCTGCGTGCCCCTCCGCAAACCCCATTCTACTTCTTATAGGTTTCCCACACAGCCCTAATACACAGAACGTCCTAAATTTTCTCAATAGGACGTTGTGTGTTGTGGTTGCTGTATATCTTACTATGGGAGCCTCTTTTTCTATTAGAGGAATCTAAGTAGTCCTCTTCCCAACACATCAGTAGGTATATTTCTTTCATCTTTTTTCAGGCAAATGAGAAAATCATTTTGGTCTCTTGGGGTCTGTATTATAACCCTGTGGAACTCTTTTGGTCAGACCCCGAACGACAGTATAGATATCAATAGTAATTTGGGAACTATTGTCGTTACCTCCCCGTCTCAAAATATCCGACAACTATCCTCTCCTCAATCTTTACAGTGGTTAGACAGCCGTTTTTTGTGGCAAAACCGAGGAGCTACTCTTATGCACTCCCTGCAAAAAATCCCCGGAGTGCAAGCTATGAATATAGGGGCAGGAACGTCCAAACCGATAATTCGAGGATTAGGTTTTAGTCGAATTGCCTTTGTCGAAAACGGGATCAAGCAAGAAAGCCAACAATGGGGTGCAGATCACGGGTTAGAGATTGACCCATTCAAAGCCGAACAAGTGGCAATCATTAAAGGTGCTTCTTCTCTTCTTTTCGGTTCCGATGCCTTAGGAGGAGTCATAGAGGTACAACCGCCTATTATTCCCGTGGACAATGGTTGGTGGTTACGCGCCGATTGTATGGGGCAAAGCTATAATTTGGGAACGAATGCCAGCATATATGCTGCTCTCAAGAGGAACAATCACTTTGTCTCTTTTCGAATTTCTCAAGGGTTGAGCGGTGATATGGCATTGCCCACTCGGGAAATTTATTACTTATCTCGGCACATTCCCATCAACAATGGTTCTCTGAAAAATACAGCAACTCGGTATTGGGCATCCGATGCCATATGGTGCTACGGCAATGGAGGCTATCAGTTATGTGCCACTGCAGGGGTAATCAACCGCAAAGAAGGCTTCTTTCCCGGAGCACACGGGCTTCCTGACCTCAATCGCCTTACCCCGGACAACAACAAATTCAACATAGACCTTCCCCACAATCGCACCCGCCATACACAAGCAAGCCTCACGCAAACTTATTATAACGATAACTGGATTTGGTCTCTTAAAGGCGGGTACCAATGGAACCACAGAGAGGAATGGAGCTCCTTTCACACACACTACCCCACCCAACAAGTGCCTCCCTCCAATCCGAATCAAGAACTTAAGTTCGACCTACACACCTACGATTTGCTATTCAAAACGGTATGGTCTCCCATCGAAGATGCAACCATCAACGGAATAATACAAGGACGCCATCAAACAAACCACATTGGAGGATATTCATTTTTAATGCCCAAGTACAACAAACAAGAGTACGCAACAGCCTTAGTTGTCCTAGTCAAACCCTCAAAAAAGATTCGATTAGAGGGGGGCATACGATTCGACTTCGCTAGCATATCCATTGCAGAAAACTATGACGAACACCTTTTTCGCTACTTGCTCTCGGCAGGCAATACCCCCCAAACAGCCCGAGCATACAGCTATCGAAGTTCGGCTATTCAACGTCAATTTTCCGATTTGTCAGGAAGCCTTGGAGTTGTATACGAAGGAGGGCTGGGGAATATATTCAAACTCAATATAGGACATAGCTTTAGAACTCCTACAGCTGTAGAACTTTCTGCCAACGGCGTACATCACGGAGCCTTTCGACACGAACAAGGAAGTTCTCTTTTGCAAAGCGAAAAAGGCTGGCAATTAGGCGCAGAATACAGTTACAACAACTCGATCTTTTCTGTGCAAATTTCGCCATTCTGCTCATATTTTTCCAACTACATATACTTGGAACCCACAGGAGAATGGTCTCTACTTCCTCATAGTGGACAAATATATCGCTACACGCAAAACAAAGCCGTGATCGGAGGAGCAGAGGTTTCCTTTAGTTGGCAATTAAATCAAGAATGGAAATATGCGGCAATGGCCGATGCCGTATACACGTATAATGTAGACCAAGCTCTTCCTCTTCCTTTCTCTCCACCAATACGTTTTAACCAAAACATAAGTTGGAAAAACAAAATATTCACGGCAACCATAACCCATCGCTACCTCTCTTGTCAAAAGAGAATCTCTCGCAACGAAGAACCCACCAATGGAGCCCAACTATTCGACTTGCAAATCATCAAGGAGTTTTCCCTCCGTGATAAAGCCCCTCTCACAGTTGCCTTAGAAATAGAAAACCTTCTCAACACTCGATACTATAACCACTTAAGTTTTTACCGAAAAATTGGTCTCCCCGAACCGGGAATCAACATACAATTAAAATTAAGTTTCACATTAAATCATTCAGAACAATGAAAAAAGAAATTCTTCTAGGAATGGCTGCCTTAGCCTTCCTTTTGACAAACAACGCTTGTAACTCCAACAAGAACCAAGACACTCAAAAACCCAAGATTGAGCTTCACGCTCCCAAAGATGGAGCCGAAATAGCCATAGGAAATCCCCACGGAATTCATTTTGATTGTGAGTTTTCGGACAACGTTGAAGTAAAAAATTATCGCGTAGAGATTCACAACAACTTTGATCATCACACCCACACACCACAACTTCAACACGAAGAGGAGACAAAAACTGTTCCTTTCTTCTTTAACCGTAGCTGGGAGGTCAATCAGCGCAATGCCGATATACATCACCACGAAATAGTTGTTCCAGAAAATGCCACTCCCGGAGAGTATCACTTTGTTGTCTACTGTTTGGATGTCAATAAAAATGAGTCTATGGTACACCGCACCATTCATCTAAAGCATACGGATCACGATGACCACGACCACGATGATCACGGTCACAGCCACTAATTAGTGTAGTCTTTGTCGCGGACATCATAATATTTCAGTATCTATCTCCGACACCTGCAATTCTCTGGGTGTCGGAGTTTTTTTGATCTCATAAAGCAATCTTTATCAACAAAATATCGATTGTAAAGTTTCTACAAGAGACGCCTACCCGACAACCTTATACCCTTCTGTTTTGCTGATAATTAGTTCCCTACTTTTTGGCGATTTTGAGGGAACTAATTTCTGATAATTCCCTGCTAATTTTTATTCTGTCCAAGAAAATTTTTCTTAGTAGGGAACTTTTCTTCCCAACTCAAAATAACAAACCATAAGTCTCTCACAATACTTGCTTTGCCTCACCTTGCTTTTGATCAATACCCTCCCCTCTCTACCCGTTTAAACCATATCTCTCCACAATTGCCGAGCTCCCTTCTTTTGGAAAGAACCAAAAAATTCGTTGGGTACCCCCTCTTGTAATGTAATTCGGGGATGTATACTCTATTTTTATGTCGATTATACTCAAACCAGAAATATAAAATTCACCAAAGCCGTCTTTATTCTGCAGTTTTCTCTTGCTGTTTCAAAATTATTATTTATCTTTGCACTCGCTAAGAGTTGATGGCGAGGTAGCTCAGCTGGTTAGAGCGTTGGATTCATAATCCAAAGGTCGGGGGATCGTGCCCCCCTCTCGCTACGAAAGGCATTGCAGAGTTCTGCGATGCCTTTTTTGTCTTGGTAAGACTATTTACTCTAACCAAAACAGACCATTATTAAATAGGTTTCCAAGAAAAACAACAAAATAAACAGAGCAAAAGAAAGAAATCTTCCTCTCGAATAGATGTTTGATAGTTCCGAGTGACAACTTTTTCTCATTTCTGATCAAAATTAAGTACCTTTGCCCGCACACATACGGTAATTACATTTCAAAGAAAGAATGAACAACAACCATATTAGTGCCATTTCTCCCATTGATGGTCGTTATGCCTCCAAAACAGAGAAATTGAACTGCTATTTCTCCGAAGAAGCTCTTATTCGCTACCGCGTAAGAATTGAAGTAGAGTACCTCATAGCTCTATCTGGTATCATTCCGCAACTATCCGATACTCCGAAGGATTTTGAAAAGCGGCTTCGCTCCCTTTATTTGCAATTTACCCAAGAAGATGCCCTTCGCATCAAGGAAATAGAAAGTGTTACCAACCACGATGTCAAAGCCGTGGAATATTTCATCAAACAGCGTTTTGATGAGTGGGGTTGGCAATCTTTCAAAGAGTTTATCCACTTCGGACTTACTTCCCAAGACATCAACAACACCTCCTTTCCCCTTATGCTCAAAGAAGCTATGGAGGATGTTTTTTTACCTCAAATGTTCAGGGTATTGGAAACCCTGAAAGGGATGGGTCAAGAGTGGAAAGAGGTTCCAATGTTGGCACGCACCCACGGGCAACCAGCCTCTCCAACCCGTTTGGGAAAAGAGTTTATGGTATTCGTGTACAGATTGGAGCAACAGCTGAAAACACTGCAAACCATCCCTTATGGGGCTAAGTTTGGGGGAGCCACGGGAAATTTTAATGCCCACGTACTGGCTTTTCCAAATATAGATTGGCACGCTTTCGGTAACGGATTTGTTGCCTCGCTCGGGTTGAATAGAGAATTGTACACCACACAAATATCCAACTACGACCACTTGGCTGCCCTTTTCCAAAATTTGCAACGAATCAATACCATTTTGATTGATTTGAGTAGAGATATTTGGACCTACATATCGATGGGATATTTCCGTCAACGCATCAAAGCAGGGGAAGTGGGATCCTCTGCAATGCCCCACAAGGTAAACCCTATCGACTTTGAAAATGCCGAAGGTAATTTGGGACTGGCAAATGCTTTACTAGATCACTTGGCTTGCAAGCTACCCATTTCTCGATTACAGAGAGACTTGACAGATTCTACCGTTATTCGCAATCAAGGGGTGCCTGTCGCATACAGTCTAATAGCCCTCAAAAGTTTGGAAAAAGGTTTGGGAAAGTTGCTCCTACACAAAGAAGCAATTGACAAAGACCTGCAACACAACTATGCAGTGGTAGCAGAAGCCATACAAACCATTTTGCGCAGAGAAGGATATCCCAACCCTTACGAAGCGCTTAAAGAATTAACTCGTACAGGAGAGGAGATCTGCCCGGAAACCATTGCTCAGTTTATCGAAGGCTTGGATATCCGTGAAGAAGTAAAAAAAGAGCTGCTGGCTATTACGCCTTTCAACTACATAGGAAAATAACAGCATTCTCCCTTTTGTATCATCAAACCCACAAGTTAAGCAAAGCAAAAACAATCAGGCACAGAAGGTAATCCACATTAGAAGAAAATTCGAGAGAATTATATACGCAAGAGCTCGTTATGTATTTGCTACAGTAGAGTTATCCTGCATCTAAAAAGAACAAGATCATCAAAAATGACTTCAGACAAATTAGAAAACGTAGTGCAAATACCGGCTTCCGGTGCACGCCGAAAACGACAGCGAATAGCTTCGCCCACCGGGTCTAAAAGTTGCTTCATAGCAACAACATCCACCAAGGGGAACAACGAAAGTACTGTTAAGAGGACTATACAAGAAACAGATTCTACCCCTCGACCCTCTCGTACCCCCATTCGCACCCAATATACGCAATCGGAAAAGAGTAGCGAAAGACCTCAATTCAACAGAGAGCGGAGAGAACCCGGAAACAGCAGGGAATATGTACGCTATAACTTCGGTAAAGAAGCATCTGCCAATCAAGAGGCTCCAGTTTATCCACATAGGCGTTTGTCTCGTAACAACGAATCGGAGTTCAATTACCCCTATGCAAAAAAAAACAATCCCGGTCCGGGGAAAAACAACAATAAGTTTGGCAACGCAAAAAGAAAAAAGCCAGCCCCACAGAGAGAAATCAAAGCTCAACAACCTTCGATAGAACCAGTAAAATACCCTTCACCTATGGCTTCGGTAACAGAAAAGGTTCGTTTGAACAAGTTTCTAGCCAATGCCGGAGTATGTAGTCGCAGAGATGCAGACAAATTGATCCGGGAAGGAGCCATAACCGTAAATGGGCAAGTGGTGGTTGAAATGGGAGCTCGAGTGCATCCTCAAGACGAAGTGGTGTACAACGGACAAAAAATATCTTTGGAAAGCAAAATATATGTTTTGCTGAACAAACCCAAAAACTGTGTAACAACGTCCGACGATCCGGAGTGCCGTCGCACCGTTATGGATCTGGTTAAAAACGCTTGTACCGAACGTATTTACCCGGTAGGAAGGTTGGATAGAAATACAACCGGTGTACTTCTTGTCACCAATGATGGAGATTTGGCTTCTCGGCTGATGCACCCCTCCTTTAAGAAGAAAAAAATCTACCACGTTTGGCTCAATAAGCCGGTCGAAGTAGCCCATATGCAGCAGATAGCTGAAGGGTTTGAGTTACCTGATGGAGAAATACACGCTGATGCCATCAGCTATGTAAAGGAAGACGACTTGTCTCAGGTCGGGATCGAAATACACAGCGGTCGCAACCGTATAGTACGACGAATTTTTGAGCACTTCGGATACAAAGTAGTAAAACTGGATAGAGTTTATTTTGCCGGATTGACAAAGAAAAATTTGCCAAGAGGTCGCTGGAGATACCTCAACGAAGAAGAAGTTACACACCTGCGTATGGGAATTATGCAAGATTCACTCTAAGTACTTTCTTATCTATTACACCACACATACAACAAAGTATATCCTCTATTATGGAACGTATCAAAATCAAAGATCTACTCAAGTCTACAGATCTTCTTGAGCAAGAGGTAACAGTGCGAGGCTGGGTTCGCACGCGCCGAGGCAATAAGTCTGTTAGTTTTATCGCCCTCAACGATGGGTCTACGATCAACAACATACAGGTAGTGGCAGACAATTCTTTGTTTTCTGCAGACCTCATTTCTCTTATAACCACGGGGGCCGGCATCGGGGTCACAGGGAAATTGGTTTCATCACAAGGCAAGGGGCAAAGCGTTGAAATCCAAGCTACCTCTATAGAAGTATACGGCACAGCAGACCCCAATACCTACCCCTTGCAAAAAAAAGGGCACTCTTTGGAATTTCTCCGAGAAATAGCCCATCTGCGTCCGAGAACCAATACTTTTGGTGCTGTTTTGCGCATTCGTCATCAAATGTCCTATGCAATCCATACTTTCTTTCACAACAAAGGGTACTTCTATTTACATACCCCTATTATAACCTCCAGCGACGCAGAGGGAGCAGGGCAAATGTTTCACGTAAGTACTTTAGATATGAACCAGCCCCCTCGAACGGAGGATGGTAAAATAGATTATAGCAAAGACTTCTTTGGAAAACCTACCTCTTTAACAGTCTCCGGACAGTTGGAAGGAGAATTGGGAGCAATGGCTCTCGGCGGAATATACACCTTTGGTCCTACGTTCAGAGCCGAAAATTCCAATACACCAAGACACTTGGCAGAGTTTTGGATGATAGAACCGGAAATTGCCTTCTTCGATGTTTGGGATAATATGGACCTGGCGGAGGAATTCACCAAGTACTGCGTTCAATGGGCATTGGACAACTGTGCCGAAGATCTTCAATTCCTTTCCGAGCACTACGACAACGATTTGATCAATAGATTGCATTTCATCATAGAGAAGCCTTTTGAGCGAATCACCTATACAACCGGTGTAGAAATATTGGAAACAGCAATCAAGGAGGGCAAGAAATTCGAGTTTCCCGTCTATTGGGGTGCAGATCTTGCCAGCGAGCACGAACGCTACTTGGTAGAAGAACACTACAAAGCTCCGGTCATTATGACGGATTACCCCAAAGAGATCAAGGCTTTCTATATGAAGCAAAACGAAGATGGGAAAACCGTTCGCGGAATGGATGTCTTATTCCCCAAGATTGGAGAAATAATTGGAGGAAGCGAACGAGAAACAGACTACGACAAATTATTGACAAGAGCTTCCGAGGTAGGCATTCCAGAAAAAGACCTTTGGTGGTATCTGGACACCCGCCGTTACGGCTCTGTACCGCATTCTGGATTCGGATTAGGCTTTGAGCGCCTACTTCTTTTCGTTACGGGAATGAGCAACATTCGAGATGTAATTCCATTCCCCAGAACTCCAAATAATGCGGAATTTTAGGAGAAATTTTTCTCTTCTAAACTCCCAATCTCAACAAAGAGGCAACTTTGACCCAATACCAAAGTTGCCTCTTTTCTTTATGGTATTCTTGTGCTTCAAAATGTGTATTTTTGTTGCAAAATTATCTATGAATACAATTGTAGAAACCCTAAAAGTCGCTTTTATCACTCCTTCAGTGGTACAGTCGATCATTGTAATAAGTTCGGTCGCAACAATAGGATTAGCTTTGTCAAAACTAAAGATCGGAAAACTCTCTTTTGGTGTAACGTTTGTTTTCTTCGTTGGTATCCTTTTTGCCCATTTCGGAATAACCATTGATCCCACAATGCAGTCTTGGGCTATGAGTTTTGGATTGGTCCTATTCATTTATGCGTTGGGGTTACAAGTTGGACCAGGTTTTTTTCCTTCACTCAAATCCGGAGGGATCTCCGACAATCTGCTTTCCATTGGAATGATCGCGTTTACCTTAATTCTGTGCATCGCAATATATTTCTTTGGCATTCCAATGGCAAACGTGTTGGGAATTATGTCCGGAGCCGTTACCAATACCCCGGTGTTAGCAGCTGTACAAAGTACCGTAACCGAAGTTCTCCCAGGAGATACCTCCACTCTCCTCAACGAGTTAGCTATGGCCTGTGCTATGACTTATCCATTTGGGGTTGTCGGAGTAATCATTGTGCTGTTTTTTTTAGAAAAATGGGATACAAAGGCACAACAAGAAGAAGCCGGGGCTTTGCATAAAGCTTTCTTCTGTGAATTTGAGGCATCTAACAGTGCCATTTGGAACAAATCAATCAAACAAATCGCCGGGTTATGCGACACTCAATTTGTGGTCTCGCGCATATGGAAAAACGGACAAGTACAAATCCCCTCCTCCTCCACAATCATCGAGAAAGGAGATCACCTTCTGGTAGTCTCTGCCAAGGAAGATGTAGAACGGTTAGAAATATTCTTTGGGGAAAAAGTAGAAAAAGATTGGAACAGGGAAGACTTAGATTGGAACTCTGTAGACAAAGAACTGACCTCCAAGAGAGTTGTTGTAACCAAAGCATCTATCAATGGGGTAAAACTGGGTGCCCTTAAACTTCGCAACTACTATGGCATTAACATTACTCGTATAGATAGAGCCGGAATAGAACTTTTGAGTTCTCCGGACCTACACTTGCAATTGGGAGACCGATTAACAGTAGTTGGAGAACGGCAATCCGTAGAGGCAGTTGCTCTAAAATTGGGGAATGAGATAAAAGACCTCGACAACCCTAACCTAAAGAGCATCTTCTTGGGGCTCATCCTTGGCTGTTTGTTGGGAATTGTTCCCATTTATCTTCCAGGTATAAGTATGCCCATAAAGATGGGATTGGCAGGAGGTGCCATTGTTATGGGCATACTGATGGGGGCATTCGGACCACGTATACACGTTACCACTTATATAACCAATAGTGCCAGTTTGCTCATACGACAACTGGGAATTGTAATCTATTTGGGGTGTTTGGGGCTGTCCAGCGGTGCCGGTTTTTTCAAACTACTAACCAGTGCCAACGGACTTGTTTGGATTGGCTTGGGATTACTCATCGCAATAGTTCCATCTTTCATATTTGGACTTATTGCTATGAAAGGTTTCGGAAAAAGCTATTCTTCCACCTGTGGTATGATTTGTGGCAGTATGGCAAACCCAATGGCTTTGGAAGTTGTTGGAGCCAAATTCGCCAGCGACCGCCACAATGTTTCTTATGCCACTGTTTATCCTTTGGCTATGTTTCTTCGAATCATAACGGCACAAATACTAATGCTTATTTTTGCGTAGACTTCGTTCAACTTGTATGATGCACTTTCTTGAGAAAAAGAAAAAAGCGGCAATCTCCGTTACAGAAAAGCTCAAACCAACAGAGCCATCGGTTTTGCGTACCGATGACTTGGTAAAACGTTACAGAAACAGGACAGTTGTTAATCACGTTTCCATAGAACTACACCAAGGAGAAATTGTTGGTCTTTTGGGACCTAATGGGGCGGGAAAAACAACCACATTCTATATGACAGTGGGATTGGTCGTGCCCAATGCCGGTCGGATATTTCTCAACCAACAAGATATAACCAAACTACCGGTATACAAGCGTGCTCGGTTAGGCATTGGTTATTTGGCACAAGAGGCCTCTGTTTTCCGGCAAATGAGCGTTGAAGACAATATAAAGTCGGTTTTAGAAATGACTCCCCTTTCTCCACAAGCTCAAGAAGAGAAATTGGAGAGCTTGATTGCCGAATTTCGATTGGAAAAAGTTCGCTCTAATTTAGGCAATCGTCTCTCTGGAGGAGAAAGAAGGCGTGTAGAAATTGCTCGATGCTTGGCCATCAATCCCAAATTCATTATGCTCGATGAACCTTTTGCTGGTGTTGACCCCATTGCGGTGCAAGATATACAAATAATTGTGGCAAACTTAAAACGGCGCAACATAGGCATCTTGATAACCGATCACAATGTCAATGAAACCCTCAGCATAACGGATCGGGCATACCTCTTGTTTGATGGAAAGGTTTTATTTCAAGGAACAGCGGAAGAATTGGCAGAAAACGAGGTTGTTAGGGAAAAGTATCTCGGCAAAGATTTCATATTGCGCCGAAAAAGTTTCCTATAAGATCAAGTTGGAAACAAATAATCCCTTATCTGTTTTGGAGCAAAGTGGTAAGATACTCTCCTGTGAATTTGTAGTCTAATCCCTTTCTCTTATTTCGACAGAAACCATATCGCCCGGCCCTTTTCCTATGGCTTTGCGGATCTCTTTTCGAATTCCAATAATGTGATAAGGGATTCCCATCCGAACCAAACTCCCTTTATAAGGATAGTTGTCGAAAAGAGCAAGAACTTTTACACGTCCTTTTCCAAATTCCGCACGTACATCATAGGGAAAAATCACATAAGCTCCATCGATATCTGGCACTTTTTGGATCTCCGCCTCAAAACAATACACCTTCTTGCCATTCATCATTACCTAAATCTTTACCCAAACCTCTTTTACTCAGCAGCTGAAATAAAATGCTTAAAAGAGTTCGGAGCCTCTTGCTCTATTGTGTTCATCGTTCCATTCCACTCTATCATACCCCTATTTAAATACAAAATAGTATCTCCAATGGTCCTTACCGATGTCATATCGTGGGTATTGATGACAGTTGTAATATGATGTTCTTGGGTAAGCTCGTGCAACAGACGGTCAATGGTTTGGGAGGTTTGAGGGTCTAATCCAGAATTAGGTTCATCGCAAAAAAGGTAATCCGGTTCGAGGACCAAGGCTCGAGCAATAGCAGCTCGCTTCATCATCCCTCCACTTATTTCCGCCGGACTTAGAGAACGCGCTGTTGTGAGCCCTACCCGCTCTATAAGTTCGTCTGCCTTTTTGCGCCTCTGCATAGGTGTTTTCTTTGAAAACATCTGCAATGGAAAAAGGACATTTTCATAAACACTCATACTATCGAATAGAGCTGATCCTTGAAAAAGGACTCCCATATGTGTGCGAAATTTCTTGAGTTGCTTTCCATCCTGCTTGGCCATATCCAACCCGTCAAAAAGGATTTCTCCAGAAGAGGGTCTAATAACACCAATCAAGCACTTCATCAGAACTGTTTTACCCGCCCCACTCTTTCCCAATATGAGGTTGCACTTTCCCGGATAAAAGGAAGCACTTATATCATTGAGAACCAAAAGGTCATCGAATTGCTTTGTAAGATTTTTTACTTGTATCATAACGAAAACAACGACTTACTTAATCAAGAGCAAATTGGTCAAAAGCACATCTGCAAGCAAAATAATTACACTGCTCGTTACCACTGCATTCGTACTTGCCTTTCCTACCCCTAAAGCACCTCCTTTAACCGTATAGCCAAAATAACTGGCACCCGAAGAAATAATAACGGCATAGACAAGAGACTTTACTATGGAGTAATAAATGTTGTAGGGCACAAAGAATAGCTGCAACCCCTCTTCCAAATCGCTCGGAGTCATATTGGGCAAGAAAAAAGATGCCAAATAGGCGCCCACAATACCTGTAGCCATACTAATGATCGTTAGTATAGGAATAAAAAGAACCAACCCTACAATTTTGGGCAGAATAAGGAAATTAGCCGAATTTACTCCCATTATCTCCATAGCATCTATTTGCTCCGTGACTCTCATTGTGGCTAACTCGGAGGCTATACTCGAGCCAACCTTTCCTGCCAATATAAGGCACATAATAGAAGAAGAAAATTCCAAAACAATTACCTCTCTCACCGAATACCCAATCGTAAAACGAGGAATAAGGGGAGAACTCATATTGATGGAGAGCTGAATAGTCATCACTGTCCCGATAAAGAAGGATATCAAGACAACAATCCAAATGGAATCTATTCCATATTTTACAATTTCTTTTACCAATTGTTTAAAAAACATCGACATCCTGGTAGGGCGTGCAAAGACACGTTTCATCAAAAGGGTGTATTCGCCCACACTCTCCAACGGCTTTTTTACTATGTCCAACATACCTATTATAAAGCGGTAACTATCCTATCCCTTTGTACAAAGCTACTTAATCAAATTCCTGTTCGCCTTCCAATTCGCCTTCTACTTCATCTGACAAATAATTGGCAGCATTCCACCCCTGTGCCTCCAATTTTATGAGCGTTCCATCTTTTGCCACCAAATATCTATCGGCTGGGTCTGAAGTTACGTAGCCTATAAGCGAAATTCCAGGAACATTTTGTATCCGAGCTTGCTCTTCTATGGGTACGGTAAACAGGATTTCATAGTCTTCTCCACCATTAAAAGCAGCCGTTATGGGGTTCATATTCATCTCTTCACAAAGGGATATAGTCTGGTAGTCAATGGGGATTTTGTCCTCGTAAACTTTAATTCCCTTGTTACTCTTTTCTGCAATATGTATCAGCTCCGAACTCAATCCGTCAGAAATATCTATCATTGACGTTGGGTGAACCTCCAAGCCCTCCAAAAGAGCTCGCAAATCTTTCTGAGCCTTTGGTACCAATTGCCGCTCTATAAGATATTCGTATCCGGCAAAATCCGGGACAAAATCTTCATCTTGTATTCGATCGAAAACACGTTGCTCACGCTCCAATAACTTAAAGCCCATATAGGCAGCACCAAGATTTCCGGTCACGCAAATGAGATCGTTTTCTTTGGCTGTAGAACGAAGTACCGCCTTTCCCTTGGCAACCTCTCCGATGCAGGTAACACTGATGCACATTCCCGTAAGAGAAGCGCAAGTATCCCCTCCTATCAAGTCTACGCCATATTCCTTACAAGCAGCATAAACTCCTTCATAAAACTCTTCCAGATTTTCTACCGAGAATTTAGATGAAACCCCTATCGAAATTGTTATCTGTTTGGGCGTTCCATTCATAGCACAAATATCCGAGACATTCACAGCTACAGACTTGTATCCTAAATGAGCCAAAGGCATATAAGTTAAATCGAAATGAACCCCTTCGAGCAACATATCGGTAGTTGTTAAAATATCAACTTTGTTGCCATAGTGAGAGATAGCGGCATCATCTCCAACAGATAAAATAGTTTGCGATTGGGTTATAGTATTGTTCTTGGTCAGATGTTTAATCAATCCAAACTCACCCAAAGAAGCAATTGATGTAGGCATATTTTAGTAAGCTAATTATCGAACAACACGTTCGTTTGTTTTGCAAATACATTTGAGGATTTCTTGCTCCAACACCCTTGCCCCATCAGCTGTAAAGCAAGATTCAATGGACTGCACCCAAAAAGAGTTTTTGAGGGTTGGAGAAAAAAAGTCTTTCAATTCTCTTAGTTTTACGGCATCTTTCTCTGTACAGATGAAATGTACCTTTAGGTTTCTTTCAAAAAAAAGTTTTTTGCGTTTTTCTTCCCAAAAAAACACATCTTTTTTACCGTAGTTGTGATGGTCGGAATAAGAAATATTTTCTTGTACTTTGTAGGCTTCTTTCGTATGATTAAAAAAATCTTGCGGATGGGCTATTCCTGCCAAAGCTACTACATAGGGTTCTCCTTCTTCAGATGATTTCAGTATTTTCGAACCTCTGTCACCACAAGCCATATCTACATCAAACAACGGATACAAGTCTCCATAGCTAACCTGCGAAAAAAGCATTTTTTGATGAGGATAAAGCTCCAACTTTCTCTCCGCAATACGCTCTGCAATGGGGCTTGTTTGAGGTGGACACTTAGTTATTACAATCATATCGGCGCGATGACGTGAAGTAATAGGTTCTCGCAAACGGCCAGCCGGTAAAAGTTTATCGTCCCACAAAGGACGATGATAGACAGAAAGCAAGATAGAATACGCTGGACGAACCGACCGATGTTGAAATCCATCATCCATCACAATTACTTGAGGCCTTACTTCTTGCGGTAAAGAACACAAATAGTTCAAAGCTCGCTTTCTATTTCCATCTACCACTATTGTTACTTGCGAGAATTTTTGCTTCATCAAACAAGGTTCATCTCCGATCTCCTTTGCCGAAGAGGTTGCTGTTGCCACCACTAAGCCGGAAGATTCTCTCTTGTACCCACGACTGACTACTGCTACTCTATATTTTTTGTTTTGAAGAAGACGGAGCAAATACTCCACCATAGGAGATTTTCCAGTACCTCCAACAGCCAAATTACCCACACAGATAATTGGAATGGGATACGAAGTAGACGGCAAAATGCCAGAGTTATATAGATAATTGCGTAAGCGCACCCCCACCCCATACAGAAAGGCCGGGAAAAGCAACCATCTATTAACTTTCGAATTACCGTCTCTCATTTCTTCTTTTCGCTCCTTAGAAAAGCTTAAGGTTCACAAAAATTATCCAACAACCACGAAAGGCATACGAGCCTGAATTCCCACCGTACTTCTGAGCTCCCTTGACTGTTCCAATAACAACCTCTCCTGTTCCGTCAAGAATCTTCCCCACAAAAGAGACTCAACCCCCTTCGATGAAGATCGGAACAATTTGTCCAAAATGGAGAATGTGTTCTTTTCGTACTTCACCCGTACGTGTTCCATCTTTGCCTTTTGGGCTGCATAGGTTATTGCATCCTGCAATCCTCCCAACTGATCGACCAATCCAATGGAAAGTGCCTGTTCTCCGCTCCAAACACGCCCTTGAGCTATGGCATCTATTTGTTCTTTAGTTTTGCCTCTTCCGACCGAAACTCGTGAGAGAAAAGTTTCATAACCTCTGTTTATGTGGCGTTGTAAAAGATTTTTTTCTTCCTCTTTCATCGGGCGCCCCATAGAACCAAAATCTGCAAACTGGGCAGTGTTTACGGTATTGATATTTATCCCTATTTTGTCAAACAGACCGGATACATTTGGGAACATCCCAAAAATCCCAATAGAGCCGGTCAGTGTAGTTGCCTCGGCAAAGATCCTGTCTGCCGGCGCAGAGATGTAGTATCCACCCGAAGCAGCATAGTCTCCCATACTAACGACAACTGGTTTGGATTCCTTGGCCAAATTCACGGCGTGCCAAATTTGTTCCGATACATAGGCACTTCCGCCCGGAGAATTAACACGCAAAACAATCGCTTTTACAGAAGGATCGTTTGCCAACTCCCGAATTTTATCAGCCAAATCTGCGGTAATCACGCTCGAGCGCCCCAACCCAGAGGGCTCCAATTCTACAATATTACCTTCTGCAAAAAGAACAGAAACATAGCCGGACTTTGAGGATACCGACTTGGGAGGATGTGCCATATAAACATCGTACAACGACACAAAACACAAATCTTCCGGTTCATCGACATCAGCCAAATCGCACAGAGCCTGTTCCGCCTCATCTTTGAAGAGCAAAGCATCTGCCAACTTGCTGGTCACATATTCCTCGGCAGGCATTAAAGTGGGCATCCTGTTGGCAATGTCCGCCAATTCTTGCCTCTCCAAGCCTCGTGATTGAGCAACTTCCCCAAGCATCACCTGCCAAATACTATTGAGATAAGACAAAGACTGTTCTCTATTAGCCTCGCTCATCTCATTAAGGATGTAGGGCTCCACGGCAGACTTATAAGTTCCAACCTTAAAAACCATCATCTCAACACCCATTTTTTTCAGGGCATCTTTATAAAACATCACCTGCTGAGAAAGTCCATCAAAGGAAATGGAACCCATCGGATTGATGGCGAGGTTATCAGCTACCGATGCTATGTAATATCCCTTCTGAGAAAGTCGATCGGCATAAGCATAGATAAACTTACCAGACGTCTTAAAGTCAAGTAAAGCCCGACGCAATTCTTTGACCGCTGCATAGCCCCCCGCAACATCAAACAGATTGATATAAATTCCCTTTATATTCTTATCTGTTTTGGCACTTTTGATAGCCTCTACAACATCTGCCAAAGGAATGTTGTGTGGGGCATCCTTTTCTCGTGTATAAAAGGCAAACGGATCCTCCACAACAGTTTCAGACAGCTGATCAATATCTATTTTGAGAATACTGTTAGGTTTAATCTTCGTAGGGGCATCGCTGCTGCCGGCTATGGCAACCAGAGAACCGATCAGAATAACAAAAATCAAAAAAGAAAACAAAACAAAAGCCGTAACCGTGCCAAGAAGAGAAGCAAAAAACATCTTCAAAAAGGAGAAACCTTTCGGCTTAGGCTGAAGTAACTGAGAATTCATTTTATTCATCAAGAATTATTAAGTTTGTCTAACACAATTAGGAATTTCTCCCAAGGAGAACCTCTCCCAATGTGCAGAAATTAGTATCTATTGCTCCACAAATATAACAAAAATAGGGAACAAAAACATTTCGTCCCCCCATCTCTGTAAATAAGCACATTGTACTGTCTGCAAGAAATTCAAAAGCTCTGTTATTTCTTGAGAATAAAGATTAAGTCCGAAATACTTCCATTGTCTCCCCTGTTTGAACTCACAAAAACAGAGGGTTTTGTTATAATTCCTCTGCTTTCCAACGAAGATAACGTATCCCAAAGCATCTCGTGATACAAAATTATCATAGACTGTGAGGTGCCTACAAAGCCAAAATCTCGTTGCAATGCTTCCGTATCCACATACTTTTCCAAAAAGTCGGCCACAGACTTGGCTGTTTGCTTGGAAAGGTTGTAAATAGAATCCTCCTCGCTCTCCTCTATAACCGGGATGATAATATGCCCTTTCTCATCAAACAAATTAAATTTAGAAAACTCCGAAATGATGTTTGCATCCGTGATTCTCCCATTTTCCGCAAAATCAGTCAAGAAAAGACCCAAACGATTACCTTGGGAAAGAAAAGGTTTCATTAGAAAAAGGGCTTTTTCGCTCCAATTAGACACGATGGAATAGCCTTGAGCAGACAAAGTATTAGTTCCACAATAAAATCCTCTTTTGGGGTAAAGAGTCCAAAATTCGCCATCCCAAAATGATCTTCTTTCGGATAACTCTTTCTTTCTTACAATTCCCTTATCTTCCAAGTGTCGCCAAACCCAACCATCGATAACATACGAAAATAGAATACTGTATGCATTACTTTTCCATCCCTCCCTATCCAAAATACGCACAAGCTCCGAAACATTGTGACCAATCTCATCTACAAGGCGTTCGGATAGATTTCGAGAAAGACTCCGTAGACGAGACGTATGCAGACTATCTAAAATTACAATGCCGGTTTGCAAGCAATTCCTGCTTTTTCTAATCAAATTCCAATCAGCAAGCAACTGTAACTGGCTATATGTATATCTAATTCCTAAAGAATCCAAAGTTTTAAGAGATTTAGGCTCCCTAAGAGAAAGTAACAACTCCCAATTATTGTCCAAACGCACGATATGATCGGGAGTTCCTTTACGCGTGACACAATAAGAGATGTGTT
Organism: Bacteroidota bacterium; assembly: GCA_023396255.1. Classification (GTDB taxonomy): domain Bacteria; phylum Bacteroidota; class Bacteroidia; order Bacteroidales; family Porphyromonadaceae; genus Porphyromonas. The sequence goes on from JAEWWU010000019.1 coordinate 61,036, forward strand.
CATTCTTGTCAAATGAAGTAAATCCCCGATCTTGCGCTTCCACAACAATTGACACGAACAAAAACAACGCCACACTACCAAAAAGAAATTTCATCGTATTCATACTATCATTGAGCTACCAAAATAATTACACGGAAAAAAATCTCATATATTGTGTTGTCCGAACAACTCTTTCTCTCTGCTCTAAAAACTCGGAGCTATCCCCTGCATAAGTGAGACATCACAACAAAAATACGAAAATGACAAAAAAACATACAACATACATAGAGCATAATAAACAGAAAGACAAAAAAAGACTCTCCCACACTTATAAGAAAATCGCCCTTGAAAGGGCCTTATACGGCTCCTCCAAGGACGACCTTCGTGTGACGTCGCCTAAATTTCTCTAAGGAAATTTACTCAACAATGATCTTTTCGGTCCAACAAGAACTTCCCTTGTTCACCTTCACAACATACCATCCCGCAGATAGACGTTGCTCAACCGATGTCATCTTAAGACAACCATCCATTCCATACACTTCAACAGAGTCAAATGCTCCATCAACAATGACAAGTCCATCCTTTACTCTCACTACAGGAGCTTGTTCTCCATCAATTGTATCTACTCCGTTGCTGGCTTTCCATTCTACGTTGGAAGAGAACAACACTGCGCGTTGCTTGTAATCTTTCATTGCAGCTTTATCAATAACTCGATGACCAACAACAACAATTTTCATATTTTTCGCTTTCCACGCTTTATCGAACGCCTTTTTTGGGAATGTTATCTCAAACTTATTGCCGTTAACGACAGCCTTGTCTCCCATCGCTGAAGAAAGGAACATTCGAGCTACATCGTGGTGAATAAACTCTCCTTTGGCTCCGGCTTGTTTGATGGCGGGGAGCTCACTTTCTGTTACCACAGCGGTTAGGTAAAGGTCTCCTGTAAACCCGGCAACCAAACTACCTGTGACCTTTACAGCAACCATTCCATTGTCACCGGATTGTTCTATCTTTTCGATTCGACCATATTCCAAATTATCCTTGAGCATTTTCCTAAAGTCTTCAGTATAAGATATGCGAGGGAAGAAAGCACATTCCTTACTTTCTCCGAGTTGCAAGCGGTCGATAGCTGCTGCAGGTGCAAAGTTAACACCCAAATAATCTAAAAGGCTTTCTGACTCCTTAATAGTAAACGGATCGGTGTCAAATCCGGCGTGGTGCTCAATAACACTCACCTTGAGGCCGGCCTTGGCAAAAGACTCGATATATGCCTTAAATACGGGATCAGCCGCAGGACAGTTTTGACATTTTTCCGTTGTAAAATGCTCAATCAAAACAGTCTCCCTTGGGAAGGGACCATTTTCTTTCAAGATCGTATATGTCTTGGCTGCAACAATAGCAGACAATGGATTTTCTTTTCCATTGATCTTCTGCAACTGTAATTCTACCTTTCCAGTTCCTTCGGCAGGCATTTTGACCTCGATCGGAAGAGCGACTGTTTTCCCTGCTTCGACCAAAATTTCTTTTTTTATCTCTTGAGGCTTACCCCCAACCATTACCTTGAATTCTTCTGAGGAAATATTCTTCAAGCCAATATTGCGAACGCGAGCCACTGCCTTCACTTCTTGATTGGCTGTAGCATTGAAAACGCCATCCAATTCCAAGAGGTATCCTAAGTTCTCAAGAGCAGGAGCATTTTCGAGACCAGCGAAGATCATTAAGGTTCCGAAATTGTACCCTTTTTCCACTGTATTTAAAATCTTATCCCCCAAAGACTCTCCTTGTTTCGGCATTACATCGTGCACCCCCATATAGCATCCGTTTTTGATGTTTTCCTGCTTATCGAAACCCAGAGGGTGACCGGCATCCTTTGTACTGTGAACAAGGTAACCTATATAATAGGGATCATCACTACTAAATTTGTATGGATTACTCAATTCCAAATGGTTAAGGCGCACCTTAATGGTTTTTTTCTCCATATAGACCACTTTCATATCCTTATCGAGAACCAAAACTGCTCCATTATCATCTGGATAAGAAGCTGCCAACACGACATCAACATATTTCAACGTTGCCCCCTTGATATTTTCCACCTTGTTGAAAGCCGTCAAAATAGCAACCTTACCGCTTTTCCCAATACCCAAGAGTTCTTTGGCGTAACGGTCGGCATAGCCAAACCCTCCGGCAACGGACTCTTCATTATCGGCAAAGGTTGCCGATGTACTCATACTCACGATCTGTGCTTCTGCTGCCAAATAGGCCCCAAACATCAGCATCAGGATGTAACAAAACTTTTTCATCATACTAATTCAATTAAGATAACTAAAATGGTTTTCACTTGGCAAATCTACAATAAAACAACTTCATAAACAAAAAAAGAGCCTAAAAGATGCAATCTTCCAATTAAAAATATAGAAAACACTAGAGCTCAAGCACTCAAAACAAGCTTCAATACTATCTTTTAACTCTTTATTGTCACCATATTTAGTCTATTTACGCTTCTTTCTCCACCTCTTTTATCCGGCATATTTCCTTCCCATAATGCGGAACACCAACAAAAAATTGGACATAGGCAGTTCAACGCACAAACCTCAAAAAGATGAATCGCTTTACCTAACTAAAACATTTAACGAGGATAGTCCAAAACAGATGTTTACCGAGATTAAACTTCAATAGGATTGTGCATAAAATGGGATTTATGCGTCTTTTTCGGAGTCCTCGAATGCTAAAAAAGATTTTGTGATAAACCCTCGAAGAAGCAAATAATTGCGCACAAAGATAGACTTTGTCTCCAAAAATCGATTTTCAGAGAAAAAGCGACACAAAAAAGCGACAATCACCTGATAAACAAATAATTACAAAATCATTCATCCACTCTCTACTTGCAACTAACTCATCCATAACAAAACTATTCAGTCTTCCGCCTTACGGAAGAGCCGAATCTATCCGTTGATTCTGTACCTAAGAGCGGCCACCTAACTTTGTCCAAGAAAAACTTTTTTGGCTTGGACAAAATTATTTTTTTCTCGGAAATATCATTTCTTCCGTCCAAGCAAAAAAAGACTCATATTTGGTAAAAGCAATCTAAAGTTCTCAGCCCTCGCTGCTCTATTTTGAACAATCTCCCATCTCTCAATGAGACAGAAAACCGTATCAAAAGCGAAATATTTCCTTAAAAAGATAGACAGCAATTCAAAGAAAGGAGAAAATAGCGATACTATGCCTTCTATTCAAGATCTATCTGCACCAAGAACAACCAACTATTTTGTTTCTCATCTAAAAAACACCCCTTCCATTCCCTCTATGAGGAAAGAAAAAATCTCTTTGTAAAGATTCCATCACAAATTATGAAGACAAAAAAGCTAACGACCTTTACTTTTTTGATAAATTTCGAGCGAGAAAATATTCAATAGGTTCATCCTCGCCCAATATGACCAACCATCAAGACGCCACAGAGCGGCAACTCCTCCATCCACCCCTACACCATTCTGTTTCCGCTTGTATGATAAAGAATAATAGTAGCTTTGTACCATCTTAAAATAGATCCGTAGTAAATATGAACAATAACTATTGCATCATTATGAGCGGAGGGATCGGTAGTCGCTTTTGGCCCCAAAGTCGCAAAGACCACCCCAAACAGTTTATCGACTTCTTCGGAACGGGAAGAACTCTGCTCCAAAGCACCTATGATAGATTTAGGCAATTCATTCCTCAAGAAAATATATACATCGTTACCCACAAACGGTATTTAGAAAAGACACAGGAACAACTCCCCGACCTCAATCCGTCACAAATCCTGTGCGAACCAAATCGGAGAAATACTGCTCCGTGTATAGCCTATGGAGCCTACTATATACGAAAACAAAACCCACAAGCCTCCATTGTAGTAGCAGCTTCGGATCATCTTATCCTCAACGAATCTCTTTTCTGCGACAGCGTCAGCAAAGCTCTGCAATTTGTAGCCAACAGTGACTATCTGCTTACCCTTGGCATACGCCCCTCACGTCCCGAAACCGGCTACGGTTATATCCAAATAGGGCAACCTCACAACAGCGACCTGCTCAAAGTGAAAACATTCACAGAAAAACCCAATGCAGAGATGGCTCAAGTGTTTGTCGATAGCGGAGAGTTTTTATGGAATAGCGGTATGTTTGTCTTCAACAGCAACACCATTACGACAGCCTTCGAAAAATACCTCCCGGACATTGCTTCCCTATTTGGAAGCAATATGGCAAACTATGGCACCCCACAAGAGGAAGAATTTGTTCGAGAGCTCTATGGCTATTGCCCTTCTATATCCATAGATTACGGCGTTATGGAAAAGGCAGACAATGTATTGGTGCAGCCGGTAGATTTTGGTTGGGCAGATTTGGGTACTTGGGGTTCACTTTACGAGCTCAGCGAAAAAGAGGAGCTTGACAATGCAACCCCCAACGGAACTAAAGCTCTTTTTTACGAAGCTCATCGCAACCTTGTGTGCTTGGACAATCCCGATCAAATAGCTATCCTGCAGGGAATAGACGACTGCATCGTTTCTCAAAAAGAGAATGTGCTGCTGATTTGCAAAAAAGAAGAGGAGCAGCGCATCAAATCGTTTGTCGTTGATGCGGGCTTGGCTTTTGGAGAAAATTACGTCTGACGAAGTTTTGCCGTGAATCATTCCCCCCTCCACATCAAAGAAGAATGGATACATTCTGTTTGGCGCAACGGACTGTACAGTTCCATTTCATTTGAAATGCATCCAATGATTGCCCCGGGAATAACTCCTTGTGTAGAAGATCCCGGCGTTGTCAACAGCGACAGTGGTCCTGATTTTTTGTGCGTAAAACTCCGCATCGGGGACATTTTATGGGTAGGTAACGCCGAAATACATCTTTGCTCTTCAGATTGGAACAAACACAAACATCACCTGGACAGGGCATATAACAATGTCATCCTCCACGTTGTACTGAACAGAGATTCCTCCATCCTGTCTCAACAAGGAGAAGAGCCTATGACTGCTGTTTTGGAAGTAAATCCTCAAATCATAGAAAGGGCACAACAACTTAGTGCGTCGCAACATCTTCCGGTATGTGCACCTCTCTTAAAGCCATTTCCTCGAGAAAAATGGTTTGCTTGGCTGGAGTTGCTTTACCAAGAGAGACTACAAGAACAACAACTGCGAATCAATGAAATGTATCTTCGTTGCAACAAGGATTGGGCGCACCTTGTACATATTTTCTTGCTACGCTATTTGGGCAGTAGGGTCAATAATGAAGCAATGGAACAAATAGCACTGTCTCTTCCGCCATCCATCTTGAGCAAACACTCCTCTTCCCTAAAACAATTAGAGGCTCTTTTTTTAGGTCAAGGAGGATTGCTCAATTTTTCAGCAACAGATCATATAGAAGATTATGCCCAAAAGTTGACAGAGGAGTACCATTTCCTTCGGCACAAATACAATCTCCGTCCCCTACCGGGGTATCAATTACGTCTATTGCGACTTAGACCGGCTTCTTTTCCGCACCGAAGGTTGGCTTTTATGGCAGCTTTGTATCACTCTTATTCCAATCTACCAGCACAACTGATGAGCTGTAACAATTTGGAGGAATTGACCACACTCCTAAATAATACCTCTCTCTCCCCTTATTGGGAAACACACTTCCTTTTTGGGAAGGAATCCAAAAAGATGTTATCCAGGTTATCGGCTTCGACCATCCAAAGTATTGCCATCAATGTGCTTTATCCCATACAATACTTTTTTGCCAAAGAGCAAGTGCAAACTTCGCATTCTACCATAACTTGCCAAACGATCCCTGCCGAAAAGAACCATATTGTACGTCTCTTTTCAAAACACAAATTTCCAATCCGAAATGCCGCCGATACACAAGCTCTGCTCCATCTGCATCGACACTACTGCACCCAACAACTCTGTTCGTTTTGTGCTTTGGGTATTTGTTGCGTTGCTACCTAATTTACACCTGTGGTAGGGTTGGTCCAGACTCTCCGAAATGGAGCAAAAATCGTTACCTTTGCGGAAGGCAGTATTCGCTCTGAATTTTGTATGAACAACGGTGAAAAGAAAAAAATACTTTGGGTTGATGATGAAATAGATCTCCTCAAACCCCACATCTTATTTCTCCACAGCAAAGGCTACGAAGTGGTCTCTTGTATCAGTGGCAACGATGCGGTAGAGAAAGTTTCTCAAGAAACGTACGACTTAATCCTTTTGGATGAGCAAATGCCAGGATTGGGGGGATTGGATACGTTGCTACGAATTAGGCAGACCAATCCTTTTCTTCCCATTGTTATGGTTACGAAAAGCGAAGAGGAACAATTGATGAACGAGGCAATAGGGAGAGAAATTGCCGACTTTCTAATCAAACCAGTAAACCCCAACCAGTTGCTGTTGTCGGTAAAAAAAGTACTGCAAAAAGAAAGTCTTGTGTCCAGTACAACGATGAGGGATTACAACCTTTTCTTCCGAGAGCTGAGCGACAAACTCTCTCGGGACCTTTCGATAGAAGAATGGATTCGTTTGTATGGAGATTTAGCTCAATGGCAAATAGAGATCGATGAGCATTATCCCGAATTGACCGATTTTTTGGAAGGGCAAAAAAATGAGGCCGAGCGGCTTTTTGCCAAAATGATCACCAAAAACTATAAACAGTGGCTCTCCCAGCCGGACAATCGTCCTATTTTGAGCCCCGATTTGTTCAAACACAAAGTGTTTCCCTTATTGGATCGTGGTGAAAAAGTCTTTTTTGTCCTCATCGACAATTTCAGATGGGACCAGTGGCTTAGTGTAAAAGACTTATTGGGCGACTTGTATTCCTTGCAAGAAGATATGTATATGGCAATACTTCCCACAGCCACACAATATGCTCGTAATGCCATATTTTCTGGATTGATGCCCAACAAAATAGCCCAAATGTTTCCCTCCCTGTGGGTCGATGAGGAGAGTGAAGAGGGCAAGAATATCAACGAAGAACCTCTCATCGCCACTCTTTTGGAACGATACAGACGCAAAGAAACCTTTTCGTACCACAAAGTTTATGACGCCTCGTTTGGGGAAAAACTACTGAGCAATCTGCATACATTGGGGCGCTTCGACCTAAATGTTATTGTTCTCAACTTCGTGGATATGCTCTCACACGCCCGAACAGAAAGCAAAATGATTCGAGAATTGGCGCACACTCCTGCTGCCTATCGCTCACTTACCCGCAGTTGGTTCAAACACTCCACAACCTACAGCCTCTTTAAGCAAATGGCAGAAATGGGTTATAAAGTAATCCTAACTACGGACCACGGCACTATAACGGTAAAGAAACCAATCAAGGTCATAGGAGACCGTAATACAAGTACCAATCTACGCTACAAACTGGGACGCAACCTAAGCTACGATCCCAACGAGGTATTTGTTGTAGACAACCCTGAGAGTGTAGGGCTTCCCAAAAGCAAAATCTTGGAAAAATTTATCTTTTGCTCCGAAAACAACTTTTTTGCCTATCCCAATAACTACAACCATTACGTCAAATATTATCGGGACACATTCCAGCACGGAGGAATCTCGCTCGAAGAGATGCTCGTTCCCATTATTACAATGCAAGCCAAATGAATTCCAATCTACACGAACTCATCATAGAAAACCTTGAGGCAATTACTCGCACAGCTTCTGAGTTTCTTGAGCAAACGAGGCTAAAACAGCAACCCAAAGTTGTAGCTTTCTTGGCTCCGATGGGTACAGGAAAAACCACCTTTATTAAGGCCCTATGCACAGAAATGGGATGCTCCGAGGTTACCAACAGCCCCACCTTTGCTATTGTAAATGAATATGGCGTATCTGATGGTGCAGTTGTTTTTCATATGGATTGCTATCGACTAAAAGATGAACAGGAAGCCCTTGACTTGGGATTTGAAGAATACCTCTACTCCGGCTGTATCTGCTTGGTAGAGTGGCCCGAAGTCATTGCCTCAATCCTTCCCTCGGATACGCTCATTGTGCAAATAGAAACCCTCCCCAATGGCAGTAGACGTCTTTTTTGGGAAAACTGAAAATTCAAAAACTACGGTACTTAGAAGATAAACATACCCATCAAACTTTTAGAGTAATATGGACGAAAGAAGAAAAAGTAAAATAGCAAGACTAATCCAAAAAGAACTTGGAGAGATATTCCGGCTCGAGACCCAAAAAACTCAAGGCGTCATTATCAGCGTAACCGATGTACGTCCGGCCCCAGACTTGAGTTCTGCACGAATATTTCTCAGCTTCTTCCCCTCTGAAAAAGGAGCCGAAATACTAAAAAACATAACGAAGAATGCTGCACAAGTTCGCTATGAATTGGGAAAACGCTGCGGAAGTCAGCTTCGGGTGATTCCAGAGTTGCTCTTTCAGTTAGATAGGTCTCTCGATTACTTGGAACGCATAGACAACCTCCTTGCCCAAGACAAAGAAAAGACCGGGAAAAATACAACAAATCCACAAGAATAAGCGGAATTTAGGGTTCAACTTCTTTTCTTTCTTGCCTGTCCTTTAGTCTTTATGGATCGTCCCTTTTCGCCACAAACTGCAACGGCTCGTTTCATAGCATTCCGCTACCTTTTTGCCCACAAAAGATACAACGTTATCAATATTGTATCTTGGGTCGCCGTAGGAGCCATCTGCATAGTGACTATGGCATTGGTCAGTATCTTGTCCATTTACAATGGGTACGAAGAAATGATCTTGGCAAAAGTGAGTGACATAGACCCACCCCTCCTTTTGAGAGAGAAAGACGGAAAAGTGTTTGACCTTACCGATTCCAAACTACAACCAATTCTAACTCACCCACAGATTACTCATAATGCCGGTATTTTGCGCACCAAGGGATTGTTGTTGCACAATGGAGGGCAATTAGTGGTTCAATTGCAAGGCATAGCACCGTCATTTGCATCTGTTTGTAAAACAAATAATTGGAGAACGAATGGAGAGATGGTTATTGAACAGGGACTGTTCAATGTCGGTGCAGCCATCTCTATGGCCCTCCAGTTGCCACCGCGAGGAACGGATACCTTATCTGTCATTGTCCCCAAAAGAGAGGGGTTCATTAACCCCACCATTCCTGCGTCGTCTTTTCTTTCCACACAGGGAAAAGTAGCTTCTGTAATTCTCTCTGAAAACGAAGTGTACGATAATACACTATTTATGGATCTGCAACAATTGCAACAATTGCTCAATTATACACCCTCTCAAGTAGATGGTGTTGCCCTCAGAATCAGTAGGGGGAGTATAAAAAAAACTCGCCAACAGCTGCAACAACTGCTACCCAACCACTACATACTTCTCGATCGCTCTGAACAGCAACCTGAAATCACTCGTCTTGTTGCCATTGAAAAATGGATTAGCTTCCTCATTCTCTTCTTTGTTCTCCTCCTGGCTGCTTTTAACGTGGTTGCTTGCGTATCTATGCTTATGATCGAAAAGCAGTTCGATACTCTCACGTTACGAGCTTTGGGGGCCTCGCCATCTTCTGTAACAAACATCTTTCGCTACGAAGGTCTCCTCATAACAGCTATCGGAGCGGGAATGGGTTTGCTGTTGGGTCTCCTCTTGTGCTACTCACAAATGGAATTGGGTTGGATAACAACCCAGAGTTCTTTAGGTCCTCAACCCTATCCGGTTAAGATAAAATTGTTCGACTTAGCTGCCACCCTGACGGCAATTCTCGGAATTGGGTATTTGGCTGCAGCCTACCCGGCAAAAGTTCTTTCCAATAAATACTACAAATGACCAGTAACCACTCTCTTCTCACTCAGTTCTACCAAAGTATAGAACAACAGAAACCTATTCCGTTCTTGATGATTATGTTTCAGATGGAGGCTTATGCGCGCACATACGCCACCCAAGAAGGGAAACGGATTATTGAAGCAAGCAACATCGAACTGGCTCCTCTCCTGCAAGAAATTGCGGAAGAAATGCATTTGTCATCAGATTCTGGCGAACCGCTCTCTCATCTGCCCCAGGTTCAGAGCTTGATAACAGCTTTGGAAGAGACCCATAAAGCTCTACTTAAGAATGTGGAAGACTCCGTTTATCAAGGACTGTACACACTTATTCTGCCCTACATCGTAGAACTACGTGCAAAAAGTGCCTCTTATGCCAAAGATGAGGTAGAAACCTGCCTTATCGCCCTCTTCTTAAGTGCTCAAAACAAGCAGCGAGGTGAGACGATCACCCCCGAAACCGCCAAAGCCTTAGAGCACATCTGTTCGATGCTCTCTTGCATAGAAGACACATATCTGCAACAATAGGAATCAAACAGTTAATCCCCTTCTGTACACTAAAATATGAACCACAAAAAACTGCGATTGATTGTATTAGGTTCCAACGGACAGCTGGGGCGTTGCTTTGCAGATTTGAGAGAAGAATACGATAAGAAGATAGAATTTCTGCTCTACTCTCGCCATAACTTGGATATAACGAACACTCAAGACCTGCAACGGGAGAGTTCTGTTTGGGCAAAAGATGAATCCAATTATTCGGCAACGATCATAGTAAACTGCGCAGCCTACACGGCTGTGGACAAAGCAGAGAATGAATATGAGCTCTGTATGAATACTAATGTGACCGCTGTTGAACAAATTGCTCATATTGCCACAAATAAACATTGGGGAGTAATCAATTTCAGTTCGGATTACGTTTTCGACGGCACCGATCGCCTCCCCTACAAAGAGGACAACCCAACTCGTCCCTTGGGCGTTTACGGAAAAAGCAAGTTACTCGGAGAACAACGTTTGGCTCTTTTGGCAATTCAAGGACGAGCCATTACCATTCGTACCCAATGGCTCTACTCTCCCTACGGAAACAACTTTATAAAAACGATGCTCCGTCTCTCTCGAACACACTCGGAGTTGCGAGTTGTAGAAGATCAAATAGGTTGCCTCACCTATGCTCCTTCTCTTGCTCAAGCCGTGTTACAGATTGCTCTGCTCTTTGTCAAAGAGGCAAAATTCAGAACCCCTCTTCTACACCTGCGCAATAGTGGACTCTGCTCTTGGTATGACGTAGCACAAGTAGCCATTCAACTCAGTGGCAATGGCTCTTCGCCTCAATCGCCCATCAAGGTTCATCCTATCTCCACGGAACAATACCCTACTGCAGCCCAGCGCCCCCCATACAGTTTATTGGATACAACACTTGCCCTCACAAAGTATGGCATAGAACTTGAGCATTGGTTTATAGATCTACAAGTTGGGGTTGAACAATTAAAATTCTCCTCTCCTGAATTATTTACCGTCCTTTCTTAATTCGTCCCAAAGCTCTTCTCTTTTCCTTATGCTTGCATCTGTTCGGAGCAAGGGGTGCTCCACGAAACTGATTCTTAGGCTGGCCCTCCCAAACATCATTTCTAACATTACCGTGCCTCTGCTATCTCTTGTAGATATCGCTTTAGCAGGACATATGGGACAAACTTCCGCCATCGGAGCAGTAGCCGTTGCCGCAACCATCACCAACACCGTTTACTGGCTTTTTGGATTTCTCCGATTGGGAACCACCGGATTTGTTGCACAGGCTTATGGACGCAGCGATGTGCAATCGATATGCCTCCATCTGGGGAGAGGTATTGTTTTGTGCATTGCGTGCACTACGGGTATTCTCCTTTTATCTCCACTATTTTCGCAGTTTGCCTCTGTTATTGGAAACCAGCAACAAATAATAAATCAAGCACAACGATATATTCAACTCGTTTTTTTAGGGGCTCCTGCTGTTTTGGGATGCTACGTACTCAACGGTTTTTTCGTTGGAATGCAAAACACTCGTGCTCCTATGATAGCAGCCATTGTTACGAATGTTATCAATATGGTGGGGAGTTTTCTCTTCGTTCGATACCTACAATGGGGAGTTGTTGGCTTAGCTACGGGTACCGTGATTGCACAATACTGCAATCTGCTGCTACTCGTCTATTTGGCAATTCGTTACCACGGCAGAGTTCTTTCCTTTCTAAACCGAAACCATTTTTGCGAACGCAAAGGGTACACTCTTTATCTAAGTGTTGGGAGGGATCTCTTTTTTAGGTCAATTATGCTTAGCGGTGTAACCCTTTTCTTTACATACGGTGGCACGAACCAAGGGGAGGTCACCATTGCAGCCAACACCTCTTTAATGCAACTTTTCAATCTGTTTTCTTACTTTATGGATGGGTTTGCCTATGCCGGAGAAGCCCTTAGCGGACGCTACGTGGGAATGCATCGCCCCGATTTATTGCGCTCCCTAATTCATAAACTCTTCACCATCGGTTTCTTTTTAGCATCAACTGCCAGTGCTCTCTATCTACTACTTCCCCACTACTTTTTAAGCTTACTTAGCAACCAACCTCAAATTGTGGAAAAAGCCCTTTCTTACCGCTACTGGGTTGCCCTTATCCCCCTCGTAGGATTTGCAGCTTTCCTTTGGGACGGAATTTATGTGGGGACTACTCAATCTCGCCGACTGATGATTTCGATGGGGGTAGCCACCCTCGTTTTCTTTATTCTCTACTTCGCATTCGTTCCCTATATGGGAGGAGATGCCTTATGGTTGGCTTTTGACTCTTATCTTTTGGTTAGAGGTGTAGCGCAAACCCTCTTGCACCAACCCCAATTCAACACTCACAGACTTTGAAGTTCTCTTAAAACTTGATCTACTACCGGGATTAGGGGAGAATTCGGAGTATTTTGCAACCGATAAATCGGCTTGATCTTATACCCATCTATGGTAAACTGCTGATGTTCCATCCTGTCTTGCACCTGCCTGGCGGTAGCACTATCCCTACGCATAACTCGAGCCAAGCGAATATCTATCGGAGCATCAACATACAAAACAGCGTCACAAAGGGCGTCGAACCCTTTCGGAATCAAAATGGCACTTTCCAATCCCACCCAACCCAAAGGAGCACAGATAGTCTCTTTCCAAGAGACAAATTGCATCCGAACATAGGGATGAATAATCTTTTCGAGAGAAGACAAAAGAAGCTCGCTACCAAAAACAGTACGAGCAATATGGGAGAGATTTGGTTCCCCGGAAAGCATATAGCTATCTGCTCCCAATAGAGATATTACAGCCTCTCGAACATCTAAACTATTGGTGTAAGCCTGCTTACCACAAGCATCGCAGTCGAAAGTAGGTACCTGCAAATGCCTCAAAAGACGAGCTACAACACTCTTACCGGCACCTATGCCTCCGGTAATTCCCAAAACTCGGGTGCTATTCATTGGTTTTCCGGAAAGCTATTTACTTCGGCTCCAGCATATATTGCACTTTCTTGGGCACCACATTGCTACTGGTAACCCAATCGGGCAAGCCTTCCACATTTACCGTCAAATAGTCCAAATGGTTGTTTTCTTCTTGAGATGTTTGACGGACTTCATCATAGTTGACACTCAATTGTGGCTGCATCGTTTTGAATTCCTCATACTTTGAAAGCGGAATAGTCAACCTTAAAACAGCCTGTGAGGGGAGTAAACGAAGTACATATCCATTTGGAGCTCCCATTGCAGAGATTGCCAAATCCAATGAACACTCCGTTAGCTCTTCTACCTTTACATTCAAAGACAGAATCTCGGGGACTGCCGTTATGTTTGCCGGTAGATTAAGCTCTATTGCTCTATTTACCTCTTTCTCCACCCCACTCAATTCAAGAGGCTTTGTCTCCACATAAGTTATGTTTTGAAGGTCACTGATATTGCCATACAAAGTAACCGCCTTGGGAATTACCTCTGCCGGAAGTGCAACAAAACCACTAATAGGAGTTATATGTACCACCGGTACCACCGGCACTTTCTTAGAGTGCACTTGATAAAACCTCAGTCGTATAGTCTCCGGGTAAATATTTTGCACGGTACTGCTCTGAAGCAAACTTTTCTGAATTTGCTCCTGCAACGCTGCGTGGCTATAAACTACCTGACCGGAGTTTAGTGCCTTTTGAGATAGTTCCAATCGAATGGGAGCCGGATCATCGAGCGTATAAGAAAGGAGGTTGAAACCCTTGTCCGACAATGTTATTTCCACCTTGTCAGGAGCATCTTTTTCCGCCCTCAAAGAGGGAGGCCAATTGGCATAAACAATGGGAATAGAAATGCGTGTTGTGTAAACATTTTGCATACTCTGCAAAAGCCACAAAGCGGAGGACAATGCTATAAAACCAAGCAAAGTCAAAAGTTGAGATGAACGCAACGAAGATTTCTTTTTGGGGTTTTGACGAAGCCGAATCTTCTTTTTCCCTTTGTGCTCAGGTAGATGCAATTTCATAGCCTGACAGAAAAATAATTCCCCACCGTTCTGCGAGCAAAGCCACAGAAAAATAGTGGGGACAAAATCAACAAAATGTTATTTACCGTTTTCGGCAACCGATGTTCCTGCAACAAAAACAGACGTTTTGTCTATACGGATGCGTACATTGTCGTCTATTTCTACAATGAAATAAGTATCTTTTACTTCTTTGATTACTCCGTGAATTCCACCTGCTGTGATTATCTTATCTCCATTGGTTAAGGCTTCGCGCTGCTTTTGCAACTCTTTCTGTTTCTTAGTCTGAGGACGAATAAAAAAGAGCCAGAAAATAAGAATCATCAAAACCAACATAGCAATCATTTGCCATGATCCTCCCTTAGAGGCTGCAGCTTGTAACAAAAAAAAGTTCATATAAATCAGTTTATTATGCGACTTTACCACCATTGTAACCAACAGTGCCAAGTCCGTTTATTTCCACAAACTTACAAAAAAAACCGATTTAACGGTTTTATTTCCACAGTTCCCTAAATCATCCTCCAACGGTGCATACTTCTCTCACCACGAGGCAACAAAGAAACTCCCTCCCCCAAACAGATAGCAACAGACATTCGCGTCTCGCTTCGATCCGCAAAATGAGGTAAGCCTCCTCTTACACCCATTCGGTTCCCCCCGTCCTTTTGAGGTTGCCCTATTTCGATCGGACAGATTGCTTCAAAAGTAATTCCCTACAAATGTCTAATTAGTTCCCTACTTTTCGGCGATTTTGAGGGAACTAATTTCTGATAATTCCCTACTAATTTTTGTTCCGTCCAAGAAAAAACATTTTCTGTCCAAGCAAAAGAAATCCTCATCAACAGATGCTCTTTCTCAGAAGCTATTGGGCAGCTTTTTATTGAGTTCTGTATCCCTCTTTATGAGGCGAAAAACTGTTTGATCAATGCTCCCGATTCTTCCCGACAAAACAACTCAAAGCCCCTCTCTTACAGATTCAACAACGACAAAGTTCAGGGATAAACAGTTTTCCAAGACAGTCCCACAAGAAAAGCTACAAAAAAACAAATCTTCACAAATAGGAAAGATGTTTTTTGAGGGAAAGTTGGATATTCTTCCTCACTCTTCGCCAAGCTTTTCCAGAAAGGTAATCAATAATTCCCTAAGCCAAACAAATACAAAACATTTTATAAATAATTGCGTATTTCATAAATATATTGCAATTTTGCAAGTGATCAATGGGACACCTCACACAGCACCATTATCAACTTATTGCAGACAAATATCTACTATATGAATATGTGTTGTGGGTCGTTTAGAATAGGAATGGAAATAACATAAATTACAACAATAAGCAATGAAAAGATCAGAAAAACATCATCTACGTCATTATGGGAAACGAATGGTAGTGTATCTAACGCAAGGTTTGGCTACCATTGCAGTTACTTTCTGCGTTACTTCTTCCCTAAAGGCGCAAACCATTAAAAACGGAATATTAACGCAATGGAGCGAAGCACAGGGCGAAATAACCATTCCCCAAGAAGTAACTGCCATAGGAAATAAAGCCTTCAAGGGAAATAGGAAAATAACAAAAGTCAATCTCCCCGAGGGAGTTGCTTCCATTGGCGAAGATGCCTTTAATGAGTGCACCCTTCTCAAGGAAATCAACTTTCCCAAATCTCTCCAAAGCATTGGAGCAAGGGCCTTCTACAAGACTAAACTAACCCAAATAATACTCAACAATGGACTGAAACAAATTGATCAACAAGCTTTCTCGTACATCCAAACACTGGAGAGAGCCGAACTCCCCGGAACGCTAAAATCCATCCCTGCCTCTTGCTTCAACTATTGTCGCAAACTCAACAACGTAACCTTGACCGATGGAATACAGGAGATAGGCTCACAAGCTTTTCGTTTGTGCAAAGCCCTCAGGAGTATTTCTATTCCTCGTAGTTTGCAAACTATTGCTCCTGATGCCTTTAGAGACTGCTCCGTACTTGCGCAAGTGTTATTTGCCCAAGACGGGTTGCTTTCTCGCATTGAAGATGGAGCTTTCTGTAACTGCCAAGCCCTTAAAGAACTTACGTTGCCCGAATCTCTGCTGTTTATCGGGAAAAATGCTTTTGCTCAAAATGCATTGCTTGCAACGGTTACACTTCCCCAAAAACTCAAAACGATTGACGATTATGCCTTCGCCAACTGCAAGGCTTTGACCTCGGTCTCTTTTCCTCAAAGCCTCGACAGCATAGGGAATGGAGCTTACGAAAAATGCAAAAGTTTAAGCAGTATAGAACTCCCCGAAGGAGCCAAACACTTGGGCAGCAAAATCTTTCAAGAGTGCGAAGCCCTCAAAGAGGTCAAACTTCCTTCCTCTATGAAACGCATTCCTGATCAATTTGTAGCCTACTGCACTGCAATCTCCGAAATCGTACTTCCTCAAGAGTTGCAATACATTGGAAAAGAATCTTTTAGAGCGTGTCAATCTCTCTCTGCCATTGGGCTACCCAACTCTCTCATCGGTATCGACAACCAAGCTTTCCGTTCTTGTGTGGCTCTGAAAAAGGTACAACTCCCCAAGGGAATTAAATATATTGGTGCCGAGTTATTTACCCACTGCGATGCTTTGGAAGAAGCAACCATCCCAACCGGAACTGACTCCATCGGGTATATGCTTTTTGCTTACTGCCCCGAACTAAAAACTTTACAACTCCCCAACGATGTAACCAAGGTACCCGCTGCCATTTGCTATGGTTGTTCCAAATTGAGCAGCGTTGTACTGGGTGATAAAGTAACACAAATCGGAGCTACCGCTTTTGAACTCTGTACAGGACTCAAAAGTTTTACCATAGCAACACCCGCCCCTCCCTCATTGGGGTATAATGTATTCAACTCATCTCCATTGGCAGAGTGCACACTCGTGGTACCCATAGGAGCCACCCAAGCCTATCAAACTGCTGAAGTGTGGAAAACATTTGGAACCATAAAAGAAAAAAACTTTACGCCCCTATCCAACGCCCTTGGACTCCAAGACGAAGCTTTTAAGGGATGCACCCAATTGACGCATATCTGGCTACCAAGCAACACAAAGAAAATAGGCAATAAAGCCTTTGACGGCTGCAAAAATCTGTTAGAAGTTGTACTCACGCCAGCCATTCCCTCTCTACTGGGAGAGGAAGCGTTCCCTGATCAAGCAGGATTACGCATTTACGTTCCCGATGCTGCCACTCAAGAACTACTACATTCCCTCTACAAATTCACCCTGACTGAAGTTTTGGTGGGAGTGCCTCAAGCACTGAGCAAGATAGATCAACGTACAGCGTACAACCTCACAATCAACCATCAGCTACTGACCATTACACTCCTCAACAGCAACGGAAAAATAGCCATTTACGATCTCCAAGGCAGAACAGTTGCCCAAAGAGATGTTTGTGCCGGAGAAGATTTCTCTCTAACACTCCCCTCCGGAATGTATGTGGCACAAATCAATCAGAATACTGTAAGAATACTCATCCCCTAAAAACTTTATATTATGAAAAAACTATCGATATATATTTCCCTTGTTTTATTGGCATCTCCTATGCTTTATGCGCAAAGCAAAAGCCTCCATCTCTCCGAAGCCGGTACGCTTAAAACTCAACTCACCGACAAAGAGCAACAAGAAACTTTAGAAATAACCATTACCGGAAATATCAACAACTCGGACATATCTCTTTTAGCTAAAATGAGTCGAGAATATGCCCTCAAAAAAATAGACCTTGCCAAAGCCGTTTGGGTAAAAGAAAAAGGAGAAGATAATAATCCCACACAACCCTCTACCACCTTTGCCAATATGCCGTTCCCTCCTCTTGCCTTTGGAGCCACTAAGGCGCAAGTGCAGCAGTATGAAAAAGAAAACGGGGGAACTTACAACGAAGAATACAGCAACCCGGAAGAAGGATTGCACGAAATGATGTGGTTCGATAAATCGGGCAACCAACAAATGGCAGGTATTTACTTCATCAGTAAAAACGGATCCGGCACGATGGACGAGTATTGGGGTTTTTATGATCCCCTCAGCTTGGGACTATCCAAAGGTAACGAGGGGTATGCTATCACCAAAGACTTTGCCGATCTTTTGCAAAAATCGGGTTTTTCGGCTCCGGTTCGTGCAGAAGGAGGAGACGGATTTATTGCGATCCACTCGGAACAGAACTTAGAGCTTTTTATTATGCCGACAAACTTGGCTGAGCTCACGGGAGAATCCAAAATAATCCTTGTAATACAGTTCGCCCCTAAGGGGAGCTATACGCAACAAGGATAACATCAGCCACACAACAAGAATATGAAACAAATATCAAAACTCGGAATAGTATTGTTCTTGCTAACAAATCTTTGGGGAACAATGGCGCAGGAACAGACTCCCATTATCACCATCGTTCGGAGCGACGCTGCTCCCTCCGATCTTGTCTTGGGAATTCACTCCCGGTCCGATTTCTCCATCGATTGGGGGGATGGAACATTGGACAAGTACCCTGGGCGAAACTATGGTACAAATGGGATTAAGGGACAATGCAGCAGCAACACCATAAAGATTTATGGAACAAGCAACGACATAGTATCGCTCTACTTGGGGAACGATGACAAAGGAAACGGAATACGAGCTCTCGACGTCACCCAACTGAAGAAACTGCGCTTTCTATATTGCCAATCTAATGAGTTGGATCAACTAGACCTATCCTCCGGCTATATGTTGGAAGAGTTGAACGTGGCCCGCAACAATCTAAAAGAACTCAACCTCAAACAATCGCCTCTTCTCAATATGATTGTCTGTTGGGGCAACCGACTAACAACATTGGATTTGTCCGAAAACTCCCGCTTAGAAGCCATCAGGTGCGAATACAACCAAATAACCCAATTAGAGGTAGATCATTTAGACAAGCTAACAGCCCTACGCTGCGGAAACAACCCTATCTCCCAACTATCGATAAAAGGAACTCCATTGCTGCAACAGTTACACATCAACAACACCTCCATCAACGAAATATCTGTAACCCACTTGACTGATCTCCGTGTCTTGGACGCCTCCCATTGTCGGCTGCAAAACATCGATCTTTCTAACAATAAAGAACTTAGGAAACTGATTCTCAATGGTTGCGGCTTAAACAACATCTCTATAAACCAAAACCAACAGTTGGAACAGGTAGAGGTTATGGATAACCAACTGACATACATTGATCTGAAAGGAAATCCTTTGATTCAAGACCTTCGATGCAGCAAAAATTTCATTGAAAAGCTCGATATATCCGGATTGAGGCAACTAAAGTATCTCTTCTGCGAGTATCTGAATCTAAAAGAGCTCAACTTGCAAAACAACGTGGAGTTAAGAGAGCTTTTGGCTTCCGGCAACCAAATCAAAAATATCAACTTGTCGCACACCCCCAAGCTGTATCTCCTATGGCTTACCAATAATCAATTGCAAGAGATAGACATAACCCCCACTCCGGAGCTTTTCTCTCTATTTCTCTCCGGAAATCAACTATCTGCCCATAGCTTAAAAAGCATTGTGCAACTCCTTCCCGATGTATCTCAAATACAGGTGGATCCGAACAGAAAATGGTGGAAGCGTTGGCTTAGAGTGAAAGGAAATCCGGGCACCTCGGAAATTGACTTCACTCCACTAAAGGGAAAAGGTTGGTTTGTGGATGTTTTGGATCACTGGCAAGCTCCGGAACAAATACAAGAGCCCACTGTACAAAAAAATCCCATCAAAATAGAGAATGGCAGCATTGTGTGGCAGAACAATTCGGTGGGCATATTAGAGGTCTATACAACTGCCGGACAACTCATCCTACGAAGCAATCAACAAGAAGAGACTCTTTCTCAACTATCCGAAGGTTGGTTTTTGGCTCGGGCCATCGACTGCAACAATCACAAGGAGTATATTCTCAAATTCTTTGTTTTCGGCAAATAAATATGCAACACTAAACATCTATTAAAAACCTAATCCTTCCCAAAGCAAGTATAAAGAAAACTTTACCTTTTATAACTCTCTCTTTGCCAACACTTCTTTTTGCGTGGTTCATCAAAGCCAATCCCTCCAACAACACGGTTAGCATCAATACACATAATGGCTTGGAACAAGAAAAGGTTGGACTTTATCCTTTAGGGGATAGTCCAACCTTTTTCAATTGTAGCGTAAGAATTACTAAAACGCTCTGTTATCGGTTATGGTTAATCAGTCTCTCTGTAGCTAACTGTTCATATGGGGTGCCCGGACGTCCATAATTACAAAACGGGATAATACTAATTCCCCCACGAGGAGAAAAATCACCAGTTACTTCAATATACTTAGGGTTCATCAACTTGATGAGGTCGTTCATAATAATGTTTACACAATCTTCGTGAAAAGCTCCGTGAGAACGGAAGCTAAAGAGATAAAGTTTGAGACTTTTGCTCTCAACCATCCGCTCGTCCGGTATATAGTCAATGTAAATAGTAGCAAAGTCCGGCTGCCCTGTTATAGGACACAAAGCCGTAAATTCCGGACACTCAAACCTCACCCAATAGTCTCTCTCCTGGTTTTTATTGGTAAACGCCTCCAACACTTCGGGGGCATACTCTCGGGAGTAAATGGTAGTCCCCCCGAGTAAAGTCAATTCATTGCCACGACTGTTCTGATCCATCAAAAAACTTCATCTTTTAGAGTAGATTAGACGCCAATTCGCTCAGTTCGCTTCGCTCTCCCTTGATTAGATTAACGTGAGCAAAAAGTTTTTCTCCTTTCATTTTATTGATCATATAGGCGAGACCGTTGCTTTGTGCGTCCAAATAGGGTGAGTCTATCTGTTCAATATCTCCAGTAAAAATCATCTTCGTACCTTGTCCTGCACGAGTAATAATCGTTTTTACTTCGTGAGGGGTGAGATTTTGAGCTTCATCAATAATTACAATGGCATCGTTTAGAGAGCGTCCTCGAATATATGCCAAAGCCTCTATGATAAGAGTTTCTTCTTTCTGCATCCGAGCAATCTCTGCGACTTCGGACGGAGAAATCACCCCTTTTATGACATTCAAATTATCAAAGAGCGGCTGCATATAAGGAGCCACTTTCGACTTTTCGTCTCCTGGCAAAAAGCCCAAATCTTTATTTGCCAGAGCCACAATGGGACGAGCCAAAAGAATTTGGCGATAAGAAGTGTCTTTATTCAAAACCTGACTCAAAGAGGCTGCCAAAGCCAAAAGAGTCTTACCAGTCCCCGCCTTACCGGACAAGCCCACAAGCTTAACATCTGGGTCTGCCAATACTTCCATTGCAAAAGCCTGTTCTGCATTTCTCGGAGTAATTCCCAAGTAGGCCCTTTTATCAACTCTAACCACTGTATTGGTAAAAGGCTTGTACCGAACCAAAACGCTGTTTCGATCACTTTTTAGTACAAATCCTTGATTGGGTTTCGGCTGTTCCGGCAAATTCAAATCCTCAAGATCTATTTCTCCTTGAGATTCATAGATCTTATCTATGATGTCTCCATCTATACCCTCTATTTCCAAATGAGGAGCATTGAATATATCCGTGGTAGGCACCTTGTCATTGATATAATCCTCGACCTTCATACCCAAAGACTTAGCTTTCATCCTTAGATTTACGTCCTTGGTTACAAGAATTGTCAATTCCTCCGGTTGCTCATCCTTGATATGCATTGCTGCCGATAAAATGCGATGATCCGGAATTCGCTGGGAAAAAGATTCTTCTACAGAGCGATGAGGCGTTCCCTTTGTGTAAACAAAAAGATGTCCCTTATCCGAACCTAAAGAAGCCCCTTTTCTAAAGAAATCCTGATCGGATAGTTCATCTAAACGACGAACAAAAGCTCTTGCATTATAGTTAATCTGCTGACTCCCCTTTTTGAAATTGTCCAACTCTTCCAATACTGCAATAGGGAGGTATATATCGTTTTCTTCAAACTTGTCAATACACTCGTAATCGTGTAAGATTACATTTGTATCAAGAACAAAGTTCTTCTTCCGAGAACCTTTCTTTTTAGGATTATCCATAGTAAATATTATCTTTTTAGTGAATATCTTGGTTTAGCTCCACTTCACCACCTCCGTAATAAAGGCTACAAAGGTTTGAGAGAGAGGGCTTCTATAAAGTTTTGCACAGATCCATTGAGCCCATTGAGGTGATCTATTTTATCTTGAGTAGCAATAGGTTTGTTTGATACAGGAGTATCATCTATCTCTACGTTCATCGTAAGAAATTGATTATTTAGAGTCAGCCTTAGGTATTGGAGCAACTCCGACTCTGCCGATAGCAGTTCGTTTTTTTGTATCTCGTTTAGGACAGAAAAACTAAAAACATCACTTGAAACCACTTTGGGTAATCCACTTTGCATCGTCTGCCGCAGGTAGATCTCTGTAGAGAGCTTTTCCTCTGCATACTTATTCCACAGAATACTCAAAGATTCCTGTTCCAAAGGAGTATGAGGAGCGTTGTCCAAATTGTCCTCGGTGCTGATTATTTCTTTTTCCGGTTCCTCTACCTTTCTTATTCGTTTGAGAGCAATTCTACTCCCTCCTCCTTTGGGTGGGGGAGTAGAGTTAGGCAAAGATGTTCCCGTAGAAACCAAGTTGGGAACAGATATAGATTGTGTAGCTGGAGATTGAAGTTGTTTTTCCTCTGAAACAGCAATCTGCCTCTGCGATTGAGACACAACTGTCGGCGTAGGCTCCGTGGTTCCGATATTCGATGAACTTAAAGCGATCGTCTCTCTCCCTCCTACAACCGGAGAGGAACTCCCTGGTTGAGAGGGAACACTTTGGAAACCTCCTGCCATCTCAGCTATATTGATCAAAGTTAGCTCAATCAATAATCTTTTAGAATTGCTGTTGCGGTAATTTCTATCACAATTGACCAATTTGTCTATTGCCTTATAGAGAAGTAAAGGATTGCAACGCTGTGCCAGCTCTGAAAAGCGGACAGCATCTGCTCCCGTATATTTGAACAGTGGTTGTGTTTCCACACTCTGAGCAACTAACAGATTTCTGAGAAAGTCGGCTAACCCTAAGATTATTGTTTTTCCATTTTCCCCTTTGGTTAACAATTCATCCAACAGAAGGAGTGCACTCTTATAGTTTCCAGCAAACAAGAAATTGATCAAAGTAAAATAATACTCATCATCCAATATGTTCAACCCGGAAAGAGTCCGCTCATAGGTCACGTTTCCGTTAGAAGCACTAACGATACGGTCGAAGATAGACAAAGCGTCTCTCATCCCTCCATCAGCAACCCTTGCAATAAGATCCAAAGCTCTACTCTCAAACTGCACCTGTTCGCTCTGCGCTACTCTGTGCAACTGCTCTGAAATCGTTTGGGGTGGAATGGGTTTGAAGTCGAAAACCTGACACCGAGATAGAATGGTGGGTAAAACCTTGTTTTTCTCCGTCGTGGCCAACACAAAAATCACATAAGCAGGAGGCTCTTCTAACGTTTTCAAAAAAGCATTAAATGCCGCTGAAGAAAGCATATGCACCTCATCTATTATATAGACTTTGTATCGACCATACTGAGGACGAATATACACATCCTCATTGATCTTACGAATATCATCGGCAGAGTTGTTCGATGCCGCATCTAATTCAAAAAGATTAAAGGAACGTTGTTCATTGATAGAACGACAACTTTCGCACTCATTGCAAGCCTCTCCATTCTGCTGCAGATGAAGACAGTTTACCGTCTTGGCAAAAATACGAGCCGCAGAAGTTTTTCCAACTCCCCGAGGCCCACAGAAAAGATAAGCGTGAGCCACCTTCCCCTGTAAAATAGAATTACTCAAAGTGCTGCTAATGCTCTCCTGTCCGAGCATTTCTCCAAATCGGGAAGGTCTATACTTGCGAGCCGAAACAATAAATCCAGACATAAGGCAAATGTAATAAAAAAAGAAGAAAGAGTACAAGATCCTTTTTAAGGAAGTCTTGTACCCTTTCGTTGGGTTACCCTGAAAAAAGGATCTGTGAACTAATCCTTTCTTTTTGCTCTTTTCTTATAGTAGAGCATCAAGTCCTTTCTTGAGATCTGCTATAATGTCTTCTACATTTTCCAATCCAACAGACAAACGAACCAAACCTTCCGAAATATCAGAGGCTGCTCTCTCTTCCGATGTGTAGGGAGAGTGCGTCATACTGGCCGGATGTTGAATCAATGTCTCGGCATCGCCCAGACTAACAGCCAATGCACAAAGTTCCAGTGAATTGAGTAATCTCTTCCCGGCCTCCAATCCTCCTTTGAGCTCAAAAGCAATCATCGCTCCGGGTTTATTCATATATTTTTTTGCCAATTCCTTCTGAGAAAAAGAGGGCAATCCGGGATAAGCAACCTCGGCTACGGCTGGGTGAGCCTCCAAAAACTCCGCAACTTTCTGAGCATTGGCACAATGGGCATCCATACGAACAGTTAGGGTTTTAAGCCCCCGACCTATGAGATATGCTTCAAATGGCCCCAAAACAGATCCAGTGAGGTCTTTCACGGCAAAGAGACGTACCAAATCTATGTACTCTTTTGATCCCACGACAAAGCCGGCAATCACATCACCGTGCCCGTTAAGATACTTAGTAGCAGAATGAATTACCACATCTGCACCATACTCCAAGGGACGACACAAATAAGGGGTACAATAAGTATTATCAACCATAACCGTTACCCCATCTCGGCTATGAGCTATTTTTGCGATTTCCTCAATATCAGATATATACATATTGGGATTAGCCGGAGTTTCCACATACACCACTTTGGTATTGGGACGCATTGCCTTACGAACATTTTCCGGATCTCTCATATCTACGAATGTTACATCGACACCATATCGAGTAATTCCGTGTTCCAAGAAAGAGAAGGTACAACCATACAAAGTTTTTCCTGCCACAATGTGATCGCCCTGTTTTACCAAAGGCCAAATGGCCGAGGTTATAGCTCCCATCCCTGAAGAGGTACTCACACAAGCTTCCGCACCTTCGAGAGAAGCTATTTTCTTTTCTACAGCTGTACAGGTAGGGTTGCCCAAACGGCTGTATATATACCCTTCTTCTTCCAACGCAAAACGGTTTCCTCCTTGTTCGACACTGTCAAAGACAAAGGTAGAGGTCTGATAAATAGGAGCAGCTAAGGTTCCGTGCATATTTTTTTCGGCACCGACGTGAATTGCCCTCGTAGCAAAACCTAGCCCCTTAAGTTTTTCTTCTTGAATCATTTTATTGACTTTTTTAAGAACTAAATTATTTTATATCCTCGCGAAAATATTATTCTTTCAGCAGCCTAAATACGTAAGAACCCTCCGAAGTACAAAGACTTAGGAGATAATTTCCCGCAGCCCAATGAGAGGCATCGATCTTTTCCTCGGGTCGAGTGGTTGAATAAATCATTTGCCCCGCTGAATCAAATACTTTCATCGAAATAACCACAGCTAGACTCTTGATGTTCACTTCCTCTTTCACAATTGTTGGATAAACTTCGGGAGAAATTTTTTCTCCCAAGATTCGTTCAACGGCATTAGCTACACGACCGTCTTGATAAACAGGAAAAACATCTACTTTATCACCGTCCTTAACTCCTATCAATTGCACTTCCATTGTCCCTGCCGGAACTACCTTGTTTACAGAACCATTGACCAGTACTTGGTACTCCTTTACCTTCGGGAAGGAAGCAGGAACATACCCTGTGGGAATAAAGCCATCGGATAGAACCGAATCATTCAACTCGGCATCGTCAATGATAAAATCAATTGCAAAAGACATATTCTTACTTTGATCAAAAAATTTATTGAAAGCATAGTTCCCCGGCATCCAATACCGATTATCAAAAGAGATCACATTGTGCAACGCACTTGTTTCTGCCGCTGGAGCATCGTACGCCATAAACACTTTTTTTCTCAAATCTGTTTCCGAGTGCAACTTTATTCCAACGACCAACATTGCTTGAGGATTGATCATCATAGGAGGGAATCCTGAGAATGAAATCTTATCTCCCTCTGCAAAAGTCTTGGTAATCTTAGCTTGTCTCACAGTTGAATTATCATCTTTCTCTGCGCTGTAATTCCCATATTGATCTACTTTATGCTTGTAGCCATTGCGAATGAATAACTCGTAAGAGTGTAATTTACTCCCCCGAGCAGCCACAAACTCTACTGCAGAGAGACGTGCTTTACCAATCGCCATAAAATCGGTTCCATTATACCGATTTCCCAAATAGATATCTTGTAAAGAGACAGCCGCTCCAGGATAATCGACCGGCTCCAATGCTTTTAGAGAAGAGGAAGGAAGACGCTGACTGATACGCTGCCTATGTATCGGTTTTCGCCAAGAAACTTTAGTAACGGTTCCTTCTGAAACTACCCGTAAATCCCGAACACCTTCCGGTTCGGACAAATAGAAAGAGAGCAGACTCTCCGCGGAATAGAAATCAACACTTTGCAATCGAGTCCTCACCTTTAGTCCATAGGTAGCTATCCCTTGAGCAGCTTGAGGTTTAGGATCTACAAAACTTTGATGCTCTTCGGATAAAGAGGCAATCTCCACCCCATTCCGCATTATGATATAAGAAATAGAAACACCTACGGGAAAAGATTCCGGTTTTTCCCACTCAAGAGAGACTACACCATTATTCAGTATACCCTTAAAGCCCTTGGGTTCCATAAGACGCACTGCCCCAGGCTTGTAGCTTCCCTTAAGTTGCTTTGCGGTTCCTCTTTCTTTTGGATCCAAAAAAGGAGCCATCGTGGCTTCTTGAGCTGCATACTTATCCCAATGACAACTTAACTTACCATAAAAATTATTGAGCGAAACGTGAGCACAATCCGAGGCTCCTCCAGTTAATGTTCCTATAAGTAACTGCTCTTCATTAAATAATCCGGAGCCACTACTTCCAGGGTCTGTTACACCGTGCCCAGACTCCGTTTTAGAAAAACGAACAACCCAGTGGTCATCTTTCCCCCCAACAGACACACTATTTCCGGGAAGCCACGTACCAGTTCCCAAGGGTGTAGAAACCGTTGCCACTTTCATTACATCTCCCCTCGGATGATGCAATCCATTGGCCCATTTAACCTCCCCTCCAGAGTTATCCCAACCATTGTAATAAACCCCATAGTGGTCAGGGATGGGTTGCAGTAATTCGAGCAACAACCCATCGCTCATTTTATCGTCGCTGATGCGGACCAGTTTTTTTGCTCCGGATATGGACAAGTGTCGATTATTAAAGAAATAATTATCCTGACAATAAGGGCGTTCATAGTGAAAAACAAAGACCCATTTACGAAACTCTTCATCTGAAGTTTCCATCACATTGATCACCTTTCCATTGGCAACTTCCCTATAAATAGAACAATGGGCCGCTGTTATAATAAGAGGTCGGAAGTCTTGTGCCGTATTATTGAGCAAGGTCCCCGAGCAGTATGCAATATTACCCTCAATACTTGTTATGATATGCACAATTCCATTTTGTACATCCCTTAATTTATCCCCCTCCGGACAATTTACATTCACCTGGCACAATTCAGAAGAAGCCCCCTCCCCAGGAATATTATTAGGAAGAGTAGCCATTGATCGCAACGCCCCCGTCGGTAAATTAAAGAAATACCCTAATTCAGCTATTTCTATCTGTGGCAAAGAAGAAGACAAGGGTATTTCTAACTGTAAAACGACCTTCTGCCCCGGCAAAGGCTCTGTGGACATACTGCCTCCATCCGGATTAGACTCCTTTGTAAAAGCTCCCAAAATATATTTCTCAGCACTATCCATCACATACAACCTCTGACCCGAATGTAAACGTAAACGAGAAAAAGTAACAGATATAGCTTGAGCTTCCGAAGCTTCCAAAACAACTCTGTAAATCGAGTAAGAGTTCGCCTCGAAATACACAAAAGGAAGAGAAAACAAATCTTTGTTTATTGCGATGGAGCGCCCCACAATCATAGGTCCTCCAGAGAGGTGTTGTTGCCACTGCAGAGTAGATCGCAAATCGTCCGAATTAAATGGGACATCTATCTTGAACACAGATGCTTCAGGGGCTAAAAACCGTAATGAAACAGTCTCCAATGGTAATTTCAACGGCTTCCCTCCAAAAGAAACTTGGGCCAATACTGAAAAGGAAAGGAACTCAAGAATAATAGCCACACTACAGAGGGCCATTTTTTTGATCAATTTGCACATAACATAAATTAAAAAAAACATTTTCGATCACAAAGTTGCATTTTTTTACGCATATAGAGCCCATAAATTCATCTTTTATTTACTCAAATAATAAAAAAGCAGATTGGGAACCATTCTTCCAATCTGCCTCTTCATATATCCATCCCTCTTTACTCAAAAAGAGACACGGTCCTTGCCTAATCAAGCATTGATATCTTCTTCAGTAACGGGCGATTCTTCAGTCGATACAACCTCCTCTGTAACCGATTCTTTCTCTTCCTGCTCCAAAATTTCGTGATTCTCAGAAACCACATCAAATAAAACAGGAACAATCACTTCACGATGCAAACGTACTTGACAGTCATAACTTCCGACTTCTTTTACAGATTTCTTTATATGAATGATCTTACGATCCAACTCGAAGCCTAGTTTTTGTAGCTCTTCCGCAATCTGAATATTGGTTACCGAACCAAAAACAACCCCGTGCTTAGATGTTTTAGCTTTAATAGTAAGATGTACGCCTTCCAATTTTTTACCCAAAGCCACAGCTTCATTCTTTATGGCCTCCAACTTATGGGCACGCTGACGAAGATTCTCTGCCAACACCTTCTTTGCACTCTCACTGGCTATAACAGCCTTACCACGAGGAATTAAAAAATTGCGTCCGTAACCATCTTTTACAGTCACAATATCATCCTTGAATCCCAAGTTGATTATATCTTCCTTTAAAATAACTTGCATAATCTTGTTGTCTCTTTTACGGTTTAATTACTTCATCAAGTCTGTTACGAACGGAAGCAAAGCCAAATGGCGAGCACGCTTAACAGCTTGGGCAACACGACGCTGAAATTTGAGCGATGTTCCGGTAATACGACGAGGCAAAATCTTACCTTGCTCATTGAGGAACTTCTTTAGGAACTCAGGATCTTTATAATCTATATACTTTATACCACTCTTTTTGAATCGGCAGTACTTTTTCTTCTTATTATCCGTGGGCAGGGGAGTTAGATAACGAATTTCCCCATTATTTCTTTCTGTACTCATAATGGTCTTTTATTTTTCCTCTTGTTTGTTGTTTTTGAACATTCTTCTCTTGTCTGCGTATTCCTTAGCAAACTTGTCTTGACGAATTGTTATGAAACGCAATACACGCTCATCACGGCGCAAGTTGGTTTCAAACTGTTTGATAACAGAAGGTTCTGCAGCAAACTCAAGCAAAAAATAAAATCCGGTAGATTTCTTTTCAATTGGGTAGGCCAATTTCTTGAGTCCCCAATTTTCTTGGTTCACAATTTGGGCATTCTCCTTTGTTAGGAGGCCTGTGAACTTGTCTACCGCTTCCTTCATCTGAACCTCAGACAAAACGGGAGTTAAAATGAAAACGGTTTCGTAATTGTTCATATACTTAAACTATTTAATAAAAACGTATTATCGAGCGCAAAGGTACAACAGAAAACCGAAAAAATCACCATTATTCCCTCTTTTTTCCAGATAAGAGTATTATTCGATCCGTGAAATTCAAATCAAAAACGAAGAAAATCGGTGCTATACGCCAAATACAACACCGATCAGTTCCTTTAAAAAAACACACACAAACAATTGATTTACAATACTTTTTGTATTACAAATCCCTCAGATTTGGTCTGCAAGGTTGCAATATGAGGGCAATTCTCCGATAATTGATAAACGATTTCCTCTCCATCGGCAGATAAAAAAATCGGAGATAGTTCATTACCCTCCACCGAAAACAAGTGAATCGAAATAATATCAAAATTGTGGGAAACGGCATACTTCCCCTGTCCCAAAGAAACTATGTAATTGGGCCCCTTTATTGGATTGGCAATTGAGGTGGGTTCTTCCCCCGTAAGATCACTTCCATAATTCAACAAAGCCCACCCGGGAGCTATCATATAGCTTCTAAGAGCCTTAGAATACACGTGAACATCAACCTTCTTTCCATCCACATTGGAAAAACCTTCCTCCTGAACTGTTGGAGGCTCAATGGCATATGAACTAATATCTTTGAGTTCAACACAATTGGCAAATGCAAATTGATTGATCCCCAATAATGTCGAAGGTAGCATCCCATAAGAGCATAATCTGCAATCAAAGCCGTACCATACCGCACCAAACAATCTGACCGAGGATCTAATGAAGCGCGAGCCATTAGCACTTCCATAGCATTTCCCTTGTCATCCATCGTCTTGTAGTAGAGGTTATTCTCATCTATAAAGTACTTTTCGGAACCGGGGAAACGAATTTCTTTGAAACCATTATTACAGAGTGCACCAATCCCTATTCGATCGATCTCACTATGCATAGTGATACCTTGCACTTTAGGGCACCCCCAGAACGCCATATGGTAAATGGTTTTGGTTTCTCTCGGCAAAGTATACATATCTGAAGAAAATTGCGCCGGTACTTCATACAAGACAGACTTGTCCGCAGCAAAAAGGACGCCATCAATCGAAATAAAGTGGCTGTTTCCTGTAGCTACATTGATACTTTCCATTTTCGGACAAGCCATAAAAATCTTAGCACCAACTTTCTGCAAAGAAGCGGGAAGAGTTATTGTCTTCATCCGCTCGCAACGCATAAAAGCGCTATCTGCGATACTATGTAAATTAGAGGGCAAATCAATCTGTCCCAACAGCTTACAACCATAGAAAGCCTTGGTTGCAATAGAGTCACAAGAAGGCATTTCTACACTCAATAATTGTTTACATCCGGCAAAGGTATTCTCACCGATCACCTTCAATGATTTGGGCAAAGTAATATCTGTCAGCTCTACACAGCCCTGAAACGTATAGGGCTGCAATTCTTCCAAACCATCAGCGATTGATATATCTTTCAGTTTGGAATTGAGCCAAAAAGCTCTTTTGCCAAGATGGCGCAAAGAAGGAGGTAGCTGAACAGTCGTCAATTCGACGCATTCCGAAAACGCATCATCTCCTATAAAGGAAAGCTTTGCTCCATCTTCGACCAAAAATTTCTGCAATTTAAGACAACCGTAAAAAGCCATCGAACCAATGCTGTCGACCTGCGGGGAAATGACAATTTCAGTAACTCCACTACCAAAGAAAGCATAGGGGGCTATACACTTGACCTCTTTAGGTACCACGTACCGTCCTGTTATTGACGTACAATTACTCAAAACACCATCTTGTATCGTTTGAGCATAAAATCCGCTCAAGGCACTTATTTGTGCCATCAAAAAAATAAAAAATCGTTTCATATAAATACATATACCCTTGTAAAAATTATTCCTTTTCTACTCTATAGAACAACATCCATCCCTTGAGGAAGAAACTCGCTGACATCCATTCCCCAAGAAAGCAACTCCCTTACCGCTGAAGAAGAGATATGCGCCAATCCCTGATCACATAGAAGCAACACCGTTTCCGGACCTCCTAAACGAGCATTTACTTGCGCCATATTTTGTTCGTACTCAAAATCTGTTACTGATCGAACTCCTCGAACCATATAGTTTGCCGAATACCTTTTTGCCAAATCAATCGACAATCCTGTGTAGGTGCAAACCGTAACTCGAGGCTCTGAAGCATATAAATTTGTAATCTGTTGCAATCTCTTCTCTACCGGGAAATAGGGTCGTTTGCTTGGATGAACCCCTATGCCTATAACAAGGCGATCGAAGAGATTCAACGAACGATGCACCAAGTCGGCGTGTCCCTTGGTAAAAGGATCGAAAGACCCCACGAACAGAGCCGTTCGCTCCTGCTTTTCACAACAATTCGAATTATTCATTTGCTTTTGCAATATTATGTAAATAAAAACCAAGAAAAGAGGGCTTTTCCTTTCTTTACTACAAAAAAAGAATAAAAGAGATTTTATAGGATCTCTTCGTCTACGACCAAATTGTCTATTATAAAATCTTGACGCTCCGGTGTATTTTTTCCCATATAGAACTCCAGCAGATTTTTCGATGAATCTTCCCGACGCAAAGACACTTGCTTGAGTTTAATATTTTCTTCTGTTATGAGTTCCTTAAATTCGTTTGCCGAAATTTCACCCAACCCTTTGAATCGAGTAATTAGGGCTTGAGATCCTATCTCTTTCACGGCACTGTTCAGCTCCGTTTCACTATAGCAGTAAATAGAAGAGGCTTCGGTGATACTCTTTTCTGCCAAAACTTCTACTTTCTTACGCCCCTTTTTGGTTCCTTTCAATTTATTCACAGATACTCGGTTGCGAGGAGCTGCAACCCTGTACAAGGGGGTTTCTAAAATATAAACGTGTCCCTTGCGTACTAAGTCTGGGAAAAATTGTAAAAAGAATGACAATAGTAGCAGTCGGATGTGCATTCCGTCATTATCGGCATCGGTTGCTATTATCACCCGATTGTAACGCAAACCGTCCAAACCATCCTCTATGTTGAGAGCTGCTTGAAGAAGATTGAATTCTTCATTTTCATAAACAACCTTTTTGGTCAATCCAAAAGAATTGAGTGGTTTCCCTCGAAGGCTAAAAACTGCCTGATAGTTGGGGTTACGGCTTTGCGTAATAGAACCACTGGCAGAGTTTCCCTCAGTAATAAATATACTGGTCAATTCTGTCTCTTTTGCCTTGGAGTCGTTGAGGTGTACCGTGCAGTCTCGGAGTTTCTTGTTGTGCAAGTTGGCTTTTTTGGCACGCTCTCGAGCAAGTTTTGTAACTCCACTCATCGCCTTGCGTTCCTTTTCGTTTTCCTGAACTTTACGAAGAATAACTTCCGTTGTCTCGGGATGAATATGCAAATAGTCATCCAAAGTGTCTTTCAAAAAATCCCCAACAAACTTCTGTACAGAAACCCCCAAAAGAGGCTCATCCTTAAACATTGGGTCATTAGGAACCATATCTCTGGATCCCAATTTTATCTTGGTTTGACTCTCAAACTCCGGTTCCACTACCCTAAGACTGATAGCAGCAGCCATACCGGTACGGATGTCAGAATATTCAAAGTTTTTGCCAAAATGCTCCTTAATCACACGAGCAACCGCCTCTCTAAAAGCCGTTAGATGCGTGCCTCCTTGTGTCGTATACTGACCGTTTACAAAACTATAGAACTCATCCCCATATTGCTGCGTATGAGTTATGGCAACCTCTATGTCTTGATTTTTAAGGTGAATAACCGGATAAAGAGGCTCTCCGGTCATATTTTCCAAAAGAAGATCTTGTAACCCGTTACGACTGACAAACTTCTTTCCGTTCAACACAATGGTCAATCCCGTGTTGAGGTAAGTATAGTTGCGAATCATCGTAGCTACGTGTTTGAGATCGTATCGGCTCTCCTTAAATATGGTCACATCCGGAACAAAAGAGACCAAAGTGCCGGTTGGTTCGCTCACAACATCCCCCTTCGTTACCGGAGATTCTTCCACAACACGTGCTCGCTGATAGTGTACACTTTTAGTACTCCCATCTCTCCACGCCTGAACATAAAAGTCCGACGACAAAGCATTCACAGCTTTGAGCCCCACACCGTTGAGTCCTACCGATTTCTTAAAGGCGTGAGAGTCTATTTTCGCCCCCGTATTCATTTTTCCCGTGGCATCTTTCAACTTTCCGAGGGGAATACCTCGCCCACGGTCCCGCACTTGTACCCTATTCGTCAGAGAATCTATTTGCACGGAAATTTGTCGTCCGGTACCCATAACAAACTCATCGACAGAGTTGTCTATAACCTCTTTGAGAAGAATATATATCCCGTCCTCAGGTGAGGAGCCATCCCCAATCTTGCCAATATACATCCCCGGCCTGCGACGTATATGCTCGTCCCAATCCAGGGTTGTAAAATCGGCCTCATTGTAGTCGACAGCCGGCTTCAAGACATCTTCTGTGTACTCTTCTTGCATTTTATTTCTCGAAGTTAAAAGGGTACTTGACAAATATTGCTACCTGTTCAAATCAAATCTTCTTTATGAAAGCCCTTCGGGTCTTGTGGTGCTTGCGTTCAAAATAGTTCCATTGCAACTGCACCGACATATTGGTTTCCAACTCGGGGTTACTCTCAGCATAAACTACCCCACTCTTGTTGAATATGGGAATCAAATCATTGAAAAGAAGTGCATTGATACCTTTATTCTGATACTCCGGCAATACACCCATCAAATAAAGATCTACAACCTTTGGTTGAGATTTAAGAGCCTTTAGGAGATGCAAAAAACCTAAAGGGAACATTTTCCCTTTACATCGGCGCAGTGCCTGACTCATACTAGGCATAGATACGGCAAAACCCACAACAGCCTGATCCTTTTCTCGAATGATAACAGTAACGAAATCCAACCGCAGAACGGGTAAATACATCTTTACATAGTAATCTATCTGAGCAGGTGATAGCTCCGAAAAGCCGTACAGATGTGCATACGCCTTATTGAGAGTTTCAAATATTTGAGGTCCGTAGGGCAATATCTCTTTGCGAGTTTTGAACTTAAGCACCTTGAGCCCATATTTTTCTTTGACCATCTCGGAGATACGCATATGACGCTCCGGTATTTCTCGAGGGACAAATATTTTGTACTCTTTCCAATCCAGATCCTTTATGAAACCAATACGCTCCAACTGCTTCGGATAATAAGCATAATTGTAGATGGTGATCATAGTTCCCAATTGATCGAACCCTTCAACCAACATCCCCTCTTTGTCCATATCCGTGAATCCCATAGGACCGTGTAGGATATCCATACCCTTGGCTTTTGCCCACGAAGAAACTGCACCGAACAAGGCATCAACAACTTCGTTATCATTGACAAAATCAACAAAACCGAAACGAGCGTGAGACTGATTCCACGTTTCATTGGCCCTGTGATTGATGATTCCGGCAATACGTCCTACAATCTTTCCATTCTTGTAAGCCAAAAAATAAGCAGCTTCGCAAAAATCAAACGCAGGATTCTTGTCCTTGTCCAACGTAGCCATCTCATCTTCTATCAGCGTGGGCACGTGATAAGGATTATTCTTGTACAACTCGTAATTGAATTGTACAAACTTCTTAAGATCCGATTTCTCTGTAACCTGCCTTATTTCAACTGCCATATATTCCGTCTTTTTGATCCTGTTTTGCCTTCGAAAGTTCTACGATTCGTCGGTTTCAAAACATAAATTATACTTTCTTTTCTACTACAGCCTGTACAACATTGAGGACATAGTCTCCCAATTTCTCGCAGTAATCAGCAATATCTATGTAAAACACAGCTTCGCTATAGTCGTACTTTCCAACCTGCAAATCTTTTAGATTTTGTGCACGATAGCTATCTACTAAGTTGTCTATTTGGTTCTCTATATTATAAGTCTCGTGAATGTCACCGGGCGAAACGTTGGGCAACTCCAGCACCGTATTCATACACAATGTGGCCTCTCTTGCTACGGTCAAAAGTTTGCGCAAGTTGTCAGTAACTTCAGGAGAAAAAGTTCTGCCCTCCTTGCGATATTGGTGCAAAAGTTTGGCGATATCGAAACAAGCATCGGCCACACTCTCTATTTCGGTAGCAGCTCGCATCAATACCAGTATGTCTTCCTGAGAAGAGGCTCCCAGCTCTCCGCCTCTAAAGAGTTGGGTCAAATAATTTGCTATCTCAACTTCTATACTATCGCAAATATTTTCATTTTTCTCTACATCATTGAACAATGACAAGGCCTTATTGGCATCGGGTTCGTCCAGCAGAAGCAAATTCATATCCACCATCTTTGTTGTTCGAGCCCCGTATAGGGCGAGTTCTTTCCGAACCGGGATAAGAGACAACTCCGAGGTAGAAAGCATCATTGGACGCAAATAGTGCAGGTGCGAACTTTCCGGTTTGTCTTTCTTTGCACCTCTACGAGCAATAACCTTGGTACAGATAGTTGCATATACAGGTACAAACCAAATCATTATGAGCACATTGGTCACATTGAATAGTGTATGAAAAAGAGACAGAGAGATAGACACCGTGCCGGCATACCCTTGAAGGGTAGTTTGAGCAGATCTCAGAACCGGATCTGCAACAGGAGCAGCTCCCGTGATGGCAGACATTGTTTGAGCATCGTATCGCTGTCCCAAGCTCTCTATGTACTGGTATAAATCGTTTGGATTTCCTGCCCCCAAATACTCTGATAGAGAGGCAATCATATGGGTGTATGGGTAGAAGAAGATCAAAATAATAACCACTCCAAACACATTGAATAGAAGGTGAGAAAAAGCTGCTCGCTTAGCGGCTATATTAGCACTCAAAGCAGCCAAATTGGCTGTGATGGTCGTTCCTATATTTTCTCCCAAAACCATTGCCGCTGCTATTTCAAACGGAATCCATCCTTGAGAGCACATAATAAGGGTAATGGCTACTGTTGCACTGGAAGATTGCACCACAATAGTCATCACTGTCCCTATCAATAAAAATAAAAGAACCGATCCGAAACCGCCGTGGGTATACTGCTGCAAGAAAGCCAAAGCCTCCGGATTAGATTGGAGGTCGGGCATCGAATCTTTGAGAAACTGCAAGCCCAAAAACAAAAGAGCAAAACCAATGACAAATTCGCCCCAAGAATTCCACTTCGATTTCTTGGAAAAGAACATCGGGAGAGCAATGGCAATCAGCGGAATGGCGAAAGTGCTAATATCTACCTTAAAACCTAATATGGAGATAATCCAAGCGGTTACGGTTGTACCGACATTGGCCCCCATAATAACCCCAATGGCCTGTGCCAAAGAAAGCATACCAGCATTAACAAAGCTGACAACCATAAGGGTAGTGGCACTGGATGATTGTATCAAAGCCGTAACCACGATACCGGTCAGCACCCCGAGAACTCGGTTCGAGGTCATAGAAGAGAGAATGGAGCGCATACGCTCTCCGGCAACCCGCTGCAAGCCCTCACTCATAATCTTCATCCCATAGAGGAAGAGTCCCAGAGAACCCACGAGATTGACAAAATCAAAAAACGAATAATTCATACGAAGTACAATGATCGGTAATGCTTAATGTTTAATTTGTATATTAGCACACACAAAGATAAAAGATAATTCAAAAAGAATAACACCACAATGGACACAATTACAGTCTACTGCAAAAACCTTGAAAGAAAAGAAGAACTTCCCATAGGCACAACACTGGAATCCATCGCTCAACGATATTGCTCCGAACTTGGCTTCACTGCTCTTAACTGCCGAGTTAATAACCAGACATTCTCTTTGGCGGAAAAGCTGTACGAACCCGCTGAACTGTATTTTTCCGGGATCTCGGAAGAAAGCGGGCAACGAACCTATGTACGAACCTTGAGCTTTGTTATGAGCAAAGCCGCCTATGATGTTATCCCCAACGTAAAAGTACACGTTCTCCATTCTCTATCCAACGGATACTATTGTACTATTCAAAACCAAGAGAACATCACCGCAGAACAACTCGCCCAAATCAAACGTCGGATGGATGAGCTCATAGCTATGAACCTTCCCTTCGAAGCGCATACGGTACCGGCAGAGGAAGCCTCGCAACTTTTTCGCCGGATGGGAATGCAAGACAAAGTGGATTTGATAGAGACAGCCGGACAACTCTACTATACCTATTATACCTTGGATGATTACTGCGACTCTTACTATGGTTCTTTAACTCCATCAACGGGATATCTTTACCTATACGATCTTATACCGTGCAACGGAGGAGGTGTACTTATGCGCGTTCCCGATATGAAGAATCCCAGACAGTTAGCACCTCTCGTAGAACAGCCCAAGTTGCGTAAACTGATTGCACAACAAACGCGCCTCCTAACGACTCTCAACCTCCAAAGTATCGGAGCACTCAATAGAGCTGTAGAGAACAAGAGTGATGTAGAAATGATTCAGGTCTCGGAAGCGGTGCAAGAAAAAGAGATTGCCGCCATTGCCTCCACCATAGCAGAACGTTATACGGATGGGGTTCGCATCATCTTGGTTTCCGGACCATCGTCTTCCGGGAAAACCACGTTCTCCAAAAGACTGCGCACGCAGTTGATCACCAACTTTTTACACCCCTACTCCATCTCTTTGGACGACTACTTTGTAAATAGAGAATATACCCCACGAGATGATTCCGGAGAATACGACTACGAATCTATTTACGCCTTGGACTTGGAGACGTTCAATAAAGATTTAAGTGCTCTGCTTCGAGGCGAAGAGGTACGCATCCCTACGTTTGATTTCACTCTTGGCAAACGGATTTACAAAGGCAATACTCTTCAACTCAAAGAGGGAGATCTGCTTCTTTTAGAGGGGATCCACGCTCTAAATCCTTTATTGATACCCTCTATTCCGCCTAACGCTACTTTCAAAATATATGTAAGCGCCCTTACAGCCGTCAGTTTGGATGGGCACAACCGAATCCCCAGTACGGACAATCGCCTCCTGCGACGCCTTGTTCGAGATTATCGCTACAGAAACTACTCTGCCATAGAAACTCTCCGACGCTGGCCCAGTGTTCGCCGGGGGGAAGAGAAATGGGTGTTTCCGCACCAAGAGGAGGCAGATGCGATGTTCAACAGTGCTATGATGTATGAACTTGCCATTTTACGCAGATATGCAGAGCCTATCTTGCGAGAAGTACCACAAAACGTGCCAGAATACGGCGAGGCGCAGCGACTATTGCGCTTTTTGGAGCAAATCAATTTTATCTCCGCGCGTACCTTACCGCCTATTTCTCTCCTCAGAGAGTTTGTCGGAGGCAGTTCTTTCAAATACTAAAGAAAAAAGCAAAACACCACGATGAAAATCAAGAACAACAAGGATACCGACAACTCTTCTGGAGGCATTGTGTACAGCACCAATCCCAACTTTGCGTTTGCGGATCTGTTGGGTAAGGTAACTGTGGAGACTCTTGAACCCAAGAAACAAACTCTGCGAATAGCATACGAAAGAGCTGGAAGAGGAGGCAAAGAAGTCACTTTGATCAGGGGATTCATTGGTTCGGAAGCCTCTCTGAAAGAGTTAGGCAAACAATTGAAGCAGCTCTGTGGCTGCGGAGGATCGGTCAAAGACGGAGAAATTATTTTACAAGGAGATCTGCGCTCTTCCCTCCCGTCTAAATTAGGACAATTGGGATATACAAACGTCAAGTAAGACTCCGCCTAATCTCACCTCAAAGACACTCTGCCCCATCTTTATAACCACAGCGTTATGGAGATGGGGAATTGCTTTATCTCTATCGCTCATCTCAAATCCTCCTTTCTACTCAAAAAAAGCATTCGCTGCAACAGCCCAAAAGCGGTAGTACCCGATTTTATATTTCAAGAACATATTCTGAAAAATAAAAAACAATTATTAACCTCCATTCTTCAATAACTAAGGGGTTAAATCTCCTTCCCAAAGAGGAGAAGAGAGGGCAAAATCTTTCGCTCTAATGTATGAGAATGAGGAATGGTTCTCTCTTTTTTTCGGAACAAACGGAGCAATATATCCAAGCTATTTTCCTTTTTGTCCAAGAAAATTTTCCTTCGCAAGGAACTATTCAAAATTTGTAGGGAGAAAATGATAAGCCCAAAAGCCGGTACCCTCTCTTATCCTCATAAAAGGAGAATTATCCCCCCACCAATATCACACTTGAGGCTTTCTGCTTACAAAATCCTCCCAAGAATCTCTGCACAATCAGCGGAAAAAGGTGGATTAAAATCCGTTAATCAACTACATATCAATCTATTACAAGAGAAATCATTTTTATAAAATCCCCAAGAAGAAGAAAATTGAGCCCGGCAATGCCCTCGTCTGTAATTTTCGCCTTCTGAACCGCTTTTCGCAACAACATTTATTAACAAGAGGAGAACCCCTCCTCTCAAAAAAGAAGAGAGGTGTTCAACTCCAAAGGTTCTTTCCTCAACACAAAGGGAAAGAACTCCGGATGAGGTTCTTTTTTACTCAAAAAACTTGAGTATTTTTGTGACAATGAAGGCGAACATAGGTTTTCGTAGTATGGTTTCCTACAAGGTGCAGAGGATAACAGTATTCTCTTGCCTGTTTTTTTGTGTCGCAATCTGCAACATTCGGAGTCAAACCAACCGCTTGACAACCTCGTCTCCCATTTTTCCCACAGCTATATCTTCTGAAATGATTGGCTCTGTACAGGTCCTCGTACATCCCTCCCCCGAAGAATATCGCCCCTATCCGGTAATTCACTTGAATACAGATGAAACCATCCAAATAACTTTCGATCTATTGGATGATATCCCCCAAATCATTGAATACACCATTACCCACTGCAATGCCCATTGGGAAGCCTCTTTTCTAAATTATGGCGAATACATGCAAGGAATGGAAATCGGACAGATAGAAACTTCGGAGGCCTCTTGGGGCACAATGGTTAGCTACCGCAACTACCAACTTACAATTGGAAAAGAAGGAACACAGCAACCTACCATTAGTGGAAATTATTTACTTAAGGCTTGGATTGCCGGCAAACGCCACACTCCTCTTTTTCAAGCAGCTTTTGCAGTTGTAGAGGAACTAGTTCAAGTAAATCAAGAAGTCACGCCCGTAACTATGGCCTCGCTCTACGACCGGCACCAAACAGTAAACATAGAGGTTTTACCCTCTCTTGACGAGCAAACACATCTGCACTCCTACTACCAAACAGTGGTGGGGCAAAACGGATCGCAAGGACGCAACGTTTGGCTGCTACAACCCAACGAAATCGCTACTGACCGATGGAGTTATAGAGATTCTCACGGGGCACTGTTTTGGGGAGGGAATACTTTTAGAGCGACTGAAATATTGACTGATAAGCACAATGGGATGGGGGTGAACCACTCTTTTTTCGATAATGGAGTCTATTGTATGGAGCTGTTTACCGATCAAGGACGAGGACAAAAAAACTATATCAGCAATCGCAGCGCACAAGGACGATATGTGATGCGCAACGTAGAACAGCCTCAAGAGGCCCGGCGAACAACCGACTACTATGCAGTGCGGTTTTCTCTCAGATTGGGCGGAAGTGTTGCAAATGAATTGCAGGACGGAGCAGTTCTCATCGAAGGGCAAGCCTTAGACCCTCTCCCCTCATCCTACAAAAAACTGCGATACAACCCGGAAACGGGGTTATACGAAAGAGAGGTACTCCTCAAGGGTGGTTACATCGGTTATCGCTACTATCCGTGTTTGAGCCGAGACTCCAACGAACTCTCTTGCACAGTGGCTCTGAATGAGTCCAATGTTATCGAAGGCGATTACTATCAAACTGAAAACAGTTACACTGCTTTGGTGTATCGAAGGCTTCCCACAGACCGATATGATCAATTGGTAGGCATAAGTGTCATCTATTCTGCGCTCCACTAATTTTAGGATTATGGATACAATCACGAGAACCATATACAGCTTTATGTCTCCGCGTCTTCGTGCCATAAAGCGTTACGACAAAGATGCAGAACTCCTCCAACAGCTTCAGTTAGCACGGGTATTGCGTATCCTCAACGGTACACAGTACAAACGGTCTTTCTGCAAAGAGGATATCAAAAACTACGAAGAGTTTCGCAAAAAGATTCCAGTAACGGAATACGAACCCCTTCGTCCGTGGGTGGATAAAATGCTTACCGGGCAAAAAGGACAATTGCTCCGCAAAGGGTGCAGCCATTTTGCCGTGAGCAGTGGCACCTCCGGGGGACGCAGTAAATACCTGCCCGTTCCGGGGCTACATCTATCTGGTTGCCACTACAAAGGGGCTTCCGATGCGCTTTGGCTTTATCTTGCCTCTCGCCCGGACAGTCAATTCTTTAAGCACAAGGGATTAGTCATCGGAGGCAGCCACAAACCGGTCAATATGGGGTCGGGGATTCGTGCCGGAGACTTGTCCGCCATCTTAGTCGAAAATATGCCCTCTTTGGGAAGAATGTTTCGTACTCCGTCCAAAGAAACTTTGCTGATGGACGAATGGACCAGCAAGATGACAGCCATCGTAAACGAAGTAATCAAAGCTGATGTAGGAAGCCTCTCGGGTGTTCCCAGCTGGATGCTCGAAATGATAAAGGCTGTAATGGACAGGACAAAGGTTGGTAACCTGTCCGAATTATGGCCACACTTGGAAGTCTTCTTTCACGGAGGGATCAGCTTCGATCCTTACAGAGAGAAGTACAAAGAGTTGATCCCCTCCGAAAGAATGCAGTACAGGGAAACCTACAACGCTTCCGAGGGCTTTTTTGCCATTCAAAACGATCCTTTGGACAAAGCAATGTTGCTGATGCTCGACTATGGCATCTTTTATGAATTCATTCCTCTGTCCGATTTCTTGGAGCACGGCAACGAATCCGATCAAATAATTCCCCTGTCTCAAGTGGTTGTTGGTGAAACTTATGCTATGGTTATCTCTACCTTGGGAGGATTGTATCGCTACATTATAGGAGACACTATACGCTTTTTGAGTACTCATCCCTACAAGATAGTTATTGCCGGACGCACCCAACACTATATAAATGCCTTTGGCGAAGAGTTAATGGTACACAATGCCAACGATGCCCTTGCACAAGCCTCTTTCGAATTTAATTGTCACGTATCCGAATTCTCCGTAGCCCCCTATTTTTTACTTGATCAGGCCAAAGGGTATCACCAATGGTTAGTGGAATTCGACACTCCACCCCAAGATATTTCTAAATTTGCCAGCCGATTAGACGAATTGCTTCGCCAAAGCAACTCGGACTACGATGCCAAACGTTATGCCAATATGACCTTAGAACCATTGCGCTTGGAAGTTGCTCGAAACGGACTATTTAGGCAATGGTTGCTTAAAGAAGGGAAGCTGGGGGGGCAACACAAAGTGCCTCGTATGAAAAACGACAATACACTTATGGAATTGCTTCTCGAACTAAACAACCAAGAATGATAACCCCTAATCAAACACCCCTCTTGTTGCACAAGAAATTAAACCACTAATCAAATAATATTTTTCACAAATCAAATCAATGAAAAAGAAAATCACACTGTTGACTGCCCTCTTTGCTTTGGCAGTCTTACTACCTACCAAAGCCCTGGCTTGTACCGGGCTTTTGGTCGGCAAAAAGGCATCAGCCGATGGATCTGTTATGATCTCTTATGCAGCAGACTCCCACACCCTCTATGGAGAGCTTTACTATTGGCCGGCAGCTGATTGGGAACCCGGTTCACTAAGGCAAATCGTGGAATGGGATACTGGCAAACCTTTGGGATTTATTCCGCAAGTGGCACACACCTATTCCGTTGTCGGGAATATGAACGAGCATCAAGTAGCCATCACAGAATCTACTTGGGGAGGACGCAAAGAATTGGGCAAACCCAATGGGATTATGGACTACGGAAGTCTTATCTATGTAGCTCTGCAACGTTCTCGCACAGCTAGAGAGGCTATCGAAGTAATCACCTCATTGGTACGTGAACACGGCTATGCCAGCTCAGGAGAATCTTTTTCCATAGCGGATAAAAACGAAGCCTGGGTATTGGAGCTCATCGGCAAAGGCGAAAAAGAAAAAGGTGCCGTTTGGGTGGCTATGCGTATTCCTGACAATGCCATCTGCGCCCACGCCAACCAAGCCCGTATCCAACAAATCAAGTTCAATGACCCCGAAAATTGCCTCTACTCTAAGGATGTAATTAGCTTTGCAAAAAAGATGGGCTACTTCAAAGGGAAAGATGCGGACTTCAGTTTCCAAAAAGCCTACAACCCGTACACCCCAGGGGGATTGCGTGGTTGCGAAGCTCGCGTTTGGGCTTTCTTCAACAAATATAATAGCCAAATGAAGAAATACGAACGCTTCGTTATGGGAGACGAAAAAGCCTCCGAGCCAATGCCTCTATATGTGATACCCGATCGCAAACTGACTGTTTCTGATGTCCGCAATATGATGCGTGACCACTACGAAGGCACCCCTATGGATATGACTCAAGATGTCGGCGCCGGTCCTTACAAAGTGCCCTACCGTTGGCGCCCTATGGGCTTTGAGGTAGATGGAAAGCACTATGTAAACGAGCGTGCTATTGCAACACAACAAACCGGCTTTGTTCTGGTAGCGCAAATGCGTAGTTGGCTACCCGATGAAATAGGAGGTATCCTGTGGTTCGGAGTAGACGATGCCAACACCACTCTTTTTGCTCCTGTGTATTGCTCTGTTTTGCGCACTCCAGAATGTTACAGAGTGGGCAACGGAGATATGATGCACTTTTCTTGGACTTCTGCATTCTGGGTACACAACTGGGTGGCCAATATGGCTTACGCCCGCTACGAACCTATGATGCAAGATATTCGTCCCGTACAAGTAGAAATGGAGGAAGGATTCGACCTAATGGTGTCTATCATAGATAAGCGTGCCTCTGAACTCCACAAAAGCGATCCCCAAGCAGTACGTGCTTTCCTTACCGATTTTTCTTGCAATACCGCTGATAACGCCTGTGCTCGGTGGAAAAGATTGGGAGAGTACCTTATGGTTAAATATATGGACGGCAATATGAAGAAGGAAGAAAACGGACAATTCAAAACCAATGGTTACGGTTTGAGTGCGATGCCCGATTTCCCCGGCTACAGCCCAGAATACTACAGACACATTGCCGAAACCACCGGAGAGCGTCTTCGCTTAGAGGAATAAGGCAAACGATGTTCCAAAATCTTCGTTAGAGAGGAGT
Source organism: Bacteroidota bacterium (assembly GCA_023396255.1). Classification (GTDB taxonomy): domain Bacteria; phylum Bacteroidota; class Bacteroidia; order Bacteroidales; family Porphyromonadaceae; genus Porphyromonas. Next base: position 105,960 of record JAEWWU010000019.1, read on the forward strand.
GTACCCTTGTTCTATGGGTACACTCCTCTCTTATTTCTCATCCCGACACCTCAATTTATGCTTTCTATTATTTTTGGATATTCGCAAATAATAATTTCAAGGGGATTGCTGCCATTATCCACACAAGGGTCGTATTATGGAAGGTTACATAGCCGACATTACCTTGGGGAGCAACCCTTTTGCACTGGATTTCGGCACATCCCTCTTCCTTACAACCAAGATAAGTCGTTGGGGAATTACAATCACAGTGCAGAACTCTCTTACAATTTGTACAAATCCAATTTTGTTCTTTCGCTAGTCTAAATGCCCAATACCAACCCGATGGAATTACCTCTATCGTCTTTAGAGATAAAGAAAAAAGCAATCTAATTCATCGCACCTACAGGAGTTTTGCTCAGTGCTCTTGGGAGGTTCTCTCTACATTGATTGGACTCCTATGCCTTGGTTGCGTCTTTACTGGCCCAATTCTCTTGGATATCACCTCGAAAAAGTCAGAGTCACAAAGATTTAGGTTTGCTGTGTATCGTACCGTTTTGGTGAAATGAAAACCAACATCCGCTAAATATAGCGCACCGTATCGAACAATGATCTTAGTAAATGACAAGGAGGAAACACTCCAATAGAAGATTATTGTCCATTCGACCTTGTAAAGAGCAAGCAATTCTCTTCACAAGATTGTTTATTTCCTGTTAAACTTTATACATTAGGGAACTACGGTAAAAGAGTGGGAAGTTTTTTGTACCTTCGCCCTCGGAAAGGCGCGATCTGTTCTATTGAGAAAAAAATCTCATATCAGATTGGCGAATTTCAAAGAAAAAAATGGATACTGACTCTTGGTGTAAGTATCCCTATGTTTAACCCAAAAGACAAGAAGATGGACGACTCGTTACCTCCGAGTAGATGTTTGTTATTCCCAGAAGGAAACTGCTACGGTTGTGTGTGTGCTACAAGAGCCTCAAGAGTTTGCTCGCTTGCTTGTTTTGGGCACTTTGAATTCTTACCTCTTGAGAAATTTCTCCCATCAATCAGCTGCACATAGTCTATAGGTCTTCACCAAAAGGCTCCTGTGTGACGCTGCTCCTAACTATTTAGCGTTTCCTTTTTGTTTGATAGGAATTAATAGTTATGCGCAGATTTTTTCTCCCCAAAAGTAATTTTACAGAAATAGACCAAGTAGTTCCGGATTGCTGGATCAAGGTTGTTTGCCCTATACAAGAGGACTTGGACTTCCTTATCGAAGAGATAGGAGTTCCCGAATCCTTTTTGGCAGATACCGCTGACCGAGACGAACGTCCTCGTGTAGAAATGGAAGACGATTGGCAACTGACCATTATCCGTGTTCCCACCGAGACATTAGAGGCAAGTACACCTTACAGCACTATGCCAGTAGGTATTATATATTCTGCCGAAAAAAAGGTAGTGGTGACCATCTGTTACCACCGCTCCCAGTTTATGCAAGACTTCATTGATCACAATAGAAGAAAAAAGATCAGTGTACAAACGGAGACCGACTTCATTTTACGGTTGATTCTTTGTTCTGCTGTTTGGTTCTTGAAATACATTAAACAGATCAGTTCTATGGTTATGGAGGCAGAAGAAGCCTTGGAAAAAAGTATCCGAAATGAAGACCTCTTGCAGATGATGAAGCTACAAAAGTGTTTTGTCTACTTCAACACCTCTATCCGAGGCAACGAATCTGTTATGGGAAAGATCCGTGCCCTACGATACAACAACTATGACGAAGAATTAGCCGAAGATGTAGCCATTGAGTTGAACCAAGCCTACAATATGGTTAATGTGTACAGCGATATTCTTACGGGGACAATGGATGCTTTTGCGAGTATTATCAGCAACAACGTAAACACCATTATGAAACGGATGACCAGCATCTCCATTGTTTTGATGCTTCCTACACTCATTGCCAGTTTGTACGGAATGAATGTAAAACTCGCCTTTGCTGATAAAAGTTGGGCATTCGTCGGCATCCTGATGCTTTCTTTGCTGCTCTCTGCTGGAGCATTTACTTACTTCAAAAGAATAAAGTGGTTTTAGGAACAAAAAAGGGAACAAGCGACCAAGGCGTGGCAATACTTTGTTTACACTCGCTGTGTCATTTCTCTTTCAAAATTCCTCCCCTCCCTTACTAAGGAAAGGAGAGATAGTCTTCTTGGTTTTTCTCTTACGCCATTATAAAAAAGGTCACCTCCTATGATTTGAAGGTGACCTTTTCGATTTTTAGACGCAAAGGATACAATTATTATTCAATATATGGAATAAGACTTTTCTCGCATCGCTTGCGCGTCTGCAAAAAGATGAGCCCACGGACACTTAGCTGCCAAGAAATTAGCAGGATACTCCTTGGCCTCTGGCATCAGATTTAAAATATCCCCCAACACAAAACGAGCTTCCGGTCCTGTGGTAAAAAAGATAATCTTTTTACTCTCTTCCAATGCAGCTAAAGAGAGTGTTATAACTTGTTCTTTTGTTTTGATGTTCTTATTGGGCAAATAAACATCTTCTGCCACAAACATTTCCATTTGACCGGGAAAAACGCCGGCTGTGCGTCCATCTTCTCCTATCTCAAGTAAGGCAAGATCAAAGCGTGGATATCCTCCTATTTGCGGTACCTGCTCCCTCACAACTGAGCGGTAGCGCTCTACTTCTTGATTCAAATCCGCAGCCTCCGGATTGATTGCAAATATCTGCTCCTCCTTAATATTCAGTTTTTCAAACAAGTAAGCATATGCCTGCGCCACATTACTGTTTGCTCGTTTACCCATATGCTCATAAGTAAAAAAGAAGCGAACTTTGCTCCAATCTATCGAAGAGGCAAATGGCTCAGAGGTCAAAATTTCATATAAAAGAGGAGCAGAGTTTCCTCCGGACAGTGCCCAGTTGAAACAATTGGTAGTAGAAGCTATATCTTGCTGAATAGTTTGTGCCAACTTAATGGCAACCACCTTAGGATCTGTATAATCGTTATAGTTCATTGTTTTCTCATTCTATGTGTACAATTGTAGGAATAAATCCTGTGCTTGTAAAACCGATTTGATTCTCTTTTTGTTTACCTCTTGCCCAATACTCATTATAACCTTCAAGACAAGGACACAACAGCCGACCCCGACAACTCTCTCTTGAAGAAAAAAGTTACCGGGGCCGCTTTTCTTTACAAAACTAAATTAGCTCTGTTGCTTACTTTTCAAACTCAATATCCACGTCAAGATGCTCGTGCCAAGGCAAGCCTTGTTTTGCCAATTCTTCAAGGAATGGATCCGGATCGAACTCCTCTACATTGTAAACCCCCGGACGTTTCCACAACCCTTTGGCAAACATCATAGCCCCCACGGTAGCGGGAACACCCGTCGTGTAACTCACCCCTTGAGTGCCGGTTTCCCTATAAGCGGCTTGATGGCTGCAATTGTTCCAAATGTAATAGGTATGTTCCTCCCCATTCTTCACTCCTCTAATTCGACAGCCAATGGATGTTTCTCCCGTATAATTCTCGCCCAAATCTCCAGGATTAGGTAAAACTGCTTTCAAGAATTGGATGGGAACAATTTCCACACCATTGTAATTAATTGGCTCAATGCTACTCATCCCAATGTTTTGAATCACTTCGAGATATTTGAGGTATTCCTCGCCGAAAGTCATCCAAAAGCGAGCTCTCTTAAGGGATGGGAAGTTCTTCACCAGGGATTCCAACTCTTCGTGGTAAAGCAAATAAGACTCTCTTGCCCCGATTCCCGGATAATGTAGTGTCCTGTGAATTTCTTGAGGTTCTGTCTCGATCCATTGTCCCTCTTGGAAATACTTTCCTTTCTGAGTAATCTCTCGAATATTGATTTCAGGATTGAAATTAGTTGCAAAGGCTTTGTGGTGGTCTCCTCCATTACAATCCACAATATCCAAATAATGAATCTCATCGAAGTGATGCTTTGCTGCGTAGGCAGTGAAGACACTTGTTACCCCCGGATCGAATCCACAGCCCAATATAGCTGTGAGCCCGGCTTTCTCAAAGCGATCTTTGTAAGCCCACTGCCAACTGTATTGATACTTGGCCTCATCCAAGGGCTCATAATTAGCAGTATCCAAATAGTTTACTCCGGCTTCTAGACAGGCGTCCATAATGGTCAAGTCTTGGTAGGGTAAAGCCACATTAATGCACAAATCCGGTTTGAACTGTTTGAACAACTCCACCAATTGAGGAACACTGTCTGCATCTACGGCCGCAGTTTGAATTTTCACATTCTCGATCTCCGATGCAATTTTATCGCATTTGCTCTTGGTACGACTGGCGAGCATTATATCCGTAAAAACATCGCTGTTCATTGCCACCTTCTTGGCAACTACAGTCCCCACTCCGCCGGCACCAATGATTATCACTCTTGCCATAATTATAAGGTGTATTTAGTTTTATTATTTATTACAAGGTTTCTTTTCAAAAATCCATCTTGCCTAAAATAGCTTTGTTCAGAGAGACTCTGGTTGATGGATTCTGAAATTAGCCAACTCTTCTATTGGGAAAGTACGGATGTAGCGTTCTAACTTATCCATTTCCGCTTGAGCATATCGGAAGTACACCCGTGCCGAAGTAGAGAAAAGCTCCGGATTGCGCTGCGCATCGTACATCAATAAGTGAGCAAACAGGGTATGACCCGTCATTTCTACCAATCGGCGAGCGTGGAAATCCAATAACTCCTGATTTTTCTGATCCGAAACAAAAGCGACACACTCCTCTACTCGTTGCAGCCACAAGCCCAACTCATCTTTCATAGGTTGCCAAGAAGCAGAAACCGGCTCATTGCGGTATTCCTTTATCCTTCCGACATAAGTACCGGTAGTTACGTGTCGAATGGCAGCCACCACCTGCAACTGAGTAGTACCCTCATAAATATTGGTAATACGCACATCCCTATAGAGACGCTCGCAGGTGTAATCTTTCATATAGCCAGATCCCCCGTGAATCTGAACACAATCGTACACATTCTGGTTAGCAAACTCGGTAGACATACCCTTACCCATAGGAGTAAAAGCATCCGCCAATCGAGAATAATATTTCAGTTCAGTACGCTCTTCGGCTGTAAGTTTGCGTTCGCGGGCAACATCTTCCAAAGCCTTGTACATATCTACATACCTACTTGTTTCGTAAAGATGCGAGCGAGTGGCATCAGTTTTTGCTCTCATAAGAGCGAGCATCTCAAATACTGCAGGGAAATGATCGATGCTTTTACCATATTGTTTGCGATCTGCAGCATAAGCCAACGCTTCTTGATAAGCATTCTCGGATAGCCCCACAGCCTGTGCCATAATACCCAAACGAGCACCATTCATCAAAGACATTACATATTTTATAAGTCCCAGTTTGCGCTCTCCGCACAGCTCGGCACGAGCATTTTTGAATACCAACTCACAAGTGGGCACACCTTTGATTCCCATTTTGTTTTCAATGCGACGCACCGTTACTCCCCCACTATTCTTATCGTAGATAAACATAGAAAGTCCACGAGCATCGTGAGAGTTTTCTTCACTACGGGCTAAAACAAGGTGCAAATCGCTATCTCCATTAGTGATAAACCGCTTTACTCCATTGAGGTACCAACATCCGTCCGCTTCGCTGTAAGTAGCCTTGAGCATAACGGCTTGCAAGTCGCTACCAGCATCGGGTTCTGTCAAGTCCATAGACATTGTTTCGCCGGCACAAACGCGTGGAAGAAAACGACTACGCTGATCATCATTACCAAACTCGTAAAGAGTTTCGGCACAATCTTGCAACCCCCACAGATTCTCAAAACCGGCATCCGAACGAGATACGATTTCGGCAGCCATAATATATGGGGTGATGGGGAAATTGAGTCCACCATAGCGACGATCAATGGCAATCCCCATAAGTCCGGCTTTGCGCACCGCATCCAAGTTTTGCTGTGTAAGAGGGTCATAGCTTACGCGCCCATCGTGCAAAGAGGGGCCCGTTTTATCTACTTCTTGCGAATTTGGGGCTATGATATTAGCACATATATCCCCGACTATTTCGAGTACTTGGTGATAGTTGTCCATCGCATCAGCATAATCCATAGGAGCATAGTCGTAATTCTTACGCTGCGTATAATCTCTTTCTTTGAGTTGCACAATACGCTCCATAAGCGGGTGATTCAAGTGGAAACTCAAATGCGGGAGGTCTGTATAATGATTTGCCATAATGTTTTACTTAGAATTTTTCTTGTAGAATTTAATAAACTGAGGGATTACCTCCTCTATCTTACCCACGATGACGTAATCGGCAATACTATTAATTGGAGCATCCGGGTCATTATTTATAGAAATTATCATCGAGCTTTCTTGCATTCCGGCAACGTGCTGAATCTGTCCACTGATTCCACAAGCGATGTACAGCTTAGGACGGACGGTAACACCGGTTTGTCCAATCTGACGGTCGTGCTCTACAAATCCGGCATCAACAGCTGCTCGAGAAGCTCCGACCTCGGCTCCCAAGAGATTTGCTAAGTCGAAGAGCAATTGAAAGTTTTCCTTACTCCCAACACCGTAACCGCCTCCTATAACAATGGGGGCACCTCCCAAGTTTACCTTACTTTGCTGAATATGGCGTTCTATTATTTCAGTAACAAAATCAGCATCTGTGACAAACTCTGCCACGTTGTATCTCTTAACATTGCCTTTGTAGTTGACATCCAAAATTTCTTTCTTCATCACCCCTGGGCGAACGGTAGCCATCTGTGGTCTGCAATCTGGGTTTACAATAGTAGCCACAATATTTCCACCAAATGCGGGGCGGATTTGATACAACAAATCTTTGTACTCTTGCTTGGTTTTACCATCCGTATGAGGTCCTATTTCCAAAGAGGTACAATCGGCCGTCAGACCGCTCCCCAAAGCCGAAGAGATGCGAGGGCCCAAATCTCGCCCCACTGTGGTAGCTCCCATTAAACAAATTTGGGGTTTCAAATCTGCAAATAACTTAGTAATAATTGCAGAAGTAGGCAGTGTAAGATAATGCTCTAATCTGGGATCTTCGAACAAATGCAACATATCCACCCCATAGGGTATTACCTGTTCTGCAATAGAGCTGCCGTCATTAGTAATGGCAATACACTCGAGCTGAACACCCAACTGAGAGGCAAGACTGCGTCCTTTGGTCAACAATTCCAGACTTACATCCAAGACCTGACCCTCTTCTATCTCTAAATAAACAAATACGTTATTCATATCTTGTATCTCTTCTTTTATCCTATGGTGTGATTATTCATAAGCTCCCGAACAAGTTCTTCTATTTCCTGATCTGTGGGGGCTATGCGCCGTACTTCCTTGCTCTTGAAAACTACATTTTCTACTTTCTTCACCTTCGTTGGAGAACCGTTCAAACCGCACTGTTCCAAATCAGCGTTTATATCTGCCGCGCTCAGTTCGTGCAAATGAAGATAAGAACACTCGTTCCACAAATTTTGGTGCGCCTCGGTAGCTGTCGCTATTTCAGAGGGAGTGGCAGCATATTTATATTTCTGCAATCGTTTGGCATTGCGCGAACGACAAGGCACTGCCGACCCTGTTACTGTAACCAGCAAAGGTAGAGGAGCTTTTACAATTTCTACCCCTCTTTCCAATCGCCTCTTTACAGTGATGGTTTTATTTTCTATTCGTTGAATTTCTTCGCAATAAGTAATGGCATTGAGCCCCAATTTTTGAGCGACCTGAGGTCCCACCTGTGCAGTATCTCCATCTATGGCCTGTCGCCCACAGAGAATAACATCTGGGGTTCCACATATATGTTTGATAGCTGTAGCCAAAGCATAGCTGGTTGCCAAAGTATCTGCACCGGCAAAAGCCCTATCGGTAAGCAAATATCCATTGTCGGCACCTCTGTAAATAGCTTCTTTGATTATCTCCGAAGCCCGAGGAGGCCCCATAGTCAAGAGAGTAATAGTGCTGCCCGGATGTTGTTCTTTTAGGACAAGAGCCTGTTCTAAGGCGTTGAGATCCTCCGGATTAAAGATGGCAGGCAATACAGCTCGATTGATGGTGCCATCTTCCTTCATAGCATCTTTACCAACGTTGCGCGTATCCGGCACTTGCTTGGCTAATACAATAATCTTCATATAATTTAATGTATAGTGTGTTAATACTTTTTTCTACCTGTTCAAAATTTTATTTTTCCCAATCACTGCCTGATAGGGTTTAACATACTGTGGTTGCCAATAGGCAACATCGACAAAAGAGTGCTCTTGGAAAGCTCTCCAAATAATCTGCCGAGCTTGCACAATAGAAGCCTGTGCTATCTGCTCGACGAACAGCCCCTCTTGAGGAGTAACCCCAACCGTATCCCCAACAATATAGACCGTTCCCTCTGCACTTGCATACTGCTGCAAAAGAGAGGCGACCCACTCCGGAGTGATAACATCCGCTCGTGGTTCCGAAATTGGCATTCCAGAAGCATCAAACATCTGCACATAAGCATCGGCACTGCTTGCCTTGCGAACTACGGCTATGACATCGGAAGAATGTTGAGGATATTTTTCGCTGCACAACAACTCCACTGCAAATAGCTGCAAAGTAGGAATAGCGATCAAGGGGACAGACAATCCATAGGCGAGTCCCTTGGCTATGGAGGCTCCTATACGCAATCCGGTATAGGAACCCGGCCCTCCGGTTACAGCAATTGCCACGACAGAGACATTGCTTCTACGAGCAATCGCCAAAGCCTCTTGGCAATATCCCCCCACGACCGAAGAATTGCTCTCTTGGGTGCAATGGTCTTTTATGTGAAAAAGAGACTCATCGGAAGTAAACAAGGCCACCTCACAGTTTTGAGTAGAGGTGTCAATCATCAACAAAGCCGAGCTACTATTCATAGTTTACCAAAATCCTATGTTAAGGGGCCAAACGATCCAATGACCACTCCCCTCCCTCTTGGAGAGTGTATAGAAAACGGTCGTGCAAACGACTTTCCCGTCCTTGCCAAAATTCTATTCGAGAGGGTCGTACGGCAAAGCCCCCCCAAGTCTCGGGGCGAGGCACTTCACGCCCAGCGAAACGAAGAGACTCTTTGGTAAACTCTTTATAGATATATGCTCTATCCGGGATGGGATGACTTTGTGGCGATATGCGCGCACCGACCCTACTCTTGTAAGGACGTGTCTTAAAATAAGCGTCACTCAATTCGGGCTCCAATATTCGGGCAACACCTTCCACGTGAATTTGGCGTTCCAACTCGTGCCATAGAAAAGTAAGGCTTACGTAAGGATTGCGTCTTATCTGTTGCCCCTTGCGGCTTTCGTAATTACTATAAAAAACGAACTCTCCATCAAGAAGCTCCTTGAGCAATACAGTGCGCGAGCTAGGATGCCCCTCCGGAGTAGACGTACATACCAAAACGGCAGTCGGCTCTAGCACACTCTTATCGGTCACAGCCTCCTTGAGCCACAAATCCACAAGCAGGAAAGGATCTTCCGGCATATCTTTACGGCTCAAACTTTTTCGTCCAAAATCGCGACGAATATCTTCTAAGTGCAAATCCATATTGTACAAATATAGCAACAATTATCTTATAGATAAATCCATTTACTTACAGTCCACAGAACCGGAAGCACATCGTTTATCTCTGTTTTGCGGTACAAAGCTACTTTTTTTTTAGATACCTTTGGGACCTATTTACACAAACAACACAAGCAAAAGAATAAATTGACCCAAACTATGATGGATTCCATTAAATCTATATACCGCATCGGACACGGTCCAAGCAGCAGTCATACCATCGGTCCGATGAGAGCCTCCGAAATGTTTCTCAAGCAGCTCAAAGGACTGGACATTTGCCGCGTAGAAGCAACTCTTTACGGAAGTTTGGCAGCAACAGGAAAGGGACATATGACAGATCAGGCCATTTTATCGGTCCTCAATCCCATATTCCCCACCGAGATTTTATGGGAACCCAAGACAGAGCCCTCTTTTCACACCAACGGAATTCTCTTTAGGGCTTTGGGAAAAGACAACAAAGAGTTGAAGCGGTTTATGATCTACAGCATTGGCGGAGGAATATTGGCAAATGAATCTTTCAACGAGCAAGTATCCCAAAACATCTACGCCTTTAGCACAATGAAAGAAATTATCACTCATCTCAACAGACGAGGATTTTCTTTTTGGGAGTATGTAGAGGAGTGCGAAGGAGAAGATATTTGGGATTATTTGGCTGAAGTTTGGTCCGTTATGCAGCAAAGCATCAAAGACGGATTGGAAGCCGAAGGAGTGTTGCCGGGGGGATTGAATCTCCGGAGAAAAGCTGCTGACATTATGATTAAATCGTTATCATACAGCGAGGGGGTACGAACCAGAGGACAGATATACGCTTATGCTTTGGCTGTAAGCGAACAGAATGCAAGTGGAGGCAAAGTGGTTACGGCTCCGACTTGTGGTTCTTGCGGAGTGATGCCATCGGTTCTCTACTATCTACAAAAAACCCGCAATTTTTCAGATAAACGCATCCTTCGCAGTTTAGCCACCGGGGGACTTTTTGCCAATGTGGTACGCACCAATGCCTCCATCTCGGGTGCAGAAGTGGGTTGCCAAGGAGAAGTAGGGGTTGCCTGTGCTATGGCTGCTGCCGCTGCCAGCCAACTTTTCGGGGGCACTCTGTCTCAAATTGAGTATGCCGCAGAAATGGGATTGGAGCATCACTTAGGGCTCACTTGCGACCCCGTGTGCGGTTTGGTACAAATACCTTGTATCGAACGCAACGCCTTTGCTGCCAGCAGGGCCCTTGATGCCAATACTTATGCAAACTTTTCGGACGGGAGGCACCGTGTTAGCTTTGACCAAGTAGTAGCTGCTATGCACCAAACCGGAAAAGATCTTCCCAGTTTGTACAAAGAAACGGCCGAAGGAGGCTTAGCCATTCTTACTCCCATTACAATTCAAGACTGATAAAAACCAAACTTGACAAACAAAAACGAGACTGAGGGTTGTTGTTGCTCTCGGTCTCGTTTTTTGTTTTCTCCAATGCATTGAAGTCTCCATTTGTAGGTCAGAGAAAACCTCAGTAAATCGTTGGCAAACATCCATCTTGATTGAGGAGAAGCCCATTCTCTTATCTCACAAAAAAACTCCAATAGGATACTTTTGCATTGAATTTCCATCTCTCTTTCGGATAATTCCCTGCAAAGAAAAATTTGCTTGGACAAAAGAAAAATTAGTAGGGAATCATCGAAAATTAATTCCCTGACAATTGGACCTTTTGTCCGTACAAAATTGGACGCATTTCCCTCAAAAGAAAAGTCTACAAAAGTTTTTACCAAGGTTTCTTGCTCAATTGTGTATGCTCCTAAAAAATGGTAGCTTTGTGGCAAACAATACCGTTTCTATGAGTTCTACACCACAAACGCTTTACCTGTTGGATGCCTACGCACTCATCTTTAGGGCCTACTATGCTTTCATTTCCAATCCTCGAATCGACTCCAAAGGTCGCAATACGGGGGCTGTTTTTGGCTTTGTCCTCACCTTGCAAGATATTTTGGAAAAACAAAATCCGGCAGCCATAGCCGTGGCTTTTGACCCTCCAGGAGGATCTTTCAGAAGTACCCTTTTTCCGGAATATAAGGCACAAAGAGAAGCAACTCCCGAAGGGATTCTTTTTGCCATTCCCTACATCAAAGCCTTGTTGCAAGCGTACGGAATACCATTGTTGGAAGTAGAGGGGTACGAAGCAGATGATGTAATTGGTACCTTGGCGCACCAAGCCGAACAAGCCGGTTGGCGAGTGCGGATGGTAACTTCGGACAAAGACTATGCTCAATTGGTTACCCCCAATGTAGAAATGTTTCGGCCAAATCGAAATGGTGGGGGCTACGAAATATGGGGCGTAAACGAAGTATTGGAAAAATACGCCCTCAGAGCACCCACACAGATGATTGACTATTTGGGATTGGTCGGAGACTCTTCGGACAACGTCCCCGGTTGCACTGGAATTGGCCCCAAAAGTGCGCAAACATTGCTATCTCAATTCTCTACGATAGAAGATATTTACGAGCACATCAGTGAGGTTAAACCATCGATGCGAAAGAAGTTGGAAGCCTGCAAAGAGCAAACTCTATTGTCCAAAACACTTGTCACCATTGATCGAAACGTTCCCATCCGTTTTGATGCTGCGGCTTGCCTAAGAAAAGAGCCCAACGAGAAAGCTGTTCAAGATATTTTTTCCGAATTGGAATTCAGAACGTTGTCTCAAAAGGTCTTCGCCTATAAGCCAGCAGCATCCGACACGATAAATGAGGGTCTCTTTGCTTCTTCCTCTCCATCCGTCGAAACACCAGCACCGCCTATTGATCTTTTTTCGTCTCCTGTTTCGTTGGATAATTATAAGACCAAAGGGGCACGCTACAAATCTGTAACCACATTTCAAGAGATACAAGAGTTGGTTCAGCGGCTGAACCAATGTCAAGTTGTGGCTTTTGATACAGAAACAGAAGGTTTGGATGCCTTATGTGCCCCAATTGTGGGAGTTTCTCTTGCCTCTGTTGAAGGAGAAGGCTTTTTTATTCCACTACCTGAACAAGAGGAAGATGCCAAAGTTCTTTTGGCCCCCCTACAACCCCTGATGAGCAACCCCAAAGTGCTCAAGGTGGCACACAATGCCAAATTCGATATCTCGGTACTCCTGCGTTATGACATTCCGGAACCAACTCCCCTATTCGATACTCTTTTGGCTCACTATGTGATAGATGCCGATCAACCCCACGGATTGGATCATTTGGCTGCAACTCTTTTGCGGTACGATACCATCAAGTACAAGGATCTATCCCCCGAAAAGGTCATAGATTTGCGACGCAATGTGGACCCTGAACTTTTGTGCAATTACGCAGCCGAAGATGCAGATATAGCCCTGCAACTTTACCATAAATTGAGCCCAATGCTGCAGGAACAGGGCGGAAAAGAGTTATTTGAAACCATTGAAATGCCTCTGCTTGGGGTACTGATGCGAATGGAGCAGGAGGGAGTTGCGTTGGACACCAACGCCCTGCACGATATAAGACAACAATTGGTGCAACGCCTTGATGAAATAGAACAACGCATCTACAAAGAAGCCCAAGTTACCTTCAATATCAACAGTCCGAGACAGGTCGGAGAAGTTCTTTTCGATCGGCTGAAGCTGATTGATAAACCACGCAAAACAAAAAATGGAGCCTATCAAACCGGAGAAGAAATTTTAGTCAAGTTGCAATCCAAGCACCCTATTGTTGAAAACATTCTTCTTTTTCGGGAGGTTAAAAAGCTCCTCTCTACCTACATAGATGCTTTGCCTCAACTATTGTACCCCGATGGTAAACTACATACATCCTATAACCAAGCCGTGGCTTCTACCGGACGATTAAGCAGCAGTAATCCCAACCTCCAAAATATCCCGATACGAACCGAATATGGCAGACAGGTGCGCGCCGCTTTTGTTGCCGATCCTTACTATCGCTCCTCCCTAAAAATTCAGGACTCAAACTCATTTGATGGGGAGAAATTGGGGGCTGAGATCCTTAGTGCCGACTATTCTCAAGTTGAACTGCGTATCATTGCCCATTTAAGCAACGAAACTGCTCTCATTTCCGCTTTTGGAGAGGGAATTGACATTCACACGGCAACTGCGGCCAAGATTTTTGGAGTTTTACCCTCGGAAGTCACCCCCTTGATGCGCAGCAAAGCGAAAACAGCCAATTTCGGAATCAACTACGGTATATCTCCCTATGGACTTGGGGAACGGCTCAATATTTCTATGAAAGAGGCCAAAGAACTGATCGATGCTTACTTTGCTCAATTCCCCCGAATCAAAGATTTTATGCAAGAATGCATTGATCTTGCCAAGAGTCTCGGCTATGTAACCACTGCCTTTGGGCGCAGACGATACTTGCGAAATATAAATAGTCGCAACGGCACCATTCGCTCCTTTGACGAACGCAATGCCATCAATGCGCCCATCCAAGGAACAGCCGCAGATGTTATCAAACTGGCAATGATAGAAATAGACAAACAGATAAGAGCCCAAAATCTGCGAAGCCGTATGATTTTACAAGTACACGATGAACTCGTTTTCAATGTTTACTCGGGAGAGATGCAACAAATGCAAAACCTCGTACGTTCTTCTATGGAATCGGCTTGGCCGGAGTGCAGAGTTCCTCTAATTGTTGAAATGGGAACCGGTAACAGTTGGCTCCAAGCTCATTGACTTGATGCCTTATGAAAAAACAGATCAACCTAAATAATCACATAACGTTTCTCAACAGAAAAACAACTTTACCCTCAAAGCTTTTTCAAGAAAGCACCATAACAGAAGAAACCATACAGGGTATTTTAGAAGCTGCCCTAACGACCCCTCCGTGCTATGGTGCACAACAAAACACTCATTTAGTTTTGTGCGATGAAGTTGATCTCTTGGTTCGTTTATCCGAGGTATTTGGAAGCGATTCGCACATCGTTAGTCTGACCTCTGATGCTGCTTTTTGTTTGGTAGTATTGCATTCACCACAGTTCTCTCCTCATTGGAGAGAAGAGGCTGCCGTTGTTGCCACCCACGCTCGTCTACAAGCCATATCACTGGGGTTAACTGCCCACTGGGTACACATTTCAGAAAGAGAATCGTATGATGGAGGAGATGCAGGAGAATACGTCAAGAGAATTCTAGGCATTCCTTACCAAATGGAAGTTGTGTGCTTACTCTTTATAGGGAAAACCCAACAATCCCAACCGATGACCTCCTACACCCTTAAGGGGGGTCTTTCTATGGAACAAGAGGACCTTCCGTGGGAACTTCTTCACATCAACGAATTCTCTTTGTAAATATCAATTGTTTTTTATTCGGTTATAATCTGTTACATTTGTAAAAAGTTTACAATAACTTTTATGAAACTATTTGCCCCTTTTGCCGAACAGGAGCCGGTAACCTATACTTCTCGTTTTATGAGTTATTTGTGGCTCTTTCTCTATGCTTTGCTATTAGAGATGGTAACTACTGTGCTGTTTTATCTAAGCGTTCCAAGAGAAGGGGTCATAGGGCACTTCGTTGTTACCCTATCTATCGTTGGTACTTCTCTCTTATTTGTTTTGCTAACAGCCCTACCCTCAAAACGTTGGATGCGTCGGATAGCTGCCACCTTGGCAATGCTGCTAACCTCTTCTTTGTTTTTGATAGAGCATTACCTGTTGTATATCTACGGCACTCCTTATACGGATAGTATCGCTTTGACAATGTTAGATACCAATCCAGGCGAAGTGTCGGGCTTTATAAATTCACCCATCTCCTTTATTTCTATCATAAAATCTTTGGTCACTTTATTAGGAGTTGGAGGAATAACTTACTTGATCCATCGATTTGCTCTTTCTCGAATTCGCTTCAAAACCCCGAGTTGGATAATGGATCTCTTTGTCCTTTTCTTCTTGGGGGGATTTTTGGTCAGTAGAGCAGAGATATACAGCTCTTACAAAAGCAAGATACCCAACTACATTATAATGTCTCCCGTAGATCGCTTTTTATATGGAACAAGGTATAGCTATAAAGAAAACAAGATAGCTGTAGAACAAATCAAATATACAGATGCTGTTCTCGATTATCCCATAACTCCGAGACAACTCCACGGAGTGCACAACGTGGTGATTATTATTGGCGAATCTTTGCGCCGCGGAGATATGCACTGTTATGGCTATTCTTTGCCCAATACCCCTAAGCTGGATTCTTTAATCGCTTCAAAGCAATTATTGCTCTTCCACGACGTCGTGGCACCCAAACCCAACACGGCAGCCTGTTTGTCAGAAGTACTCACCTACCACGATAACACCGCTCCCAACAATGACACAGAGTGGTACTGCTGTCCCACCTTTGCAACTCCCCTCAAGAAGGCAGGGTATTATACCTATTGGGTGAGTAATCAAGAGAAATCCGGAGCTTTTGTACAAACAGTTCCTGCAATTGCACACACTTGCGACTCGGTTTGTTTTATCAACAATGCGGTGGAACGAAGTAAAGGGGACAATTTTCAACCCAAATTCGATATAGAAGTGCTACCTCACTTACTTGTTGCCGACAAAAGTCGTCACAGAGCAATAGTACAGGTGGTGCATTTGATGGGATCGCACACTGCTTTCTCGGATCGCTATCCCCACGATAAGTTTTCTCTCTTCAAACCTAAAGATATTCCAGAAGAATTGACTCCCAGACAGCTGGAGTTAACTGCCGATTATATGAATTCTATTTATTATAACGACTATGTGGTAAGTGAGATCATCAAGAAATACAGCCGAGAATCTGCCATTATACTATACTTTTCTGACCACGGGTTGGCACGCTACGACTCTCCCGATAATCCCGACAGCTTTGCTCATAGCGCATCTATCCCCGGATTATTAATTCCATTTATGGTGTATATGTCTCCCCGTTTTGAAAAAGAGAATCCGTCTTTGGCGCACACCATAAGAAATACTCCGGACGAGGCACTGATGTTGGACCTATTTCCTTTCTTATTGGAAGGCATCACCGGAGTGCATACCCCTTTCTACAAGTCTGAATACGATTTCTTTTCCACCCACTACAATGCATCCAGAGAGAGAAAGGTTCGAGCCTTGGAACAAGAAATTGTTATTCCTCCCAAAGCAACTTACCCGAAACGAAGGGCTAAACCAATATTACCTTTTGATTTCCACTAAAAATAGCTATAATGAACAAAGAAAAAAGACAATCTAAATCAGTCGTTCTCTTGGGAAGCGGTGGAGTTGCCCACTCAATAGCCAAAGCTCTCTCGGAGTCTTCCCATCACAGACTAACAACTGTTTATAGCAGAAATTTAGACCACGCCAAAGAGTTAGTCTTATCAATGGGGAATAGTTTCGGGGGTGTCACCTATGCCACAGATCGGATGGATCGTGTTCCCCAGGAAGCCGACCTCTATATCATAGCGGTTTCAGATGGTGCCATTGCATCTGTTTCCGAGTCCCTTGTTACGGCTGCGCACAGCGTTGTTGTGCACACATCGGCAGCTACCCCCTTGCAGGTATTAGCCTCTCACAAAAACATAGCCGTTTTGTATCCACCCAACACCTTTAGCAAAACAAAGCCACTATCTTTCAAACACTTCTCTTTCTTGACGGAATGCGCCACTCCTTTAGCTCAGAAACGGATACGTGACTTGCTCAACGATTGGGGGGCCCAAGGGGAAGAAACGTCCTTTGAAAAACGACAAATATTTCACCTTGCAGCTGTTTTCGCGTGCAATTTCACCAATCATTGCTACGCTATTGCTCATCAAATCTTATCCGACCACCAACTTCCAACGGCACTACTCAACCCTATCATTAAAGAAACAGCTCTAAAAGCAATAGAGCTCTCTCCCCTTGAGGGGCAAACAGGGCCGGCCATACGGCACGATTTGGCAACCATAGCTCGTCACTTGGAAGTATTACGCCCGGCAGAAACCACTAAATGGTTCAAAATATATGAATTGATGACCTTGGACATAATGCGAACAAGCTCTGAAAAGGATCCCCTATAGCAAAGCCTTTCCTATGAATGAAAAACTCAAGCATTATCGCATCCTATTGGGGTCTCAATCTCCCCGACGGCAAGAATTGCTGCATCTGTTGGGAATGAACTTTACCCCTTGTTTATACCCATTGGACGAAACAATTCCCCCCTCCTTGGATCCTCGCTTGGTTCCTGAATTTTTGGCACAATATAAAGCCGAGCAAATTATTGATAAGGGAATACTGGCACCCTCTGACTTACTAATTACCGCAGATACCGTAGTGCTATTGCACGGGAAAATATTGGGAAAGCCAAAATCTCTACGAGAAGCCTCTAAGATGCTGCACGCCCTCCAAGGAAACAAACACGAAGTTATCACCGGAGTTTGTTTGTCTTCACTCGAAAAAGTGCACAGTTTCTCCTGCTCTACCACGGTTTATTTTGGAAATCTATCAACGGAGCAAATTGAGTATTATGTACAAGAATACAAGCCATTGGATAAAGCCGGAGCCTACGGCATCCAAGAATGGATCGGAGGAATAGCCATCAGCAGGATAGAAGGTTCGTTTTACAATGTTATGGGACTTCCTATCCATCGCCTGTATCAGGAGTTGGAAGCATTCTGAACTTATTAGAGATTCCCCCATCACAGTTTCTTCCTCGCCCTCTTGGGTTCAATACGTCTACACCTCTATGAATAGCTCCAAAAAGCGACATAGGGGATGGTAGGGGTTCGGAAGCTTTTGGGCAATATTCGTTGATCGCTAAGCTGATGCAATATTCAGATCTCTGAGCCAACAACCAGTTTTTTTCCTTGCAACATCGCCAAAACTCAAATCAAACCTCTCTTCTTCAGAAAAACTTTGGTGTATGGATCAAAAGTAAAAGTGTTGGTAAAAATACTGATTGAATAATTTATTGAGAGCGTATAGGTAAAATTTCCATATCGTTTTTCTGCCTTCTCCAATCAGTTTTCTGCAAACTCTGTGGTTTGCTCTTTTATTTTGAGGCACCGGTATCAACGAAAAACGAGTGTGACAAACCTTCCTATCGTCTGCCACACTCGCCGTTTCTATTTGCGTCGGATTACCTACTTCCTATTGGGTATATTTTTAAGAATTTCCAGCAAATGGTTCCAAAACATTCCTACTGTTTTGATTTCCATTCTTTCATCGGGAGAGTGAACATCTCTCATCGTCGGACCAAAAGAAACCATATCCAAATAGGGATATTTAGATAAGAAAAGACCACATTCGAGACCGGCGTGAATTGCTTTCACGGCAGGTTCTTTGCCAAAGAGGTTTCGGTAAGTGTCCACCGCGACTTTAAGAATGGGTGAATCCGGATTGGGTGCCCAACCGGGGTAACCATCACGCTCGCTCACCTCAGCTCCTGCTTGCAAGAATACCGCAGTAACGGTATTTCCAACATCTTCTTTTAGAGATTCGGTAGAGCTTCTCTGGCTGGTTTCTACATAAATTTTGTTGCCTTCCAACATCTTTATAGAAGCCAGATTGGTAGATGTCTCCACCAAACCTTCCAATGAATGGCTCATACCCATTACTCCGTGGGGACAAGAGTACAAAGCAAGGATAAGACGACGTGTTGTGTCGGCATCTATGCAAGTAGCAGGAGTTTCCACTGATTCTAAGCTAAAGGCAACCTTGGGATCTACCTTCTTCAACTCATTGCGCACGTCTGCATCCAACTGATTGAGCCAAATACGAGCATCTTCTTTCCGTGCCATAGGAATACCTATCACGGCTGTAGCCTCACGCGGAATGGCATTGTGCAAATTACCTCCGGCAATAGAAACCAACTTCATTTCAGGGATTTCTTTCATTACCTTGTAGATATAGCGGGTAACCAATTTGTTGGCATTACCAAGCCCCACGTGAATATCTCCGCCGCTATGTCCTCCCTTAAGGCCACTTACGGTTACCTTTAAGTAGAAATAGTTGGCAGGAGCAGCCTCTGGAGTGTAAGAAAAGGTTGCCATTGTGCCCATACCACCTGCACAACCAATAAACATTTCGCCCTCATCCTCACTGTCTAAGTTGAGCAAGATGCGACCATCCACAAAGCCCGGCTCCAAATTCATCGCACCGGTCAATCCGGTTTCTTCATCCACAGTAAAAAGACATTCGATAGGACCGTGTTCAATGGAGTCATCCGCCAAAACAGCCAATTCGGTGGCAACCCCTATTCCGTTGTCTGCGCCAAGGGTTGTACCGTCAGCTGTAAGCCACTCTCCATCCACAATAGTACGAATTGGATCTGTGTCAAAATTGTGTACCGTGTCGTTGTTCTTTTCACAAACCATATCCATATGGCTTTGTAAAATAACAGTTTCTCGGTTTTCGAATCCGGGAGTTGCCGCCTTACGGATAACGATATTACCAGCTTTGTCCTCCTTATAATCTAGATTCCTTTCCTTGGCGAAGTTTACCAAAAAAGCGCGAATCTTTTCTTCCTTTTTAGAGGGACGCGGAATCTGAGTAATTTGATGGAAGAACCCAAAAACACTGCGGGGTTCCAATTCTGAAATATTCATCTTTTTGTGTATTTTGATGTTTATGATAAATCTATAATTCTGTCGGATTAAGCATAAAGACATTGCACTTAGCCCTTTTTACCCCCGAACATCACAAAGATAAAGTTTTCTACGGGAAAAAAGAGCCTGCAAAGTCACAAATAAGTCTAAAAAGAGATGAAAAAACTCACTCAAAGAGCAACAATATGCCGTCCCCATTCGAAGGAAAAGACGGTGGAGAGTTTGCGCGTTATCTTTTTTATTGAAATGTTCTTCCTCCGCCTCCTTTTCCCTTTTTATTACTCTTCAAACAAGGAGCAAACCTTTTGCTCCCCCTCTTGGAGCTCTTTTTGTTTCGGTTTCGAATAATGGGACAATACCACCTCAAATTAGTTCCCTACGAAGAAAAATTATGTTGGACGAAAGAAAAATTATGTTGGACGAAAGAAAAATTTGCAGGGAACTATCGGAAATTAATTCCCTGCAAATTTTCCACTTATCCAAGAGGTTATTTTATCCTCAAAAAACTAGTTTTAGTCACAAGGTACTCCTAAAGAAAAGACAGGACACCACGAAGAAGAGATCGCATCCTCTTCGATATCAATGTAGAGAAGAAATCCACAAACAGCACTATAACCACACCGTTGTAACAGTCTACAATAATCCGTCACCTGCTTTTTGTGCGATGAGTGTGGTGTACCCGTTTTATAATCGATTACGACTACTTCTCCGGTTTCTTTATTTTGTTGCATACGGTCGGGGCGCAATTTTCCGACATCTCCTCCGTCTCCTCCCGGCAACAAAATAGATCGTTCATTAAAGACAATCCACCTTTTGTCATCCGTATAGAACCTTTGCACTGGAGGGCTTTGCAAAATATTGGTCAAACGGTTCTCAATCTGCTGGGCTTGAGAGGTTTCTAAACGTCCGGATAGAACCGCCATTTTCACAGCCGAAGATAGATCGTCAATCCATTGAACTCGAGACAAGATTTCGTGGATTACCTCTCCAAAAACAATGCTCCTCTTCTCTCGATAGCTATGCAGTGGTTTAAGTTTAATTTGCAAAGAAGAGAATCCGGAGCGAGCTAAAAATTGCTCCTTCCGAAACGAGAAATTATCACCGGAGTGAGCGACCTCTTCCCTTGCTGTTATCTCTGCCGGCACCTGCCCGTAGGAAAAGGTATCGGTAACGATAAAGCCGGTTTTCGTTGTGGTTGTGGCATCGGACAGTCCCACCGTTGATTCCATCAAAAATTCGTCTCGAATCCGAAGCGTTTCGGATGAAATAGGACGAAGTATTTGGTGTGTATGCTCTTGAGATAAAAGATTATCGGTATCTCTAAATAAATGCGATATTGCCTTGTCAAATGCCTTTTGTATGGTAGGGTTATATCCTCTTGGTGGGGTCTGTGGCACCCAAATATGCAATTCCTCCTTGGCTCGAGTGCACGCCACGTAGAATGTATTGAGCCTGTCCGACAGGTTGCGACTACTTTCTTCAATATAAGAATCCACAAAAAGAGTGTTCACCACGTTTTTATCCGGATTGACAGGTATTTTGATCGAAGTATCTTTTTCTTTTGAATAGAGGGGTTTAAGCTCTTCGGGAAGAGAAAGCCAAAGGAGATCTTTTCCGTCAATGGTTTTCAAACTCATCCCAGCCACCAAAACCACCTTAAAGCCTAATCCCTTGGACTTGTGTATGGTAAGAAGCGATATAGAATTTTCTACTTTCCCCGATAGTAACAAGGCTCCGGGGTTGCGCTCCATCCACGAAAGAAAACCCTGCAAATCGGCAGTATTCTCTTTCTCAAAATCGTGCACAATGTCTAACAACGCAACCAAATAGGGCACATCTTCATCTTGGATTATCGGATTCAAAAAAGAGACAATCCTCTTAACTAAATCGTAAAGGGCGACTTGAGCCGCCATAGCTGCAAAAGAAAAGATCTGTTCGACAAAAGCTTCCGAATCCTCCCCCCAATCAGATTGAAGCGAATTACACAAAATTTGCCATTGCTCCACAGCCACAGAGGTGTAGTAATTATGAGGATGGGTGTCGGTATATTGTTCTATGGCTTTGAGAATATTTACGATCAATCTGAAGACGGAACAGTTGAGCAGCGTGAGCAAATCCTCGGACACAAAGTTGAGTTGCTCCGCCAATTCTTCGGGTACCGTTTGACGTGCCGCCATCAATTCATTGGCAACAGCTTTTAGTTCTTTTTTACTGGGAGCCAGTATGGCTATATCTCCCGCTTTGTATCCCCGTTTCAGCAAAGACAAAACAACTTCCACCATATGGGCGGTAGCTTCCGAAAAAAGAGAAGGCACCTTTTTGGCCTCATCCGACTGCTCGCCTTCTTCCGCTTCTGTATCCAAAGAGGCATAACGATGTAAATAAACTGCCCCCGGATTTTGAAGATTTTGAGTAGGGACCAACTGACAATGATTGGTAAAAGTTTCTTGACACAACTGCCCATTCGCCCCAACCGTTGCATCCAATAACTTGGGCAAAAGAGAAAAAATGTAATTATTGAACTCTACAATGGCAGGACAGCTACGCCAATTGTACTGAAGGGTGGTTGGGCAATAGTCTTGCTTAAAGTCCACCGCCAAACTACGTTGTAATATGGAAGGATCGCTATTGCGAAAGAGATATATACTCTGCTTGGTGTCACCTACAATCATACTCTCGTTTCCAGAGGCAAGAGCATTGTTTAGAAGCGGTACAAAATTGTCATACTGGAAGCGGCTGGTATCTTGAAATTCGTCAATCATATGGTGCTCTATATGCGCCCCCATCCGTTCGTACAAAAAGGGAACCGAATCTTTGCCTATTATGCGACGAATAATCTCTTTGGCATTGTCTATAAACATAATTTGCCGTTCTCGCTTGATTTCGTCTACAGTTTCGGACAACGAACGCAATAGTCCCATCTCAGCCAAGTGCTTTAAGCTCATCTGTAATGTTAAGAAAAAGCCATAACCGTGAGAAGAGGTAAACCAATCCATAATTTGGCAATAAAGGGAGGCCGCCATTTCGAGTTCCGGAGTTGGACTGCTCTCCTTGGAAAGAAGAGGAGACAAATCTCCGGTAAGCAGAGCAGAACGCATATCCTGATAATTTTCTGCAGCTCTGTCTGTAAAGGGTTTTTCTCCGGTAATCCGAGACTTTTGAGACAACTTGGTATGCAATGAATAAATCGGATTTCGACTTTTCCCTTTGAGAAAAGGCAGCAAAGAATCCCGATCTATTCGAATGAATGAGGAAGTCAATTTTCCCAAATCAGCTTCCAATACTTTAATCTCTTTGTAAATATTCTTTTCAAAATTCTGTAATTCTACCAAAGAGGGGAATGTGTCCTCGATGAAAGCCAAACGAACATCCTCCCTTAGGAGTTGTAGGGCTAAAACATTGAGACTCTGCCGAAGCCCTCCCAATGTTTTGGAGTCGCCCTCTTCCTCCTCAGTACGCTTGCTCAAGTAGTCCAATATGTACTTCTTTACCTGTGCATTTCGGGCAAACAGCAATCTATCCACTGCCTCGGATAGAATCAGTTCGGACGAGGTCTCTATCTTGAGAAAAGAAGGAAGCCCCAGCTCCAAGCTTAGGCTGCGAATCACATCTTGAAAAAAAGAATCAATGGTTTTTACCCGAAGTTGGGAGAAATCGAACAGAACATTTTGCAATACCCTTCCGGCGCGCTGTGTGAGGGTAGAGTCCGAAAGTTTGAGAGCTTTCTTGAGGGTTTCTCTGTAAGGAGAGGGACGTTCTTGGCAACTTAGGTCGGAGAGCTCTTTGAGGAAACGCTCTTTCATTTCCAAAGTTGCCAAGTTTGTAAAAGTAACTGCCAATATACGGCTATAAGCCGATTCCTCCGTCAAAACAAGCCGCAAAAAAGTTTCCGTAATGGCATAGGTCTTACCGGCTCCGGCAGAGGCGGTATAAACATTTAGGCTCATAAGGCACAAAAAATAAGGGAGAGCTCTGACCGATTAACTCAGCCCGTCTCTCCCGACTTTAGGTTTCTTTTGTTACAACAAATGTTCCGATTCTTCGGGCAAAGTTGCCAACTTTTCATTGTCGTTTCCACTGTCTCGGTAAATGGAACGCAGAGGATTCTTTCGGGCAACGGCGTAGCTGTTTCTATTGCGCAACACATCAATAGCTGTGTAAATGGCAGATGTCAGCGACACATAAGAGGCCTCACCCTTGCCGACAATGTCAAATCCTGTACCGTGATCCGGAGAAGTCCGCACCTTGCTTAACCCTGCGGTTACATTGACACCGTCCGCCATAAAGAGCGTCTTAAAAGGAGCCAACCCTTGGTCGTGATACATCGCCAAAACTCCATCGTAATTGCGATACTCCTGTGCTCCGAAGAAGCCATCCGCAGGAAAAGGGCCAAAAGCGTAAATTCCTTCTTCATTGAAGAGCTTCTTAATGGCAGGGACTATGATGTCCTGTTCCTCTCGTCCCATAAGCCCGTTATCTCCAGCGTGAGGGTTAAGAGCCAAAAGGGCTATACGTGGCTTAACAACCCCAAAGTCTTGTATCAAACTTTTTTCAAAACACCGCACTTTATGCAGAAGTAGGTCTTGCGTTATCCGTGCAGCCACCTCGGATATAGCTACGTGTGTTGTAGCCAAAGCCACACGTAAGTCTGTGGCACAAAGAATCATCAGAGGTTCTTGCTCTCCGTTCAATCGATGAGCTAAATAGTCGGTGTGACCATTAAAGGGAAACAACTCCGCTGGCATAGCCGATTTATTGATCGGGCAGGTTACCAGAGCGTCTATTTTTCCCTCTCGCCAATCTTGCGTAGCTCGTTGCAAAGCATCGAAAGCGGCTTTCCCGGCACTCTGCGGGGCAACTTCACCCAGAGCAACCGTAACTTCCGGGTCGCAACAATCCACTATATTCACTTCCGATCCTTTAGCGTCTGTGGGGGATTCTATCAAGTTCCACACCGGAACCTCCATTGCCAAGGTTTTTGCATAAAAAGCGGCTACTTTGGAAGAACCATAGATGATGGGGGTAAAGAGTTCTGTCAGAGTAGTATTGGAAAATGCTTTGAGGATAATCTCATAGCTAATACCGTTGATATCTCCGTGAGTAATTCCTATTTTATATTTCCTGTTATTCATAGCAAGAAGTTAAAGAGAGAGAGGTTCTGTTTTGGTCCACTGCATCCTTCGCAGGGGAGCCGGGTCGAATAGCTTCTGCTCTGCCGACCTAAATGTAAAGAGAGAGGACTCTAAGTTTTGCATCAAATCTCTTTTGTTTTCATTGGGATGATATACAAATCCCTCCACGAAATAGACATATTTCCTGTCCTCATCAATTCGGGCGTGTAATACAAACGGGCCTCCCATCATTTCGCCACCGGTCATCTCCCACAAGCCTCTCAACTCAAGGATAGACTCTTTGTCGTCGGCAATCGAGATATTTCTCGTATAAAGCTCATACTTGGCCGTAGTTGCATAGCTACCCTCTATGCCTCCGGGTATGTTTTCCGCCATCACAGAATCGCGAACGGCAAGGAGATATTCACCTGTCAGCTTTCGACCATCGTAAGGCAAACGGTAAATAGTAACATCCAATCGTTTGCGGATGGCATTGTTGCTCATCCAAAGAAAATCTTTTCCCTCCTTATAACTAACTATATCTTGAGGAATGGAAATGTGCTTATTAAAAAGGCGCATTGCACGATTATCGGCTTCGGCACTGTAAGCCTTGGCGTGTTCGGTGGCAAAGTTGAATAGTTCGCTGCGCATAAAGAGGTTTACCAAAGCTGCACCATTTTCTTCGAGGAACTTGTTCAAAGAATTCACATCCGGAGCATTGAGCATCACCACCACTTGCCCACCAGCCCAACGATCATAGGCAAACTTAACCGAGGCTTGGGTAAAACGTTCGTGATTAATTTCCACAATAAGGATGTTGCGAACAAACTGCAAAAAGCCATCGAAGTCTTGCGTAGCCACCGTCTGCACTTTCATAGAGGCTTCTTCTTGTGGCATTGCCAAAACCGGTCTTTGCAATACCCTCTTTACCGTATCTGCAACTCCATCCGATAGATACCCTTTGTCGACAACCAACAAAACATCATAGGGCTTTCCACTAGCTCCCATCAAACCTCCTGCAGTTTGTTCTTTGCTGCAAGATGAAAACAGACCCACCACCATAAATAGCAGAAGCACCACGACTTGCTGCAACGTGTTTCTTTTCATAACTCTCTGCATTAACTGTTACATAAACTTACGAACGTCCCTTCGGTAGAAATATCTCCGAACAAAGGTCAAAGATAACTAATTTGTTGCTCTATGCACAACTCTGTAAAAGTGGATAAAGAATAAAATCTTATCTGAGAAACCTCCATTTCGCAGAATATGCCATAGGGCAAGGGACAGATACGACTCCCAACACATAGCAAAGTCTCCCTCTTTTTAGATTCTTTTCTTCCAAAACAACAAATTATACCCTTTGAAATTTAATATTACCTTTGCTTTCAACAATGAATAGGTATCACCAATCAATACATATAAAAAATCAAAAATGAAACTAACGAATAAGCTTTGGCAAATAGCTTTTTGCCTCTTTTTATCGCTCTTTGTGGCACAAGCGCAAACCGAGCAGCCATACATCAAGATGAAAACCGATGCAACCTTCGGTTCATCGTTCAGTTTCTTGGTAAAACCAACGACCAAGTCAGTTATTAAGATCGATTGGGGAAATGGGAAAGTGGAAGAAAAGACCATTGACCCCAACGGGTTCCCTTACGAACGAAAGGTTACCACCTCTGTTCAAGGGAGTGAAGTTACCATCTACGGAGCTTTGCAGGAATTGGAATGCACAGACCTGAAGATTTCCGGCTTTTCAAGTAGTGGACAATCTCAACTCAAAATGTTGGATTTGAGCCGCAACCTACTCACCAAAGACGGGCTTAACCTCGATGGGCTAACCTCTGTAGAAAATCTTTCGCTCAATGAAAATCAAATCGCCTCTTTAGATGTCCGCACATTGACCAATCTAGAGAGTTTCAGTGCCAACAAGAATCCGTCATTGGGTACAGTTATCTTTTCCGAAGGCAGCACTAAACTCAAACAGATTTCCATGTCAGATGGAGATATAAGCCACTTTTATCCCATCTCTCTGCCCTCTTTAACCTCCCTCAATCTGAACAACAACTCTCTTTTGGAGTTGGAGGTTGCCAAAAACTACCCATCTCTTTCCACTCTCTATGTAGAGGGAAATGCACTCTCATCTATTGACGTGACCGAATGTTTGCAGCTAACCAAACTCAATGTAAACAAAAACCAATTGAGCAATTTAGATGTCAAACCTTGTAAGGAACTGCTTAATTTGTTCTGCGCCGAGAATAAGATTTCTTCTTTGAACGTTATCAAAAACACCAAACTGACCAACATAGATTGTTCCAAGAACCAAATATCTATGTTGGATGTGTCTACATTGGGCAACTTGACCGATCTAAACTGCTCCGAGAACCCCATTGCCACGCTTGACTTCAAAACCAATACCTATTTAAAGAACCTTCGCTGTGCCAGTACCCAAATATCTGTGCTGAATTTCCGCAACAACAATCGCCTGCGCTTTGTCGATTTGCGTAACAATACCAATATGACCTCTTGCAGCATCAACTTTATGTTCTCCTCTATGTGGCCCTGCGATGGTAACACTTACAGTGCCAATCTACTCATCGCTGGGAGCAATGGAGAGAAAGCCGACAAATCGACCATTACCAGCGAAGAATACAAATGGATTCTCGACATCACCCCCGATGGCTCGGCTCAATGCAATGATGTTGCTATTACCATCAAACAAACCACTGGTGGTACACTAAAACTGTTACAAGAAGCGTCATCCGGAGACAAGGATACAGAAATCATAAATAAGGCCCTTGCTGGAGCACCTATACGCATTCAAGCGACCGCTAAAGAAGGATATAAACTCAAAGGAATCAAAGTAAACGGGCAACTCATTACCCAACCGGTATTTATTGTATCGGAGGCCGCCACTGTTGAGCCGGTATGGGGAACCGATGCACGCATTATTTTGGGGACCAAAGCCGGACAAGCCGTTTCGTTCGCCTTAGGCTCCTCGGTTGCTTCTCAAGTATCCATTGATTGGGGGGATGGTAACTTTGTCTCCTATGAAGTAGGTGCCGACAATAAGCGTTTCGACAACACCGCAGCAGGAACCCAAATAATCATATCGGGAGATATCACTTATGCGGACTTCGCCTCCTACCCGGGAATGGGACTATGGGAAAACGAATTTACCTCCATCGATTTGGGTAAAAATGAACATCTCTCGTTCCTTTCTCTCTATATGAATCCGATCAAGACTTTGGATGTAAGTGGATGTCCGGCTTTGACCACCATTGACTGTGCCTATACCGACATAAGTGCACTCGACCTAAAAGAGAATACCAAACTGACAGAACTGATCTGCTACGGCAATAATTTGACCTCTTTAGACCTGCAACAGAACAAGGCCTTGGTCAAACTCGAAGCTCGTCGCAACAAATTGACCTCTATCAACCTTAGTGCCAATGCCCTACTTACCACAGTGGATTTGCAGGGAAACTCTCTCAGCACAATTGACCTCAATGCCCAAACGCAGTTACAAACGCTCCGCCTCGATGGCAACCAAATTGCCTCTATCAATTTGGAAAACAATACCGAGATAGCAACTCTATCTTTGAACGGAAATAAACTCTCTCAACTCAATTTGGAGCAACAAACCAACCTACTTATTCTCTATTGTGGTAACAATAACCTCAAAACCTTGGATTTGAGCAGCAATACTCGCCTCGCCTACCTCAATTGCGTAGGCAACGCATTCTCGGCGTGTGCTCTTAATGATATCTATTACACACTTCCGGAGTATCCCAACATCGAAGGCTTGCAACTGGCGGACAACTTTACTCTGCGAGTAACGGATGCAGAAACTTCAACACCCAACGATGCCATCCACGCCGAATCCGTATTAGCGACCATCAAAGGATGGAAAGTGAACCAAGAGGGAGATGGATCCGGATGCCCCGAAAGCTACGTTGTTATACAACCTTACGAATACGGAAAAATAGAAATTTCTGCCGATGGAAAAAGCATTACAACCGGCAGTAAGGTGAAAAAGGGAACCGAACTTCTTTTACGTTTGACCCCGGATGCCAACTTCATCTTGAAAGAATTGCGTATCAATGGCAAGACCTATCAGGGGGACCGATATAAAGTAGAGAGTGCCACTTTCATCCAACCGATTTTTGTTAAGGACAATGCCGTTGATGTCATCAATCAAAATAACGACTTCTACACCCTTTCAGGGAATGCATTATCAATCAGCTCAGAAATACAGTCATTTGCCATTTTCTCTTTGGATGGGGCTTCCGTAGATTGTTCCGGGAATCAGATTATTTTGCCTCGTGGCACCTATGTCTTGCAAATCAAATCGGCACAAGGAGTCTCAAATCACAAAATTTTGGTTCCGTAACGATTTTCCGAACTTCTACAGATAGAGGGAAAAGAAATAACATCTAAGGAAAACAAGTTTTTCCCTCGTAAAAATTCGCGATCCCCTCGAAAGTTTGAATAAAAACTTTCGAGGGGATCGTGTTATATCCAAGAAAGAGAAAATTACGCCCCTCCAATATAGGTAGGAGTACCGAAAACTTTCATAAATTCTCTCGCCACATTTCCTCCCTAAAAAAGTCCAATTAGTTCCCTGCAATTACCCCATTTGCAGGGAATTATTTTGCGATAATTCCCTCAAAATTTTTGTTCCGTCCAAGAAAAAATATTTTTTCTCCAAACAAATCATTCGTAATCTTCCCTCAGCCTCGAGAAACAATTCTTGCCATCCAAAATGTACCGCCCACTTCGCAGGCAACCTTTCTTCCAAGACTACAGCAAGAGAACAAGCCGATAAAGTATTCTAAAAAGAACTATTTTACTAATAAATTGCAATTTACAGTTTCTATTTTTCTATTCTTTGCTTAAAAAGTTCAATTGAACAAGATCGTCACATTTTATTCATAAACAATGAATAAATAATAATAAAGAATATTTCTATTCGCAAAATGGTTCTTTTTGTGAATTTATATCCCTTTAATTTGCATAAACAGCTCTCCCCGGAAATCTGTATTTGCGTTAATACTCTCTATTTTATTTTTGTTTATTTATATTTTGATATAACTTTACGGCAGGTTTTACAAAAGCTATACATCATCTTTCTTCTTAAATTACCTATAATTACAATCCCAGGGAGGGATAATATGCTATAAATTACTAACTACACACTATAAACGTATGATTTCAAAATTTTCTAAAAGTCTGCTCTTGGCTCTTGTTCTGGGCAGCATTTTCTTTGTCTCTTGTCGCAAAACTGGAGGGGGTAACATTCCGAACTCACAACCGGATACCATCCAAGAAAACAAAAAAACACAACCCGAATCCATTGTAGAAGTAGCCAAAGACGGGGTTACGCTTCTCAGCTTTCCGATGCCCTTTACGGATTTCACCAAGGGGAAAGATGCAGTTGCCTCTTGGGAGAAGGAGCACGGCGGTACCCTTTTGGGAGATCCCATAGACTTAGGCGAAAACAAAGTGTACAACTATGCAGCCAATGACCCGCTAAAGCTAAACATTAACCGGGCCTATATGCTTACCCCCAAAGACAAGCTCTACATCGTAATGGCATATTTCAAGCCAATGTTGTTTTTTGCCGAAAATAAAAAGACTCTGCGCCCCGAATTTGAAGAAATGATGAGCCGAACCGGATGGACCGACTTAGGATTTTCCGAGAAAGAATTCAAATTTCAGAAAGAAAACATCACCGTGGGGATTGCCTATTCTTCCAAATCGGATGAAGCACAAATTTCTTACACCTCTGACCCCAACCAGATTCGCCCCTCTGGGAAATTTATTAGTGGACTCAAAGATTTTCCTCTACTCAACAAGCCTTTCAAAGAACTTACTCCGGACAACATAAAAACTTTTGAAAATCAGTTGGGTTACAGAGTCTTTGACCCTAATAGAAGCAACGATGCACGTTTGGTATTTACCGCCAAGACCGATCCTAAAAGCAACTTTACCACAGTGTCGTATCAGTTAAAAAGTACTACCAGCAGTAATGGGACCAAACTGGATCCCAATATCTTTGTTATAAGCGAAGGCATTAGCCACGATATGCTACAAAATGACCCCGACGTACACGCTTGGTTCCAACTAAATGGCTTCTCCAAACCCACCAGCTCCACCGGAGGGTTTGTTGCCAGCAATAAGTACTACACCGTTTTGGCATCGGTACAAGAGGGTAAGCTGGCAATGATCTTTACCCCCATCCAAAGTCAGGAAAAAGAAGCCAGTGTATTTTACTTGCCCAGCTATGAGTTTGGGGCCTCGTTCCTTTTAGATGGCCCTATCGCCAAGTTTGAACAAGCCCGAGGAATGACAGTCTCTTACGAAGGAGGCTCGACCAACGACCCTTACCTTGTGGCACGTGTTCCGGATCCGGCACCCGGTCAGCCCAGATTGCCGGGAGTGTCTTCTATTTATTACTATCAAGAGTATAGTGAAGATACCCCACCGACCAATATTTATGACTACGCCGTAGTTTCTTTTGACCTCGATTTCCCCACCGACGGCAAAGAAGCCCGTTTGCAAAAATTTCTCAAAGAAAACGGATACGAATTCAAAGGAGAAAAACCTTACAGTAGCGAATACTCTTTGGTGGTCTATAAGTGGTACTATTACAATAGCGAGAAAAAGACCTTACTAATCGTCAATAAGAACAAAACATCGCTCACTCAGGATAGCAAAACATTTTTTATAGATGCCACTTTTTGGAAAGAAGACGAATTCGAACTTTCTATGCTCCGCAAACCAGGTTTTAGAAAAAAGATTTTGGCAAAATCGGCTTTATTAAAAAAAAGTAAACGCACGGCAACTCACAGGAAATGGAAGTGAGATGATATTTTTATATCCACAAATTACAATTTACATCATATAAACAAATATTATAACACAATAGCACTTAAACACTCAATAGAAATACATATCTTATTGTAATTTTTCACAAAAAGAATATCTTTGAGTAGAAGTGAATATAAAGTTTATTCTTTGCAAAGTTCTGCCCACAGATTACAAAAAACTCATTTTCGGCACAGTCTTTCAACAGAATTGTCAAAGAAAAAATGAACACAACAAAACACATTACGATTATGATAAAAAAGATCTTATCCATAATTGCCCTGAGTGCAATTACTCTTCCTCTGTTTTTTTCGTCTTGTCGCGATCCCAAGAAAAAAGAGGAACCCAATTCGGGGGCAACAGATACGACCAAGGTTGATCCCACCAACCCTAATGGGAGTAGTGATACCACCTCCGCGTTCAAGCCTTTGCTCAAATTTGCAAGTGATGGTACCTTGGCAGAAATTCCCATTCCTTTTGTCGAATTTGGAGCAAATCAAGATGCTATCTTGAAGTGGGAAAAGGAATACGGATCGAAGTGCGAAAACAAGGGTACCGCCATCATCGTAAAAACTTTGGATCCGGACAATAAGCAACCGATGCGCGTTTATGAAATGAAAGAAGGCAAACTCAAGCAATCTTCTATTGCCCTATTGCCACAATATATCTTTTCGTCCACAAACACTTTAACCGATGAAATAGAGCTTCTCTTGAACAAAGATGGCTATCAGCCCATTGAAAACGAAAAAGGGCTCTTGATCTACAACAATGGCAAACTGATGCTCTCTTTTTCTTCCGTAACAGAGGGCAAATGGGCTTTGATTACTTATATGCCGTCTCCCAGCAGCCCAGTAAACAAGTTCGATTCGGCATTGAAAGATTTTCCTCTCCTACTAAAAAACACCAAGATAGAGGAATACAAAGTCGATGAAATTAAAGCCCACGAAGCCAAATTGGGGGCACGTGTTCTCAATACGGCAAAGAGTACTGCCACCAAATTGATATTCACGGACTCGGAAGGGAAGACAAACTTTCAGGAAGTTACCTACAACCTTGCAGCGGGAAGCTATGGAGGGGACATCAAGGTTATGTCTAGAAGCCTCAATTTTGAAATGGCTCGTACCGAAGACTTCAAGCAGTATATGAAAAACAACGGATTCGAGTTCGAAAAAGAACAAACAATGCAGGGGATACAGTTCATCAAATATGTAAACAAGACACTTGCCGTTCGTTGCGAAATAAACAATGCTATGGGGAAAAGCAACCAGCTTGGGATGTTTTTTGTCTATGCTCCGGATTTACTTGACCCCAATGGAGGCAATACTGGAACCGAAAAAATTCGTGAAGCCCTCTATCTTCCTATATTCTCGTGGGGGGTAGAGCTTTCTGAAAAGAGCCCCTTGTTGGAACAGGAAAAAGCACGCAAGTTTACCGCCAAATTCAAACCTGCTGGAGAAGATCAGTATGGTCCTATACCGGCATCCATTGAATCCGAACCTCCTTTTGACAAAGACTATTCTTTCTCCTTAGGAACTAAGCCCGGCTTGGTTGGCTTCGTCTACAAATACGACAAATACAACAACACGGACAAATACTCCGCCTCCCAAGTAAGTCACGTACAACTCATCTTTAACAAAGTATGGATCAAGGAACAGCGCCCCGGCAATCATCCGGAACTAAAAAATCTCCTCGAAAAGAATGGTTTTGAATACAAGGGCAGTCAAAAAGCCGCCTATGGCGATGCGCTAAACCACGAGTATTACAATGCTGCTAAGAAGGTGTATGCCGTATTTACCACCGGAAATGTTTTTGGCTCTTTCAATATATTGGCAGAAATGCGTCCCTTGGAGGCTTGGAATGCAACAGCAGTGGCCAAGGTCAGAGCAGCAGTTGCTCTAAATAGAAAAAACACACAACCTCATCGTTGATTGCAAAAAAGAGAATCTATGTGAACCTCACTCGAAACAGGGAGGTATATAACATTATCCAATCAGCCTCTCTGTTTCTCAAGAACAAAAGTATATTAATCAAATAATAGACAAGTATGATGAAACAAAAATTCTTTTTTAGAACAGTTCTCTTGTTTCTCGGATTTATTTCTTTGGGAGCTAAGTCCTTGGCGCAAGAGCAGTACTCGGTGAATGTTTCTACTACCCCGTCGTCATCCGGGACTTGCACTTTTGAAATTACTGCTGATGGAGTTTCCGTAGAAAACGGAGGCAACGTTCCTGCTCACTCTACAGTCATCATCAAAGCAATTCCAGGAGAAGGTACAGCAATAAATATGTGGATCAAGAAACCAACTGGAGCAAAACAATCGACCGACCGTCTCACATTAACCATTGAGAATGTCTCTGCAAACATCGTTGCACAAGCTGCAACATCTTTGCAAAGAACGCTCACTTTTGGTCCAGCTGCCGGACACGAAAGTTTTGGTACAGTTACAGCCATCAAAGCTTATGGTAGTACCACTCCTTTGGTATCGGGTGTAAAAATGAATTCCACAACGGTCCGCTTTACTGCAACTGCAAATACCGGATACAGAGTAGATAAGTGGACAAAAAATGGAAAAGATCTTACAGATACGGAAAAATCATTGTATCTAAAAGAAAATGGTACGGTTTTAGAACTGTATGCTCTTTACAATTCTGACGAAGACTATCGAGCCTATTTCGTTCCATCGGCAACCACACCCCCTTCTATCAAGTTTGCGTTAGCTCCCGGGCAAACCGAGGATGCCTTCATAGAAGCGAAGTACAAAGACGGCAACAATGTAGAACATTTTATAGAATCTGGAGATATTGTGCCCGAAGGAACCCTCTATTCTATTTCCGTAACACCATTTGGGAGCAAAACAATCGACAAATGGATCGTGGATGGAGTTGCCTTGGAAGCAGACGATGCACGTCTTTCTGACAACCGAACTGTTTTTGAAGAAAAAGCAACCAAGAACAGAGATATTGTGGTACACCTCAAAGAGGTTCCCAAAGCCATTATCAAATTTTCTGTAGCTCCCGGACAAGAGGCTTTCGGAAGTCTTGGTGCCAGTTACTATAATGTAACAACGTCTCAAACCGAGGATCTCAAAAGCGGAGATCAAGTTACTTACAAAAATTTCATTACCTACACGGCTATTCCTGCCGATGGATATGAGGTGGACAAATTCACCTACAACGGAGAAAATATAGATCCCTTGGATTTGCTTGAAAACGGGACTCAGTACAACGCATTTCCAAGTACTCCGGAAGTAAACGTGGTAGTATACTTCAAGAAAAAAGGAGGTACAACAATTGGAGAAACATACAAAGTGAACTTCAAGTTGGGCTTTACATCTCAAGATTTTGGAACAATTTCTGCAACTGCCAATGGAGAAGAAATTCAACCCGACCAAGAAGTTCCTGCTGGAGCTAAAGTAGTAATCACAGCTCACCCCAAAGAAGGATACGGAGTATATTTTTGGTCAACAACTCCCTATGATCTTGAGCATACAGAATCTGCAGATAAAACAGTTTTCACTATTGAAAGCTTGAGTCAAAGCGTTACCGCTACTCTTTACTTACAAAAAGTAGTTCGTCTTGACTACGGAGTAGCTGCCGGTCAAGAAGACAGAGGCACAGTTGCCGCTAAGGGAGGCTATCCCTCCGTAGAGATAACATCTGGGAGTTATCTTGGAGTCAAATCTTTAGTGTCGTTTACAGCCTCACCAAAAGAAGGATACGAAGTAGAAAAATGGACGGTAAACGGAAAAGAAGTAAGTAAAGAAGGCGAAACTGCCATATCCAAACCATTCTTCTCTTACAAAATACCCGAAGAAGGCAATGTCGATGTACGTGTTCACTTTAAGGCTATTGGAGGTGGAGAAGATCCCGGAACAACAGAAACCAATTATAAGGTCACCTTCAAAGTAGCTGACGGACAAGAAGACAGAGGTACATTAGAAATCATACAAGATTATTTGGGCATCAATGAGATCGTTATAAAAAGTGGAGACAAAGTCGCCAAAGGACAACGCTTGGAATTTTTCATTGATGCCAAAGCCGGTTATACCCTTGATAAAGTTATGATCAACGGTATAGATAAGACAGAAAATGTTAACAGATTCGATACCCAAAAGTCCCAATATA
The DNA here is from genome assembly GCA_023396255.1 of Bacteroidota bacterium. GTDB lineage: Bacteria > Bacteroidota > Bacteroidia > Bacteroidales > Porphyromonadaceae > Porphyromonas. Next base: position 142,110 of record JAEWWU010000019.1, read on the forward strand.
CTTTAATCAATCTTTCGGAAGATATTAACGTTGTTGTATCGTTCAAACCGGAATCTGAATATCCTAAATATGCTTTGGAATTTGGTGTGTTGGCAGGGAGCGAAGCATTTGGTAAACTCACAGCCACCCACGAAGGGAAAGAAATACAAAGTGGAGCTATGATTCCCGAAAAAGGTGCCGTTGAACTCAGAGCTGTTCCGAACGAAGGATACGAAGTGGAAAACTTCTACCGCAATGGACAACCTGATCCGGATGGCGTATCGAGCTCTGATCCCAATCTCTACTATTTCTATATGGATAGAGTAAGCGAAAAAATCGAAGTTTCGTTTAAGAAAAAAGCAGCCAGTGCAACGGTAGTTATCAACTATTCGGCTTCCGAAAACGGAACAGTTACAGCCAACTTGAACGGAACCTCAATTGCCAATGGAGGAAAGGTCAACAGAGGAGCTTCTGTCACCTTTGTTGCAACCCCCAACAAGGGATACATCCTCAAAGAATGGACTATAAATGGAAAAGTATCGGACAACAAGACCACAACATTGACCCTTGTTGCCGAAAATGACCTTACGGTTACAGCAGTGTTCCAAAAAGACAATGCTATAGCCAACATAACGAATGACAATATTAAAGTATTTATCCATAACAACAATTTGGTTATCTCCGGTCTACAAAAAGAACAAACTGTGGCTATGTATGCCATCACCGGTCAGTTGATTAAACACACCGTTACAATGCAAGGCTTCAATATCGGAGATCTTGCCAGTGGCATTTACCTAATCAAACTGAACAACAAGGTTTATAAAGTGGTGAAACCGTAATTATTCACTTGACAAGAGGAATATTTACAGACACTCTTATTCAATAGAGAAGAGACACAAGGGGCTTTTACCTCCTTGTGTCTCTTTTTTCCTTATCAAGAAAAAAAAGACCACAATCGGGCTGTAATTTGTTTTTTAGATTAAAAAGGGTATTTTTGCAACATAAATAATTGTTGTAGTACTTGCACAGACAGAAAAAGTAGAAAGTTCTTATTTACACTGCCCGCCTCGAGGTGTTCGCACCTTGTGCAAGTTGAGCTCTCTTCTCCAAGGAGATCTCAGTCGAATGAAGCCTATTCAATCAAATTATAAATTCATCATCTATTTACATTGATCATCAAAAATGAGTGTGCGTATCAACAAACTGCTTAGTGATTCTGGTTTAGGATCTCGCAGAGAAGTAGAAAAATACGTTTTGGAAGGAAGAGTACAGCTCAACGGAGAACGTGCAGAACTGACAGACTTTGTTGTCGAAAACGATGTCGTTACTCTTGATGGAGAAGAGTTGCCGGTCAATGAAATTCTTCGCGAAGTACTATCTATGGAAAAATATCTCTCCTCTATGGAAGACGATGATTCGGATTCCTCATCGGGCAGTGGGGGTAAACGCTTTGGAGCACCAGGAGCCTCCGGACGCAATAAAACGCTCCGCAATGACCACAAAGTACGCACGATGAGAGGGAACAAAGAAGATTGGAACGATTTTTCAGCCCATTCCTCTGCAGGAAAAAAGCATACAAAACCAAACAAAGGTCACGGAAAAGAAAACAGAGACAGTGGCTTTCGCAAAAGCGGTAAATTTTCGGGAGAGGGAAATCGCAATTACAAGAACAAAACACGATAGTGCAAAAAATACCGTGAGTAGCGTCTAAAAAAAGTGTGTAAGCATCGGTTTGTTCTTTTTTTAGCCTCTAAGATTTGACCGATGGAGCTTACACGCCCTTTTTACATTATCTCTCTTTGCTATCAGAGGGCAAATAAAGATTAGATTCCTGCAGAGAAAAATTTGCTCGGACGGAATAAAAATTAGTAGGGAATTATCCCAAATTAGTTCCCTCAAAATCACCAAAAAGTAGGGAACTAATTACTCTTTATAGAGGTCTAAACAATCGTACGCTCGATTACGAACGACAACCGGTAGAGCTGCGCAAAAAGTTAGAAACGTAGAAATAAGCAACTCTTGGAAGCTGTCAAAAGTCCCACAAGCAAATCTGAGTAAAAGCACAACTTTTCTAAAAGTCTTCTGTTGGCTATAAAACATCCTCAAAAAGGTAAGCCTCAAACAATTGATTCCTCAAAAGAGAAGCAATTGCTTGAGGCTTACCTTATATCGGAAGAACTATAATCTTTTATTACTGCTTATCCAACACCTTAGCCGAATAGAACATAACAAAAGCGAGAATACAGAACAGTCCTAAACTTCCTGTCAATAGGGCGTACGTCTGCATCTGCATCAATACGTATACCGCCAAATAAAGAAAGAGCATAATTCCGGCAATCAGAAACGCCCTACCCTTTTCTTTCAAAACGGCAAAGAAGTATGCACAGTTCAACCCAACAGTCATAAGCGTTGCTATCAAATAGGCATATCCAAAGCCAACTATCTCGCTAAAAGAAAGGAGAAGCGAATAGAACAACACAAGAGATAAGCCACTGAGCAAGTAATGTAGCACGTTTATTGTTTTATCTCTTCTGAGCAATCCCAATTCGACCAGGAATATAGACAGCATAGACAAAACAATAACCAATATGCCATACTTAATACTTCTGTCGGTTTGAGTATAATGATCTGCCGGCTCTATGAAATTGATATAAGAATCATTGCTGATCAACTTAGGCAAGAGCTCTTCGTCCACATAATTATCGGAAAAGATACTCTTCCATTGGGCTGAAAACCCGTTGTTGGTTACTTCGGACTTGATTGGAAGGTTGTTACCTTGAAAAGAAGGGGCACTCCAGTTCCCTTTTATGTTTACATTATTGACTGCCGCTGTTCCTTGTATCCCAAATTTCTTACTTCCGGAAACAGATAAAGAGCAATCGAAGCGTAACTCTTGATCCGACTCACCCAACGTTATGGGGTAAGGAACAGATTGAGCCTCCGACATAAAAAACATCGATGACTCTCTTACAACCTCATCATAAACCTCAAAATCATAGTCATCACGATTATATAAGGATAAATTCACGTCATTATCCGATCTCATCCTGAGTTTCTGCCCATTCACAGTGATAAAAACCAAATCTCTGTATCCTTTAGAATCTTTTACAGACAAAACGATTTTGGCTTTTTCCAATTGATACTTATTGGGAAGCGTTGTCACGGCTTGCCGTATATCCTCTGTATTCCAAGCTCCATTTACTTGAATTTGAGAAGTATAAACAGGTACTTGATAAATACTCCTATGACGCATTTCCATATTAAGCTCTGCCGAGGCTTGCAACTCACGGGGTAGTATGTATAGATACCTGACCTGTGATGTGTCTTGCGAAGAAACGTAAGGAATCACAAGCACAGGGGTTACTACATTCTGCTCTCCACCCCACTTTTCTGTAATTTCACCCTCCACTGATTCTGCCTCATTTTCTCGCTCTGTCGCTAAACCGGATACCATCAATAAGGGGATCATTAACAGCAAACAAATCAGCCCTATTATCATCACCTTTGCAAAAAGTTTCATAGATCCCTTTTGCTTGGATTTGTTCAAAGAAGAGAAAGGATCCCTTTCGCTGAGGGGATTCAAAGAATCTTTTTTTTCATACTGTTCCATAACATCTGCATTTATATCCTACCATAAAGAATCGACCAATATCAACCCTTAAAGACTGATAATTTTGTCCTACACGGACAAATGTAACACTTTTTCATTATAGAAATATCTGGCTTTAGAGGCAAATAGTTCGGATAAAAAAAGAGACCGTACTCAAAATATCTCAATTGAGTACGATCTCCCTTCATCGTCAGTGGTTAATAAAAACCACTAAAGCTCCGTTGTGTGAGAATTTACCAAACAATAACCCTCTGTTCGGGAGCTATATACATCTTATCTGTAGGTTGGATATTAAATGCATCGTAGAAAATATCCAAGTTTTTGAGTGTTTGGTTTACACGGTTCTCTCCCAAACTGTGTACGTCTATCTGAGTCAAGCGCACTTTTTCTTGCTCCGTTATATTCTGTCCCCACAAACGGGCATAACCAATAAAGAACCTTTGGGCAGGAGTAAATCCGTCAATAGGTTCTACAGTTTTACCTTTGAGGGCTTTCTGTAGGGCTGCGTAGGCTACAACCAAACCTCCTTGATCGGCAATATTTTCACCCAAAGTATAAGCTCCATTGGCTTTCAAAGTAGGAGTTATTTGAATGGCGTTGAATTGCTCTACTAAACGTTGAGCCGATTTGGTAAACATCTCGCTGTCTGCGGCGGTCCACCAATCATTCATATTTCCATCCTTGTCGAAATTGCGTCCCTGATCGTCAAACCCGTGAGTCATTTCGTGACCAATGACAACCCCGATAGCTCCATAGTTTACAGCATCATCCGCATCCAAATTAAAGAATGGAGGCTGAAGGATTCCCGCCGGGAAACAGATCTCATTGGTAGTAGGCATATAGTAGGCATTAACATCCTGCGGATTCATAAGCCACTCTTCTCTATCTACCGGCTTGCCCAATTTGTCCATATTGCGCTGATGCTCAAATAAAACTGAACGTCTGACATTTTCGTAGTAAGAAGCCGCTGCATCTATATCCAACTTTGAGTAATCTTTCCAAGTATCGGGATATCCTACTTTAACTCGGAAAGAGGATAACTTGGCTACTGCTTTTTCCTTTGTTTCGGCAGACATCCACCCAAGTCCTTGTATTCTTTCTTTAAGAGCTGATTGCAAATTTGCAATTAGGGTAATCATACGTTCCTTGGCTTGGGGAGGGAAATATTGCTTCACATAGATCTCGCCCAAAGCCTCACCAAGCATAGAATTGACCACATCCACAGAGCGTCTCCAACGAGGATGCATCTCCTTGCGCCCACTTAGAGTACGACCATAAAAGTCAAATCCAGCTTCGACAAAACTATCCGAAAGATAGGAAGCTGCATCATCCATTGTTGAAGCAAGGAAAAAATCTTTGAGTTGATTCAGATCTACATTCTTGAACCAAACATCGAATTTCTTGAAAAAGTCTAACTGCGCTACATTCCAAGACTCAACCTTATCTAACTTACGAGCGCGGAGATATTCTTTCCAATCGAAAGACTTGTTAGCCTCTGCAAAAGAAACGGTTGAAAGTTTGTGATAGTTGCGCAAGTCATCACGCAACTCCTCTTGCGAATAGCACATCTGTGCCAATTGCGTTGAGATGGCAATATTATTTTTGGCAATACGTTGCGCTTCTTCCTGAGTATAACCACTCAAGGTTGCCAATTTTTCTACATACAAATTGTAAGCCTCCAAAATCTTGGTAAACTCGGGAGTAGATTTGATGTAGTAATCTCTATTTCCCAGCGGAAGAGAAGTCTGCAAAACGTGCATAATATTCATATCGCTGTTCATATTGTCCGCCCCCACATAAGTACCAAAGAGCATTCCGCTGCCCTCATTGTGGTTTTGAGCAATATAGGTTACCACCTGCTTTTTGTCGGCAATAGCCTCGATGGCTTTGAGTTCTTTTTGTATTGGAGTGGCCCCCAATTCGTTGCGTTTGAGGCTATCCATAGATTGGTTATAAAGCGTAGCCACACGATATTCGTTGGTTCCTTTCTTCGCTTTGGAAGTTGCCAAAGTATTAACAATTCCGTGCAAACGCTCCAAAGAAGAATCGCGCAAGACATCAAATGTGCCATAACGACTATAGGCAGGTTTAAGCGGATTGTTTTTGATCCAACCTCCATTTACGTAGTGATAAAAATCATCTTGTGGGCGAACAGTCGTATCTAAATCAGCAAGATTGATCGCCGGAGTTTTTTGTTCATCAGATTTGCTGTTTTTATCACAAGAAACTGCCGAAAATAAAGAGAAGGCAATTAGTGTACAAGCAATTTTTTTAGAGTTCATATTCAAGTTAAAATAAAGTGATTATTTGCTTAAAAGGGGAAATGGATAAATCCCTTTTTGGGTTAGCTCGGAGAGTTTTTGCACAACCAAAGGACGATCTTCTGCATAAGTAACACCAAACCAACGAGCCGAGGTTTGCAATACCTCTACCGTAGTCTGCCCTGCACTTATTAGATGATCAACCACCGAAGGGATATAAAATTCACTCTTGGGTTCTTGAATTTTTTCTTTCAAAAATTCAACAAAGAGCTTCGTAGAATACGCAAAATAGTCAGGCGTAAAACCCCACATATTCATAGACACCGGAGTATTGGGAGACAATTGCTGCACTGAGCCGTCATCCATTCGGCTTTCAATCGCCCCTTGAGCATCGAAACCAATCTCCTTGTGCTCGGTAATTCCGGTCAGCAAATGGCTTTCACTAACTTCACACACACCTCTCGAGACAGTTCCGCTCGCACTCATTGTATTTTGCAAATCATATGCAACCATACAATAGCGTGAGGTAGCTCCTAACGGCAAAGCGGTAAGATATTCGGCCATCGTAACAAACGCGTCACGACCATAGAAATCATCTGCATTGATCACAGCAAAAGGCGTATTTACCACCGGCTCGGACATCATAAGAGCGTGATTGGTACCCCAAGGCTTAGTTCTTTCGGTGGGACAAATAAAGGGAGCCGGCAATTTATCCACCTCTTGAAAAACTATTTCTGTTTCTATAAAGGAGATATACTTGCTCAATACCTGTTCTCTAAATTGTTTTTCAAAAGAGTGGCGAATAACAAAGACCACTTTGCCAAATCCCGCCCTATGTGCATCATAAATGGAATAATCCATAATGGTTTCTCCGGATGGCCCCAATGGATCCAACTGTTTGAGACCTCCATAACGACTACCCATCCCGGCAGCCATTACAACCAATGTAGGTTTCGTATTCATCTTATAAATGTTTGTTATACTGCAGCAAAGGTACTACAAATTTCTACTATGAGTTTTTTCTTCAGAAGCAATTCCTGCCATAAGGAAGGTTTCCCTAAGGCCTTCCTCCAGATCATAGTGCGGCACAAATCCCAAATTCAACAAGGGGGTAACATCGCACAACCAATTGCGCTGTTTTAGGATAGGATATTTATCTCTGTTCAAAACAAAAGGTTTCCGGGTAATTTTGCTATATACAAAACCCAACTCGCAAGCCATTTTTATTATAAAAACGGGGATGCGAACCTCCCGAATTTTCTTTCTCGTCAATTTCCGAATAATTTGAGTAAACTGGCTATCCGTATAGGCTTTACCATCGCTGAGTAAATAAGTTTTTTGCTCAGCCTCGGAACGAGTAAGAAGAAAAAAAACGGCTGCAGCTACATCTTTGACATAGACAAAACTGAGACGCTGCGGAGTAAGCCCCGAAACAAAGCTCCATCCCTTCATCATCGTCTTGATGGAAAGCAGATAGTCTTGATCTCCAAAACCATAAACCCCGGTAGGGCACAAAATTGTATAAGGGATGGGAGATTGTTTTACATATTCCTCTGCTTGTTTTTTACTACGCCCATATGCCGTATTTGGTTTTTGCTCCATATCAGCTCTAAGGGGGGCATTTGTAAAGTTCGCACCATAACTCCCCATACTACTCATCAAGAAAAAGCGATAGGGTAAATATTCAAAAGACTGCAAGGCTGAAAGTAGGTATTCCGTATAACTGGCATTAACAACTTGATAATCTCGAATATCAAAAGTCTTAGTCACCCCCGCATTGTGGATCACATAGTGAAAAGGAGGCTGAGCTTCTTCCGTTACGATGGTCCTAAAGGCTGCAATTAAGTTCTCTTTCCGAGAAAAATCTACTTCCAACAAATGAACATTGGTAGCTACATCAACCTTATTTCTACTCTCTTTGCGTACAGCAACCCAAACCTCAAAGCCTTCTTCTTTTGCATATTCCAAAAGATATTTACCAATAAATCCGGTTCCTCCCGTTAGAAGCAATCTTTTTGTCTGCATCTCAAGTTTTCTCTGAATACGTAACAAAAAAGCCCTGACACACGCCAAGACTTCACTAAACACTTAACCTAAAAAGGTGGAGCATATCGGACTTGAACCGATCACCTCGACACTGCCAGTGTCGCGCTCTAGCCAGATGAGCTAATGCCCCATCACAAAAAAAGTGACCCCGGTGGGATTCGAACCCACGACCCAATGATTAAGAGTCATTTGCTCTACCAGCTGAGCTACGGAGTCATTACAAACAAGATCCTCAAAAGTATTGAGTCACCTCCTAATGTGCCTCTTGCCGTAAATTCTTTGCAAAGGTAACACAAATATTTTTATATGCAAGAAAAAAGAATACTAAAAACTTCTTCTACACTCGTACCTCGAGTCTTCCTATAACCAAAGAGGGTTACCAAGTATTAGAGACAATGTTTGGCAACCCTCTCTTCAATAAGCCTCTGCTCAAAAGCAGAATTTGTGTTCTTCTATTTGCGAATGGTGAAGCTGATTAAACGACCATCTACACCCATCCAATACAAACCATCTTCCAAGAAAGAAACATCAAGTATATTCCTTTCTGTAGTCGCCTCTTTTTGGGCAATGCAGATCCCCGCACCATTGTAAAGAGAGATTGTACCCATAGATACTCCCTTGGGGAGTTCTACAGTAACAAAGTCTCGTGCCGGTATCGGATACACCCTCACAAAATCAGATTGCACCTGTTGCACCGATGTTACAATCTCCTTCTTATCATCGAAAACCTTCCACCCTTTTCGGTTTGCTATGGCAATATCCCCCTCATTGAGCACATTCCCCTCCTCCACTTCATCATCTCGAGAAGAAAAAACTCTGATAACCCCATCAGAGTTGTCTCGGTGAGGCAATAAAGAAAATATCTCCTTGAGACTCTCTGCCGACAATCGGTTTTTGTAGGCAACGATGTAAAAGAGCTTCTCGCATCCCTTGATCTCCATCTTTTCCATCAGGTTATACCCAACCGACAAATCCTCTAACAAGGGACAAGGTGTACAATTTATCTCTGTCAGCCTATTACCCAACAAAGACAAAGAAATCAAGTTGGGCAGATTTTCCAAAGCAATCTTCGACAACTGATTATTAGAAAGATTTAACTCCTGCAAAAGAGGCAAACGCCCCAAGGAAACCTCTGTCAAAGCATTGTCATTGGCTTCTAACACTTCCAGTAAAGGAAGATCGGGGACCTGCAGATTTTTTATGGTATTGGAGTAACAACTAACTTTTTTAAGCCATTCACCTCTGACTATATTCAACGTTTTGATGTCATCATTGTAGCATTGAAACAATTCCAAGTCCGGACTATAGATCTTAATGGTTCCTTGCGGGACTCCCTCTATTTTTTCTTTTGCCGAAGGAGATAAATTGTATTTCTGAATCACCCCATCTCCCCAATCAATCCCGATGGACTCTGTCTCTTTGGTTTTTACATACAGAGCAATAGGGTCGGTTGCCTGGCAATTCATCACAATATCGGGGGTGGATAGAACAGGTTCTGCAGAGGCAAACGAAACCTCAACCTGCGTATCTGACATAATTTTCAAGAGAAGCTTGGATTCTGATGTTTTTCTTTCTTCTCCATTCACCCGCCAAAAGCGAATCTCTCTTCCGGCACTGGGGAAAGCTCTGAAGAGAAGTTCCGTTCCCTCTTGCACAAGATCTCCCGATACAATTGAGGAAGGAGACCACCCGTCGCTTTTCTCTGCAGTTATGGAACCATCCTCCGAGTGACTTCCGGAAGCCAATCCAAAAATTACTTTGTATTTTTTCCCTATGCCTTCGAGATGAGCCGTCACAGCAATATCGCCTTGCAATGGATCAGTCCCAAGAGCAGAACTAATATCCGACTGAGAAAGGTATGGATACTGGTTATCTCCTCCAAAAAAGTCTTTTACCCGAACACCATTGACCTCCCAATAAGAAACTTTTTCCGATGCCACTTTTATAATAAACTGTTCCGGATAGCGATAAGTTCCGTCTGCTTGGGGAGATACCTCAACCTCTTGAAACGATTCATCGTAGGTAAAAACCTTATAGGAGACATCTTCCAATGCCACAATAGAAACCCTCAAAGTTTGTGCATAAGATGCTGCCAAGGAGAGCACCAAAGAAAGGGTTAAAGAAAAACAACGGTACACTTTTTTCATCTTCTTGGATCCTTATTTGTTGATAAATACTTTTGCAATATGACTTTTGCCGGTTGCTGTGGTAACCTTTACTACATATCCACCGCAAGCGAGATTTTCGTTTACAACCCGTTGACCCAAAGAGTTGTAGACAACTATCGAAAGATGATCTCCTTGGGGTACAATCTTGCCATCTTCTACAACAAAAGAGAAATCTTTTTGCCAATCGGAACAAACTGACAACGGGAAATTTGGCAACGCCTTCTCTTCGGCATTGAAGACCTCACAGTCGGCAAGGTTATCCTTATTAAACGGTTTGGCTATAAAGGCAACAATTACCACATCTTCGGGCTTCCACTCTTTGGAGATAACAATCTGTTTGGACAGAGAATAAGTATCACCCTTCCAAACGAGGGGCTCCCCCGTGAAGGAGGAGACAAACTCACGTATGGTATGCTGGTGTACATACTCTTTTAACTGTAACTGCTCTACTCCGGCTTGCGTATTGGTCGCGATATTGTTTTCAATGACAAGAATGGTTGCTCGGCATTGATCTTGAGACACCTCTTCCAAAACAGCCTCTCCAGAAAGAGTAACATTGAGCAATCCGGACTCTCGGTTCCAATCTCCATCAATTGCCAAAGAGACAAAAGCCGGACGGGACAGCTCTTCTTCGTATAGTTCTTGGATTCGTTCGGACCACGGGATTGCAAAGGTAGGCACCGTGTAGGGTCCCTTCATAATGCGCCGATTTAGCATCATTGCCGGATTGTAGGTAGCCGGATTACCAAAAAGGAAAAGCAGCTCTCTCGAGCCCGGGTGGGTAAACTTGTCTTCATTAAACCCTACGTGATGCTGCACCCACACCACCTTGTCCGTATAACCCGGCAAGGCATAATTAAGATCTGTTTGAGCATACGGAGTCAAAGTACTCCGTTCTGTACCAAACTGCTCCTGCAATATTTTTCTCGAAAAACTTTTGTTATAACTATAAATGTGTTGAGAATACGGGAATGGCTCTCTAAGTGCTACCCCATTGCAAGCTATAACTTCGCAAACCAACTCTCCACTATGAGTGGGAGTTGTAATTTCAACCACCCATTTGCTTTCAGTACCAGAAGAAAAAGAGGGTGTTTCTATCACCCGCGTCTGTTGCTCTCCATCAGCATATCGATACCGAATGGTGACATTCTCAATAGGATTAACTCCACAGTTGGTTGCCGAAAATGTCGCCTTTAGGGATGTTCCCTTACGCAAATATTCATCCGATTCGATATAATTGACATACATTAGGTTGCGGGCTCGCTCTTGAGAAACTTCCAGAATCAATTGAACCATCAAATTGGATCCATAACCATTACTATATTTAACAAAATCTCCTCCGTATTGAGAAATATAGATTCCGTACTCTCGAGCTTTACCAAAAGATTGCACCCCAATTACATTTTTCTCCTTTAGGTTGTCGAAATCATACCCTACAACCAATCCCTTACCATCTATTTCCAAAGGGGTTGCGAAGAGAACTTCATTCCATCCCCTTATCAATCTAATTTGTTCCTTTCTTAGAGCTTCTTCCTTAAAACTCTTCTTTACAAAGACGTTGGCATCTATATCGTGCAAAACAGCAACACGAATACCAATTACTTTACCTCCAGAATATGGGGCTAAAAAATCATCTGTAAAGAAAGCCGCCGCCCCTAAATGAGAGGGTTCTTCTTCGTATCCTATTGCAGTCCTATCTTTGGGTTCCTCATAAGCACAATAACCGTAAAAAATCTTCTCTCCTCGAACATTTGTTGCCAATCCAAGACAAACGAGGAAGAAAAAGAGTGCAACACTTTTGTTGTTCATACCATACTACGTTAATTTGGAAATAAAAAAAACACATACAAGATAAAAATAAATAAAAAAAAAGAACCTATAACCATTATTATTCCAAAAACGATATAAAACTATCACAATTTTCTAATCGGAAGTTCCCCCTCCAAAAATTCATCCTCAATTCCCTTCTGTACTTAATATCACAAAAACAAAATATCTTAGCAGTAGAAGCTTTTTCTCCCAAGTAATGAAAATAACAGTACAAGACATCGAAAGGAAATTTGACCGATTCAACCAAGAGATTTTTTGTGGCAAACTCCCGCCCGTCCCCATAGAATTAAGCCGAGCCAAAAGTTTCCTGGGAATGTGCTGTTGTCAAAAACACAAAAACTTTTTTGGGAAGGAAGAAAAATACAACTTCAAGTTGCGCTTTAGCACTCAAATAGATTTATCCGAACAAGAGTTTGAAGATACGCTTATACACGAAATGATACACTATTATATCGGTATCAATCGTCTCAAAGACACTGCTCCACACGGAAAGATATTTCGACATTTAATGCAGAGCATCAATGAGCAGTATGGCAGACATATAACCATATCGCACAAACTCTCCGAAGAGCAAATGCAGCAACTTTCTCCCCCAGACAAAAGGAGCCGAATCGTTGCTGTTGTCTGTCTTCGAGACCTCCGAAAAGGAATCAAAATACTCCCCAACATCCCCGAAAAAATATTCGGATATTGTACCGCCCTCAGTAAACACCGAGATATCCAGTCAGTCTCTTTGTACAAAAGTGACAACATCTTTTTTCATCGTTTTCCCCGCTCTTGTACCACCAAGATACACCTCTTATCTAGCGAAGAAATTACAAAAAATATAGTCGGAGCAAAGCCTCTTTTTTGTGATGGACTAAAAGTTTGGCAGGCTCCCAAATTGGATTAAACGACAAAGTATACCCTTTCCGGTCCCTCTCTAAATCAGCAATATTGCAACAACTTCCTCCTATTTACACTCTTCGATTTAAGTTTCCTCCTTCCTCACAAAGCACCCCATTTAAGACTATCCGAAAGAGGCTCCAATTTGCAGGGATAAAAAATATTTTTTCTTGGACGGAATAAAAATTAGTAGGGAATTACCAGAAATTAGTTCCCTCAAAATAATCCATCCCAAAGAACCATTTTTTACTCCATAAGAAAGCGCAAACAATTAACACTTTATTATGAAATAAAATCAATACAAACATCGAAAATCTTTTTTTTAGTTTATTATCTATATTTGTATTATCGTTTTAGCAAATATAAACCACCATTATGAAAAACCTATTTACCAACTGTAGTCAACTAAGGAAAAGAGCAATTACTTTAGGGCTTTGTGCATTGTGGGGAAGCAATCTGTGCGGACAAACCCAAAGCGAACCATACATCACCGTAACCACAGACAGGTATCTAAAAAACTGGTCCATTCAAGCCAATAGCGATGGGACGACCGGGGTACAACAAACTATTTGGGCAGACTTCAACAACAACGGAACTCGTGACAATGGGGAAGGATTTATCTATGGACAGGACAACAAAAGTGCCGTAGATGCCAGCAATAAAACCCTCAAAATATACGGCAAGGTTGCAGAATTGCAGCTTATGCTCAATCGAGTCAAAGAAATAGACCTAAGCCACAATCCACACTTGCAGTATGCTAATCTATCGGACAATATGCTCTCATCGGTGAACTTTAGCAACAATCCCGAACTCTTCGGAGTAGATGTGTGCAACAATCCTATGCTAACCTCTATAGATGTAACCCAACTGCCCAAGCTAACCAAATTGGTTGCCTATAAAACAGGGATTAGCTCTTTTGACCTCACCCATAACCCCAACTTGACCAGCTTGCAGTGCAAACGAACCAAAATAACCTCTTTGGATTTGAGCAAAAATCCAAAACTTTTTTGGTTGGATTGTGCCGAAAATAGATTGACCACTTTAGATGTAACCCAAAACCCGGAACTCACAGACTTAATAGCTCCGCTTTGCGACCTTGGTACAGTTGATCTGAGTCGAAACAAGAAACTGAAAAATGTCAGTCTGCATAGTTGCAAACTAACCGAACTAAATCTCTCGGCCAACGAAAACCTCGGCCAACTATTTATTTATAGCAATCAGATAGATATGATGGCAATGAGTCAATTGGTACGCACTCTTGCCGATCGTTCCGGAACAACTGCCGGAAAATTGTACGTTATGGACACCAAAGCCGGGACATCACATCCGGAAAACAACAAGTTCATCGACTCTTTCGCAGCTATATGCAAACAAAAAAATTGGACGGTATACGACTATCGTGGCGCAGAAAACAAGGGAGATAATCCCTACGATGGAGAAAAAGTGACCCCAAACATAGCCATAAGGCTATCCGACACCTCTAAAGAAATAACGATAGGGCTTGGTGGATTGGCATCGTCTTCCTTTGTCATTGATTGGGGGGAAGGAAATTTGGAAAAATTTGAAGGAGCCAAAAACATCAGAAAAACACCAAAGGCCAATTTGATAAAAGTCTATGGTGACGAGCTGATGATTCTTAAAGCCGTTGGTCAGGGTTTAACCGAGGTTACATTTGGCAACAACCCCAAATTGGCTAAAATACAAATCGACGGAAACCAAATTTCCTCGCTCAATGTCAGCAACCTGCCAGCTCTGCAAGGGTTATACTGCTCTGAAAACAAAATCAATGGCACCATAGATCTTTCTGCTTGCACCAATCTGACCGGCATAGATTTCTCTCGCAACCAAATATCCGGAAAAATAGACCTTTCCAAGGCAGACCGGCTCTCTTCGGTTAAGTTGTACAACAATCAAGTGACAGAGCTCATCCTCCCAGCATCATCTCTATTGCAGGCCATAGACTGCGATTCTAACCAAATAGCAACACTTTCGCTGGGACAAATACCGGAGTTACAAGAACTCAACTGCGGGTACAACCAACTGAAAGAACTTCTGCTTGCCAACAACACCAAGCTCACCAAACTATACTGCCCAGGAAATCAATTGACAACATTAGATCTGAAAAACAACAAACTACTGACTACGGTTGTCGCCTCCGATAACAAACTAAAATCCATAGATCTATCGGCTTGTTCACTTATAACAGACCTATTTTTACAAAACAATAACTTGAACATCTTAGATCTGAACAGTAACAAAGAGCTCAAATGGACCAACCTATCGGATAATAAACTAAGTGGTGCTGTTTCTTTTGCCCTCCAACCTCAGTTACAACAATTACGCATAGGAGGCAATCAAATAACATCGCTCGACTTACAAAAGAATGGAGCCATCACTGTCTTGTTTGCCGATCGCAATCAACTCAAAGAGCTTGATATAAGTCTCCAAAAAAATCTCGTATGGCTTGCTTGCAACGACAATCAACTCTCCCAAATAAATCTGTCTCAAAACCCCAATATCGCTTGGCTGGAGTGCCACAACAATTTACTCTCTGCACTCAACATTGATGCACAGAAAAATCTACAAAAACTATTCTGCTACAACAACCAACTCACCTCTCTCAATATTACGGGGAAAAGAGGACTGCAATCTCTTCTTATCCAACAAAACAGAATAGAGGCAGATGCTCTCAATGCCATAATAGAGGTGCTCCCGGATGTTACAGCCGTTGAAATTCACGACAACAATAAAGATTGGGCAAAACGACTCAATATAAAGGACAATCCGGGGACTCAACAAAGCAAGTATGAATCCGCCAAGGCCAAAGGTTGGATTGTAACCACTGGGTTGGAAATATCTTCTATCTTCACCCAAACCAATCCCCTGAGCTATATCCCCGAAACCGCAACTCTGCAATGCTGCTTCCCTATGATTTCTGTACAAATCTATCAAAGCAACGGAACATTGATCGATTTGCTCCCCTTCGGACAAATCTACGACCTACAAGCTCTCCGCAATGGTCTCTATATCATTGTGGCACAAGCTACCAATGGGCAGCAATATTCTATAAAGATTTGCAAATAAGATGGTAGAATAAGGAATTAACACTTTAGAGAGTAGACACAATTCCGTCTGAGAAAGTAACCGGAATAAGCGACCTACACTTCAAAGCTCCTAAGGGGGGTGTATCTCAATGGTAATCTTAGGGTACATCCTCTTTATTTTTCAATAATATTCTTTCCCAAAAGATTGCGCCATAGAAAGCATTATACCTCCTTTTGAAATATCTCTTCATAAAGCAATAAATTGAGGGTAAGATTATTTCGACCTCAAAAGAGACATCGAAAAAAACGAATCTATCATTAAATTCTTAGATCTTAATAAATCGATAGGAACAATCATAGGGATTACACAGATTGTGTAATCCTCTGGGGCAATAAGAACATATTTTGATTCTCTTCTTGCCGTTCGGTTATAGCGCACACAAGTCCTACCTCTCGACAAAATATTCACGTCTTTTTGTTTCTGTTTTGGGATAAACGAGGTATAACCTCTCTGCACTATTTTAAAAGAGCTAACACCTTTTTATTAACAGAATTTTGTGCCATCAAATTTATTTCCCCTTGTCAATACACTACATTTTTCAGAGCAAAACCCATTATCTTTCTTTTTTTCTTTGTACCTTTGCGCCGGTATTCCTATATAAGGTTTAGGACGCAAGCAGTTTGGTATATTCAGACTCACCTTATGGGACTAATTTTTATTAGTAATAAACAATGTACGCAATTGTAGAAATCAAAGGACAACAGTTCAAGGTTGAGGAAGGACGCAAACTGTTTGTTCACCACATCAAAGATGTGGAAAGCGGAGCTGAAGTAGAATTCGACCGCGTTATGCTCGTAGACCGTGAAGGATCTGTGACGATTGGGACTCCCGTTGTAAGCGGAGCAAAGGTGGTTTGCGAAGTGGTTACTCCTCTTGTAAAGGGAGATAAGGTTCTTGTCTTTCATAAAAAAAGGAGAAAAGGTTATCGTAAATTGAACGGACACCGTCAACAGTTTACGGAAGTGAGAGTTAAACAAGTTGTTGCATAAACAAGCCTACGGTTTGTGATTTAAAGCATTAAGCATCATGGCACATAAAAAAGGAGTAGGTAGTTCTAAAAACGGACGCGAATCCGAAAGCAAACGATTGGGAGTGAAAATTTATGGTGGTCAAGACGTCAAAGCCGGGAACATCATCGTACGCCAACGCGGTACACAGCACCACCCCGGAGACAATGTAGGTATGGGGAAAGATCATACTCTCTTTGCTCTCGTTGATGGAAAGGTTGTTTTTACTCGTAAAAGAAACGATCGTACTTACGTATCTGTTGTACAACCGGAAGCATAAGCGCAATAGAGACAATCATTGTGGCTCTTGTTGATTAGAGCGCAAAAAATAGGGTCAAGAAGTTTTTCTTGACCCTATTTTTTGCGCTGGGACTCACGTTAAACGACGTTCTCAACCAGAAAAATTTGAGCTATACGCCCTTAACCAATTATACAATAGACACTTGTACCAACACTTTGGATTCATACGCCGAAAATTTCATCGTTTGCCATTGTCGAATCAAAGCACAAATATTTCTTTTCAAAAGGGAGAAAGAGTATTACATTTTCGTATAGATCAGTAATTCAAGCTCTTCAAAACAAAGAAATACCCTATTACAACTTCTTTATGAGATTACACTTCAAATAAAAATTCATACTCTCCTAATAAAAAAGAAGAATGAGGTTTTAACTGATTTATACACACTCAGCACAGACAATGGAGGAAGTAAAAAAATCTACCAAAAGAAAAGGACAAATTACAATTATCCGCGAGAACAATCCACTTCCCTTTTTACTCTGTTCACAATAATCTCTTTCTCTGAGAAAGCTACACTTTACCATAAAAAAAGCCCCGTACTCCTCCGTACGAGACTTTTTTCAGTACAATGTTGAGTAAAAATCAATACTGCTCTTCTTCGTTGGGAAAATCGCCTTTCTTAACATCTTCTATATAGCTTTGAACAGCTCTACTCATTATTCCATTCAAATCAGCATAACGGCGCAGAAAACGAGGGCTAAAGTTTTGAGTTATGCCCAACATATCGTGCATAACAAGAACTTGTCCATCCACTTCTCCCCCCGCACCAATTCCTATAACAGGGATATGTAACTGTCCGCTTACCTCTCCCGCAAGCTTTGCTGGTATTTTTTCCAAAACAAGAGCAAAACAACCCAACTCTTGCAAAAGAAGAGCATCGGAGAGCAATTTTTCAGCCTCTTCTCCCTCCTTGGCGCGAACGGTGTAAGACCCAAATTTATTGATAGACTGCGGCATCAAGCCCAAATGCCCCATAATGGGGATTCCTGCCGATAAAATTCTTTCGACAGATTCTTTTATCTCTGCCCCACCCTCCATCTTTATGGCATCGGCGTGGGTTATTTTCATCACCTTGATAGCAGACTCTAATGCGATCTTAGAGTTTCCTTGATAAGAACCAAAAGGTAAATCCACAACAACAAGAGCACGTCGAACGGCTTTCATTACCGATTTGCCGTGATAGATCATCTGATCCAACGTTATCGGTAGCGTTGTGGTATTGCCTGCCATTACATTGGACGCAGAGTCTCCCACCAAAATAACATCCATTCCTGCATCATCTATAATTCGTGCAGAGGAGTAATCGTACGATGTAAGCATAGAGATCTTTTCCCCTCTTTGCTTCATCTCAATAAGCCGCTGCGTTGTGACCTTTCTACTATCTGTTGGTTGGTAAGTAGACATAAAATGCTCTTTTTATTCCAATCGCTCCCCCTTAGTTCTACAAGAGCAAATTAGGAAATCCTAAATAAAAATTGACAAAAGAATTACAAACAAAGAAGCCCCTTCCTTGAGAAGGGGCATCCTTTTTTACTCCCATTCTATGGTTGCCGGTGGTTTTGACGAAATATCGTAGCAAACCCTGTTCACCCCTCTAACCTTATTGATTATTTCATTGGAAACTCCCGCCAAAAACTCATACGGCAATCGGCTCCAATCTGCACTCATAGCATCTACACTTGTTACAGCTCTCAATGCCACTGTATATTCATAAGTACGTTCATCTCCCATAACGCCAACCGAACGAATAGGCAAAAGAATTGCTCCTGCCTGCCAAACCTTGTCATACAACCCTTCTTTTCGGAGAGCGGAGATATAGACATTGTCTGCTTGCTGTAAAATAGCTACCTTTTCCGGAGTTACTTCTCCCAAAATACGAATACCCAATCCCGGTCCCGGGAAAGGATGACGGTACAACAAATGCTTAGCCATACCCAATGCTTCTCCAACGCGACGAACCTCGTCCTTGAAGAGATGCTTAAGAGGCTCTACCAGATGCAAATTCATCCGTTCTGGCAATCCCCCCACATTGTGGTGGCTCTTAATTACAGTACCTGTTATATTGACCGATTCTATTATGTCCGGGTAAATAGTTCCTTGCCCAAGCCATCTGACATCAGTTATCTTCTTGGCTTCCTCTTCAAATACATCTATAAAGAGTTTTCCGATTATTTTGCGCTTTTGTTCTGGATCTGAAATACCACGGAGGGCTTCAAAATAGCGATCTGAAGCATTGATACAGCGAACATTAAGTCCCAAATGTTGATAATCGGCCATTACCTGCTCTGCCTCTTTATAACGCATCAATCCGTGATCGACAAAAATACAGCTGAGACGATCTCCTATGGCACGATGCAAAAGAACAGCTGCAACAGAACTATCAACCCCTCCACTCAAAGCCAAGATAACTCGGTCTTGCCCCAAAACATTTTGCAGCTCTCGAACAGTACTATCTATAAAAGTGTCTGGAGTCCAATTCCCCTTTACACCACATATACCTACGAAATTCTCCAGAAGCTTAGTTCCTTCTTGAGAATGCTGGGCTTCCGGATGAAACTGCACTCCCCAAGTTTGCTCTCCGGGAACACGAAAAGCTGCATTGGCAACATTTTCTGTTGATGCTATCACAGAAAAATCTTCAGGCAACTGTGTAATGGTATCTCCGTGAGACATCCACACAGTACTCTCAAGACTCATGCCCTGCAACAAAGGATCTTCTACTATCTTACGCAAACGAGCCGCTCCATACTCCCTTGTTTCGCTAGACTCGACCGTTCCCCCTGCTTGTTGCACCATACTCTGCGCCCCGTAGCAAATACCCAAAAGAGGAAGGCGTCCTCTAAGAGCCATTATATCTGTACGAAAGGCCTTAGGATCATATACTGAAAAAGGGCTCCCCGAAAGGATAATTCCCTTGATTCCGGTAAGATCTTGAGGCAATTTATTGTATGGAACAATTTCACAATATGTATTAAGGTCTCTAAGACGTCGACCTATTAGTTGGGTGGTTTGAGAACCAAAATCTAATATTAAAATCTGCTCTTGCATCCGAGTTTATATGAGGATTACTATTTACTTTTCCTATACTAGTTGAGGGCATTAACCGAACATTTACTCATCCCAACTACGTGGTCAACAAACTGACGCACAAAGGTAGTGTTTTTATCACAATGGAAAAGCTATGCTTTTAAATCGAAACAGATACTGTTTCAATTACGATAGCAACAAGATGAGAATTATTATCTCTGTAAGTTTCTTTTTCTATCAGCCGTAATTTTCGCTATCAAACATTCAAAGAAAACATTATCCATTGCCAAGATAAAGCAAAATCCAACGAAAACAATCACACAAATATGCACAATCTTGAATCCTCTTGACACATTTTCAGATTTTGTGTCCCCGCACCCCAACAGATAGTTGATAAGGCAAGAGAACATCCTTTGACAACACAAGAGATTAAATTAAGGAGAGTACTAATATCTTATTCTTATCGAACTATCATCTCGTCCAAGATCAATGGGGGCATAAATATTAGAATTAGTAGATTTTTAATTTAAATCCACATCAAAAGATCTCAACTCTATATTAAATACAAAAGAGGGCTATACCAATTGGTACAACCCCCCCCTCTATAAAAACTCCTTATTAATCTTCCATCAAAACTTACTTTACTGAACAGACTTACGAGCCGAATAAGAAATATTCAAAGCATCCGCTCGACGAAGTTCATACTTGATGTCTGATATAATTTTCATCTTGGTATCTGCATCTGCCTTTATAGAAACAGTCATCAACTTGCGACGCTCATCGTCTATCTTTCCTTCCTCCTGCTTTACGTAAGAGTAAACAGCCTGAGGGTTTTGAGCAATCTGGTCATTCAACTGAATGGCAGAGGTCGTCCCGAACTTCTTTTCCAAGGAAGGAATAGGTTTTCCCACGTAGATAAAGGTTACGAGGCTTTTTTCCTCCAATTTTGTGAGTTCCGTTGCACGAGGTAAATTTTGAAACCTAACCTTGGGGGTTACCTCACGAATGCTCGTTACCATCATAATAAAGAACAAGAAGGCAAAGATCAAGTCAGGAAGTGATGACGTATTGAGTTCGGGCATTTCCCTTCCCCCAGCTTTACTAAACTTTCCCATAGTAATTTTCCTTCTATATTCTTATTGGTTAGACAAAGGCATCTCTGAAATATGCATTGGATAAGCATCTACGATAGCTTTTTGCATATCCGGAGAAAGTTCATTGAACGGTCTGCGGAATTTCTCCAATGCAAACTTATCCCACACCTCATTGTAAGCTTTGAGGAGTTGATCTTGAACGTTTATGTACATCTGATAGCTCGTTTCCACCTCACTCTTGAGAGAAATTGCATAGCTTGAAGTTGTAACAGTTACATTACCCAACCCTTCTACCATACGAGTTTCCTTTTCGGGCAAAGTCGGATCGTTCTGAGGGTTTGTAATAAACTCTACAGCACGATCTTTAAGCTGATCCAGAGGAACAATAACTGTAACATCTGCTCCAGAGGCATTCTTGCGCAAAACGGCAATTTGATCTTGACGATTTACAAGAACACGCATAATATTACGGTCATTGATCTCGATATCATTCTTTTGTTGTTCTTTAGGTGCCAAAGGAGGAAGTCTCCTCTTCAGCCCCTGATCGGTATCCATTGAAGTAGTAATCAAGAAAAAGATCAGAAGAATAAAAGAGATATCGGCCATAGACGATCCATTAATGGAAGGTACTTTTCTTTTCTTTTTAGCCATTGCTCTCTACTGATTTTTTAGTGATTATACTTACTTCTTGAAGAACTTACTAACAGAACTCCAAACAATTGCGGCCAAAGTCAAGCCTCCTAAAGTATAGATCGTGAACAAGCACATATCTATAACTTTAAGCCAACCGGCTGTGTTGTACTTTTGTGAGTCTTCTCCAATAAAGGGCAACTCAGTTGCATCTCCTATTGCATAAGTAACAAGCAAAATAACTCCCAATGCCACAATCATAAATAGATTGGTCAAAGCCTTTTTGCGGTTTACCTTAAAACTGTTGAAAAAACCCAACAAGGTAAAACAAACTGTTGCAACAATTACTGCACCTATGAGGACGTACACCCAACCAAGAAGTAACCCGGTTTGGAGATATTCTTTGTTTCCGGAAGGATCTACCTCACTTCCTCCAAAAAAGAAGGTAAGGCACGCAACCAGAGACACCGCCAGTAACCCTAACAAGGTCCAACTGGAGACTTTTCTGATTTTAGTTACTGCCATTGTGTATTACTTTTTAAGAAGGTTATACTTAATAACCATATCAATTAGAGAGATAGAAGCATCTTCCATCTTGTTGATGATAGTCTCTACCTTAGAAAGGATGTAGTTGTAGAAAACCTGCAAGATCATCGCTACGATAAGACCTCCGATCGTAGTAATAAGGGCTACTTTCATACCACCGGCAACAACCGTCGGGCTAATATCTCCAACTTTCTCAATTTTATCGAAAGCAAGAACCATACCGATCACAGTTCCCAAGAATCCCAAAGAAGGAGCAAGAGCTATGAAAAGAGTTATCCAAGAAAGGTTCTTTTCCAAAAGACCACCTTGAACACCTCCATAAGAAACGATAGCACGTTCTACAACATCCACTCCGTGATTCAAACGCATCAAAGCTTGGTAAGCAATAGAAGCCACCGGACCACGAGTATCGCGAGCAATATTCTTAGCACCTTCTACATCACCACGTTCCAAAGCTTTTTCGATTTGGGCGAGGAACGTCTTAGTGTTGGTATCAGCAAGGTTGAGATAAATGATACGTTCCAAGCAAAGAGCAAGACCAATGATCAAGGTCAAAGCAATAAGTGCCATAAAATCTGCACCACCTTGGATGAACTTCGTTTTAAGAGCCTGGTGAAAAGAAGCTTCCTCAGCTACTTCCTGCTCAGGAGAAGCCTCAGTAGTCTCTGTTTCTGCAGCAACAGTTTGAACTGCGTCTGTAGAATCTGATTGAACAGCCTCTGTAGCAGCTGAAGCCCCACCTTGTTCAGGAGCTTGAGCCAAAGCTGTAGCATTAAGACCTAACGCAAGAAAGGCCATGCAAGAGATGGTTGCGAAAATCTTTTTCATCGTGATTTTGTTTAGATTAGTATTTTCCGTTTATTATTAATTTTTTCGTAAACAATCTGTATGAGGATATTTACATTCCTAATGCGGAGAGAGCGGGATTCGAACCCGCGAAACGCTTTTGGCGTTTACACACTTTCCAGGCGTGCCTCTTCAACCACTCGAGCACCTCTCCCTAACCAATTATCGCCCCTCATAGACGAGAACGACCCTGCAAATATAACGCAAAAGTTTCAAATACAAAGCCTACTCTCTAAAAAGCAACAGCCTACGAAATTTTAACCACTCTCTGTTGCTTCAAAGCGGTCTTCCATATGCTTTTCGATAGGCTTATTCCAAAACTTAGGATAGACTCTCTGCATCATTCTTTCACTCGAGATCCGGATAAAGCATAATAAAGCATATAGAACTCTCCTAATAAGATAATTATCCACGTGTAGTGCCATCCCCCAATAACATCCGCCAAGACCCCTTGAAGAAAAGGTAAAACAGCTCCACCAACCACTCCCATCATCAGGGCTCCGGTTCCTCGAGCTGTATAATGCCCCAAACCATCCGTTGCAAGAGCAAATATGGCACCCCACATTACAGAGTGGCACAACCCGGTCAAAATAAGACCTATTAAATTCAGTGTTATTTTGATTTCCATTACACCAACATTGAGGGAGAATGAGGATGCCCCAAGCAGATAAAAAGAAATCATTAGAACAATTGCCAAAGAAGTGGATACTGCCAGCAACACTCTTGCGTTAACTCTACTCAAAAAACTCCCCATCAAACGACCAATCAGCATAAAGAACCAATAAATAGAAGCCAAAGAAGCCGCCTCCGTTAGACTATATCCCAAGTCATCCATTGCGTAGTGATTTATATTGGCCCCCACGCAAACCTCTACTCCTACGTAGGTAAAAATAGCCACCACGCCCAAAGTTAGATGTCTAAAGCTCCAAACGCTGCGGGTCAAGGGCTTAGATTCGAAAGCCGTAGTACCCTCTATGTGGGGCAACTGTAAACGAGAAACAAGGGCTGACAAAAGAAGGATGGCAGCAAATAGGATACATAAAGGCAGCAAGATAGAAGAGATCTTTAAGTCAGCAACCTCTGCTCCTCGAAAAACTAAAAAAGAAACAAACAGCGGCCCAACAGCCGTCATAGTAGAATTGAAGGTTCCCGCTATGTTTTGCCTCTGAACCCCGGAGGTCCCTCGGACATCGCAAGCAATTACGTAAGGATTAACAGAGGATTGCATATAAGTAAGCCCTGCTCCACACACAAAAGAACCTATCAGAAAAATAAAATAACTCAAGGGAATGGAGACACTACTACTTAACACTAGAGGAGATAAAGGAAGGTATTCAAACTGCAATGCAGATAATTCAAAAAAGGCTACTCCAAAAGCCAATAACACCAGACCAAAAACGATCGTTTTCTTATAGCCGTTTCTATCCAAATATCTGGCGCTAACGGGTCCCATCAATAAATAGGCCAAGAAGAACGCAAAGTTGAGCAACGTAGCAAGAGCGTTATTCAGATGACCTGCACTTTGCAAAAACGCAGCCTTTATGGGAGCTTGAAACTGTTGATTGATACTCGTAATAAAACCAATCAAAGCCATCAGAACCACCATAGTTACGAATGGGAAAAGGTAATCGGTTCGGGTTCTTTCTTGAGAGGATAAGTGTGCTTTCATTTCCTTCTAATTTATTTTCATCGTTAGTCCCTAAAGTTCTCTACTAAAGAGTCATATCCAATTTTTCGTCAAGTTTGCCTCTCCAATCTTCTCCATTAACAGCCAAAAGAGTCTGAAAGCCCAATGAAAAAGCTGCTTCTATATTGGCAATGCTGTCATCTATAAAAAGTGTTTCAGCTGGGTCTATTTGGGAGTCTTCGATCATTTTAAGAAAAAATTCATCATCCGGCTTAAGGGCGTGCCACTCGTTAGAAGCATACAAACGATCGACATAACTGCTCAATGTGCGTCCATTTGGCAAAAACCGCTCGCTATGCGCAAACTCCATAACAAATTGATTAGTATTACTCAGAATAAAAACCTGCTTGTGGGAACGCAACTTCTCTAAATACTCAAACTTGTATAGGGGAACCTGCTCCAAAAAACGATAAAATGCCTGCTCTATTTGCTCTATCGCAAAAGAGCGACCGGCGTGCTGTGACAATTTGTGCACAAACTCCACCTTATCAATAAGGCCCATTTCCAACTCATAGAATAAACCTTTCTGTCGGTAAGGATTGAGCATTGTTTCTATGTCAGTTACCCCTAGTTCTTTGAAAGCTTTATAAGAGACCTCGGGGTTCAGGTGTACCAGAACGCCTCCGAGGTCAAATACTACTGTTTTTATCTCTTTCATTTTTTGAGCCACTTATCGAGCCAACCAAAGAAAGTACGTTGCCATAAAAGGGCGTTCTGAGGCTGCAACACCCAGTGGTTTTCATCCGGATAGAGAAGCATTTCCGTTGGTATGCCTCTCATCTTTGCGGCATCAAAGGCCATCATACCTTGAGAAGCCAAGATTCGGTAATCTCTCTCTCCGTGAATAATTAGAATGGGCGTATCCCAATTTTCGACAAATTTATGGGGAGACGTAGCAAATGTGCGCTGAGCGATAGCATTATCTTTCTCCCAAGGAGCTCCTCCCATATCCCAATTGGCAAACCACTTTTCTTCGGTTTCCAAGTACTGAGTTTCCAAATTAAAAATACCGGCGTGGGCAATGAAAGCTGCAAATCGTTTTTGGTGGTGTCCTGCTAACCAATACACAGAAAATCCTCCATAGCTTGCCCCCACGCAACCCATACGCTCTGCATCGATAAATGGCTCCTGCTTCATCAAGTCGGCAGCCTGCATATAATCTTTCATATTCTGCCCACCATAGTCTCCACTAATCTGCTCATTCCAAGCTTTTCCGAATCCAGGCACTCCGTGGCGATTGGGCAAAATAACCACATACCCCTGCTCTGCCATCAAACGAGGGTTCCAACGATAAGACCAAAATTGGCTGATCGTATTTTGAGGCCCCCCCTGACAATAAAGAATAGATGGATATTTCTTACTACTGTCGAAATGAGGAGGATAAAGCACCCAAACAAGCATTTTTTCGCCATTGGTTGTGGGCATCCAACGAGCCTCACAACGAGGAGCTTCCAAACTGCCTAACGCAGCATAAGCCTCTGTCGTTACTGCTGTCTCCTTACCCTTCTTTAGGTCTACTTTGTACAACTCTGTCGGGTAAGTCATAGATTGACGCGCACCTACCATAATCCCATTTTGTAGAACAAATCCAGTGTAATCGTGTTGCCCTTGAGTGATAGACCTTATTTTTCCCGTCTTGACATTGATGTTGAAGATGTTGGTCTCCCCTTCCTTGCAAGCAACAAAATAGATACTCTTTCCATCGGTAGCCCAAGTCGGAGACTCCACATTGTATTCAAAACCAGTGGAGGTCATCATACGAATCTTACGATCTGAAAGATTCATTATTATAAGCTCTCTCAGATCGGATTCATAACCGTCTCTCTCCATACTAACCCAAGCCAATTGTTGTCCATCGGGGCTAAAGACCGGCGTAGTGTCGTATCCCTTACGCATAGAACTGACATTTTCTGTTTTGCCTGTTTCTCGGTCATAGAGGTAAATATCTGAATTCGTCGAAAGACTATACTCCAATCCAGTCTTTTTGCGACACGCATAAGCAATATAACGCCCGTCCGGACTAAAAGAAAAGTCCGACAAATCGCTATGTGGTTTCATAGGAGCCTCGTAGGGTTCTCCCTGCAACAAGTCCGTTCCCTGAGTGATGGGCAAACTGCTTACAGGTGCCAAAAATGGATGAGGAATGGTACGTACCCATTCGTCCCAATGCTTATACATCAAGTCTTCTACAATAAAACCCGAAGCTTTATCCAAATCGGGATAACGATCCTGAGTTGTTTGCCCAAACTTAATGTCTTGAACATAGAGTAACTCTTGCTCATTCGGAGAAAACTTAAACTCATTCACTCCTCCCTTGATTTGCGTTATAGCTCGTCTATTGCTCCCATCTGCATTCATTAAAAAGACCTGAAGCCCCTCTTGAAATGCACTCAGAAATGCTATTTCACGTCCTCCTTTATACCAAATCGGAGCATAATCAGAAGTTCCTTCTTGCGAAAGCATTTTTTTATTTTTCCCATCTACCCCTATAGAATAGATATATGTTTTGGAATTGTTCTCCTTGAGATTTGGATGGCTAACGGTATAAACAATGGTTTTGCCATCGGGAGACAAAGCATATCCCCCCACTCGAGGAAGGGTCAATAATATCTCCGGAGTCATACCCGATACCGGCGGAGTAGCTGTGATTTTCATAGTACTAACGGAATATGCCTCCATACCATTTGCAGCAGCAGACAGAGAGAATCCGCCTAAGGCTCCAACAAAGAGCAGGGAGCAAAGGATCTGTTTTTTATTCATCTTCTAACTGTGTGATTTATTTGAATAATAATTATGGACACGAAGATACGCCTTTTGTCTTATATGTACACAAAAAAAAAAGGAAGAGTCTCCCCCCTTCCTTTTCTCACAAAGAGAGCGCTGCATCCTCCCTATTTTAGATTGATACAGCGCTCTTTTTATTTATCAAAATGGGCTTACTTAACCACTATTTTTGAAACATAGCTACGTGACTGGCTATTTACCTTCACCACATACAAACCTTGTTGTAGCTGTGTTGCCACAGAATTAGCTACAAGGTGACCGGCCAAATCGTACACCTCAATAGAATCATAAACACAGCCTACAGAGATGTAACCATTGTCTACAGAAATAGCAGGAGCCTCGGCCTCAAATACAGGGGCATTGCCCAAAGGCTTGTTCCACCAAGCTGTGGTAGAGAACAACACCTCGCGATTTTTATAGTTCGCTCCCTTATCTGCAACCGGATCAATTTTTTTGGTTGCAAAAAGAATTACTTTGAGAGCACCCTTCTTCACTGCTTCCTCAAACCAAGGAGCCGTAATTGTTTTTTCTGGGAAAGTGATGGTAAACTCTTTTCCATTCTCACCAGCTTTCACTTCTGCCTTATTTCCAAATTCACTAGAGAAGAACAGGCGACTTACATTACGGTGCACCCATTTGGTAGGATTGGGAGCACCCTTCTGACTTACCGCATTCACATTAGCTTCTGTAAGCACAGCCGTGATGTACAGGTTATCAGCATCTGCTGTTTCAGACAACGTTCCTTTGGCTGTCACGGTTATCTTGTTTCCTTCTACTTTTTGTTCAACAGAAGTAAAGACTCCATCCTGAACTCCCTGCTTGAGCAACTTTATAAGATCTTCAGGCTTTTTATCCACAGAAGTGGCACAACCCTCTCCATACTCTCTGGAAGTGAATGCCAAACGGTTAAAAGTAAAAGCAGGAGCCCAAGTCGCTTTAGCTGGGAAAATATAGGGCAACAACTTTGTAGACTCTGGCAAAGTGAAAGAATCTTCTCCGAAACCGGCGTGATGCTGGTAGTAATCAACTTCGTAACCAGCTCTATCCAAAGCACTCAAATAAGACTCAATTACAGCATCACCAAAAGGACAATTGGGGCATCTTTCTGTTGTGAAGTGTTCCATCAAAACAGATCTTTTGGAGAGGGCTGCTCCCTTAGCCAAGACCTCATAAGGAGCAGTTTGTGCTGCGATCAACTTGTTATCAGCACCATTTACCTGTACCAATTCTACAGAAACAGAGCCTTTCCCTGATGCAGGATAAGTGATCGGCAACTTTATTTTCTTAGTCTCTCCTACTCCAATCTTCTCTTTTACATCCACAGAGGTTTCTGTTCCATTCAAAGAAATTTTGAAGCGGAGGCTGTTGATCGCATCGGTTCCCGTATTACGAATAGTAAAGTTTGCATTTGCATTCTCTGATGGGAGAACCTTATCCCACGCAGAGAAACCTACCAAGAGGGGATAATTCTTAATGTTATCTCCTTCAATATCTGCAAAAACCAAAGGAGCACCGAAAGCCTCTAAACCTCCGTCATTGAACAACTTAACAGCTCCTCCACCGACAACAGCGGGCGAATTAATAGCAGCAAACCCTTCGGCAAACCAAGCATCTCCATCAAAACCTAATGCAAACTTCTTGGTACCCACGGTCATTTCATAACCCACATAATACTTTTTCCCGGCAGGGAGTTCAAATGGAGTTTTGAAAGCAAAATAGTTGAAACCTCTAGCAACAGCAATCTCTTCTACAGCCACTGCTTTTCTATTTTCATCCAAGATGATGATCTTCCCTCCATTGGAAGCAGACTCTGCTGTGTAGAAATATACTCCCTTGACCTTATTCCCCCCCAACTCTGGTAGTTGAATGGCTGCCGTCAAAACAGTAGAGTTCTTAGATCCAATGGGCATCAATTGCTCATCACCTATGAGACGATTGGCATATCCAAACCCTTTCATTCCATAAACTCGGAGACTTCCGTCCGAAAACGTTCTCTGCCCTGCTCTAAGCTCTTGCGCTCTACCTCCAAAAGAGCAAAGAAGCAGCAACGGCAACAAAGCGTAAACTAATTTCTTCATAACATTCTTTATTAAAAATACACTTACAAAATTCCACTCAATCACGCCTCTCTATGCATCCACAGCGATTGCACTTAGAAACTTTTCCTTGGCAATGAATTGAATAACGGCTAAATAAATCCTCCCATTGAGAAGCAGAGGCTTACCCCTCTGTTCGAGGTTCGTCATAAGGCTCCACGTATATCAACTCATCCTCCGCAAAGATAAATAGAAAGTATCATATTATGCCAACAAAAGCAGCCTTCCAATTAGTTAAAAAAACGTAAGCAACAAACAAAAAATTGGTAAGAAAATTGCATCCCTTCCTCCGAGAGAAAAGACAAACCCTTGTTCCATTTTTTACATCCCGATCCCCCTGAATTATGGAACAACTACCCAATCAATTAAAAGCCCAACTTTCTCTATTCTGCCCCACAGAAATGCAAATAAATGTTTCCAAAAAATCTATTCCAAAAGGCAATAATCAACCCCAAGAGCTCGATTGGTCGCAAAAATTCCATTCTCGCGGCATTTACAAACACCCAATGAATCAATAACTGATTATAAAACAGTCAAATAAACAAACATTAACCCAGCTAAACAAAACAAAGAGACAAACTTTCTCGCAACTATTCGGCACTCAACCCAGCATCTTTTCTCCGGTTAAGTTCTTTTTCCCCCATAAACGTAGGTCTCGAAGTACACTCCCCTCCTCTACTCTAAAATTAATTCCCTCAAAAATTTTCTTCGCTTGGAGATATCAAAAAATATCTTGGACGGAATTCAAATTTTGAGGGAGAAAAACCAACCTCAATTTCCTATCTCGGAAGTCTAATTTCCGAATATTCTGACCTTTTCATCCCTCTTTTCAAGGAGCAGAGAAGAGCAGAATAAGCGTTAATTCACAATAACATTAACTTTCATTTGTATATTTTATATTTGCCAAGAAAAATAAATCCACCCTTGATTCTCCCATCTTAATACACTCCAAAAAGCGGGATTGATAAAAACCCTTCCGACTTAACAACAAGTTTCTTACCTTTGTGTATTATATATTGTTAGGATATGAGCACATTTGAGATTACTAGACATATAGTGGGCACTGCCATTATCGCCTTGTTGGGACTTTCCGTAGTGTCGTGCAAAGAAAAGAACAAGTTTACGGAGCCGGATATTAGATCCGTACAAATAAACACACTAAAGCTATCCGCTCACAGTGTGCCGGAGTTAAGTAATACGTTCTTCTCCATAGACC
This sequence comes from Bacteroidota bacterium, assembly GCA_023396255.1. GTDB lineage: Bacteria > Bacteroidota > Bacteroidia > Bacteroidales > Porphyromonadaceae > Porphyromonas. The sequence continues at coordinate 173,225 of JAEWWU010000019.1, forward strand.
ATCGCAACGGTGTTATATACAATGCCAAACCTCTAAAAAGGAATACCGTGCTGGATTCTGTTGCTCTTAGTGTTCAAACTTACGAATACAACGACATAGCGGTTCGCTTAGATGGAAAAGAAGTTCCCAAAAGTGCCAAAGACTCCATCTATATGAGAGACCACAAAAAGGGATTGGACATTGTTATCAGCAATAAAAAGTTCTCGATGTCCAAAACTTATCGTCTCGTTATTAATGTGTATGAACAAGATCCTCTTGCTTCTTCCTGGATATCACAAAATACTGCCCCTGAGAAAAATGCACACGAAGAAGGGATCAACTACCAAACGCTAACTACCGAAGAGGGATACTACTATATGTATTCTACGCAAACCGCTTGCAACATCTACTTTGCTGCACAAGCATCACCAGAAAAGTGGACTCCATTCGCTACCATTCCTTTTTTTGTTAAACGAATAGCCCAGATAACAGAGGGGCGTTTGGTATTACAATCGGCAACGGACAAACTCTATGAGATATCCGCATCCAGTTCTGCCAAAGATTGTGGTATATCTGTTGTCTCCCTGTTGGGAGCGGTAGAACCCACCTCATCCGAAACCGGAAACTTGGCAATTATTATTCAAGACAATGGCAAGTTGCACTTTGCCACTGTCAATTTGACCCGATCCACTCCCTCTATAACCAAGGGAGAGATGGTTCCGGATGATTTTCCCATACAAGAGTCTGCCCTATTCATTTCTGAAGTCGAGCACCGCAAACAACTCAACCTACTTGGAGGAAAAGACAAAAAGGGACATAACCAAAAGAAACTATGGGCAACAACTACTGGTTTGGATTGGTTGTCTCCGCATCAGGTGGAAATTTCCACGCTGCCAGACTTTGCCTCAACGGGGGTTATAGCATTCGACTCTAGTCGAAAAACTGCATTTCTGCTCTTCTGTGGAGACAAAACTCAAGCCACAGGGAAGTTGCGCATCTTTGTATCATCGGATCGCGGTGTTCGTTGGACAGAAGCACAAGCCAAAGATCTACTTCCTCAAGAAATTACTGGGCAAAACTTCGGCAAAGGACTGAGTTTTTATGTCTCCCCCGACAGCAAACTCTTTCTATTCGGAGGTCATATAAACACTCCTGCGGAGAACAACAAAATATGGATAGGCACCCCGACTGTTCGATAAGCAGCGACAACCCAAGGGGATTATTCCATTGATATATGACATTGACCTCCACCTCACCCAAAACAAACTCTTTGCGGCACCAACACTGCTTTGTGTGGGTTGTGGCGGTCTTTATGTTGTTGCCTACTTCGGGAGTGCTTGCTCAGGAATATCGCTTCGAGTACGGAGCACAGGTAGGCATATCGTCTTACTTGGGAGATGCCAACCCCAAAATACCGTTTAGCCCAATGGGAGGAGCAATAGAGTTCTCGTGGCGGTACAACCATAATTTCAGGACGGCGTTCTCTGCACACGTGGGCTACGCTCTCTTACCTATCAACAGCTCCATCACAAAAAACACATTCCCCAATGTGACGGTCCCCGTCCGCTCGACCTCACACTTCATTCACACCCAACTTTTGGCGGAATATAACTTTGCCCATTATAGCGATAAGTTTGCTTATCTCAAGACACAACGTTTAGTTTCCTATATCTTGGGTGGAATGGATATCGGTTTCGTGCCGGCAAAGCACAAAACTCATTTTGTTCCGGGGGTAACCTTGGGATTTGGTATAAAATACAAAATACGCAACCGACTCAACCTTTTGGCAACTCTTCAAGGATTTCACTATTTCTCCGATGCTTTAGATGCCCCAGATCAATCATCGGCGTGGCTACAAAACCCTTACAGGACGGCATCGGGATTCCTTAAAGGAGGAGACGGACGAATAGCTTTCTCGCTGGGTTTGACCTACGAATTTGGTCTCAACAAAAAGACCTGCCACAACAATACAAATGCTCAGAACAAATGACCACTATGTCACTAGTAGATATAACCGACAAGGCAGTTAAGCCTCAACACATTGCCATTATAATGGATGGGAACGGACGCTGGGCTACACAAAAAGGGTTAGGACGTTCGGTCGGACACCAACAAGGAGTGGAAACCCTTGATCGAATTGTTCAGCACGCTCTTAGAATCGGTATTAGGCAACTGACCCTTTATGCTTTCAGCACAGAAAATTGGCATCGCCCCGAAGCTGAGGTTTCTGCCATTATGGAATTGTTGGCCAATGGATTGACCACCTATGTACCTCGCTTTATTGAGCAAGGAATTGCCCTCAAGGTCATAGGAGAGATTGATCGGCTACCTCAAGAAACAGCACAACATCTCAGGCAAAGCATACAAGAGACAGCAAAAGGGACACAACTCGACCTCATTATGGCTTTGAGCTACTCTTCGCACAGAGAAATACAGAATGCAGCAATCGATCTGGTCAAAGATGTACAAAAAGGAAAACTAAACATAGAGCTCCTGCAACAAGAGCCCGACTTGTTCGAAAACTATCTGCAAACCAAAGGGTTTCTTCCTATCGACTTACTTATTCGTACCGGGGGGGAGTTTCGTGTATCTAACTTCCTTCTCTATCAAATTGCATATTCTGAATTATACTTTACAGAACGCCTTTGGCCCGATTTTTCTCCAAATGATTTAGATAATGCCATCGAATGGTTCCAAACAAGAGAGCGTAGATTTGGGCGTGTCAAACCTCAAACGGAAGGAAATATTTCCTCCCAATGCAACAAATGATCTCTATTTTCGACTTACTTTATATAAAAAGATGAAACGATATAACACTCTCCACCACGCTATTTTTGCGGCTTGTTGTACCCTTCTGGTTTGGACCTCCACAAACACACTTAGGGCGAACGAGTCCTGTCGCCTGCCTCAAACCGATACAGTAAAAATAGTTACAGCCCCGGTTGTGGACTACACGCGCCCCATCTACAAAGAGATTGCCGGCATAGAGATAACGGGAGCGCAAGGCATAGATCAAACCTTACTCCTCAACATCGCTGGCTTATCAATAGGAGAGCTTGTGGAGGTTCCCGGAGCCGTTTTTAGCGATGCCGTGAGGCGCTTTATGCGCAACGGATATTTTGCCAACGCTCAAATTTATGCTACCAAATATGAAGGCAACAAAGTTTGGATCAGAATACATCTGACCCAACATCCGCGGATCTCTCAGGTAACCATAACCGGAGCTAAGAAGTCGGAGAAAGAAGACATAGAGAAAAATATGGCTCCCCGACAGGGAACCCAATTAACCCCAAACATAGAAGACCGTACCAAACAACTTATAACGAAGTACTACAATCAAAAGGGATACAGTGAAATGAGTGTTGAGATAAAAAGTGAACCGGATATTACCAAAGAAAACTTTGTCAATGTACACATATCTATTGACCGAAAAGACAAAACCAAAATTGCCAACATCACCTTTGAGGGAAACAACAATTTAAGCGCAGCCACCCTAAAAGCTGCAATGAAGAAAACCAACGAGGTGTTTCGTCTCAGTGGAGATCGTTGGCTAACTTCCATCAAGGAGCTCTTTAGTACGAAGAAATTTGTCCAAGAGCTTTATGAAGAGGACCTCAACAACCTTATCTCGGCATACCACAACCACGGTTACAGAGATGCCGAAATTGTCTCGTCTTCAATCTCTCAAGATCCCGAAAATGCCAATCGCATCAACATACATATCAAGGTAAACGAAGGAACTTGCTATCGAATCAAAAACATCAGAATTGTTGGAAACACCAAATATCCGTCCGATCTGCTGCAGCACGTGCTCAATGTGCGCCCTGGAGATGTATACGATCAGGGAAAACTCAACGATCGTCTCTTCGTGGACGAAGATGCGGTAGCCAACTTGTATTATAACAATGGTTATCTGTTCGCAGGAATAGACCCGGTGGAGACGGCCGTAACGGGGGATTCAGTGTCTTTGGACTTACGGATCACCGAAGGACCTCAAGCTACAATAGACAAAGTGATTATCAATGGAAACACTCAACTCTATGAAGAAGTAATTCGACGTGAATTGCACACCAAACCGGGCAAACTATTCAGCCGAGAAGATTTGATGAACTCTTGGATGGCTCTCAATCAATTGGGGCACTTCGATCCTGAAAAGTCCACTCCCACCCCTATTCCCAATCAACAAAGTGGCACTGTGGATATCGAATACAACCTAACTCCTCGGAATAATGACAAGTTCGAAGCCTCCATAGGATTTAGTCAAGCCGGTTTTATAGGGCGAGTTGGAATTAACCTAACAAATTTCTCTATCAGTAATCTCTTCAATCCCAATGGCAAGCGGTCTTTCTTGCCACAAGGAGAGGGGCAACAACTCTCTATCAGTGCGATGAGCAACGGTAGATATTATCAGCAGTATAACATCCAATTCTCTGATCCGTGGTTCGGGGGAAAGCGTCCCAACTATTTTTCCGTTAGTGCTTTCTATTCTATGCAAACTGCATTGGATACACGCTACTACAACAACCAGATAGGTTCCTACGCCGGGTACGGGTATGGCTATGGGTATGACAGATACGGCTACGGAGGATATGGTCGATACGGATACAACAATGGATACGGAGGATACGGTTATGGCGGTCAAGACTTGATGGAGAAATCTTACAACCCCAACCAATCGCTACACATTGCCGGCACCTCAGTCGGCTTTGGGAAACGTCTCAATTGGCCGGACAATTGGTTTATGTTCTACACCTCACTCAACTACACCTTTTACTACCTCAGAGATTGGGTTTATGATACTTTTGAGGGATTTCACAACGGGATGGCCAACGACATAAACCTCAACTTGCGACTCTCCCGTAACTCAATCGACAATCCCGTATTTACGCGTAGAGGTTCCGACTTCTCATTATCGGTAACAGCCACGCTACCTTACTCTCTTTGGGATGGAGTTAATTATGCAGACCCCAATCTAAATGCAGCTCGTCGCAACAGATTTGTAGAATACCACAAATGGAGGTTTAGTGGCAAAGTATTTTCGCCTTTGCTCAACCCTGCGACCGTCAAATATACACCCGTCTTTATGAATAGATTTGATATGGGATTCATTGGCTCTTATAACAGTAATAAACGCACTCCTTTTGGGAATTATTATATGGGCGGTGATGGTATGAGTGGATATGTAGGCGGATATATGAGCGAAACAATCCCCTTGCGCGGATACCGTAGCGGTTCTATTGCTGGGAACAACTACAATTATGCTTATGCCTTCTTGCGCTTGGTTTCGGAGTTGCGCATCCCCGTTTTATTTCAGTCTCAATACAATGCGTGGATACTTCTTTTTGCTGAAGCCGGCAATGCGTGGCGCAATGTCGAAGACTTCAATGCTTTTAATCTGAAACGGTCAGCAGGAGTCGGCTTTCGCATCACCCTTCCCTATCTGGGTCTCTTGGGGTTGGATTGGGGATATGGCTTTGATAAGCCAGATGGCTCTTCTTCTCGAGGGGGAAGCAATATCAGTTTCGTCTTAGGACAAGAGTTTTAACTACACTCCAATTGATTACAAATAAAAAGTACCACCTCCAAGCAATTTGACTACCTTTGAGCATAGTGATTTAGTAAACCGAAAAGAAAACTATTAAAAGAAATTGGTTATGAAAAGATTTTTGTGCGTCGTGGCTCTTTCTATTGCAACTACCTTCGGTGTTTGTGCCCAAAAGTTTGCATTGGTTGATATGCAGTACATTCTCAAAAACATACCGGACTACGAGATGATGAATGAACAATTAGAAACCATCTCAAAAAAGTATCAACAAGAGATCTCCAAATTGGAAAACTCGGCAGAAGCTAAGTACAAGAAGTACCAAAGTGACTTGGTGTTCCTCTCCGTTGAGCAAAAGAAACAGCGAGAAGAGGAAATTGTAAAGATAGAGCAGCAGGCATCCGAACTCCAAAGCAAGTACTTTGGACCAGATGGTGAACTATTCAAAAAAAGAACCGATATGATGAAGCCCATTCAAGATGAAATTTGGGAAACGATCAAGCAAATTGCCAAGGAGAATAACTTTCAATTGGTTCTTGATAGAGGCACTTCGGGTATCATTTTTGCAAATCCATCCATAGATATCAGTGATCTTGTTTTGAGTAAGATGGGTTTTGCCAAATAATCTGACGCAAAAGAGTTTCTTAGTTTTGATTTAACAACCTAATAATTTTATAACAACGAATGAAAAGAATTGCATTATTCCTCCTCGTAGGGCTTTTGTTGCCATTGGCTGCATTCGCTCAACAAAAAATCGGTATCGTAAACACTCAAGAAATTATTGCTTCTATGCCCGATGTAAAAACGGCTGAAGGTAGAATACAAGAGTTGGATAAGAAATACTCTGCCGAATTGCAAACTATGCAAGATGAATACCAGCGCAAGGCAGAAGCCTATATTAAGGAACAACCCAAATTGTCTGAGGCTATTAGCAAAAGCCGCCAACAAGAATTGGTCGATTTGCAAAACCGTATTCAACAATCTGCTCAAGCTATGCAGCAAGATATGGAACGCCAACAACAAACTCTTATGGCTCCAATCCAACAAAAGGTTTTAGACGCTATAAAAAAAGTGGGAGATGAGAATGGATTTGCCTACATCTGCGAAAGTGGCGTTATGCTCTATACCGGATCCTCGGCACAAAATATTACTGCCCAGGTAAAAGCTAAATTGGGATTGAAGTAACTTCCGATTCTGTTATCTACCGCCCTAATACCCCTATGCTTTACAGAAAAGAGCATAGGGTTTTTTATTATCTCCTAATTCTGCGTTCGTTTACACCCTAACAGATAGCATTCTGCTGATAAATTGTCAGGGATCAAAGACAAATATTATACAAACCTTGATTTGACAAATACACAGCTCTTAGCAGAAAAGGATGGAGAAATCCCCTCAAAATAAGACCTCCATCACACAGAATGTAATAAATGGCAACCACCACTTCGGATCTGCAACCGATCTATTCAGAACTATTTTCTTACTGTTTGTTCATTGCCTCTTACTTCATCTCTATGCATTTCTTTACTTGGTCTAATCTATTGTCTTTATCCAACAGAAATCTTCTACCTTATAAGCAAAGGAAAGACTTCCTAAATCACCCACAATTTAAACTGCGAGAGAAATTTCTTTTACTCCTTGAATGTATATTGAGAAAAAATATTACCTTTGCAACGATTTCAGATGGAAGTAACTTCTTTCTTCCTTAGAATTGAGGATGAGATGATTCTCCTGTACTAATTTTCGGGGTGTAGCGCAGTCCGGTTAGCGCACCTGCTTTGGGAGCAGGGGGTCCCAGGTTCGAATCCTGGTACCCCGACGAGGAGAGGCTAAGTACTTAATAAACAGTGCTTAGCCTTTTTTTATGGGACAAAATCGAGACATTTTCTGAGAAAATCGGACAAGCCTTATACCCCTTCGATATAAAAATTCCATACAAATATTTTCACTTCCCCTCCACCGACAATTTCTCTTTGGGAACAGCTTCTTTTCCTCAATAACATTTCCTTCTATTCTCCTCCAAAACACTTATCTCTCTTATAAAAGACGGTCTAAAAAACAAGGGAGTAGCTAAAAGAAAAAGATAACCTTTCCTCTTAATACCCTCTTTCTCCTACCCCAATAAAAAATGACAGTAGGAGGAGTCTTTAGATATTGAATAGATAACAATCTATCTCCTCAGAAAAAAGGACTCTTGTTTTGTTGTCACAAAGGCACTAGTTTTAGGGTAGAAATATTTATATCTCCTTGAATTTCTCTTCGAGGATCCTGCAGTATAAGCATAACCGTATAGAGATATTGTCAAGCATTGTGTTTATACCTAATTTTGCGTCATCAAGAATAAACAGATTATGCAGGTTACGAGAACACCACCCTACGGTAAAAAGAATTACAGAGGAATACGACTTGCATAGAAAACATCCAAGATGGTGTGCCAAGAAATTTAATTACTAACCAGGTTATTGTATGAATAGAAAATTCTATCTACTCCTATCCTTGCTCTTTTCTATAGGATCCTTGTTGGCTCAATCTGTAGTTGAGATACGAGGAAGCATCACCGATAAAGCGGGGGACCCTTTGGTTGGGGCTGTCGTCTATTTTAGGAATGTGGCAGATAGTCTTGCCACATTCCCCACAGTCACAGACAGTAATGGATGCTTTAAGCAACTTTTGGTTCCATCTCGGTATTTTTATTCGATCTCTTATTTGGGAGAAGAATACAAACCAAACCCAAATCTTCTGACTGTAAAAGGACGATCCATCGACATTGGAAATGTCATAGTCCCTGTGAAAGATGTGCAATTAGAGGAAGTCGAGATAAAGGGGATTCGTCCGTTCGTCTCATACAAGGGGGCAAATCCGGTATATAACTTAAGTGCCCATCCGAGTATTCAGGGGAGCAACTTATTGGATGGCATCAAGTATTTACCAGGCATTTATCAGAAAGATGGTGTGGGATTGAGTGCTTATGGTATTTACGATGTGACTATTGCGCTGAATGGTCGTGTGCTATTGCTCCCTAAAGAAGAGGTCTTGTCCTATCTCACCACATACAGTGCAAGCGATGTAGAGAGCGTAGAGGTAATACGCAATCCGGGGCCTGAGTATGGTAATAACTTGGATGTGGTACTTAACATCGTAACTAAAAAGAAATCTTGGCAAGACGAATTAAACATTTTCTCCTCTTCTGATATTACTTCCCAGAGAGGAAATCTTTTCTCTGAAGCATTAAGAGGTCGATTTAATATAAACCGGGGAATTTCTCGCAACTATATTTCAGCTTCTATATCTAATACCAATCGAAAGGAAACCTTAGAGACATCCTTTGGTATCGATACCACAATGATTACTCCTCGTAGACTTTATGGTGTCGAGGCTGGTTCGGATCTTCAATTGTCCAAGAGTTCTCTATTAGGAGGTCGGATCGGCTTTTCTAAGCTCACAGAGGCTTTGAGAAACAATCATACGTCGCAGGTAAATCTTGATAGAAATGTAATGACAGGGACTCTCTACCATCACTTTAATAGGGATAGTTGGGCTTGGGATATCAATGGAGATCTGCTATTTAGCAAGAATAGTGTCTTGTATCAATCACTACAGGAGACCATCACCTCAGAGCATAATAACAAGGCTCAATCTTATCGTATCACATCAAACTTTTTTTATCGATTCTCTCCTTCCTTTAAGATGCAGACAGGGGTTATCAGCAGTCATACCTTCCTCAATGACAGGTCGCAAGACGGAGAGCTTGACTTGAGATATAGAGAGCAGCAGAACTCCATCTATACCACATTCTACTATCAGAATAAGGACTTAAATGGACGAATTGGCGTGCAGCTCAATAACGACATAAGAACCTTATCTGGAATTTCGTCTCAAAACAATGGACAGAGATGGAGCTGGTGGAACTGGCAACCCTACTTTGGTGTAGATTATAGTATAGCTCAGCATCATTTACTCTCGTTAGTCCTGTCGTCGTATTACAATAGACCGCAGTTTAGAGATCTACTCCCATACACCTCTGGCTCATCGGGCTTCTTGAAGAGAAAAGGTAATCCCAATCTGAAGAACAGCCTTAGATACAATCTCTCGCTTACCTACTCTTTTATGAGGGCTGCAAGTTTGGAGTTCAGTTACTCCGACGAACGATTTCCCATTGTAGAGATGGTCAGCCAGCAAGGAGATAGCTACTATATATCTCGTAATAATTTGGATAGAAGCCGTTATTTCAGAGTTGTTGCAGGATTGCCGATACCTGTTATCAATAATCAAGGTATTGGGATAAATTGGCTCATCTCTACCTATTTTGCCTTTCACCGACAGTTTGACAGTGGCATTGTCAACGGTAGTCATATAAATAGGGCGTTCAATGCCTATTATCTAATGCATAGTCAGAGCCTAAGTCTCCCCCGAAGTTGGAACATCTTGGCACAAGTTACCTACTACAGTCCCCTATTTATGGGAGTATATCAGACTACAAAACCGCAATGGTGGATTGATCTGACTGTGAGTAAACGGATCGCCAATTGGAAGTTTTCTCTCTCCGGGCGCGACCTACTCAATAGCAATATAGCAGAGGGGCAAGTCGTAGGGCTACCGATGGAAATGCACTTCAAGAAGAATTGGCACCAGCCATCTATAACACTTTCTATCTCTCTATTTATAGGAAATGATAAGCTGAAAGGTATCAGACGGGTGAGTACATCAGATAGCTCCGACAGGATCGTCTCAACAGCTGATGAAAGCATCTCTTTGCAGAAAAGATAAAGAGCCAATTTCAGTCGCTCATCCCGAAATAATCCTCCGTTAGTTTTATCGCTTTCCGTTGCAATTTAGTGATAGCTTCGGAGCTGGATTATATCGTTCTGTTTGAAACTTCTTACGAAAATTGGGTATTCCAAGTTCATTGTCATCCTCCTCTTTGTCAAAAGGGAGGGATAACTTCTTAGTGTTTGCAAAGTACCGATGCTGAGCCTACGGCACACGGCTTCGTTGTCAAGCCCACACCTCTGCTTCGGGAGGATTTCCATAAGTTGCTCTGTATACCTGCTACCCTCTATTTATCAAGCGTTTATTCTGTCTTCTTTTGCCATTAACTCCCATATTTCTTGACAAAATCACTCTGAATGGGGGTTCAATTAGTTCCCTACAAATCCCCCATTTGCAGGGAACTAATTCTCAATAATTCCCTACTAATTTTTATTCCGTCCAAGCAAAATATTTTTTTGTCCAAGCTAATCTCATCCACCCCCAATCTCTTTCAATACAGCCCCGTCAAAGCCGTCAATACCACGTAATAAAGTCAACAATTCTTCTCCCGACTCCTCCCAATTGAAGCCTTTGTTTCGAGTATCTTCGGAGATAATCAGCCTCCAAACAAATCACACCTATCCGATAACCACACAAAAAGCCCCTTCCATTCGGGATATCCAACCCAAACGAAGAGGCTTTCTTTCTTGAAAACCGGTAAGAGAAAATTACATCAAAACCTTATAAGCAACTCCTCCGACAGATACAATACATACCTCCCCTTGAGGGTAATGTGACAAAACGGTACTGCTGCTCTCAATGACTCCTTGGGAGAGTAACGTTCCGGTCACATCGTAAACAGAGTATTGGGAGCCGACTAAATCTTCCGACGCTGATAGAGATAAACTTCCATCCCAAATCCTAAACTTGCACGAATGGGAATGCGGAAGAACAGGTTTCACCCCCACATTCTTATTCTCTTCATACTCAAAGTCAAACAATTTTTCCGGCTCACTATCGGCCCCATTGGATGATTTTAATGTTTTTATCTGATGTGCAAGCCCCTCATAAGGAATCTTACACACGAAGAACAAACTCTCCAACTCTCCTCCAACGGCAGCAAAAAAATCTACAAACTGAGGAGGATAGTACGTATCTTTTCCACTCTTTTCATTATCAAACTCAAAGAAATTGAAAAAGTCTCCATTCCCCGCCTTTAATAGATTTCCATTATTCTCATACTTGTACTCAGAGTCCACTACTCTTGTCTCTTTGTCCGTGTTATCGACCAAATGGCTCTTCAAAATTCGCCCTTCTACATCATAGGAAATATCATAATCACGTACAACATACCCATCAAAAAGCTTTGTTTGAATCTTGATAGGTTTATTCTTGCCGTTATAAGAGAAATCTATATGGGTAATATCCATAGTTCCCGTATATAGGTTTCTATTCTGATTCATAATGCTAGAGGGTAAAGTAGCCGCATCAGAAGCATACTTGTAGGTTTGCTTTCTCAACTCTGCGTATTCTTCATTTTCCGGCACCCAAACGCTACACAGAGACTCAACCAAGCGACCTTTCTCATCATACGTATATACCGTTTTCTGTTCCTTTACCTCGTATTGAGCCCCTCTCTCCGAATTAACCTCAACCAGTTGGTGCTTGCCATTATAAACAAAGTTGGTCCGGGCATTATCAGCCTCATAAGAAGTGGTTATCTCTTCCCGAATCACATACCCCGCATCATCATAGGTATATGTGTACCGAGCTTCGGTATCCGAGCGTTGCTCTACAATAGTTTTGAGCCTGTACTTGTAACTTTGAGAACAAAAAGCTCCAGGACATCCGCTAATTGCCGGCAACTGCGCGGATAAACTCAGTAGAGAGCAAAGAAAAATAATAGAGATGTAAGAGATTTTTTTCATAACAAGTGTATTCTTCTGCAAATTATTTTTCTGCTACAAAGGCATACTGGAATTTAATATGTCCTGTCTTCCCGTGAGCATTGCGGTAATCCGTCACTTTAAATTTTACCAATTTCCCAGAAGCTGTCTTTACGATGTACACTTTTTTGGAAAGTTTCACCACGGGAGGCATTCCTTCCGAAGAGATTGCTCCTATGTGCTCACCCTTGCGTGTTGTTAGGACATAGTTTACGGGAATTTGTGCTCTTTTTATATCGTGTTTTCCATTTTCTCCTACTTCAAAATAGACAATAAGCGACCCTATCTCATCTTTCTTAAATGCACTCTCAGCCGGCATCGGAATTTCTTTGTTCATATCAGTCTCTTGGGTTTCTGCCACAGCCCCCTTATGTGAGCCGGAAGCTCCTCCATTGGTACGGAAATCATACCTATGGAAGGCAATATCCCAACTGGCATCTTTGGCAAAACTCTCGTGCACATCTTTGGTTGCAACCACCTGCCCCTTTTCAAAAGAAAAGTAAACCCACGATTTATAGTCTGTGGCATCCACTACTAATTCTTTCATCCCTTGTGTTGTTTTCTCCTTAACCTTGTTGTCCTTCCCTCTGCATTGTACCAAGAAAAGAGAAAGAGCAAGGACCCCCACTAACTGAAACAAATTTTTAGCTGACATAATAAAAAACTTTTTTGTTAAACATATTCTTATATCAATACAAAATTAGAATCGTACAAAACATCCACAAATACCTGAAAATCATTAATATTCGCCACACAAGTACCTGTTTTTGAGTAAAAAAGGAATGTATAACCGATATTCTAACCAAACTCAAAGGAAATGGACAACCTCGCAATCAATCCTCCGGCACATAAATAATTTCACCATTCTCCAATTGGTAGGCAACTCCGACACGCTTGCCTCGGTTTTGGTCAGAAGAGGACTGATTATCGCTAGGTGTATAGCGTTCTATTTTCTCCCCCTTCTTGGTAATAATCTCCATATTATCCTTACCCGGATTCTTCACAACGGTGTAGTCCTCTTTAGAAAATACTTCAGTCATACTGAACTTTGTGACCAAAGCCACCATCAATGCCACAGCAAACACCATAGCAACGTCGAAAAGATTCGAAACCAAACTCGACGGATCTATATCTTTGTCGACAAAACGCCTGCGCTTAGAGTTTCGTGCCATTATCAAGTGTATTATTTAGGAGATCCAACCATATCAATCCTTTCTGGTTATACGAACGAACCACTTGCAAGACAAGATACCCAATTCCGGACGAGAACATTCCCAACACCGTGGTCGCAAAAGCGACCTGCATATTGTATGCCATACCGGCAATATCTCCAGTCCCCAACCCGACCAAGGCCGGCCCCATAGGAATTAAGGTACCCATAAGCCCCAATATGGGACCGAATTTAGTAAGCAACTTAGCCGTAGACAGTCTCCGCTCCAACTCTAACTCGTAATTATCAATTAGATAATCACGCTCGTGCGGTTGTGCCGTGAATAATTCCAATGCAACTTTCTCAAAAGGAGTTGCGCCTTTGGACTTTGACAAAGCATCCTTGAGTGACTCCACATCACCAGCTCTTAACTTATCAAAAAGAGTTGCGTACTGCCTGAGGTGTGCTCGATAACGGCTACGCGCAGCCCACAAACCTCCCAAAAGAAGAAGGGAAAAGAAAAATAATATAATGAGTCCTACAATCACAGGTATCAACAAGCCATTGGATACCCAAAACATAACATCTGTAATATAATTCATAACAATCAAAAACTAATGTATTCTCAATAAACACGATACTTAGCGATTACTATACTTGCGCTGATGAAAATAACCCACAAAGGCACAAATAGTAATCACCAAAAAAAGAATCCCCACCTGCATCAACTGCTGCAAAAATTCACTTCCGGCATTACCATACACACGGGATTCTGAAGAGAAAACTCCCGCAACAATGGTAATCAACAAAACCACTCCTCCGAGCAAAGAAGACAGCTCGCTCCCCAAATACAGAAGGCGACAAATACGAGGAGCCAGAAGCATCAAGAGAGCAATAAGAAGGGCCAAAAAAACAGAACTGCCAACAAAAGAAACCCCGGGCAACACAAACAGCATTTGTACTCTCAGGTAAAAAATAACCGCGAAGAAGAGGGGCGAAGGCAGCATATAAGCCACACGTCCCCAGACTTTAGAAAAAGAAGTCGTAACGCCATCGTACTTGAGAGAGGCTCGGGTTGGGCACTGTCCCCCTAAGGAAAGAACGGCTGAAACGGAAATCAGTAAGTCTGCCATAACAATCAAGGACAAATCGCTCAATCGATGTGGAGTATTGAGCTTACTATCAACCCACAACTTGCTTATTTCCAAACAATAAGGATGTATCAGAACCACAAATGCCACATACAAAAGGATGTGAATTATTCGCAGCCACAAGGGCTGCCTCATAGCTGCCTCAATCAACTGTTTAAAGCATACGATGAGGCAGATGAGAAGAAAAGCACTGCTCATTTTTTATTCCTCTTACGATTGCGAACTGAGTAGAATAGCACAAAGAATAGCAATCCCAACGCTCCTACCGTCAATATCCACGCAGTATTCGATGCCTTGGAAGATGTCGCTTTTCGATTCTCTCCTTGAGCACCTTCTTTCTTGAGCACCTTTGCCGAAGAATTGGATGCCGACGATTTTTCTATCGTTTTGGCAATATTTTCACGATATTGAGCTACTGTTGCCGGATCCGCATTGCGCACAATAAAATCTCTCAGCTTTTTATTGTCGCAAACCATTCCACTACACCCGGCTCCCTCTTGGGTTACGGATGCAACGTGCAAACGAGCAATCTGTTTTACCTGTTCGGGAGAAGCCTTCCACATCCCCTTGCGTACGGTTTCCAACATTGTGGCAGTATAATCTTGCAAAGCTGCCGGATTAACCTTTTTGAAGAAATCCACCACTCCCAGTTGATGTTTGTCTTGGACGAACATATCATAGATATCATTCCACAACTCATCGTCTATGGCAGAGGGTTTCATCACATTCCATCCATAAGTATTCCTTATTGTTTCATCCAAAGCATCTGCCGCTGTTGCCCCCTCTTTGAGCTGCTCTCGCATAAATGCCGGATTAAGAATGGTAGTACGTGCCTCTACCCCAATGGCTTGCTTAATTTCTTGAGTGCGCACTCTGTTACGGTTGCGCAAATCGCTGAAGTATCCCTCCGGGTCTTTTCCGGTTACCTCTCTGGCAGCCAACGTCAATCCCCCCATAAACTCATACACGTGATCCAAACTAAGCGCCCCCCACGTATTGCTCTGGCGGGGTTGTACGACGGCATCGGTATTCTTCAAGGCAGCCTCAAAGGCTCCGGCCGTAAAAGCACCCCACTCCTCATTGGACCCATAAATGGCTCCCATATTATTCATATATGTAGAGGCTATTTCTTTTTCCGTTTCCCACTTGTCTCCGGACTCAACCATTCCTTGAATACCGGTTCCATAGCTTCCGTTTAATCCTCCAAAAACGCGAGCTTTACTCAAAGATCGAGCCTGTGCCGGCGGAACACCCTTGTCTAATAAATGCTTTTCGGCATCTTTTACCCCCTGAACTACATTATTTGAAAAACGAGTCGAGGGAGCATCGGCAGCCAAAGCCACAGCTTTCTGTATGAGAAACAAGCGAGATGCAGCCAAATCTCGAAGCTGACCAGAAGTTTGCACCACGACATCAATGCGAGGACGCCCCAACTCTTCCTCCGGAATAAGTTCAACATCAAGCACGCGCCCCATACGATCGCGGGTAGGTCTCACCCCCAAGAGGTAAAGGATTTCTGCAATGGTGGCTCCTTCGCTCTCTATAAAACTACTACTCCAGAGGCTAAAACCGACTTTTTGAGGATATTTTCCATTGTTTCTTTCTTTATAATCCACCAAAAGAGCATCCCCCAGCTGCTTACCCTGATTCCAAGCCTTTGCTGTAGGGGTGGTTTCGGGATTAATGGCAAATAAATTACGTCCTGTGGGTAAAGAAGCAGGAGAGGCGATGTAATCTCCCCCCGGAGACGGAGGAGTAAAACCTCCACTTAGGGCGTTGACAAAGGCATCCAGTTCCCAAAGCGGACTCTGTTGTAAGGCTTTTGTGTAGAAGGTTATTTTGGACAAAGCTTCTCTGAACATCAAAACAGCCTCTACAAATTGCTTCTCTTGGAGATCCTCATCCATCTGCGAAGAAGCTGCTGCTTGTGTCTTCTTTTTAGTGTACTCGGGTCTTTTGCCTATTTTGGGTAACCAAGCAGGATGACCTCCCCCCTTTTTCTTCGTTGCCTTGGTCATATCCGAGGGATTTCCTGCCATCATTGCCATCATCATATTCATCCCTTTCTGCATCTGAAGCATATCGGCCTCGCTCTTGGCGACCAAAGCAAGCTCTTGCTCAGTGAGTCCTATTCTCCGTAACTCAGCCTCTGCATCAACTGTTCCGGAAGATTGAACTCGGCGAACGATAGCCTCCGCCGGTCGGAGGTATTTCTTTGCATAGAAAGCATCGTTCTTGAGTTGTTCTTCCGTAACCTTCCCGTGTTGCTTGTCTATGCAAGCGAGGGCGTGAGCCACAGGGTCTACGCTCAACATCTGTACACTGGAGGTAATCTTGTTCGACGCAAACGGAACTCCGGTTGTATACAAGCCTCCGGTTATTTTCGACTTTGCCAACTCTTCTATAAAGCTGGCCAATAACTCTATCTCTTTGCGTTGGTAAGGACGCTTTAGGTCTGCATCTAATTTGAGGTCTCTATGATACCCTTTTGCCACTGCCATTTTTTTGATTTGCAAAGCAAGGCGAGCATCCTCATTCTCTTTTCCCAGATAATTCTCAATTAAAGTATTGAACTCTTTAAGACCATTTTCCATCTCGGTCGCCATAAATGGAGGCGCCAAATACGAAACAAGCTGCCCGTAGCTACGTCGCTTAGCCATCATAGACTCTCCTACGTTTGCAATGGTGTAATAGTAAATATGAGGGAGATCGTAGATAAGGCGATCTGTGTAGTCATTGCTGCTGAGTGCTACTGCTTTCCCGGGAATAAATTCCAAACTCCCGTGAGTACCAAAGTGAACAATGGCATCGGCTTTAAACTGATTTCTAGTCCATAAGTAAGAGGCTATGAATGGATAAGCAGGGACGGATGTAGACCCGTGTACCATATTAAAATCATTGGTACCTGCTCCCTGTCCCGGTTGAGGCAACAAAACCACATTTCCAAACTCAACACGGGTTACGGCAATACCATCACAACCATTGCGATGAAGGGTAAAGTATTCTCCCGGCTCTTTACCATAGCGACTTCTAATACTGTCTAATCCGGATTTGGTAAAAGTCTTGTTCATCCACGACCTCAACGTATCTGCCGACACAAAAGCCGGATAATCGCTCTCCAAGAATCGGCTCTTGTTCCCCTCTGCGTAGCTATTGAAGAGAACTCCACGAGTATTGATCAATCGTCCTAATTCTGAGGCTGTGGCAGGCAATCCTTCTACCTTGTACCCTTCGGCTTTGAGGCGAAGAAGCACGTTGTAAAGCGAGGGTACCACCTCTATCCCTTGAGCAACCATCGCATTCTGTCCCGGTCCCTTGAAATAATAAATGGCAACTTTCTTTTCGCTATTAGGTTTCTTGCGCAGTTTGATGTAGTTGGCAGCCAATCGAGTAAATTGCTCCAATCGATCCGGTATGGCTTTGAATATTTTGATTCCGTTGGGTTGTTCCTCCAAAGCCACCAAGGCGAAGGGAACTATGGCCCCATCTATCTCCGGTGTTACAACACTCTGGCTCATAAACCCTCCCACCATTCCTTTGGGGTCTTCCATCCACGACTCGTAGGTATCTGTAATCGTTACCGGGGCCAATACCGGCACGTTCTTCGCACTTAGGAAAGCTGCCGTCTGCTCCGGTTTTCCTGCCGAAAAACGGCCGTGAGGCATATAGACAATCAGATCCGGATTGACCTCTTCCAAAAAAGCCAGTCGCTTCGAACCCGAAGAAATCGGATACACATTCATCCCCTTGGACTCTAACCCGGCAATAATGGCATCAAAGTGATCTCTATTGGCGGTAAACGGTCCGGCAAAACCCGCGATCAGGGCAACTTTGGGAGCTCCTTCTTTCATTCCATTACCACGATACCACCGCTCGTATTCAGTCAAAGAGGAGAAGACCGCTTCATCTGCCCCTTTTCCAAAAAAGACGTCGGACGGATACTCTTTCACCGGATCTATTTTCCCTTCTCTAAGCCTCTTGCCCAAGATTTCTTTGCGCAAATAATTGAGTCCATTGCGAAAGTTACTTGCTCCTCCATTGGTTAAATATTTGGACAGGACCTCTGCACGAACAGAATCTATATTGCACAGATCATTATCAGGATTCGTTATCATCATAGAAATGAACTTAATCCCCTTTTTGTCCAAAGCACGCACTTGCTCTCTATCGGCATCGTCCCACTTAAGCCCCATACCAAAAATCAAAACGGCATCGTATTTATCGAGGTGAGCGACCTCCTCCTCTGCCCTTACGGTTACATTTTTGAGATCCGTCGAAAGATGCATCTTGGCGTACATAAACTCCGGCATATTCACCAAAGCAACCTTAATGGGTTTGGGTCTGAGCCACAGGAAAAGACCTGCAACTGCTGCAATGGCAGCAAGAACAAGTATTCCGTACATTACCTTTTTTTTCATTACGTTTTGTATCCTATTTTTATTGGTTCTTTGTTTCAAGTTCTCTCGATATAGAAAAAATCATCTTCACATTGCATCAAAAACGAAGCGATAGAGAAGAATAAAAATTGCGCCCAGGAGAAAGAGGAGTATTAACCCCTATTCTTGGTGCACGGAAGTTGAGCAGATTATCCACTCCCACCGTAAGACTTACAAAGCGACTCCATTCTTGGGTAATTCCCATACGCAGGTGAGCAAAAGAGGGTAAATGGTTCGGAGTATAGTTTTTAGTCTCTTCATTGTAGACAT
Source organism: Bacteroidota bacterium (assembly GCA_023396255.1). Classification (GTDB taxonomy): domain Bacteria; phylum Bacteroidota; class Bacteroidia; order Bacteroidales; family Porphyromonadaceae; genus Porphyromonas. Next base: position 192,445 of record JAEWWU010000019.1, read on the forward strand.
AGGTTGTAAGTCCACTAAAGAACCGACCGCTGAGATCTGCCTCTACGGAATAACGCCCGCACTCATAGCGATAGGAAAGAGTTCCCGTAATACTGTGCGGAGGAGTAACCGACAAGTTCGCTTCTCTTCCGTCTTGCCCCTTGGCCGGCTCATAGTCGTACACATAGGAGTAGTTCAGGTTGAGCATCAAAGGGCGACAAATTTGCCATCTCAATGTTGCTTGAGTTCCGTACAAGCGCGAAAGACCAGTGCTGTTCAAATACTCCAGCACCGTATTGTTATTCTTATACTGCGTTATAATACGGTGGTTGATAACATTGGCATACAGCATAGCTGTTATATTGAGCTTGTTGTAGGTAAACTCGGGCGCAATGGCAAATTGGCGAGATGTTTCGGGGCGAAGGTTTTCGTTTCCCTTAATGGTAAACATTCCTCTGTGATCCCAATCCATATACAACTCCTTAAGAGTTGGGGAACGAAAACCCTCCGAGTAAGAGAACCTAACAGCAAACAGCCCTTTCCTAAGCATCAAAGCTGCACGAGGAGTTAGATGTGCTCCAAAAGCAGAATGAATATCTTGACGGAGACCAAAGGTTACCGTAACGATTTCATTAAGTTGCCAATCAGATTGGGCATAAAGAGTATTGGTATAAGCGCGATAGCGTTTGTTTTTATCCTTAAACTGATCGCTACGTAATCCCTCTATCACTGTTTCGTAGCCCACATTGAAGTTGGGGAGATTTCGCTCCGAAGCCTCCCTGTTGAGTTGCACCCGTGCCGTATGAGTCAAGAAAGAAAAAACAGGACTGATTCGGTCTGTTTCCGCCGTAAAAAATAGTTTGTCGCGCACATATCCTTCCAAGTGATAGGAAGCATCCAAGGAATAGGTATCATTTGGCAAATACGAAAACTGAGAACCTGCCGTGTAATTGTTGTACAAGTATTTCACTTTGTCATCAAACCCCTGAAGGCGATGAGAATAAGTTCCGTTAAGCCGAGCTTTGAAACCGTGATCCTCATCTGCATAGGTAAATTTCTGACCAATGTTACAAGTTTTCACATCGGGGACTGCCGCCACATCGTCACCATTGGGAACGGTGTATTCCTGCTGTTTGGAATATCCTCCCGTTGTTGTTGAAGAGAAGTGCCCCCACTTGCCTCCGAAAAGGACATTGGAGCGAAATATATTGTTGTGGCTGTAGTAAGTGCGAAGAACCCCCTCCACGCTTTTCGTTGCTTTCTTAGTTATTATATTGATAACCCCACCTATGGCATTGGATCCGTAGAGAGCAGAAGCAGCTCCTCGAATTATTTCAATACGCTCTATGTTATTGGGATCTATACGTTCGAGGTCTACGGTTCCGTTTCCCTCATTGGTCAAACGCTCTCCATCCACGAGAAAAAGCATATAGTCTGCACTTAATCCTTGGATACTCATTCGTTGTTGAGATCCGTGCTGACTAATTTGAATTCCGGGAATGGTTGCCAACAGCAAGTCGGTCACCGTTCGAGGATTAACACGCTTAATCTCGGCAGCCGAGAGCACGTGTGTTATGGTTGGGATCTCTTTTAAGGCTTTGGGAGTACGGGTGGCAACCACAACCACTTCATCCAATACACTGTTGGTAGTGCTATCGGTAGGCTCGTTATGAGCCGTAGCAGAAAATGTTATTGTCAGCAGAAGCCCCACACTCAATCCTATGAACTTATTCATCGCTTACGTTTATGTGTTTCACTCCAAATTTCAATCCATCTCTCCCCACAATTAAGATTTAGATGCAAGATTCCCTGCCCCTTTTTTAGAAAAAACAGCAGGTGAGAACGGCTTGGCAAAGGTATTTAGAGGGCTTTGTCCCTACAATACAGAGAAATGATTATAGTACGATATTGTACAATCAAGAAAATACCAACAGATAGGTATTGCAACAACCTTTCATTATTAGCAAAGAAAATGGACCAAATATTTGTGAATTAGAAAATAGCAGTAGCCTTCGAGTTCAAAAAACAACAGACATCAGGCTATCTCAGCATCAAGCCCCGAAAGCCCTTACTCGTTACCTCTTTTTCGATCAAAACAGAAGAGCCGTTTTTCTATTTTGCAAACAATAAAATAGGGAAAATAACACTTACAAACGTTTTATTACCCCTTTTCCAAACGTCCTATAACACTCTTTCAAGGACAAAAAAAGAGGATTCAAAGCATAAAAATGTGTTTGCCATTGCCTTTTTTGTTCGGAGAAAATAGATAATAATTCCCTACCGATTTTTATTTTGTCCGAGGAACTATTAGGGGAAAGGGCATTAGAGAGAGGATGAGAGGTAAGTAAATGGAAATGAGAGGGATTTGCAGTATTTCTCTATGTTCTACACAGAGGGGTAAAGTGCAGAAGATGTGGATTTATGCAGAAGTTCCGTTACCAAATCGTTAGTCCATTCCTCGAATGGTAACGAAGAGGTAAGAGAAGGTAATTGACAGAACAGTATTCGGTAACTCATCTTTCTGTAATTACGGTGCTTATGCTTTGTGTTACAATGTTTTGCGTAGCTGAGAACGCTTCGGTAACGGGTAACTTTGCCCATAAAAACAGAAGCGTATGCAAACAGACAAATTCAAGGTGTTGCTCTACCTCAAAAAGAGCGGATTGGACAAGTCGGGGCAAGCTCCGATAATGGGGCGTATAACTTACGGGCGAACCATCGCCCAATTCAGTTGTAAGCTATCGTGCGACCCCAAGCTATGGAATGCTCGTGAGAGCAGACTGAACGGCAAAAGCCGTGAAGCAG
>JAEWWU010000020.1 GCA_023396255.1 Bacteroidota bacterium
GAGGGTATGGAAATAGCTTTGCGAAAGACCTAATTCGCCTTTGATATACTGCTCAAAGAGAAGAAGAAAATCCTCCGTGATTTGACCGAAGGTTATATCGTCTGTTCTGAATTGCCGGTGAATGAACGCCACGAAGTGCTGACGAGCCGAATGATAAATTCTCATTGATGTGGGCTTTAGGTCAATCCCGACACGCATTTCCAACTCTTCCAACATCAGGTCATAGCACGCCAAGAAGGTTGTTTGACTTTGCATACTTCCTTGAAACTGCTCCTTGATGTCTGTTGCAGTAAAGAGCATTTCTCGCTCGCAAAGAACTCTATAAGCCGACTGTACCGAGAGAAGCAAACGTTCCAACTTGCCATTCGTTGCCACCGCTTCACGACTCTTGCCGTTCAATCTGCTCTCACGAGTATTCCACAACTTCGGGTCGCACGAGAGTTTACAACTGAATTGGGCGATGGTTCGCCCGTAAGTTATACGCCCCATTATCGGAGCTTGCCCCGACTTGTCCAATCCGCTCTTTTTCAGGTAAAGCAAAACCTTCATTTTGTCTGTTTGCATACGCTTCTGTTTTTATGGGCAAAGTTACCCGTTATTGAAGCGTCATCAGCTATGCAAAATATTGTGGTACAAAGCATAAGCACCGTAATTACAGAAAGATTAGTTACCGAATAGCCTTCCGTCAGTTACCGTCTCCTACCTCTTCGTTACCATTCGAGAAATGGACTAACGATTTGGTAACGGAACTTCTGCATAAATCCACGCTTTCTGCACTTAATCCCTCTGTGCAAATCACCGAAATATGGCGCAAATTTCTCTCATTTCCATTTACTTACCTTTCATCCTCACCCTAATGCCCTTTCCTCGAATAGTTGCAGGGAACTATTGGGGCAATAATAGGGAGATAATTTTTCTTTTGTCCAAGATAATTTTTGATAGTTCCCTACTATTTTTTCTTGAGAAAATTTTCCTGACAAAAAAGGAACAGAAAAGTCAAAAAAACAGTGTTTTTCTGAAGTTCTGTACTTTTGTTCATACCACAAATAATCGCTAATTTTGCCCCGGGTTTAAAGCCCCACAACAAGAAAGTTACACTATTATATTATAATCACAGACGATGAAAAATATCTTGGTTATCGGCTCTACCGGACAAATTGGATCCGAGCTGACGATGAAGTTGCGTAAAACATACTCCAATGGAGTAGTAGTTGCCGGGTATATCCCCGGAGCAGAACCCAAAGGCGAATTGTTGGAATCCGGACCTGCCGAAATAGTAGACATAACCAATGCCAAACAAATAGCCGAAGTAGTGGACAAGTACAAAATTGACTCTATCTACAACTTGGCTGCACTTCTAAGTGCCGTGGCTGAAGCTAAACCACAATTGGCCTGGACCATTGGTCTCGGAGGATTGTTCAACACCCTGGAAGTAGCTCGCGAAAAGAACTGTGCCGTGTTTACACCCAGTTCGATAGGAGCTTTCGGCAACGATACCCCCAAGGACAAAACCCCCCAAGACACCATACAACGTCCCAAAACGATGTACGGAGTTACCAAAGTATCGGGAGAATTGTTGAGCGACTACTACTTTAAACGATTTGGCGTGGACACCCGTTCCGTTCGTTTTCCCGGACTTATATCCAATGTAACTCTCCCCGGTGGAGGAACTACGGACTACGCCGTAGACATATACTACGCAGCCGTAAAAGAAGGTCACTTTGTTTGCCCCATCAAAGAGGGTACTTATATGGATATGATGTATATGCCCGATGCCTTGAGGGCTTGTATAGACCTGATGGAAGCCGACCCCGACAAGTTGGTACACCGCAACTCATTCAACATAGCCTCTATGAGCTTTGAACCTTCTCAGATTGCCGCATCAGTTAAGAAATACATCCCCGAGTTCACAATGGACTACAATGTAGATCCCCTAAGACAGGCAATTGCCGAGTCTTGGCCCAATTCACTGGACGACAGCTGTGCCCGCAATGAATGGGGCTGGAAACCCGAATACGATATGGACAAGATGTCTCAAGATATGATTGCCATACTCAAGCAACGTTACGGCAAATAATAACGTGGCGGTATTGCCCCTAAAAAATATTTGAAAATAATCTTTGTCAGACCTATGCTCCCGATTCCAAGCCTTTGTCACAGAAGGTGGATTCGGGAGTTTTTATTGTATTGATCTTCAATTATCTTTTTGCCAAATATGTCTCAATTGCAATTGATTCCCGAATGGGCGGAACAAGATGCCGTACTCCTAAGTTGGCCCCACGAAAAAACCGACTGGTTACCCATTTTGGATCGGGTAGAAAGCTGTTATCGTACCATTGCCATAGAAATTTTACGCCGCCAAAAACTACTTCTTGTAGGTAATACGGCGCAAAAGGCTCGCTTGTCTTTGCCCCAAGAACTACAAGCCAATTGTTACGCCTTTCCCATAGAAACCAACGATACGTGGATTCGAGACTACGGACCTCTTGCTTGTATCGACGAGGAAAACAACAAGGTCATTGTGGATTGTGGATTTAATGCGTGGGGATTAAAATTTGCATCGAACTTGGATAATAACGTGTTGCGACATCTCTACGCTTGCGGAGTTTTTGCTCCATCAGTGACGTATCAAAACGAATTGAACTTTATCTTCGAAGGTGGAGCCATAGAGACCAACTCTCGTGGCATCTTGCTTAGTACCGATTCGTGCATCTTAGAAGGCAATAGAAATCCTCAACTAACGGCTACCGAAATAAAACAAAAAATCAGCTCCCTATTGGGAGGAAAAATATTGCTTTCTTTGCGTAACGGGGCTATTCCCGGAGATGACACCGACGGGCATATAGACACCTTGGTTCGCTTCATTGACCCTACCACTTTGGTTTACGTCTCTCCGTCCGATCCTCAATCCTCTTCTTACAACACTTTACTAAAAATGGAACTGGAGTTGCAGCAAATTGCAAACGAGCACCAACTAAATCTAACTCCGCTACCAGACGCAGGCAACTTCATCGGGCGAGAAGGAGAGCTGATACCTGCCACCTACGCCAATTTCCTTTTTATCAATGGAGCTGTTCTGTTGCCCATTTATAACCGCCCTACCGACATCATCGCAATGGAACAATTGCAAAAAGCTCTTCCCAATAGGGAAATATGCCCTATCGATTGCTCCTCGCTGATAGAGCAACACGGAAGTTTGCACTGCATCTCTATGCAAATACCCAAAGGATTTCTATCTTTATAGTGCCAAATGTATTAGCGGTGTACTCAAATTATGAAAATAGGAATCGTACAACAAAAAAATAGCCAAAACACGAGAGACAATATAGATCGTCTAAAAGAAAAAATAACTCGGTTGGCTAAACAGGGAGCCGAACTGGTCGTTTTACAAGAGTTACACAATGGGCTCTATTTTTGTCAAACCGAAGATGTAGCACTGTTCGATCAAGCCGAATCCATCCCGGGTCCCAGTACCTTGGAATTTGGTGCTTTGGCAAAAGAGTTGGGTGTGGTAATTGTACTGTCCCTATTTGAAAAACGGGCACCAGGTTTGTACCACAATACGGCGGTCGTATTGGAAAGAGACGGTTCCATAGCCGGTATCTACCGCAAGATGCATATTCCGGACGATCCGGCTTATTACGAAAAATTCTACTTCACCCCCGGGGACTTAGGATTCGAACCCATCCAGACCTCTGTCGGGTCTTTAGGAGTATTGGTCTGTTGGGATCAATGGTATCCGGAAGCAGCCCGAATTATGGCACTCAAGGGGGCCGATCTGCTCATTTATCCCACGGCCATTGGAACGGAGAGTACCGATTCTCCTCAAGAACAGGAGCGACAAAGTCAAGCTTGGCAGTTGGTACAACGTGGACACGCTGTAGCCAATAATCTGCCGGTAGTTACAGTCAATCGCGTTGGTTGGGAAGAAGATCTTTCCCAAAACACCGGAGGCATCTCCTTTTGGGGAGGTAGCTTCGTGGCAGGGCAACAAGGCGAATTGCTCCTACACTGTTCCGATACAGAAGAAGAGGAAGCCATAGTTGAAGTAGACCTGCAACGAACCGAGAAGGTTCGTAGATGGTGGCCCTTCTTCCGGGACAGACGCATCGATGCCTACAATGGTTTGGAAGAACGCTTCCTCCGATAAAACACAATAAAACGGTGCTTTCTCCGTTGAAAAAGAGAAACAAAAAAATTCTTTCCCAAATAAAACAAAGAATCACAACAATGAATACAAAGAACTTCATCAAGCAGTGGGCCATTGGCTTGGGACTAAGTGCTGCTATTGCAGTAGGTGCACAAGCGCAGAATGCCGAGACACAGACTCAAGACCCTCAATTCAATCCGGTACGCACGGCCGTTCCGTCTATGCAAATCAGCCCCAGTGCCCGAGCAGCCGGTATGGCAGATATGGGAGTATCTACCACCCCGGATGTTAATTCGCAGTACTACAACCCTGCCAAATATGCTTTTCTAAGCAGCAAAGCGGGGATAAGTATGTCCTACACGCCTTGGTTTGCCAAATTGGTGCGAGACATCAAGTTGATGGAATTGGGAGGATACTACAAATTGGGGCAAGATGACAATCAAGCTCTAAGTGCCTCCATCCGCTACTTCTCATTTGGTAAGTTGGAGCAATTCGACCATATGGCGCAGTCTATGGGGGAGGCTTACCCCAACGAGTTTGCCGTAGATTTTGGGTACTCCCTTCAGCTCTCCGAAGACTATTCAATGGCTGTGGCTTTGCGTTACATCAGAGCCGACAATAACCTATCGTCAGGAGAAAACAGTTCCGGTAACGCTTTCGCTGCAGACCTTGCCGGATTTTACAATAAATATGTACCTATGGGGGATGCCGAAAGTTTGGTGACATTCGGGTATAACATCAAGAACATCGGGACCAAAATTTCATACAACAATGGAGCTACTAGTATGTTTATCCCCACCAATATGTCTTTGGGAGCAGGCGTCTTGTACCCTTTTGACGACTACAATGCTCTCTCCGTAAACGTGGAGGCCAACAAACTTTTGGTACCTACTCCCCCCATAAAGAACCAAGCCAAACCGGAAGAATACGATGCCGCTTACAAGAAATACCTTGCGACTTCGTCCATCGGGGGCATTTTCACTTCATTGGCAGATGCTCCGGGAGGTTTCAAAGAAGAGCTGCAAGAGGTGGCGTGGAGTGCCGGTGCCGAGTATAGCTACAATAACCGTTTCTTTATTCGTGCCGGATATCACTACCACAACCCCTACAAAGGAAACTTGCAATTCTTTACTGCCGGGGTTGGGTTCAAGATGAATGTATTCAGCATAGATGCTTCTTACCTGCTTAGTAGCGTACAAAGCAATCCATTGGACCAAACCCTCCGCTTTACGCTATCTTTCGATATGGACGGCATTCGCAGCTTACTGAAATAAAATCAACCAAAGTAATGCAACCAACCCTCCCCCCCTTCAAAATCGGCACCGGTTATGATATTCACCGATTGGTGGAAGGACGCCCATTGATATTGTGTGGAGTGCCTATCGACTATTCGATGGGGCTTGACGGGCATTCCGATGCCGATGTTGCCCTCCACGCCATTTGCGACGCCTTGTTGGGCTGCATAGGAAGCAGAGATATCGGATACCATTTTCCGCCATCGGACAATACCTACAAAAATTGCGACAGTGCTCTGCTCCTGAAACGAGTGATGGATATGGTTAAGGAAGCCGGCTATACAGTGGGTAACATAGATGTGGTAATCATTGCTGAGGCACCTAAACTATCACCCTATATAGAACAGATGCAGCAGCGTGTGGGTGAGTTGGTCGAAACCCCCTTTGTCAGCGTTAAAGCAACCACCCACGAAAAATTGGGTACCATCGGACGAGGAGAGGGTATCGCTGCACAAGCTGTGGCTTTGGTCTACCGAAAATAGCTCGAAGAAACTCTATTTTAGCCCGATTCTTTTCCTCGATCGAAACTCCCCTCTCGGAAATTCTGCTCAATACAGTTTCGAGAGGGGAATTTTTTGACCCTCTACCTAACTGTAATCACTTCTTTTTGTCAAATGAGGATTCTTTTTTCTTCCATTTCTGTTACTTATTTATTTCATTGAGCTTATTTAACCCTATCTCATTGCGTTTGTCAATTCGTTTCGATATATTTGTCTACGGATACAATAAACAAGCATTGTATATATAGTGTTTTACCTTATTCAATATTCAACAAATAAAAAAGAACTAAATAAAATTATGGTTGATTTGAACAAATATCCTGCAGAGCCGTTTCGTATCAAGTCTGTAGAAACGGTAAAAATGAATACGAGAGCCGAAAGAGAAGAAATCATCAAGAAAGCTGGTTACAACACGTTTCTCATCGATTCCGAAGATGTATACATAGACCTACTCACAGACAGTGGAACCAATGCAATGAGTGATCGCCAATGGGGAGGTATTATGCAGGGAGACGAAGCCTATGCCGGTAGTCGCAATTTCTACCACTTAGATGCGACCGTGAAGGAATTATTCGGATTTAACCATCTTGTACCTACCCACCAAGGGCGGGGAGCCGAAAACCTTTTGAGCCAGATAGCTATCAAGCCGGGTCAGTTTGTTCCCGGAAATATGTACTTTACCACCACTCGATATCACCAAGAACGCAATGGAGGGATCTTTGTGGACATCATCCGTGATGAAGCCCACGATGCCGGGTTAGATATTCCATTCAAAGGAAATATAGATCTCAATAAATTGCAAAAGCTTATCGACGAACAAGGAGCCGAGAACATCGCCTATGTTTGTCTTGCCGTAACAGTCAATTTGGCCGGAGGACAACCGGTATCTATGGAAAATATGAAAGCCGTACGCCAATTAACCAATAAGTACGGCATAAAAGTATTCTACGATGCAACCCGTTGTGTAGAGAATGCCTACTTCATCAAAGAGCAAGAAAAAGGCTACGAAAATGTTTCCATCAAGGACATTGTGCACGAAATGTTTAGTTATGCCGACGGATGTACTATGAGCGGCAAAAAGGACTGCCTAGTGAATATCGGTGGATTTTTGTGTATGAACGATGAAGAGCTATTCCAGAAAGCCAAGGAAATTGTAGTGGTGTACGAAGGGATGCCCTCGTACGGAGGTATGGCAGGGCGTGATATGGAAGCTATGGCCATCGGTTTAAAAGAATCTATGCAATACGAGTATATCCAACACCGTGTGCTGCAAGTTCGTTATTTGGGCGAAAAGTTAAAAGAAGCCGGTGTCCCCATCATAGAACCGGTTGGTGGGCACGCTGTATTCCTCGATGCCCGTCGTTTTTGTCCGCACCTAACCCAAGATCAGTTCCCCGCTCAAAGCTTGGCTGCCAACCTATACGTTGAGAGTGGTGTTCGCAGTATGGAGAGGGGGATTGTTTCGGCAGGTAGAGACGCTAAGACCGGAAAAAACCACGCACCCAAATTGGAAACGGTACGCCTAACCATTCCTCGCCGTGTGTACACCTACAAGCATATGGATGTGGTTGCCGATGCAGTTATCAAGCTCTACCAACACAAGGAAACTATTAAGGGATTGCGATTCGTCTACGAACCCAAACAGCTGAGGTTCTTCACTGCTCGCTTCGAAGAGATCTAAATTCCTATTGTAAACCGTTGCTCAACCCAAAAACAAGTAAGGAGTCGAAAAAAATCGGCTCCTTTTTTCATCCGGACAAAATCAGCAACTTCTGTCAAGGATGTTTGACACCTCAAAATTTAGAAAAGGCGACTCAATTACCAATGAAGTCTGTCAATACTTTCATATACTCTCATCCGTCATTTGGAGTCTTTGCTTGGTGCATTATCATCTAAAAAGGATCTATCGGATTTTTGTAGCTTTGTATACAATTTGGACAATTTACTGTACAAAACTCCGAGGTTATTACATTCTCGAGAGAGTAAGAGATGCATACAGCTGTTCCATCGAGTTTGGTTTACACATATTTAATCTCATAAAACACCGACAGACGAAAATATACTGTGGATAGTCCCCTTTCTCTCCCAAAAGCACAAAAGACTTATGCCAGACAACGAGTTGCATCATTACACTCTTAGAACGAGAGAAATAGCCCTTAATTTGGGGTTTGCGGCTGTTGGTTTTGCTGTTGCCGGTCCTGTAGAAAGAAGTGTATGGGAAAATTATAATCGAAAAGTTCAAACTCCATCCTACAAAGATCTATCCTATTTACAAAACTATCCGGAGCTAAGGTACAACCCCGAAGCTCTTTATCCCACAGCTAAAAGCCTGATAGTTGTTGCACAAAACTACTATCCTCCACAACGACAGTCTCCCCAATCTCCTCAAGTTGCACTATATGCCTATGGCAAAGACTACCACAAAGTAATGCGCAAGAAAATGGCTCAATTACTCTCAGCTCTACAACTGAATTTTGGGAATTGGGTTCAAGGTCGCCCCTTTTGCGACTCCGCTCCCTTTATGGATGTGTATTGGGCACAACGAGCCGGAATCGGCTTCAAGGGACGCAGTGGACTACTCATTATACCCAACCGAGGGAGCTATTTCTTTTTAGGGACTTTAATCACCAACATTCCCTTGATTGGAGATCCCCCCTTTGAAAAAAGCTTTTGCGGAAAATGTCGCCGTTGCATAGAGAGTTGCCCCACAGGAGCACTACAAGACAATTCTGTTTTTTACGCAGACAAGTGCATCAGCTATTTGACCATCGAGCACAAAGGAGATATTACAGATCCGACACTCAGAAAAGCTATCGGAAACCACTTTTACGGATGTGATGAATGCCAAAAGGCTTGTCCACACAATCGCTTCTCCACTGCCCATTCTGAAGAGAATCTGCAACCCAATCCTCTTGTATTAAATCTCAATTATGAAGATTTACAATCTTTCAATGAAACTTTTTACGAACAATTGGTTGTGGGTAGTGCTATGCGACGTGCTGGCTTTGAAGGGCTCAAGCGCAACGCAGAAATAGTTTGTGACAATTATAAAATTCTCGACCCTCTTCCCTAATCACTCTGCTCATTATTCAAATCAGATATAAATAACAATACCAAAATAAGAAGCCCTCAAAAAATGACACAACTCCCTATAAATTGGGCTGTTATAGGAAATAAAACAATTGTTGAAAATGATCCCTAAAAACGCACACAACAATACAATCAACTAATAATCAAACAATTAAATAACAATCTCCTATTGTTCATAACATTCGTTTCGTAACTGTTTGGTAACAATCCATATACGGAATTTATTCCCTCCGGATCATTTTGCAGGCTTTTTTCTCCCGCAAAAAAATCTCAACTTTGCAGTACACAAGGAGGTGCTTATCGTGCACCACACGCAAGCAAAAATGAGCCAAATAGCAGATGTACACAAGGTGTGGCAGGAATGTCTCAAAGCCTTTAGAACAATGGTCGATGCCAAATCTTTCGAGACTTGGTTCTTGCCTATTGTTCCCGTATCTATTGAAGACCACCTTCTAACTTTGCAGGTACCAAGCCAATTCTTCTGTGAATTTTTGGAAACCCATTTCGTTTTTGAGTTACAGACCGTGCTGCACCGGGTTATTGGGACAAACGCTGGATTAAGGTATAATGCTTTGGTAGACAGTACATCTCGCAGCAAAAACTCCCTCACCCTTATGGGGAACTCTGTATCCGGAGAGCAGCCTGTGACTCCCCAAGCTTCGGAGACCGAGGCTTTTGAAAGCCACCTTATCCCCAAATTTACATTCCAGAACTTTTTCTTGAGCGAATGCAATAGGGTTGCGCGCTCGATTGCAGAGGCAATTGCCGATAATCCGGGCAGTGCTCCTATGAATCCGTTCTTCATTTATGGACCATCCGGTGTCGGGAAAACCCACCTTTGCCACGCCATAGGCCTACGCATCAAGGAAAAGTGGCCACATATGAAAGTACTATATGTCACTTCTCATCTGTTCGGACTACAATACACCTCTGCCACCAAAAAGCAGAAAAATGACAAAGACAGCATTGCTGACTTTATCAACTTCTATCAGCAAATAGATGTGCTGATCATCGATGATGTACAGTTTTTCATAGGGAAGACCAAAACTCAAAACACTTTCTTTGAAATATTCAATCACTTATATATGCTGGGGAAACAAATTATACTCACGTGTGACCAACCCCCGGTAGATTTGAGTGTCAGTGATATGGAAGATCGACTGATCACACGTATATCAGGAGCCCTGACCGTGCAGTTGGATCGGCCTGATATTGACCTAAGAAAGGAAATTTTGCGACACAAGTGTATTGAGAATGGAATTGAGTTGTCACCTGATGTAATTCAATTCATTGCAGAAAATGTTCACGGTAACGTTAGGGAGCTACAGGGAACCCTGCACTCTTTGGTAGCACACGCCACTGTAACCGGCTGCGAATTGGGTATTCGCTTTGTAAAAAAGATTGTAAAACAATCGGTCAAGATAGACAAGAAAGAAGTTTCTATCAACAATATAGAACAGGTCGTTTGCGAACAGATGCAGGTGTCGCGAGACTCCATTAGGAGCAAGTCTCGGAAGCAAGACGTAGCACAAGCTCGACAAATGATTATGTACCTGTCGAAAAAGCATACCGATTTATCACTCGCTGCCATTGGAGAATTGATGGGAGGGCGAACCCACGCTACCGTACTCCATAGTTGTCAGGTTGTGGAAAATCTTATGAGCGTTAGCTCTCAGTTTACAGAACAGGTGAACGGAATCGAAAGGCTCATCATATAGTTCTATTTTGCTATGCTTCCTCTTTCTAATGACTGCAAATTGCTCAGCACAGAAGTCTTAGCGAATACGGGTGTCTGCTCTGGATGCGTTTACGCACACCCTTCTTCTATCATATCACCATCGTCTGACATCGGAGAGGGTACAGTTATATGGCACTTTTGTCACATTATGCCCAAGTCTCACATTGGAGCCCATTGCCATATAGGCCAAAATGTTGTGGTGCAGCCTGGGGTTATTGTTGGCAATGGTTGTCGTATTCTAAACAATGTAACGCTCTACAGTGGGGTAATTTGTGAGCAAGACGTCTTTTTGGGTCCCTCTTGTACATTTACAAATGTGATTAACCCAAGGGCATTTATAAGCCGGAAAAAAGAGTTCCAAGCTACTTTGGTTAAACAAGGAGCCTCTATTGGTGCCAATGCTACCATTTTGTGTGGTACTACAATAGGGAGTTATGCCCTTGTCGGAGCCGGGAGTGTGGTTACCAAAGATGTACCCGACTACGCAATTGTTACCGGAAATCCGGCACGACAAACCGGATGGATCAGCCGAGACGGATTTCAACTCTCATTCGAAGAAGCAAAAGCTTTTTGCCAAGAAGAAAATCGTTTTTACCAATTAAATCCAGAAGATGGGACTGTAAAACCGGTTTAGGTACAAAGGTTGGATTTGTTGCGGAGATAATATATTCTTTTATCCCTATCTTTGTCAAACGCAATTTATAATCTATAAGATCTCGTATGAGCACATCTGGTATTTTCAGTCCGATGAAAAGGCTTATTATCAGTAAGCCCAATGCATCTATGGTACTTATGATTGCCGCAATTCTGGCGGTAATTACGGCCAATTCCCCATTAAGAGAAATTTATAGTTCTATCCTCAGTTATCCCATTTCGCTCAAAATAGATTCTTTTGAGGTGTTTACCCATCACGGGGTTACAATGGATTTGCTCACATTCGCCAATGATGTGCTAATGGTTTTATTTTTCCTCCAAGTTGGTTTGGAGATAAAGCAAGAAATATTGGTTGGAGAGCTATCCACTCCCCAAAAAGCGATACTCCCCGTGGTTGGAGCTATAGGAGGAATGGCTGTTCCTGTTCTTCTTTTCCTTATGATTTGCCATCAACCTCCGATGAGCAATGGAGCAGCAATCCCTATGGCTACAGATATCGCTTTTGTTCTTGCCATATTAGGGATGCTCGGGTCTAAGGTTCCTCCTGCACTCAAAGCCTTTATAACATCATTGGCTGTTGCCGATGACATAGGAGGAATCATTGTCATTGCCTTATTCTATTCTTCCCATATTGATCTTCCTATGCTCCTTTGTGGTGGAGGAACCCTTTTACTCCTCTATCTTGTTGGTCGTATGGGGATTCGTTCTCTGTGGGTTTACTACATTGGGCTATTTGCTACGTGGTTTCTCTTTTTGCAAAGTGGCATTCACACCACTATAGCCGGGGTATTGGTTGCCTTTATGGTTCCCGCCCGTCCTCGCATCACAACTAATCAGTTGGGTGACTACGTAAGTGTTCTAACCAAGCAGCTTCCGGAGTCCGAGCAACGCACTTCCAAACGCTCTATCTTGCTCCCCCACTCTCAAGTATCGGTAGTTAATAGTATTCGCCAAGCGACTACGGCAGCCCTAAGTCCTGTACAACGAATGGAATCTCAACTGTCCGATTTGGTAAGCTATTTTGTTTTACCGCTCTTTGCCTTTGTTAATGCTGGGGTTACTTTTGGTGGAGTTAATCCTTCGGATTTGGTTTCAGTACCTTTGGCCATTGTTTTGGGGCTTTTTGTAGGGAAACCTTTGGGTATAACCCTGTTCAGCTATGCTTACATCCGTGCAACCGGTAACCATTGGCCAACCAAAATGACTCCTAAACTCCTTTTTGCGACCTCCATCTTGGGTGGTGTAGGGTTTACCGTATCGCTCTTTGTTGCCAGCCTTTCTTACAAGGGAGCAGAAATGGCCGTTTTGCTCAATGATGCCAAATTGGGGATTTTTACCGGAAGTATTCTTTCCGGATTGCTGGGATATTATTTACTGAAATATCTCTTGAATTACAAAACTACTCGATGAAACGTTTCTCTGAACACAGAGACAAGAGAAAAAGGAATCACTTGATTGATGTCTGGCTCCTTCTTCTTTTTGTTATTGTCCTAACATTGGGACTTTTCTTCATTCCCACCCAATGGGGAGATTGGGAACTAAAAAAAGCGGATATCCTTTCGGAATTGAGACGAACCCAGGCGGAAACCCAAACAGCCTCTGAAAAACAAACCTCCGCAAGGGAAAACAATCTGAAAGATTCTTTGGCAAGAATGTCCCGGATAGATTCTATCCGCTCTTCTCTACAAAAAAAGCACAATGCAACCGCTCGACAACTCTCCGATACGGTTCCCCTACTCTCCTACATAGAAGATTACACTCCGTCCCGGAAAGGATTAGTCTCCTTGTTTCAAGGCTTGAAGCAACACACATCCCCTGTTTACATTGCTTTTGTAGGAGATTCCTTCATCGAGGGCGATATTTTCACCTTTGACGTTCGTCGTCTTCTGCAACAAAAATGGGGTGGTTGGGGAAGTGGTTGGTTACCACTGGCCTCCAACGTAAGTGGATTCAGAAAGGGACTCAAACACACCTTCTCTGCGTGGGACGAATCAACCATTATCAACAAAAAAGGGAACTCTTCCTCTTTTCTGCTATCCGGACGTTGTTTCAAAAATAAGGGAGCGGCTCAAGTTACTTACGAGATAGAACAACCACTCTCTTCCTCCCCTCAAGTGGGCAAACTTTTCTATAACTCCCCAAAAGAAATTCCTATCAGCTATACAATGGCAGACTCCACCGTACAGGTCATCCTGCCGGCAGGAGCGGAACTACAATGTCTCAGTATAGCCCTGACAAGTAGCAAAATTAAACTACAATTCCCGTCTGCAACAACCCCTGAAGCTGTTTTTTACGGTTTTTCTGCTGAAGGGAACAAAGGAGTCGCGGTAGATAACTTCTCTATGCGATCCAATTCCGGGTTGGCATTATCTTCGATGAATTCCTCCTCTAACAACCGTTTCCATCAGCTACGTCCCTACAAGCTCATAGTACTGCAATTTGGGCTCAACGTGGCCAATGCCAAACAAACAGATTATTCTTCCTATGGGAAGCGGATGATTGCCATTGTAGAACAGATAAAAAAAGATTTTCCCAATGCAGCCATTCTCATTATGGGGGTATCGGATAGAGGGCAGCGTAAAAATGGAAACTTCGAGACTATGGATGGCATATTGGCTCTAAGAGACGAACAAAGACGCATTGCCCAAAAAGCTCAAGTTCTTTTTTGGGATACATTTACCGCAATGGGTGGAGCAAATAGTATGAGGGAGTTTGTGGCTTCGGGGCATGCGGCAAAGGACTATACTCACATTACTTTTTCAGGAGGACGCTTCTTGGCAGAACGCTTCGTCGAAGCTCTTCTTTTTGAAAAATCTTGCTATGATTCTCTCTAAATTGCCAACAAAGAGTTCCCCTTTCAAGGGCATATCTCGCATTCCCGTGCGGTATCTGCTCTTAGTGACTCTCTTGCTGCTTGTGGGAAGATTGTCGTCCTCTCTCTGCCGTGCACAAGAGACACTCATCGATAAAGAAAAAGCAACTCAAGAAAGCAGGATTCCCTCTCTGAGAGAGGCTCTAAGTCCCATTAGAGAACTACTGCACCGGGAAGAAAAACGATCAATAACTTTTTTACAAATAGGAGACAGTCACACACAAGGAGGGCCTCTTGCAGCTTCGGTACGTTCCGAGTTGCAATCGATTTACGGGAACGGAGGCAGAGGGTGGCTGACCCCTCTGAAATTAGCACACACCAACCAACCCTTGGACTATTCTTTTTCGCTGCGTCGGGGGCGTTGTTATACTTGCGTCACCTCACTGAAGAGTAATTGTACAACAATAGGTCCGGGAGGGGTGGTTCTGACCTGTCCAACCAACGAAGAGATTGTTTTCGACATTTCATTGCAAGGGGAAACATTCGATCGCCTACTGGTAACACGGAGTTCACAATCCCCGTCCCTGATTCCTGATGGTTGCCCTCACACCTTCTTTCTGGGAAATTCCGAAAAACCGTGGCAAATGGTCTCCGATACTATTGACCTCCCCTCTTCTGTCTCTTCTATTCGTTTGACCTCCTGCCTCAACAAAGCTCCATACCGACAGCAAGATTTAGAATTGGGCGGAGTTACTCTTCTAAAAAAAGCATCTGGCATCTGCTATCACAGTATTGGTATCAACGGTGCCACTTACGCTCTTTTCGACAATCAATCTTTTGCTCAAAACATCAGTTTGTTGGATCCCCAAGTAGTACTCATTGCGTTGGGAACCAATGAAATTATTTCTCGAGCTTCGACCGAAACCATTATCTCACAAATAAGATCGAGTATCAAAATATTGCGTCGCAATATGCCCAACGCTGTTTTTATATTGGTATCTCCTCCCCCCATACGCCCCACAACCACGGTACGCACATACAAATACCGAAGCAGAGGGAAAAGACGTTCAAAAAGGAAAGTCATCAGAAAAACCTACACCAATTCTCCAACACCGTTGCGAACTGCCCTACAAACAATCGCCAAAGAAGAAAGGCTTCCGGTAATAGATCTTTTTGAACTTATGGGCGGAGAAAGTGGGTATATCCAACGTCATCAAGAGGGAGGATACTACACTTCCGATGGCATTCATTTTACCATAAAAGGGTATAGAGAACAGGGACACCTAATTGCTCAAACTTTATTGCAAGCTTTACAAGAAAACAACCTATGAAAGATTTATTTGAGGCTTTTGATTTGTCCAACAGCGCCGTTTTTGACTTATCTCGTATCCCTCAGCTATTGCAATACGATGCTCAAAATCCTATGATATTCTCTTCGGGCATCTTTTTTGTTTTGTTTTTTCTCTTCTTCTCTCTCTACGCGCTTTTATATCGGTGCAATACGGCTCGTATTCTTTACGTTGTTGCCTTCTCGCTATTCTTCTACTACAAAAGCAGTGGATGGTTCTTTTTGCTATTAATCGGCACTGCTACCAGTGATTTTCTTATTGGGAAAGCGATGGCAGCCACTCCAAATAAACATCGTCGTTTGGGGTGGCTCTTATTGAGCATCTGCATCAATTTGGGACTTTTGGGATACTTTAAGTACTTCAATTTTTTAGGGGAGATGGGGGCTTCCTTGCTGCATTCCATTGGCGTTTGGAGTGGCAATAGTGCTTTAGAGCAAACCTCTTGGGAAGCGTGGGATATATTTCTACCCGTGGGAATTTCTTTCTACACCTTCCAAACGATGAGTTACATAATAGACCTTTATCGTGGACAAATAAAGCCACTACACCATTGGATTGATTATATTTTCTATGTCTCTTTTTTCCCTCAACTGGTCGCCGGTCCTATTGTTCGAGCAAAAGAGTTTATCCCTCAAATCAGAAAACGTCCCATTGTGACCTCGGAAGATTTGGGGCGAGCGGTTTTTCTCATCCTGTGTGGATTGTTCAAAAAGGTGATCATTTCGGACTACATCAGTCTCAACTTCGTAGACCGTATCTTCGACGCTCCGGAGTTGTATACCGGTTTTGAAAACCTATTGGGATTGTATGGGTACGCCTTACAGATCTATTGTGACTTCTCCGGTTATTCCGATATGGCCATAGGATTGGCTTTACTAATGGGTTTCTCATTTCCCGTCAATTTTCTCTACCCCTATCAGTCTGCCACAATTACTGAGTTTTGGCGTCGATGGCACATCTCCCTTTCATCTTGGCTCAAAGATTATCTATACATCTCTTTGGGAGGGAATAGAAAGGGAAAACTGCGCACCTACATCAACCTACTATTGACTATGCTCATAGGTGGATTGTGGCACGGGGCTGCCATCCGTTTCATTTTGTGGGGTGGAATCCACGGTTTAGCATTAGCCATTCACAAAGGGATAATGCATATTTTCCCTAAAACCAAAGCCGATGGAAATCAAATGAAACCCATCAACAGAATACTCGGTACTTTGTTTACCTTTCACCTTGTGGTATTTGCTTGGCTATTCTTCAGAGCACCTGATATGTCTACGGTCTACTCAGTTCTCAATCGCATCGCCTACCACTTTCATCCCGAACTCATCGGTCAAGTAATAAGCGGTTACAGCCTCGTTTTTAGTCTTATGTTCGTGGGATATGTTTTGCACTTTCTCCCCCAGAAGGTGTACGATGCCATTCAGGGCAAAATAACACGCTCTCCTCTCATCCTCAAGGCGGTGTATTTGGTGGTAATGATCTACATCGTTTTTCAAGCAAAGAGCGCAGACGTGCAACCGTTCATCTATTTCCAATTCTAAATTTACACATCCATCAACTATGGCAAGTACTTCCAAGAGCTCTTTCGAATGCTCCGAATGTGGAGCCAAATACTCCAAATGGCAAGGGCAATGTTCCAGCTGCCGTTCGTGGAATAGCATAAACGAAGTAACTCTTGCCAAGAGAAATAGCAAGTTGTCAATGCCTTGGAGCGACAATAACGCAAAAGCCCAAACCGTCTCTATTCATCAAATAACGCTTTCCGATGACGAACGTATCGATCTTGGGGATGAAGAATTGAATCGTGTTTTGGGAGGGGGATTGGTCAAAGGTTCTTTTATCCTTTTGGGAGGGGAACCGGGAATCGGCAAATCGACCCTCATTTTGCAAACTGTACTGAGACAAAACACCCTGAGAACTCTTTATGTTTCAGGCGAGGAGAGTGCCCGACAATTACGCTTGCGTGCCGATAGATTGGGTTTTTCTCAAGAAAATCAATGCCTTATTTTGTGCGAAACAGATCTCGACACCATCCTTGCCGAAGCTTCTCAAAGAAAGCCTGACTTGCTGATTATCGACAGTATCCAAACCGTTTCCACCAATCTATCGGACTCATCACCCGGCAGCATCAGCCAGATTAGAGAATGTGCTGGACTGCTGCTCCAATTTGCCAAATCGACCTTTATCCCTATCATCATTGTAGGACATATCAACAAAGAAGGCAGTATTGCCGGTCCCAAAGTATTGGAACATATCGTGGACACGGTACTACAATTCGAAGGAGACAAACACCATATGTATCGTATATTGCGCAGTAGCAAGAACCGCTTCGGCTCCACTGCCGAATTGGGAATCTACGAAATGCAATCTCAAGGGCTTCGGATGGTCAGTAATCCCTCAGAACACCTCGTGTCCTCCAACCGAGGAGAACTGAGTGGAATTGCCGTTGCCGTTGCATTGGAAGGAGTTCGCCCCCTGCTCATAGAAACACAAGGCCTTGTTAGCTCTGCCGTCTACAACAACCCTCAACGCTCTGCAACAGGGTATGACCTAAGGCGTCTCAATATGCTCTTGGCCGTATTGGAAAAGAGAGCCGGGTTCAAACTGGTTCAGAAGGATGTGTTTTTGAACATCACGGGGGGCTTGCGCATCAATGATCCGGCAGTTGATTTGGCTGTTTTATGTGCCATCCTATCGTCCAACTTAGACATTCCCATCCCCGGAGATTATTGCTTCACCGGAGAAGTTGGTTTAGCTGGAGAAATTCGACCGGTAAACCGAATAGAACAACGAATCTCCGAAGCTATGCGCATCGGATTCAAGACCATCATAGTACCCGCCGATAACCAAACGTCCATCAATCCTTCCCTCTTCAATATACGCATCGTTCCCTGTAGAAAAGTGGAAGATGCTTTTAGGGCTATTTTCAGTAATTAGAAACCATCAAACATATCACAAACAATATGACAAATCAGGAGAAAAACAGCTACGGAATTTGTTCGGATCACGCAGGCTTCGAACTCAAAGAAGAGATCAAAAAGATGTTGAACCAGCGTAACATTGCTTGTACCGACTTTGGCACTTACTCCAACGAACGTGCCGATTATCCGGACTTCGCCCATCTCTTGGGACAGGCCATAGAGGAGCATAAGGTTCAGTACGGAATAGCCATTTGTGGCTCTGGAAATGGTATTTCTATGACTTTGAACAAATATCCGCAAGTTCGGGCTGCTCTTTGTTGGAACAAAGAATTGGCCCAATTGGCGCGAGCGCACAACGATGCCAATGTCTTGTCCCTTCCCGCCCGTTTCATCACAGTGCAAGAAGCCGAAGAGATATTAGACGCCTACCTAAGTTCGGACTTTGAAGGAGGACGCCATACGGCGCGTGTTGCAAAAATCCCCATCAAGAAATAAGAAAAGATTCCCAAACAAAAAGATAGGTCCGGAAGCATACTAACGATTCTTCCGGACCTATTTTCGTAAAAATATTGGCATATAGGTCAATATATCCCCACCAACCAGTAAAAAGGAGGGACTTAATTGCCCTTTTGCAGGGAATTAATTTCCGATAATTCCCTACTAAGATTTCTTCCGTCCAAACTATTTTGTCCTACTTGGGAATTATTTGAAGAAGCAAACGATTGCCTTCAATTTTATAGAAATCCAATTGAGACAAAAACTCCAAAAGAGAAAGCATCACGCCCCCCCCTCTGAAGAAAATTGAGTACGATAAAGATGAGTATATACTCCGTTCAGAGCCAGAAGCTCTTCGTGAGTACCTTGCTCCACAATGCGCCCTTGCTCCATCACACAAATCAAGTCAGCGCGAACAATGGTACTCATACGATGCGCAACAACAAAAGTGGTACGGTCGCGAAGCAAGGTATTGATCGCCTCCTGTACCAACTGTTCCGAAACATTGTCCAAAGCAGAGGTGGCTTCGTCCAAAATTAAAATTTCGGGGTTTCTCAAAATAGCTCGAGCAATGCTCAAACGTTGGCGTTGCCCCCCACTGAGTTTACTTCCTCCATCTCCTATGTTGTAATCGTACCCTCCGTCTAACTGCACAATAAATTCGTGGGCATTAGCTATACGTGCAGCCCTCTCGACCTCTTCCACGGTAGCAGACTTGTGACTAAAGGCAATATTATTGAAAACTGTGTCGTTGAACAGAATCGGAGACTGATTGACATAGCCTATAAAAGAACGCAGCTTACTCAAAGGGATCTGCTTGGTATCTATTCCATCAATCGTGATACTTCCCTCCTCAACCTCATAGAACCGTGGCAAGAGATCCACCAAAGTTGTCTTCCCTGCCCCACTTGTACCCACAAGAGCAACCGTTTGCCCCTTACGTACCGATAAGTTGAGATTGCGAATAACCCAACGCTCTCCATACCTAAATGATACATCCTTGAACTCTATTCCGTGGCTAAAAGTTACCAACTGTGGAGCCACCGATTCCCCGACAACAGATCGTTCCTCCAACTTCTCCAAAACCGCCTCTATACGTTGTACCGAAGCCATCCCCTTTCCTATGGAATAAGATGCTCTGCTCAACTCCTTGGCAGGATTAATGATATGATAAAAAACAATCAAATAAAAAATGAATACAGGTGCCGAAATAGCACTGCTTCCGGAAGAAATTAGATTGCCTCCATACCACAAAATAACCGCAATGGTCACAGTACCCAAAAACTCGCTGACCGGATGTGCCAATTGTTGTCGAGCCGACATATGATGGGTAATCTGTTTATAACTCAAATTCCTGCGAGCAAATCGCTGTGCAATAAAATGCTCTGCATTAAAAGCCTTAATCACCCGCAAACCGGAGAGGGTTTCTTCGACCATACTCATAAGAACTCCCCATTGATTATGACTTTCAACACTCTTTTGACGGAGTTTCTTGCCAATCACTCCCATAGCATAGCCCGCCGGGGGAAGTACCAAAAAGACAAAAAGAGTTAGCTGCCAACTCAAGATCAAAAGAGCTGTCAGGTAGATTACAAAGAGAATCGGATTGCGTATAATGCATTCCAACACACCAATCACAGAAGTTTCCACCTCATTGACATCTCCCGATATGCGTGCCAATATATCGCCCTTATGCTCTTCGCTCATTGCGGAAATAGGCAGAGAGAGAATTTTTTCATTGAGACGATTTCGCAAATCATACACAACCCCCGTACTAATGGGGATTATTGCATACAAAGCCAAATAGCCAAACAAGCACTTCAAGAAGGTCATTACCGCCAAATAGATACACAAAACCAGCAAAGCATAAGACATCCCGTGCGTTGCCACCATCTCTTGCAGATAGTAAAAGAAATTATTGCTAAGGATTTCGGCACTATGCACCAACGCCGAGAAAGAAGAAAAAGAAACCTCGTGCCACGGAATAAAAGATCGAACCTCGGTATCTACGGAAAAAAGACTTCTAAGAATAGGTATGATTAGAGAAAAGGCTCCTAAGTTAAGGACAGCTGCCAAAATATTGGCAAATATACTCCCCACAATATACTTCTTATACGAAGACACGTATTTACGAACAAAGACCCAAAATTCTCTCATATCTTAAACTCAAACGAACTACGATGTGGCATCAACCCGGCTCTTGACAAAAATTCTCACTCGGACACTTGCAATAAAGAGAGGATTTGTTCCACACAATCCTCTTTGGGCAAAGTGCCATCAATCCAATGTATGGAGAATCCTCTACGCTCCATTCCCCTAAACCAAGTCATCTGACGCTTGGAAAACTGCCTTATGGCAATAGCCAACTGCTCTTCCATCTCATTGTAGGTCAATTCCTTCCTCAGATAACGAGTCACAAAACGGTATTCCAACCCATAGCCAATAAGAATCTCTTCTGAAATCCCTTGTTCCAAAAGAGAGCGAACTTCTTCGATCATTCCTTGCTCCAAACGCTCCTTAAGTCGCTTCTCTATTCGAGCATTACGTGTAGGACGATCAATGTCAATCCCAACAATAAGGCTATTGGGCTTTAAGGGGTTCATCTTGGGGGTATGATCGGGATGAGCAGCGTAGTAGCGTGCAATTTCTATGGCTCTGATGAGTCTGCGGTTGGATGAATAATCAACCTGCGGCCTAAAAGGAAAACGCAAAAAGATATTCCACAAATCGTCTCTGGACAAAAGAGTTAACTCTCCACGTAAAGTGTCATCGGGTGGAATCTCGTGCAGATGTCGCCCTGCCAAAACGGTTTCTATATACAAACCCGTCCCTCCAGTAAGCAAAGGCATACGCCCTCTTGCTGTGATATCGGTATACACTTTATAAAACTCTCCCACGTAATCGTACAAAGAGAACGGAGTCCCTGCATCGCGAATGTCAATAAGGTGATAGGGCAAAGTGCTCCCATCGGGCAAAATATATTCACATAGATCTTTGCCCGTACCGATGTTCATTCCCCTAAACACTTGCCTACTATCAGCACTGATCAACTCTGCTCCCAACTGCGAAGCAACAGCAACAGCGAGTGAAGTTTTTCCGGTTGCCGTTGGTCCAAGAATTGTAAGAATGTCAAAAGCTCGTGAATTCAAAAGAAAAGTTTTCTAATTATACCAATTACAAACAAAATAAGGCGTACCTCAATAAATTGGGTACACCTTACATTTTATAAATTTCTCTCAATCATAAACTAAAGAAGATCCGAGAACGGCACAACTACAAGTAGCTATCCTTTTTATCTCTGGTTAAGAATGAGCCACTCATAGTGATCTCTTACCTCTTCTCATTTTTCAACTTCTATGGTCTCGAAGAATAACATCGTGTGCTCCCCCTTCCACAATGCTCGTAGAAGATACTAAAGTGATCTTTGCCGTTTCCCTCAATTGAGACAAAGAGGCAGATCCGCAGCTGGACATTGTTGCCCGAATTTTACTCAGAGTTTGATCCAAGTTATCCTTCATTGGTCCTGCATAAGGAACATAACTGTCCACTCCTTCCTCAAATTTCATTCCGGTAGAGCTTCCTCCGGCATCATATCTCTGCCAGTTGTGTGCCCTATTGGACCCTTCACCCCAATACTCCTTCACGATGTTGTTTCCTATTTTGAGTTTTTCCGTAGGTGATTCGTCAAAGCGGGCAAAATAGCGTCCCATCATAAGGAAATCAGCCCCCATTGCCAAAGCTAAAACCATATGATAGTCGTGCACAATCCCCCCATCACTACAAATTGGAATATAAATCCCCGTTTCCTTGAAATATCTGTCGCGCTCGTCAGCAACTTCTATCAAAGCGGTAGCCTGCCCTCGCCCAATTCCTTTCTGCTCTCGAGTGATACAAATGGAACCACCACCAATGCCTACCTTGATAAAGTCCGCTCCCGCCTCTACTAGGTAACGAAATCCCTCTCTATCCACAACGTTGCCGGCTCCGACAATCACCTTGTCACCGTACTCTTGCCTAATCCATTCTATAGTTTCCTTTTGCCAAACGCTATAACCATCTGAAGAATCAATACAAAGAGCATCTGCACCAGCTGCTATCAATGCAGGAACCCTTTCCTTGTAGTCGCGAGAATTGATCCCGGCACCCACAATGAGCTTCTTATTAGCATCGGAAAGCTCCTCCGGATTTTCCTTATGACCGTCATAATCCTTCCGGAATACGAAATAGCGCAGCCTGTTTTCATCGTCAATAATGGGAAGAGCATTGAGTTTGTGTTCCCAAATAATATCGTTGGCCTCGCTCAATGTGATACCCTTTTTCCCAGTTATCAATTGATCAAAAGGTGTCATAAACTCACTTATCTTCCGATTGACATCATCCGTACTTGTTCGGTAATCCCTGCTGGTTACAATACCGCAAAGAATTCCGTTAGGTGTACCATCGTGTGTTATCCCAATTGTAGAGTGATTAGTCTTTGATGTCAAGGTCAAGACGTCCGCTAAAGTGTGCCCCGGAGTCAAGTTGCTATCGCTAACAACAAACCCGGCCTTGAATTTCTTCACTTTGCGCACCATAGCAGCCTCGTCTTCGATGGATTGCGATCCATATATAAAGGACATTCCTCCATTGCGAGCCAACTCTATTGCCAATGTATCATTGGAAACAGATTGCATTATGGCTGAAACAAAGGGAATATTAAGTGTTATCCTCGACTTGCCATCCGCCGGTCGATACTTAGCCAAAGGAGAGCGGAGGTTTATTTTATCGGGAGTGCATTCTCTTGTTGTAAGTCCCGGAATTAAGAGGAACTCTCCAAAAGTGTGAGAAACTTCTTTGAGAAAGATTGCCATATTCTTTTCAGATAAAAACGATAAAAAATCCTTAGAGGTACTGTACTGCAATCATCTAAGTCGTTGAGTTGAACGAATCAAGATCTCGTCCGCCACAATCCCTCTAATTGCCAAATACAAAAACAGCATTGTAATCAAAGGCAAAAACAACCACGGGCGAATACTAATGCCTCCCTCGAAAGTAAACGCATAGAAAGCCACGACCCCCACAAATGCAACACAAAGAAGCAAATTAAAAATAGACAAACGAATTTGCAGCTTACGCTTTTTGTAGAAGAAAATAGTAGCTACTGCTAAAATGGTTACCAAAACATTCAAGGCAAAAGGGAGTAAACGGAATTGAAAATCAACACTCTCAGCATTTGCAACACCGGAAATTCTTCTCCACCCCAAGGCATTAAACTCAAAAACCAAGGAATCGGACATCAGAAGAACCATTGGAAGAAAGAGAAGCAAAGCCATTGATATTGCGGCCAGGCCAAGAAAAATAGTCTGCTTGCGCTGCCACATAATCAGAATTGCTGATTGAGATTTTCTCCGGGCATTCGATAATACAAATCCCCATCTTGAAATTCAGTTGTTGCCACAAGAGTTGGCTTGGGAAGCTTTTCGTAAAAGCGAGAAATTTCTATCTGCTCACGATTTTCAAAGACCTCATCCAAACTGTCGGCATAGGAAGCAAACTCTTGCAACTTAACCGCCAAGTCGTGCTTAATTTCCAAAGAAAGCTGATTAGCTCTTTCGGCTATAATCATAACAGACTCGTACACATTTCCCGTATCTTTCCACAACTCTTGCATAGAGCGAGTTATAGTGTTGGTGGGCACATTATTCTTTTTTATTTCCATACTGTTATTTGGTGACTTTTATTCTCTTGTGAGGTCTATGTTCTGTCTCTATTGAGAACAGACTTACGATATATATTTCTTAGCTTTCTCGAAGATGCTCGCAGCCTGCTTAGCATATTTCCCATTCGGGAATTCTGCCACATAGTTATGATATTGGTCTACAACATTGCGAAAACGCACCTGCATTTTTTCGTGCACACTATTGCTTGCCTCTGCGTAAGCTGCCTGCAAAATCAAGAAATAAAAATCTTCTTTGTATTTTGTGTAAGGGTAGGTCTTGAGGGCATTATTTGCCGTGATGATACAAGACTCATAATTGTTACCCATATACATTCCCATATTATAGTATAACTCCGCAGAGAGGTATTCCTTGTAAGCCAACTTATCTTGCAAGCTGAACAATTTATCCTTTATATCCAAAGCATAGGGGCTATCCGGATACAAATCTAAAAACAATTGCAATTCACTGATGGCTTGATAGGTGGGTTGCTGATCCAATCGAGGTTCTGGTGAAGCTTCGTACAAACCCAAAGCAGCCTTGTAACGAGCCTCCTGCGCCAACTCCCCTTTGGGATAGTTATTATAATATCGCTTAAAATAATCTGCCGCTAACTCTCCCTCTTTGAGGTGATAATAACAATCTGCCAACATAAAAATAGCCTGTCCCCCCTCGACTGTTCCATCGTAAGATGGCACCACCTCTGTCAATAGGTCCGAGGCTTGGCGATATTTCTTCAGGTTATAGTATTTTTTTGCATAAGAATACTTCAGAGAAAGGTCCGTAGAACGTTGTACCCTAATGAATTCTCCGCAAGAGACTAATAACAATGCCATTATTATCAGAGAAAGTATGTACCTAACCTTGTGCATATGATATAAATCTTTATTGGAGACAAAGATAATAAAATAGTACCTATCACCAATACCTACTAAGACGACACAGAGACCCAACTTTTCAAAAAATGAATCCGCCAGGTTTTCTCGCTAAGTCCTAAAAAATATAGCCACAACGCAGTCCGCAAAAGGACTACAGTTGTGGCTGTATAGTTGCGGAGGCAAGATTCGAACTTACGACCTTTGGGTTATGAGCCCAACGAGCTACCACTGCTCCACTCCGCGATCCAATCACATCCGAGGTTCTAACTCAAATGCTCTGCAAAGGTAATCATTTTTTTCTATTTACCAAATTTTCTTCACTCTGTTGTTTTCTTTCCAAGTTGGAGACTCCTTTATTGGCAAGAGCATAATAACGGCAACACGAAGAAAGGACACACTCCGAACATTTAGGTTTTCGAGCCAGACAAACATAGCGACCGTGAAGAATTAGTCTATGGTGCACATCCGCCAACTCTTCCAAGGGAATATGTTTCACCAAGGTACGCTCCGTTTCCTCCACCGTACTAGCCCCACGAGTAAGTCCTATTCGCTCCGATACCCTAAAAACGTGTGTATCTACCGGCATAGCAGGTTGATTAAAAAAGACGGCAAGCATCACATTGGCTGTTTTTCGCCCCACCCCGGGCAAAAGCATCAACTCTTCTCGGGAGGAGGGCACCTCTCCGGAAAAGCGATCTACTAACAAACGCGCCATCTGTTGCAAATGATTGGCTTTACTATTCGGATAAGAAACCGAAGAAATATAAGATAAGATCTCTTCCACCGAGGCTTGAGCCATCGCCTTGGCATCGGGGAATGCCTTTAGTAGATTTGGGGTAACCATATTCACCCGCTTATCTGTACACTGAGCCGAAAGCATAACCGCCACCAGCAAACTAAAAGCATCCTTATAAAGCAACTCGGTTTGCACAAACGGACGCTCTTGGGCCAAGAGAGCAAGCACCTGCTTGTATCTTTCTCTTATAGTCATAAGACAAAGAATGGGTTACGAGAAAGTTACTTCAGCGCAGTAAACTGTTCCAAGAAACGCACATCGTTTTCGGAGAAGTAACGCAGGTCTTTTACCCTATATTTTAGGTTGGTAATACGCTCAACGCCCAAACCAAAAGCGTACCCGGAATATACCTCCGGATCTATTCCGCAGTTTTGCAATACATTCGGATCCACCATACCACAACCCAAGATCTCTACCCACCCGGTATATTTACAGAAGCTACAACCTTTGCCTCCGCACAAATTACAAGAGATGTCCATCTCGGCAGATGGCTCGGTAAAAGGAAAATAAGATGGGCGCAGTCGAATTTTTGTTTCCGGACCGAAAAGTTCCCTTGCAAAGAAGAACAGCACCTCTCTCAAATCGGCAAAGGAAACCTCTTTATCAACATACAGCCCCTCTATTTGATGAAAAAAGCAGTGGGCACGTGCACTAATAGCTTCGTTTCGATACACCCGTCCCGGACAAAGCACCCTAATAGGAGGTTTTTGCTCGTGCATCACTCGAATTTGAACAGAAGATGTGTGGGTACGGAGAAGCAAATTGTCTCTGTGAGATACAAAGAAAGTGTCTTGCATATCCCGGGCCGGATGGTCTGGAGCAAAGTTCAACTCTTCAAACACGTGCCTGTCGTCCTCTATTTCCGGCCCTTCGGCAATACTAAATCCCAGACGAGAAAATATGGAACAGATCTCCTCTTTTACTGCTGTTAGCGGATGCCGAGACCCCATAGGATACGGAAAACCCGGGCGTGTAAGGTCTTCTTTTACGGCTTCTTGTTTTTGGGTCAATTGGTCACGTAAGGCGTTGATACGCTCTACCGCCAATGCTTTGAGTTGATTGAGAGGAGCACCCAAACTGCGCTTTTCCTCGGGAGAAGCCTGCTTAAACTCTTCGAACAACTTGGAGAGAAGCCCATTTTTACTGATGTACTTAATTCTCAATTGTTCCACCTCTTGACTGCTTTCGGCGGTCAATTTCTCCACTTCTCTACGGATGGTTTGTATTCTATCGATCATTTCCAATACTTAAATAGGTGTGTTCTGTAAACACACAAACGGAGACACAAAGTTATTGTATTCTCATCCAACACCCAATCAGGTGTGTTCGGTGAACACACTTTACAAGGGCGCAAAGTTATCGTATTCTCCTTTTTCTATCAACCTTTACTCTATTTCTCCTAAAGAAATAAAGATTGAAGAGCAAATTCAAGGCAAGCAACACACCACCTCCCAAAATCACATACAATCGAAGTCCACTAAACCAAATAGGGGCAAGCAACATTGCTGCAACAACGACGAGCAACAAAACAATTATAACGGAAGAGGCTATCCTGTAGCGTTTATCTGATGTTGTTTGATTCATAGTTTTATCTCTTATTAAAGATTATGGGATGTACTGCCGGACGCTCCAACAAAACTCCCTCTTTGTATACCAAAGCTCCGTTCACCCACGTAGAATGAATTGAGCAAGCAAACTCCACACCATCGAAAGGCGTCCAGCCACAAAGGCTCAAAACCGAGGCATCTAAAGCCCGCTGTGGCTTCTTGGGATCAACCAGTACTAAATCGGCATAATACCCCGTTCTGACAAAGCCTCGCTTATACACCCCAAAAAGAATAGCCGGATTATGTGCCATTTTCTGCACTACCCAAGAAGCATCGCCCAAATTTTCGTGCATAGCCAAAGTAAGCATTGCAAGCAAACTATACTGCAAAAGAGGTCCTCCGGAGGCCGCTCTGAGGCAATTTCCCTCCTTTTCGGACAAGAGGTGAGGAGCGTGATCCGTTGCTACCACATCAATTCTCCCCTCTACCAAAGCCCGCTGCAAGGCTTTGCGGTCTGCCTCTTTTTTGATGGAAGGGTTCCACTTGATCCTATTACCCAACCAATCGTAGTCCTCATCATTAAACCACAAATGGTGCACACACACCTCTCCGGTAATTCGCTTCTCGGGAAGGGGTTTATCTTTCTCAAAAAGTTCCGTTTCCTGAGCTGTAGAAAGGTGAAGGATATGCAAACGGGTTCCATACTTCTCGGCACGACGAACGGCACTCTGAGAAGACAAGAAACAAGCCTCGTGCGAACGAATTAGCGAATGATAGTGGACATCGAGCTGCTCACTTGGAAGTAACCCTTTGTAGTACTCTTTGTTTCGTTTAATGATATCCTCGCTCTCACAATGTGTAGCTATCAACAAAGGGCTATGGGCAAAAAAAGCATCCAAAGCCTCTTCTCGATCCACCAACATATTACCAGTCGAAGAGCCCAAAAAAAGTTTGATACCAGGAGTGAGGGTCGGATCAATGTCACACACCTGATCCATATTCTCATTGGTTCCTCCAACAAAAAAAGAGTAGTTGCACCAAGCTGTCTGCGAGGCTCTTTCTCGTTTCCACATCAACTGTTCTAAATCAGTTGTGGGAGGGTTTGTATTGGGCATATCCATAAAAGAGGTTACCCCTCCGGCAACCGCGGCTCGTGTTTCACTCTCGATGGTAGCTTTATGAGTTAGGCCGGGTTCTCTGAAGTGTACCTGATCGTCTATAATCCCCGGCAGAAGCCATAAGTTGGCACAGTCAATCACCTCATCATCAGCACGCAAATCTAACAAAGGGTCCAATGCACAACAAACTCCGGGCAAAACGGCAGCAATATACTCACCCTCCAGAACAACAGTCCCCGGAACCATTGCCCCCTCATTGACCAATGTCGGTCCCAGTAAGATTGTCCTTTTCATTTTGCCTGCCTATTTCTTTGCGGAAACCTCCTAAACGTATGCCAAAAGCGAAGTTGCAAAACTCCCTTAAATGCCTCCCCAAAAATAGAACTACTCATCTTACTCGAACCCAATTGTCTATTAACGAAAGTAATAGGCACTTCTTTGAACCTATACCCCAAACAAAACGCCGTGTATTTCATTTCTATTTGAAAGCCGTACCCCTTGAAATGTACATCATCCAAAATAATATTCTCCAGCACCCGACGGGTCCAGCAAACAAATCCGGCAGTCGTATCCGCCACCGGCAACCACGTCACCAAACGAACATACACGGAGGCAAAATAGCTCATCAAAATGCGTCCCAGAGGCCAATCCTTCACGCGCCCTCCACGCACATAGCGAGAACCTATGGATACGTCATATCCATCTTCTTGCACCGCCTTGAGCAATCGAGGCAAAGCCTCTACGGGATGACTGAAGTCGCAGTCCATTTCAAAAATATAATTGTAGCGATGCTCCAAAGCCCACTTAAAACCGGCAATATAAGCGGTTCCCAAGCCTTGCTTCCCCGAACGCAAAAGCAAATTCAGTCGATTTTCGGACCAATTCGGCTGCTCTTGCCGTACAATTTCCGCCGTTCCATCCGGAGAAGCATCATCTACAATCAGCACATCGAACTGCTCCGGAAGAAGTAATACAGCCTCAATCATTGCGGCAACATTTTCCCGTTCGTTGTACGTTGGTATTATAACCAAACTTTGGTGAGGTTCCATAGCATTCTATATTATCTTACAAAGGTAACAAAAAGTGGGATTAGCCTTTCTTCTTCGATTTCGCAATAGCCTCCCGCAATCTTCCACATCCATCTCAATTCGCCTCTTTGGTAAACATCTCCTTTTTTGCCTAAGTGCATTTATCCTCAAACAAGAAGAGGGAAAATAGGATAAATCGCCACACAGCCAAACAAATACGGTGTCTCTTCCAACAGAAAAACATCAATTCGAGCAAATGTTTCAAGACCCGCAGTAAAAAACAAATTCATTGTTTCCTAACAAACCCAAAGAGCAGACGCAAGAAACAATCATTAACACCTCAAGAGGCAGAAATTCTGAAGCCAAAGTTCCCGAAAGAATAGAAAAAAATCACTCCACAACTTCCTCAAAATCCGGATAACCATCCTAAGCAGAAAGTTTGAGATAGAACTATCTTGTTGAAGAATAAGGTGTTACCAATGAAAGAGTGGCAGACAGGTAACGATTTGGAAATGAGCGAGGTGCTTTTTGTTGCTCGTGTTTGTACTAACAAAGAACGCTCACTTTATCTGCGACAAAGATACTCTTTTGCATGAGAAAGTGAGCGTTCTTACGTGATTTTCTTCTTGGAAAGGGTGAATTTGTTTTCTACATGTGTAAAGTATCAATAGATCCGCTACACTTTTTCTTTTCGTAGGCAAATCTTAATCCATATCTTCGTAGCATGAAAGAAGATATACGGAAAATACGAATGCGCCAAAAATGGCTTGAGCTATACG
>JAEWWU010000015.1 GCA_023396255.1 Bacteroidota bacterium
CGAAATCATCGTTTATTTGATCCATTTCGAACAAGACATCGTAGTCTACGTTTGCTTCGGCTAAGAGTACATTCATATGTCCCGGCATACGTCCAGCTACGGGGTGTATGGCATAGCGAACTCGTGCGCCATTTTCTTGTAGTTTGTCAGCCAAGTGTTTTACCAAGTGTTGAGCCTGTGCAAGAGCCATTCCATATCCCGGAACGATAATCACCTCTTTGGCTGCAGATAGAACATTGGCGGCTTCTTGTATGGGTGTTTCGACTTTGGCGTGAGTTTTTGCTGTGTGAGATGCAACTTCTTGCTTTTGTTGTGTCGTTTTTGCTGTCAGACTGGGTTTATTGCCTCGAGCAAAAAGAATAGATGAGAGATTTCTATTCATAGCACGGCACATTATTTGTGTTAATAGTAATCCGGAAGCCCCTACGATGGCTCCAACAGAAACTAAAAGCAGATCGGAAATAGCCATCCCTGCAATGGCTCCAGCTACCCCACTCAAACTGTTTAGGAGACTAATAGTGATGGGCATATCGGCTCCTCCGACTCTTATGGAGAAATATAAACCAAATATGGAGGAAAGAATAACCGTTCCTATTGCCATAATCCAAACAGCAGTGTTTAGATCTTTGTATAGAGTGCCCACTACACAAAAGACTAAAGTCAAAACAATACTCAAAACGGTTATAAGGCTATGGAAATTCCAAATTTGCGGTTTTTGGGGTAACACTCGGTGAAGTTTACCGGCAGCGACTAAGCTTCCAACAAGAGTTACTATACCTATGAAAACAGCTAGAAAACCGGTAAATACGGAAAAAGAATCCCCTGTGTGTAAAGATAGTAGTCCTACTAAAGCAGAAGCTCCACCTCCTATCCCATTGAGTAATGCTACCAGTTGGGGCATTTGAATCATTTTTACTCTTTTAGCCAATAGAGCTCCTACAATAGATCCAATAGCCAAGGCAATATAAATAGATCCTAGGGAAACAATATTTTCTTTAAGGAGAGTAATTATGATTCCCAAGAGAATAGCCAAGGCAGAGAGAGTATTGCCTTGAGTTGCCGTTTTCACTTTGCTCATCATAGCAATACCAGCCAATACAAGCAAAGAAAGCACTCCACAGATTATAAGGTAGACGCTGTTATTCAGACCGCTCTCGAAACAACTGTCCAAGCAAGAGAAAGGACAAGCAAGTAAGTTCATTTTTTACCTCCTTCCTTCTTTTTACTAAACATACGAAGCATCCTATGTGTAACGCCAAAACCACCAATAACATTGATAGTTGCCAGTATAATAGCTAGCATTCCGAATAGGGTACGCAATAAACTATCTCCACTTATTAGAGCAGCTCCGGTAGCAGACAAGGCTCCGATAATAGTTACTCCACTAAGAGCGTTCATCCCACTCATAAGAGGGGTGTGTAGCAAACTAGGTACATTTCTAATGACCACATACCCCAAAAGGGTTGCTACAATAAAAACAGCAATAAGAATAAAAGGACTCATTTTTAGAAAGAAAAAATAAAGATGTAATGGTTCGTAAATGCAATGACCGGCAATCTTTTCATCGTTACAGTTTATATTCAAAGTAAACCCCTCACCGTCTCCGCGCTTCACCTTGGCACATAAAGCGGAAGGAGGTAGGCGGGGCGGTGAGGGAATATATTTAATTAAGAGGAAAATCTCTAAAGAGTAAGGATTAGTTATGCCAATCCCATTGCTTCCAATGTGCCTCCGTGGACAATCTTGTTATCCCTCGTTACGATGATGGAAGAGATAACCTCATCATTGGTGTCAAGGTCTATTTTCTCGTCCTTTACAAGGTATTTTACCAAATTGTACATATTCTGTGAGAACATCCAAGTAGAGCTTTGGGGTAACATTCCTGGAATGTTTTTGATTCCCTCCAAAGTCACTCCGTGTTTTACTTCACGCTTTCCTGCCGGGGTAATTGCACAGTTTCCGCCTTGATCGATAGAAATGTCTACGATTACAGATCCGGGGCGCATACTTTTTACCATTTCTTCTGTAACAATAACAGGTGCAATCTTACCAGGCACCAAAGCACTCAAGAAAACAACATCCATATCTTTGATGTGTTCTGCCAAAACAGCACGTTCTTTTTCGAGTAAATCCTCACTGAGAGGAAGTGCATAGCCTCCCGGAGCAATTGCTTTGTCTGCTGGTATTCCCAAGTCAATGGCTTTAGCTCCCAAACTAGTTGCTTGTTCGGTTGCAGCTGGACGGATATCTGCTGCATAGGTGACACAACCCAAGCGCTTGGCTGTGGCCAATGCTTGCAGTCCGGCAACACCAACACCCACAATAAGAGCTTTGGCAGGTTTAATGGTACCTACGGCCGTAAACATTTGTGGCATAAAAGAGGCCAAGTCATTGGCGGCCATCAATATACCCTTATACCCTGCACAAGTACTCATACTAGTAAGAGCATCCAAATTTTGGGCACGTGAAATACGAGGAATACCATCCAAGGTTAGTCCAATAACCCCTTGGGCTGCCATTTTGCGAACCATATCGTGATTGACAGGTGAAGCTGGATGAATAAAGGTTATAAGGTATTGACCAGCGTGCATCATTTCTATTTCGTGCTTTCCGAAAGCCTCATTAAATAGAGGTTCTTTCACCTTAATGATGATGTCTGCGCGGTCATAGATCTCTTGAGGAGACTCAATCAACTGCGCTCCTGCTGCAGCGTAGTCAGGATCGTGGTAAGAGGCCCCTTCCCCTGCTCCTTTTTCAAACAATACGGTAAATCCGTCTGCTACATATTTGGCAACGGCCTCGGGGCTAGCAGCCACACGAGCCTCTCCGTGCATAATTTCTTTGGGAACACCAATAATCATATTGTAATATCTAAAAATGTTGTTAAACGTTCGCAAATATACAAATAAGCCTTTGGCATAACAACAAAAAAGAAGGGGCCATTGCTAAAAAACAGATAAATCCTCTCTTGATGCAATGTAAATGTTGCAGAACTTTATCAAAACTCACTGGTAAAATGAAATGTTATCTCCGGAAAATCTTGTTGTGCCATAGCAAGAACATAGCCACTATCCGCCAAATAGACATCTCTACCTCGAGTATCTATTGCCATATATTGGGCTTTTCGTTTTTTGAAGTTATCCAATACATTTTTGTCATTGCACTCTAACCAGCAGGCTTTGTGCAAATGAATCGGCTCCCAACGACATTCTGCTCCGTATTCGTGCAGAAGCCGGTACTGAATGACTTCGAATTGCAATTGTCCTACAGTGCCTATGATTCTACGCCCATTGAACTGATTAACGAACATCTGTGCCACGCCTTCACCCATTAGTTGTTCAATCCCTTTGATGAGTTGCTTTTGTTTCATAGGATCGGCATTTTCTATGTACTTAAATAACTCCGGAGAGAAAGAGGGTAATCCTCTGAAGTGCAGTAACTCTCCTCCGGTCAAGGTGTCTCCGATGACAAAATTTCCAGTATCGGGAAGACCTATAATATCTCCGGCATAAGCATCATCAACGATTTCTTTTTTCTGAGCCATAAAAGCAGTGGGTGCAGAAAATCGAAGTTGCTTGTCCAAGCGGATATGTTTGTAGTAGGTGTTTCTCTCAAATTTACCCGAACAAATCTTCACAAAAGCGATACAACTGCGATGGTTGGGATCCATATTGGCGTGAATCTTAAATACAAACCCGGAGAATGGTTCTTCATCCGGAAAAACTTCTCTCTCTTCGGCTTGTATTGGGCGTGGTGACGGGGCTATGCGTACAAAACAATCCAGCAACTCCTGTACACCAAACGTATTCAAGGCCGACCCGAAAAAGACAGGAGCCTGCTTTCCTTGTAGGTAAGCCTCTTGGGAAAAGGTGGGGTAAACCCCGGAAACGAGCTCAAGATCTTCTGCCAACTTATTTTTTGCAGAAGTTCCAATATGTTTTTCAAGTAGGGGATCTTCTAAATTCTCTATAGCAACGATATCGTGTGCCACTCTTTGTTTATCTGCCTTGAATAAGTTGAGCTTCTTTTCAAAAAGATTGTATACTCCAGCAAATGAATCTCCCATTCCGATAGGCCAAGCCATAGGACACACGGAAATATCTAGTTCGCTTTCTACTTCATCTATTACATCGAAAGGATCTCGCCCCTCTCTATCCAATTTGTTTATGAAGACAATTACTGGGGTATGTCTCATTCGACAAACTTCCATAAGGCGGCGAGTTTGTTTTTCCACTCCTTTAGAGTTGTCTATCACAATGATTACACTGTCTACAGCTGTGAGGGTTCTAAAAGTATCTTCAGCAAAATCTTCGTGTCCTGGGGTATCTAATATGTTAATCTTGTAATCTTTGTAGTTGAAACCCATTACCGAAGTTGCTACCGATATACCACGTTGACGCTCTATTTCCATCCAGTCACTAGTTGCCGTTTTCTTTATTTTGTTGCTTTTAACGGCTCCTGCCACGTGAATAGCACCTCCATAGAGGAGGAGTTTTTCTGTCAAGGTGGTCTTCCCTGCATCAGGGTGTGATATAATGGCAAAGGTGCGTCGTTTGTTAATCTCTTCGGTGAATTTGCCCATAATGTTTGTATTGATAAAAAATCTCTATTTCGTCATTTTGTAGGCACAAAAAAATGTGCCAAGAACCACCTGAAGGGAACTGAGAAAGTCGTCTTGTTCCATATACCTAACCCCCAAAGGGACACTTTCTAAAAATCTTTCGTATTCCTGTCTTTTGTTTCAGAAAATTGGTATACTTCCATTCGACAATGGTGGCAATTGAACCGAAGTTGTAATTTTTGTTTTCCTCGGTGTAAGAATAGCGGAAGAAGGAATGGAGGTTTTCGCTTGGTCCGCGTACAATATCCTAAATAGTTCAGAAGGCAGTGATGAGTGTACATAAGAGGAAGCCCTATAGAGTCGCCCTTTTGAGAGAAACATTCTAATCCGTTGTCTATTTGTTCAACCCCAAGATTCTGGTAAAATCGTTTAGCCTCCTCGTTGGTTACATTGTATGTATAGGGTAGTCTCTTGGGCAAATGTCTCCCTAACGTTTTTAGGGTAGATTGCTTTTTTAATACTTGTGCTCTTTTTCCTGATAGTTTTTTGCCCAAATCGTCTCTTCGTTGTAAAGAGGTTTCTTCTATTTTGTCCAAGAACCTTTTTACAGCATCACGTTTTAGGGATGCAACGATGGAGAGAGGCACAAAACATTCGAAATCCTCAATTTGTATGTCTTGTGCTATCAATCCACTTCCTCCTAATTTATTGAGAGTTTCTGTAAGAGTTTTTCGAGCATCTTTTTGTGCTGACTGAAAGGGGAGGGCCGTGGAAACGATGGCCATCAAAGGAAACTCCACTCCTTGTATGGATAGCGATAAAGTCTCATCCTGATAAAATAACTTTAGGATTACCGGAATAAGATTAACCGAAGCTGTTGGATGGTTGAGTTGTCGTTCGAAGTCAATATCCAAATTACGATATACGGTGGTCCCTTTGGGTAGAGTAATCTCTTTGGACAAGACCACTGTGTTCCCTCTAATTCCATTAACCAATGCTCCCTCAGTATCACCATCCGGAGCTATAAAAAACAATCCATCTCCATTGTGCCACTTTTCTGGATGTTCTTGCCGAGAGTACTTGATCGAAACGGTATTACTTTGTGCCTTCTCTAATATGCCAATATTTTCGCCTATACTTTTTGAGGTGTTGGGATTTATTATATCTCGTTCGGTAGGGGTACCTATGGATCGGTTGTAAGTTGTAAACCCTCGATGAAAACTTTTTGTCACATTCGGGTCAAAATTGAGTTTACAGTAGCCTAAAGAACTTCTATGCCCTAAATTTGAATGCGATGATAAGATTGCATCCAACTGCTTTCTGTAGTGTGCCACAGTATTGCGAACATAGGTTGCGTTTTTTAACCGCCCTTCTATCTTAAAAGAATCAATTCCAACCTCAATCATTTGTTGTAAGATGGGTGTTCGATTGAGATCTTTTAGAGATAGCAAATATTGACTAGTGCAAATTTTTTCTCCATAAGCATCTACAAGGTCATAGCTCATACGACAATATTGGGCACAAGCCCCCCTATTGGCACTTCTCTGTTGTAATGCTTGCGAAATATAACACCGACCGCTGTAAGAGACACATAGAGCTCCGTGAACAAACGATTCGTACCGGATGTTGGGACAAAGTTGTTTTATCCTTTTCGTGTCTTCCAAGCTCATTTCTCGGGGTAACACAATTTGTTCAAACCCCAATGCTTGTAAAAGTCGAATCTGTTCAATTGAGGCGTTGTGACATTGGGTACTGGCGTGTAGAGGAATAGGAGGTAACTCTAATTGAAGTAAGCCCATGTCTTGTATAATGAGAGCGTCTACTCCAACATTATACAAAGAATGAATGAGACTTTGGGCTATTGGTAATTCGTTATCGAACAGAACCGTATTAAGAGCGACAAAAACTCGAGCAGCTTGTCTATGGGCAACACCACACAATGTTTCTATATCAGCTAGAGGTACAGCGGCATTGTTCCGTGCCCCAAATTGGGGAGCTCCTACATACACAGCATCGGCTCCTGCGCTGAGAGCGACAAGAGCTGTATTCAAATCACGTGCCGGAGCTAATAGCTCAATGGAACGAGATGTTTTCTTTTCACTGTTTTTTGCCACCGTATGCAAGATCTCCGGCATCACCAAGCCCCGGTATTATGTAGGCATGGTCATTAAGAGTTGGGTCAATAGCTCCAACCCAAAGAGTGCAAGGAACATCATTGGGTATAACACGAGTGATATAGTCTACGGCTTGCTGACTAGCTATAATTGCAGCCAAATGCACCTCTGAGGGTTTCCCTCCGTGTTTGCGCAAGGCTTGATAAGAAAGCTCCATAGAACTTCCTGTCGCCAACATCGGGTCTACCAACAGGAGAACCTCCCCATCTATAACGGGGGTTGCGATATACTCAACGTGAACATCGAATTGGTTGCCAGTGGTTATCTTCCTATATGCCGAAACAAACGCATTGAGGGCACGATCAAAGTAGTTGAGAAATCCTTGGTGCAAAGGTAGCCCGGCGCGTAGGATGGTGGCTATAATCGGTTGCGCCACCAACGAGTCACAGGAGGCTACTCCCAAAGGGGTTGTAACATCCTTTTTTTGAAAAAGCATTTTTCGACTTATCTCGTATGCCATAACCTCTCCAATACGCTCTATATTGCGACGAAAACGCATTGGGTCCTTTTGAATCTCAACGTCTCTCATCTCTGCTATGTAGGTAGAGAGAAGAGAGGGGTGTTCTGTTAAATTTACTATTTCCACGATCGTAGGGAATTATTCATACTCGCCCGCAAAAATACAATATCTTTGCCACGTTGTACGTTATTTGAGAAGAAAATATATCTCGCGCAAATTATGATGAGCTCATTGATTAGCTTTCTGTTGAAGTTTTTTTTGCATAGAACCCGTTTGTTGCTGAACTTGTTTATTCTCCTCTTGGGCTTTTTTCATATGGTCTTGGCGCAGACAGAGCGTGTGCAGAACAGGCCATATGCCGACTATAAGTTCTTTCATTGGGGCTTTCACGTAGGGTTGCATACGCAAGACCTTGTAATTGACAATACGGGGCATCTTTTTCCCGATGCTCCTGAAGGGGTTTCTCTTATGTATGCCTCTGTTCCATCCTATTTGCCGGGCTTTTCGGTGGGGGTATTGATGGATTATTCGCCGATACTTAATTGGAATTTTAGAGTGACTCCAACACTACACTTCGGAGAAAATAAGGTCGCTTTTTCGGATGTTTCAAATTCTCGATTGGAAACTTATTCTATTCGGCGCAATTTGGTGGAACTTCCTTTTCTAATTAAGTATAGCTCTGTCCGATTTAATAACACCCGACCTTACGTAATTGCTGGTCCTTATGCTTCTTTTCAGATTGGACAATCTTTGAATTCTTTGCTGTTCTTTCGACCAATGGACGCAGGCCTTGCGGTTGGAGTGGGTTGTGATATTTATTTACCTTACTTCAAACTCTCTCCAGAATTAAGGTTGAGTTATGGATTTGCAAATGTGCTTAAACAGAACAGACCGGAGTTTGCCGATGATAATAGGAGATTTTATTCTCAGCTAATCAGTAGGATGCAGTCTCGAATGATTCTTCTTACATTTAATTTCGAATGAGAAGGTTGACTTGTTTCGTTTATTTGAGCCTAAAGAAATAGCTTCCAGTAATGGTTAATGCCACTTCAGAAGCCTGACTGTACACATCTGAAACTTTAGTCGGGTATATGTTGTGCAGTCCATAATAGGCGTGCGCTGATAGCATAACGGTATTTTTCCCCTTTTGCAGATAAATTACGGGTCCCCCTTTTATACCCCAAGAAAATCG
The DNA here is from genome assembly GCA_023396255.1 of Bacteroidota bacterium. Lineage (GTDB taxonomy): Bacteria > Bacteroidota > Bacteroidia > Bacteroidales > Porphyromonadaceae > Porphyromonas. The sequence goes on from JAEWWU010000015.1 coordinate 8,388, forward strand.
ACCGTTGATAGGAGCAGCGTACCTGTGCTGTTCTTGTTCACTAAATGAAGCTCCCTCCTTTCTTTGCTGATAATTAAACAAATACCCCACAGAAGGTCCTAAATCAACCCCAACGAATATACTTTGTATTGGGTAGTATAAATGAGAAAGAAAAGTAGCTTCTACATAGTTCAATGCCATAGAAAACTTCTTGTTACTATCTGCTGTGTATGCCTCTTTCCATCCCCTGTGTGCCACGCCCAATTGCATTCTTAAAGCAGTATAATTTTGATTATTATGCAGTGCCTCTATCCCTGCATAGTATCCGAGATAGATAGATTGATCAACACTTGGTGAAAAAGAAACCAAGGATCCACTAATTCCGCCACTTGCTCCCATCCAAAAAGTATCGGGCTTAAGGAGATCTTTTTGGCCATAAAGGGGAACAATCGTTTGGAATAACAAGAGGATTCCCAAACTGTATTTAAGGAGTAAGGAAAAGAGACGGTGCTGACACATAAGGTGAGTAGGTACAAAACCGAGGGTACTAGGTCATTTTTGGTAAGAATGTTTTACCAAGAGACACTTTTACGAGTTGCTCGCCCTCCTGATTCAAAGGTGACAAAGAAGAGACTAACGTTGCTACGACTTTTATTTTTGCCCATATTCTTAAAGATGAAATTACTTTGCAGACCATCTGTCGGAATCAGATAAAGGGATCTGGTCAAATCTTTGCCATAAAGAGCAACTGATTTGAGAAAGAATTGAGCAACATCATATCCTAAAACGCTATACTTCGGGTAAGTGTCCGATATAGAATGCCCATACCACAAGCGATAATTCTTGTCGAATCGTTTGTTTTCCGGAGCATCATTGTCAAAGAAAAAGGTTGTGTAAATAGTGGTTTTATATGCTTCAAGTTGGCGAGTGAATTCATCGGAAACAGACTGCCACTCAGGAAAACCAAACAATCGAACTCCCGAGGAAAGATTTCCACCTCTTTGCTCCAAATATTCACAAAGCTTTTTCAATTCATTTGTATTGCTGCTATTGGGAACTAAGATAAAGGGGCGTGTTCCGCTCTTGGGCCAATTTTGCACCGACAGGTCACTCATAGAACGATGGTGGATTACAATTCCTTGTTCTTTGCATTTGTCTTCGATGGCAGCCTGTATGGCCTTGTGATTGGGAGAGGGCATATCTACAAAGAGAACCTCATAACGTTCGTATTCTCGACAAAAGGCATCTGCCACAAAATCCACCAAAATTTGTTTTGGGGGATTTATCTGATAGAAGTTCTCGTATTCATAAGCTTTTCCTGCTTGCCAAATAAATGGAGACACATATACTTGTCCGCTCAAGGCTGCATATGAGGCCAATGCATCTACAGACTCTTCTGTTTCTCCTCCAATGACAATTTGTTTGTTTTTGAGTTTACTAGAATGTATCAGTTCTTTTACCTCCGCTGATGTTGTTGCTGCGAGAACATCTAAATTGACAGAGATTCCCTCTTTTTTAAGATCTAAAATGGAGAGTAAAAGACCCTCGTAAAACTCTACATAGCGGGCGGGTCCATTATTCCCTACTGGCAGAATAAGAGCTACCTGTATACCTTCTTCTTTTCTTGCCTTTTTCTGTGTATTGGAGGGTACAGATTGGGAAGATGGGATTACAATAGTTTTCCCTACGGAAAATGTTTCTGCAGATAGTCCGGGATTGCTCTTTTGCAAGTCTTGTTCTTGAACCTTGTATTTGTGAGCAACTCCATAGAGGGTTTCTCCCTTTTGTATCGTATGTGTCTGGGGCGTTACTTTAGAGCTTTCTTTTTTGGGGGTATGGAGGATTATTAGAATTTGTCCTGCCTTGATGGTTTGCTGGCTACCCGGATTTAGTTTGTATATATCGGAAGTTGTAACTCCATATTTTCGAGCTATACTGTAGACTGTTTCGCCTTGTTCCACTTTGTGTTCAAATCGGGTGCTTTTTTGAGCAAATGCACTCCAAGAAGATTCTCTTACTCCACATTCGGCAATGAACAGGAGGAGCATAATACAGCAAAATTTCTTTTTCAGCATATATAATGTAGCTTTTCTCTTGGTTTTTTTGTTAAAGATTTCTTTTTGAACAGATTATTGATCTGTTCTTGGCAAAGATACTAATAAAAGCTATTTTTGGGTCGTAATACGAATTTGTAAGTTTTTTAAGATCTATGCTTCGCAATGTTTTGATGAACAGAATAAATCTTTTTTTGATTCTTCTCAGTTGTAACTTTTTCGTTGCCGTATCTCAGCTTTCTGTGGTTGGAGGTAAGGCAACTGCACCCATCAAAGCTCCGGGGCAAAAACTCTACTTATATGTTGTGCAGCCATCTGTTTCTAAGGGAACTATCGGTTTTTCCCTTCCAATAACAGAGCCCTCTCAAAAGCTTTATAGCTACCAAACAGGGATAGAAGATGCAGCACCGGTTTTAGAGGCAACCTATGATTCTGGTTTGGTGACAGTATCGGAGGCACAGTTCGATAGAGTCTATTTTTTGAGTCCTGCTCAAGGAACAGCGGAGTATCATCGTTTGTTTTATTATCCGGATTATTCTCTGGATGGCATTTCTGTGCAAGCAGAGATCTCTGTCAAGGATGTTTGTCGGTGGTTAGATCTTTCCTTTTCTCCGACAATTAAATCATTTGTATATATAACCCCTCAAGGAAAAGAGGAGCAACTTTCGCGTAAATTGACTGTAACCTATAAAGACCTCGTCTATAAGGAGGCGGAGGAATTGTTCGAAATAATCGATCGAAACTACACCATAGACGACTTGCAGGAAACAAATACGTTGGAGGCCTCATTGACTGATACCGATTACAGGGTTTTGGGAGATCGCTTTTCTCAGGAATTGGGGCTTTCTGTAACTTCTGTGCCATCACCTGTTGTACAAACTCATCGATTGGAAGCTCATTCCGTATATACAGTGCAATCTTCCGGACAAAAAAAAGATTTGGGAAAAGAGACTTCTCTCTCGGATGAACTGTCGGCACCGGCATCTGTTAGAATGAGAATTATAGCTAATGTTCCTTCTGCATCTCTGTTTGGTTGGCGGATAGTAAAAGCGGCAACGAATGCTCCCGATGCTCCTCTTGTTCTGCAATACAATGGAATGGAGACGGAATATACTTTTACGGAAGCGGGGACCTACACGATTGTTCCAACAGTATCTAACCGTCAGGCAACTTGTGCCCAAGAAGCAGAGAAGCGGAGTTTTTCTATTAGTACTTCACAATTGTTGGTTCCCAATGCATTTAGTCCTTTTGGAAGTCCTGGGGTGAATGATGTTTTTCGGGTTGTACATCGTTCCATTGTTCGATTTATGGCTTCTGTTTTCGATGAGTGGGGAAACTTGATTTATAGTTGGCAAAATCCAGAAGAGGGTTGGGATGGACTCATTAGAGGCAAAAGGGCTAACCCGGGGGTTTATTACTATGTGATCTCTGCTTTCGGTGCCGATGGAAAAGAATATAATTTGAACGGTAGTGTACACCTGATGCAGGGGGATGCTTCCACAGACCAATTCAACTAAAATTTTATGTATAAACTGAATGTTTCTCTCTTTATGGAGAGGGGTATGCAAGAGAATGTAACCAATTATTTACAGACAACCTTTTGTCCAGCATTTGAAAAAAGCCAAATAGTGCACGACAAAGAATTAGCATATGTTTTGCCTTTGGATGCAGGAGAGGGTGGGCACGAAGTAACTTTGGCTTTGAGTTACAAATATGATAGCTACGAACTATTGATGGGGCATTTGGAGCAGGATGCCGGAGAGGCTTTGCGATCCCTTGCTCTCTACTTTGGGCAAAATGTCCTTACACACATAACTGTGATGCAGTCACTTATTTGAAATAAATAGAGAATAGGTGAGAGGAGAATGTTAATTCTTCCTCTGTTTTCAGATAAAATCCCTTCAACGAAAGAGAAAAAATGAGACCTCTCTTTCCAAGAACCACAATAAAAAAGCAAGGCATTTAGTGCCTTGCTTTTTTATTGGCTCCACTCAAAGTCGGCAGAAAAAAGTCTTTCTTTCCTATGTGGAAATAAATTAGGGGGAAGTTAATTGATAAGTTCTATAGCACGCTCTACGGCGATGGCAATATGTTTACAGATATTTTCTTCTCCTATTTTTTGTGCTAATCCTGTCCTTTGCAGAGTATTTCGCACCTGATCGTTTATACCCGATAGTATGAGTTTGATGCCTGCACGATGGCATTGATCGATCATAATCCGAAGGTTGTGCGCTCCCGTTGCATCTATGAAAGGAACCCGACGCATACGCAATATGCGCACTTGTGGTTTTTGAGAGACAAGCTTGGTTACCTCGTCAAAACGATTGGCTATGCCAAAGAAAAATGGACCTTGAATTTCAAATACTTCCACACCGTCAGGAAGGTGTAACTCATCCTCTGATTGGGGAGTAAAGACCTCGTTATCTACAGATATGGAGCGGTGATCTTGCTGTGTTACTTCGGTGCTCTTATACACTCGTTGCATAAAAAGCAACAGCGCCACAATCATACCTATGCCTATGGCTATGGTCAAGTCTAATATGACTGTGAGAAAAAAGGTGATGAGAAGGACCAATATGTCTTCTCGTGGGCCTCTTAGGATTGCTCTGAAAGATTTCCATTCGCTCATATTGTACGAAACCACAACAAGGATACCGGCTAGGCAGGCCATTGGTATGAATGCCGTCAGACTACCTAGAAAAAGTAAAATAAGTAGCAAAACAGCGGCGTGCACGATTCCAGCAATGGGAGAGCGACCTCCATTGTTAATGTTGGTCATTGTCCGGGCGATGGCTCCCGTTACGGGGATTCCTCCAAAGAAAGGAACCACAACATTGGCTACTCCCTGGGCAATCAACTCTGTATTGGAATCGTGTTTGGTGCCTATTACTCCGTCAGCAACAGATGCCGAGAGGAGAGATTCTATGGCCCCGAGCATCGCTATCGTGAAGGCTGCCGGCATCAGTGATTGAATTTCTTGCCACGAGATACTAAATAGGGAAGGAGTGGGTAATTGGGGCTTGAATGTATAGTTGTCACCAATGGTGGGGATATCTATGCTTGTATATTTTTGTACAAAGTAAGCAGCTACGGTCATAAGCACGATGGCAATCATAGAGCCTGGGATCTTTTTGGACATATGAGGGGAAAAAAAAACAATTACAATAGACAAGACACCAATGAGAGTAGATGTTATATCAACGGTTCCCAAATGAGAAAAGTAAGTTCCCCATTTCTCGATAAAACTCCCTGGTAACGACTCTATCTGCAACCCCAAAAGATCTTTTATTTGGGTAGAAAAAATAGTGACGGCAATCCCAGAGGTAAAACCCACAATAATAGGGTAAGGAATAAAGCGAATAACGGTTCCCAACTTGAGAAATCCGAGTACAAGAAGAAGACATCCTGCCATAAGGGTGGCGATGGTCAGCCCGGATATGCCGTGCGTTTCTATGATACCGTAAACAATAACGATAAAGGCTCCGGTGGGTCCCCCTATTTGCACTTTACTCCCTCCTAACAGGGAGACCAAGAAGCCACCTATAATAGCAGTTATCAATCCCTTTTCTGGGCTAACACCCGAAGCTATACCAAAAGCTATGGCAAGTGGCAGAGCTACGATGCCGACAATAATGCCGGACATAAGGTCTCGTGCCAACATTTCTCGATTATAGCAACGTATGCTCTCTATCAGTGCCGGGGCAAATAGTTTTTCTTTGGTCGAAAATCTCATAAGTTTACAAGATTGATTTTGTGAATAGTAAGTTCCGAAAGTGCAAAGTTAATCCTTAATTTATCTATTCTCAAATTGCAAATAGCCTCTCAAAACAATTTGCACTGTGGGTCCAAGCTATAGAAATGGCAAAAAATGTATCAGGGGGAGTTTTAATGGGAACAAAAAATGACTTTACCCTCCCGATTGCAATTTTAGAGACTGCAAAGACGAGTGCAGGTGACAACCCTCATACAGTCACTTATTTTGTGCCATTTGGATAACTTTAGAATTTGCTTGGACAAAAAATATTTTTTCTTGGACGGAATAAAAAATAGTAGGGAATTATTACCCAATTAGTTCCCTAAAAATTGTTGATTATTAGGGAGAAAACTTCAAACACTTTGTTTGGAGACATCAGGGGAAAGAGAAAGTCGATCTGAAAGGAAAGAAAGCGAGAAGACTCTATGGCTGATTTTCAACCAGCCATAAAATCTTTTCTGTAGGCAAGCTGCAATACCGTTAATCGGAGATTGGATCTGGAACTATTGATACAAACTATTCTGTTTTTTTGTTACCTTAGCGGAGCAAACAAAGTGTAGGTTGTACTTCGTGGATGCCATTGGTGGCGTTGAGGTATGGCTTGCGATGGATCGCTTAGTTCCGCCTGCGATGAAGGAAGTAGGAGAGGGAGAGGAGATAACAAACGTACATAAAATAATATGACAAACGCAATTATCACGGCCGTTGGGGCTTATCTGCCAGAAGACAAGCTCACCAATGCAGACTTGGAAAAAATGGTAGACACGAGTGATGAGTGGATAATGACTCGTGTGGGAATCAAAGAGAGGCGCATTTTACGTAAACCCGGAGCCGGAGCTTCTTATTTGGCTATACAAGCCGTGCGAGGAATGTTTCAAAAACATAATATAGATCCCCTTAGTGTAGAGGGAGTTATATTGGCTACCAATACGGCTGACTACCATTTTCCGTCTACTTCTTCCATTGTTGCTACCGAATGTGGTTGCAAGAACGCTTTTACTTTTGATATCAATTCGGCTTGTCCGAGTTGGATGTATGCTTTGGAAACAGGGGCCAATTATATTCGCTCGGGCAGATATAAACGTTTGGTAGTGGTTGCTACGGAAAAAATGTCGGCAGCCATAGACTATACAGACAGGCAAACTTGTCCTCTCTTTGGAGATGGCTCCGGTTGTGTTCTTTTGGAAGCAACAGACGACCCCTATTTAGGAGTTCAGGATGCTATTTTTAGAACTGATGGAGAGGGCAAGGAGCACCTTATAATGAAATCTGGTGGCTCGGCAAGTCCGGCTACGGCAGAGACCGTGGGGCGCCGTGAGCACTTTGTTTACCAAGAAGGAATGCACGTGTTTAAGCACGCTGTGTTGGGAATGTCGAGCAGTTGCTCTGAGTTGATGAAACGTAACAATTTAACTCACGACGATATTGCTTGGGTAATACCTCATCAGGCCAATAAACGCATTATAGATTCTGTTGCCAAGTATCTTTCCATTCCGATGGAAAAAGTAATGGTAAACATACATCAGTATGGCAATACCAGTAGTGCCACCATCCCTATTTGTCTTAACCAGTGGGAAAAGGATTTGCATAAAGGGGATAAATTGATATTTACCTCATTTGGAGCTGGTTATACGTGGGGAGCTATGTATGTAGTGTGGGGGTACGACACAGAGAAATAGGCAAGATGGAACAAGAGCATTCGACCTCGTTGCCCCCTCACTATAAGAGTGGTTTTGTCAATATTGTTGGTAATCCCAATGTTGGCAAGAGTACTATTATGAATGCCTTGGTGGGGGAAAAACTTTCTATAATAACCTCCAAGGCGCAAACAACGCGTCATCGGATTTTGGGAATTGTCAATACACCTGATATGCAGATTGTGTATAGCGATACCCCGGGTGTGTTGCGCCCTAACTACAAATTGCAAGAACGCATGCGAGCCTTTTCTGATCAGGCTCTTACGGATGCAGATGTGTTGGTGTATGTTACCGATGTTATAGAAAAAGCCGACAAGAACGCAGATTTTGTGAGTAAGATCGCGAACATAGATTGTCCGGTCTTGGTGGTTATCAACAAAATAGATCTCACACAACAAGATTTGTTGGAGCATCTTGTAGAGGAGTGGCATCATCGATTGCCCAAGGCAGAAATCATACCGGCATCGGCTTTGCACGGTTTTAGTATGCAGGCCTTGAAAAAAAGAATAGAAGATTTGATTCCGGAATGCCATCCTTATTTTGAGCAGGATGCTCTTACGGATAGGCCAGCAAGGTTCTTTGTAACCGAAATTATTCGAGAAAAGATACTTCTGTATTACCAGCAAGAAATACCCTATGCTGTGGAAATTCTCGTGGAGGAATTCAAAGAACAAGATGAACGTATAGACATACGTGCTATAGTAATGGTGGAACGAGAAAGCCAAAAAGGAATTATTATAGGGCACAAAGGAGCAGCCATTAAAAAACTTGGAACAACGGCTCGGAGAGACCTAGAACACTTTTTCGAGAAGCATATCAATTTGGAACTAATTGTTCGTGTAGACAGGGATTGGAGGCACAATGAAAAGGCATTGGATCGTTTCGGGTATGAGGTGTAAGCAAATTAACAGAAAGAGATTGTGAGCAATTTAATAGCAATAGTGGGTAGACCCAATGTGGGGAAGAGTACCCTTTTTAATCGATTAACCAAAACCCGAAAAGCGATTGTTGCCGAAGAATCCGGAACAACGAGAGATCGCCAATACGGTTCCGTCTTGTGGTGTGATAGAGAGTTTTCTATTGTAGACACAGGGGGGTGGGTCGTTAATAGTGAGGACGTATTTGAGGAAGAAATAAATAAACAAGTGTCCATTGCTATTGAAGAGGCTGATATTATCCTTTTTGTTGTGGATGTAACCAACGATGTTACAGATTTGGATGACGGGGTGGCTACTTTGTTGCGCCGCTCTCGCAAGCCCGTGATTTTGGTAGCTAACAAGGCTGACAATTTTGATCTTCACTATGGGGCTTCTTCTTTCTATTCTTTGGGTTTGGGGGATCCTTATCCTGTTTCTGCTATCAATGGTTCTGGAACAGGGGAGCTCTTGGATAAAGTTCTTGAACTGTTGCCCGAAGACAAACCTTTTACTCCCGAAAAAGAACTCCCTCGATTTGCTATTGTCGGTAGGCCAAATGCAGGGAAATCATCTTTGTTAAATGCATTTTTCAATGAAGAGCGCAATATCGTTACCAATATTGCTGGAACTACACGAGACTCTATTTATGCCGAATACGATAAGTTTGGCTTTAACTTCTATCTTGTAGATACAGCTGGTATCCGAAAAAAAGGTAAAGTGAACGAGGATTTGGAGTATTACTCCGTAATTCGCGCTATCCGTGCTATAGAGAATGCTGACGTCTGTATTATGATGATCGATGCCACACGTGGCATAGAGGCACAAGACGTTAATATCTTTTCGATTGTTCAACGGAACAATAAGGGGTTGGTAGTGTGTGTAAACAAGTGGGACCTTGTTCGAGAGAAGAACAACGCAGTAATACGTTCTTTTGAAGAAGCCATCCGAGCACGTTTGGCTCCCTTTACGGATTTCCCTATTATTTTTATTTCGGCACTTACCAAACAACGAATATTCAAGGTAATAGAAACGGCACACGCAGTGTATAAAAAGAGAGATCGTAGGGTGCCAACGCACGAACTTAATAGTGTGATGCTGCCTATTATAGAAAAAACTCCCCCTCCCTCTATCAAAGGAAAGTACATTAAGATTAAGTTCGTGCAACAAATCCCGACAATGGTGCCAACGTTCGTTTTCTATGCCAATCTGCCTCAGTGGGTTCGTGAACCATATAAGCGTTTCTTGGAGAATAAAATAAGAGAGCATTGGGATTTTAGTGGAACCCCCATAAATATATTTATGAGGGAAAAGTAGGGATATGCGTCATTGCGAGCAAAATGAGCTTACAGAAATTCAATGTAAAGTGAGCGCACACTTCATTCTTCCTGCTGGGGGAGTGGGGGCGCGTATGGGGCAACAGATACCTAAACAGTATATAGAAATAAAAGGGAAACCAATTTTGGCTTATACATTGCAGGCAGTGGAACCCTACGCTGAAAGTGTTGTTATTGCTGCCGCGAATGAATATATACCCCTTTGTGAAGAGATCGCTCGTATTTTTGTTCCCAATTTATCTGTTTCCGTTGTTGAAGGAGGAGAAACACGGTTTCATTCCATCCGTAATGCCTTGAAAAAACTTCCCCAAAAAGGTGCCCTTATTGCTATTCACGATTCTGTTCGCCCTTTGGTATCTCGAACTGTCATAGAACGGTGCTTGATTTCTTTGACACAAAGCAACGACACGAAGGCGATAGCTCCCTATAAAGAAGAGACAGACTCCCTTCGTCTTTGTCAGGGAGATTCTTTTTCTTTCTTGGATCGTAGTAGGGTAGTGCGAATTTCTACGCCACAATGTTTTCGTTCCGATTTTGTACAAAAGGCTTATAGCCAACCCTATAAAACTTCATTTACAGATGATCTTTCGGTCTATGAAGCTTTGTTCGGAGAGCAATTTATACTCATTAGGGATAATGACGAGAACATAAAGATAACTACGCCGATAGACTTAAAAATATTGGAGTTTTATTTGTCTTACAACAAATAGAGCTTCATTTTTTTGGTAATGTATGTCATTTGAATCTGCGCCTATTACCCGCTTACCTAAAATTGGTCCTAAAAAAGCAGAAGTTCTGTTTCAAGAATTAGGGCTTAGAACTAATCGAGATCTTCTCTATTATTTCCCCTTCAGATACATAGATCGCAGACGGGTGTACAAAATAACTCAATTGGTTACCGATGCTGCTGAGGTGCAAGTAATTGCAATATTGCGCTCTTTACGTATGGAAGGAGTAGGGAAAAAGGCTCGCTTGGTGGGTATTTGCTCGGATGGAACAGGGCTTTTACAACTGGTTTGGTTTAAAGGGCTCAAATACATAACAGACACATTGGTGGTCGGACGTGAGTATCTGTTTTTTGGGAAACCAGTACGTTATGGTAACTCTCTTACTATGACCCATCCAGAAGTTTCTGCTCCAGAAAAAGCCATACGACTGTCTTGTGGTTTACAAGCTGTGTACAGAACTACAGAGCGGATGAAAAGGGCACATATAGACTCTGTTCAGCTTCAAGAAACTGTACAACAACTGGTTCATTTGCCAAATTTTGATGTTGCAGAGACTATTACTCCGGAATTATTGCAGCACTATGGTTTAATACCTGTGAAGGAAGCCTTGCGAGAGATTCACTATCCCTCTTCCGAAAATAATCTGAAAGCGGCACGTAGGAGATTGAAGTTTGACGAACTTTTCTATTTGCAACTTTACGTGAGGCAAATAGCTCATCTGCGCAAAGAGCATTTTGTTGGATTTCGTTTTTCTTTAGTTGGAGAATTATTCAATAAGTTTTATGATTCTCTTCCCTTTTCTTTAACAGAGGCACAGAAGCGAGTAATCCGAGAAATGAGACTGGACACATTGAAAGGAGTACAAATGAATCGCCTTCTTCAAGGAGATGTTGGTAGTGGTAAAACCCTTGTGGCTTTGTGTATGATGCTTTTGGCGATAGATAATGGACACCAGGCTTGTCTGATGGCTCCTACTGAGATCTTGGCTCAACAGCATTATGCAACATTGCACCACTTTCTTGGAGAGCTTCCCGTTCGTCTTGCTCTATTGACCGGGAGCACAACAAACAAAGAGAGAGCATCTATTTTAGAGCGTTTGAGTAGGGGGGAGTTGGATATATTGGTTGGAACACACGCTTTGATAGAACCAACAGTCGTTTTTGCCTCTTTGGGGTTGGCGGTGATAGATGAGCAGCATCGTTTTGGAGTAATGCAGCGTGCTCGCTTGTGGGGGAAAAATATTACCACTCTTCCGCATATCTTGATAATGAGTGCAACACCCATCCCAAGAACATTAGCTATGACGGTTTATGGAGATCTGGATGTTTCTATAATTGACCAATTACCTCCCGGTCGTCAGCCTATAACAACATTGCATTGCTTTGAAACAGAAATCTTACGTATTTTTGAGTTCATAAGGGATACTATAGTGAGGGGACAGCAGGTTTATGTTGTCTATCCGATGATAGAGGGTACAGAAGAGTCTGATTACAAGAATATTACCATAGGGTATCAACAGTTTTGTGATGCTTTTGGGAGCAAACAGGTTTCTTATGTTCACGGGAAATTACCTTCGGCGGAAAAACAGGCTATAATGGAGCAGTTTGCCTCGGGGGCTATCCCTATTCTTTTGTCTACGACAGTAATAGAAGTAGGTGTTAATGTGCCTAATGCAACGGTAATGGTTATATTTGATGCACAAAGATTTGGTCTTGCTCAATTACATCAGCTAAGGGGACGTGTAGGAAGAGGTAGCGAAAAGAGTTATTGTATTTTGGTTACCAAACTATTGAAAAATGAAGACACCCTAAACCGTATCAGAGTAATGGTGGAAACTCAAGATGGATTTGTTGTAGCCGAAGAGGATATGAAACTCAGAGGGTTTGGAGATTTGGAAGGAACAAGGCAAAGTGGAGATCTTCCTGGTCTCAAATTGTCCAATCCAGTAAAGGATATAGATTTGGTTCAAATGAGCCGAGAGGCTGCCGAGAAAATATTATCCTCGGACCCATCTTTGGTGCATCCAAGCAATGAATGCTACCGAAACAATCTAAAGAGAATCAAAGAGGTAGAGTACAACTTCGGAAAAATTAGTTGATAAAAGTTTCAATTGAGAGGGGAGACCCTTAAAACCAATAACCTCTTTTTAAAGGCCAATTAGAAATTAAAGGGATAACCAGAAGCTTAGTTAGGTGCTTTTGAGGGGGGAAGGTGCCTTCTATTTTATTGTCTTCTCAAGAGTTTTCTTGCCAAGAGATCCCATTCATCCTTTTCAACAAAGGTGACACGTATAATTCCAACGTTGTCATTGACTTCAAAATTTGGATGCATCCTTGGGTTTATCGGAATCGTTTTACAATGTCTTCTTCTTTAATCGTAGTGATGATAAGACGCCCTAAAGGATCATAAGTTGAATTACTACAGGCAAATAGGCTTCCCATTAAGTCTTGAGACTCCGTGTTAGTCAGCGCAGTGCCATATTTAATGGCACTTTTTTGGGACAAAAGAACAGAGAGCTCTTCTATTAACTCTGCTCTTATATCTGTTGTAGACGAAAGATTGGACGAAGAAAACTCTTCTATCGTTGCCTTAATGACTTCTGATGCAACTTCGGCTGAAACAATAGCCGGTACACTCAAGATAGAATAACTATTAATGCCCAGGGGAGACAATTCGAAACCCAAACTATTGACCTGCTCTATTAACAAGGGCATATTATCGGTTTCTATAGAGGTTGTTGATGTCACTAATTCTACCGATTCGGGGAATAATAATCGTTGAGAGGGAATAGACTCTTTAGAGAGGGTACATTTGATTGATTCAAACAGAATACGACAAGAAGCCCGGTGTATATCTATCAGAGCCAAATCTGTAGAAAGAGTAGTGAGCAAATACTTTTCCCTATACAGGTAACACATTGAGCGAAGAGTTGCCGTGTTGTGTGCATTTTCAGAGGTTGAAGATGCAGAAAATAACTCTGAGGTTTCTTTGGAATCTACAAAATTAACTTTTTGAGAATGGAAATTTCCACTGTTAGATAAAGCAGAAGAGGAGACTGTTGTGAACTCGTTCTTATCTAAAAGTCTGTTATTTTTCTCCGATGAAGAATTTTCTCCTTTCTGATTCTCAAACCTACTACTTAGAGAACTCCACGCTCTGGAAGAGAGCTGTGAGGTCGTCATAGTCCAATCCGATACTTCTTTGAAAGGATCGTAGTTAGGATCCAGATTAACGGATGGAGGAGTAACAGGCTTTGTCTGAGGGCGATAGATGGGAATGTCAATGGAGGAAGTTGAATCAAAATCTATTTTGGGGATGGCATTTACAGAACTAATGCTATCTCTAAGTAACGATACTAACAATTTATAAATTGCTTGATCATCCAAAAATTTGATAGAGGTTTTTGTTGGAGAGATATTTACATCTATCCTAGCACTATCTAACTCCAAATAGAGGAAATAAGAAGGTTGTGTATTGGTGGGAATAATGTCTTGGTAAACACTCATCACGGCTTTGGAAAAATAATTGTGTTTCATAAACCGTCCATTCACAAAAAAGTACTGTAGAGCACCATTCTTTTTTGCAAATTGAGGTAGACCTATGAAACCAGAGATATTTACCAAAGGACTTTTTACTTTAACCGGAATCAGTCCCTTTTCCACTTTTTTCCCAAACAAATCTTCTATTCTACCCAAGGAGGTATTTCGAGGTAAATGATGTAATAGGGTATTATTGGAAAATAGCTTGAATGTTATTTGAGGATAAACAAGAGCAATTCGATAAAATTCCCTCAATATGCTATTAAGTTCTCTCTTATCAGATTGCATAAACCGTCTCCGTGCCGGAACATTGAAGAATAAATTGCGGATGGTAAAGGTGCTTCCTGGCTCGCAAACTTCCGGACCCGAATGTTCGACATTGGAGCCTGAGATAATAATCTTGTGCCCGACTTCAGATTCTTTGGGGCGAGTAACCAGTTCGACTAGTGCTACTGCAGCAATGGAAGCCAAAGCTTCGCCTCTAAAGCCCATTGTTCTGAGTGTATATAAGTCTTCCACAGATTTTATTTTACTCGTAGCGTGGCGTTCAAATGCCATACGAGCATCCATTGGACTCATACCAATACCATTATCGGATACTCTCATAAGGCTTTTAGCAGCATCTGCTACCTCTATTGTTATTTGAGAAGCTTGTGCATCTATGGCATTTTCGACTAATTCTTTGAGCAGAGATGCCGGAGACTCTATAACTTCTCCAGCTGCAATCTGATTAGCAATACTATCCGGTAAAACCTTTATGATATCTTGTGCCATAACTTTGCTTGTCTATGATTATCTAAAAAATAGCAACCACGCAGCAATACACAACAAGAGAAGCACCACTAAACTTCTCATTATGGAATTGCGTCTTGCCGCTCGATCAATTCCTTTCTTTTCTTGTCTTTGTAAATGTCGTGTCCCTTTGATAAAAGCCTCGTGTATTGCTTCTTCTCTATCCAAAGATGTGTCTTCTAAAAGAGCTTTTAATGTTGGATCCCTTTGAGTTTCAACCTCTTGAGAATGCTGTGAATACAGAGAGGATGGTGCCAAATTTTCGGACAACTTCCCCTCTTGAACAAGCTCTTGTCGGATACTGTCTATACGCTTGTTCAAGGCCTCCTTTTTAGGATCCCAGTAAATGGGCTTGGGATCAAATCTCTTTGGAAGTCTTGGTCTGTAAAAGAATGCCATACAAATTTCATATATATGAGCTGTTGGATGTACAAAGGAATCAATGACTCACTCTCTGATTGTGCCTCACTTGAGGAATCGGTTGGTCGCTGTACATAAGGCGAAAGTGTTGAGGAAGGGGATGAAAGGGTTTTTATGTATCCCCTTTCTTTAGTTGGAGAAGAGATATTAGTCGATGGAGAAATATTTCTTTGTATAGAGTCTTGTGTCATCAAGCGGGTAAATTCTTTGCCAAATATATGCCAAGCCAACAAACCGTTGAATTGAGATAGTTGTGTCAAACTCATCTTTTCCGGATAACCTTTAATTCCAGTAGAATCGGTAGTTGAAACAAATATATCTTTGGGAGAATTGGGTCTCAATTCCGGAGACCAAACCGTTCCTGGCAATGATTGCTGTTTGGAAGAAACTGTCTCTATTGGATAGATATTTCCCTCAACTTTCCCATTCCACAGGATGTGTTCTATTGTATCGGCATCAAGATAAACATCCATACTTGGGCTCTTGATCCGACTTATGGCATAGTAACGGTTTCGTCCCTCTTGTTTCAGATGGTAAATAGATTCGGTATTTCCTGAATATAGAACTCGGCGAATGGTACTGTCTGCAAAAAATGTGGAGATAGAATCACTTTTAACCTGGTCCAAAAATTTTTCATCTATTTGTCTGATCGAAGAGGCGTTATTCCATCCATAGCAATGTTGCAATGTATCCCCAGAGAAGAAGACGAACATAGTATCGGCTTTTAGTTGGGTAGAATCTTTCCACAAAATGGGATTTCCATAGAGTGACATCATCGAGTCTAAAGAGAAATAATTGATGGAGTCACTTACAGCTTGTAGATCTTTGCGGAAGAGACGAACATTGTGGTAAGCACGGAGTAGTTTTACAGTCTCTTGCTTTGTCGCCCTAGGAAGAGAATGGTTGATTCCTTCCAAAGTATCAGCAGCTATGTACAAAGAATCTGATTTTGAATAGTCTGTGGCATAGGCTCTCTGGGTGGCAAATGTGTAGTTTTCATTCCGATCTAAATACCCATAATCTCCTCTGAATATGATTTTTTCTTTTTGATTATCCAAAAACATATCACCAAAGACTTGACCGATCTGGGCCTGTTTGTCATAGCAAATAGAATCTCCTGTAAACAGCCCGTTGGGATCATATATAACGCTTCTATCGAGAAGAATTCCCAACTCTTTGTCTGTATCATAAGTCCCTCTATTGGTCTCTATGATAGTTGAATCTGAAGTTATAGTCGTAGCTGTTATGATGTTACAAATTTTATTCTTTGTGTTGTATTGTAAACGTTCGGTAGTTAGAACAAAATCAGGATTAGTCAATTCCACATTGTGCTCAAAATACGTATTTCCTGTAGACACCTCGTGTTCGGCGTATTCGGAGGATAAGAAATTGATAGAATCCTCTATTACTCCTCCATTTTCATAATACGCCAGTCCAATATTGCGGTCATAAAAAAGAAGTTCTGTGTTTACGGTTGTGTTTTTATTGCTCAGTCGGACATTTTCTTGCAAAATGGCAAGACGAGTTTGCCCATCATATTTTAAATATCTGGCACTAATAACAATGGAATCTCCTTCTGTAATGTTGATCATTCCAAAAGCTTCAAACGAATTGGTTAAGTCGTTTAGATAGGCACTATCGCATTTCATATACCAACTGTCGTGCTGCAACTCAACGTTTCCAATGAGGCGTTGAACATTAGGCATAAGAGCATTGTCATAAGTAAGGACATCTGCATTGTGAAGCAAGATGGTTTTCCCCTTATCGGATCTTTGGGAAGGCGGAGGAGCCGATGTCGGCGAAATACTAGCGGAGATGAATGCTTGAGAAGGAAGAATTAGAGATAGAGCTACTCCTAAAAAGGCTACAGCAATAACTAATCTCTGAGTTATTGCTGTTCTTTTAGAAGCCATTTTTTCTTTTCTCAAGAGTAAAGGCATAAGTCTCTTTTATTCTTTTTGCCGAAAAGATCGTAGTATTAGTGTATCCATCCCTTATACTTAAAGTCACAAGATTGGTATTCCGGCGCAATAAAGACATAGGTTTTGCTCAAACGGTCATTAATCCATTTGTCAAATTCTTGTTGTTTCTTTTGTTCCAAGGCCATCGCTTTAATGATTTGAAAATCATCAGTCAGGTTGGCTCTATGCCCCGGAGAGTAGGATTTAAGAAGAACGATAGCTACTTCTGTATTACCTTGCGCGCTTCTTAGGATAAAAGGCTTGGATCGTTCCCCCGGTTTTAATTTATCGACTTGTAATCCAACTTCTTGAGGGAGTTCCTCTAATGTGAAATAGGAAGACCCATTGCGTTCACTCTGGTAGTTGCTGTTGAGCATAAGTCCCGAATTATTTTTGCTATCCTCGTCCGAGGCAAAGAGGTCTACAGCTTTATCAAATGTAAGCTTATTGTTCTCTATTTCGACCAAAACGGAGTCTAAGCGAGCAACCTCTGTTTCCAGAATTTCAGTGGACACCTCTGGGCGTAGCAATATGTGTCGGAAGTTAACGGCATCTCCTCTTTTCTCTATTAGTTGTACAATGTGGTATCCCTGTTCCGTTTTTATAATAGGGGAGACTCTTCGTCCGGGTGTCATATTAAATACAGTACGAGCGAAATCGGGTTCCAAAGAAGCTTTACCAACAAAGCCATACTCACCTCCTTGTAGGGCTGAGCGTTGGTCTTGAGAGTATAGGCGAGCCAAAGAAGAGAACTCGCGCTCCCCTGAATTTATCTGGTTTGAAAAATCCAACAACCTTTCCTTTATTCGGTCGATTTCTTGTAAGGGAATTTCTGGGCGAATACGCAACATCTGAACTTCCACAGTTGCAGGGATATAGGGGAGACTATCCTGCTTCTGGGTCGCAAAGAAAGAGCGGATTTCAGTGGGGGTTACCTGTACATTCTTTATTATCTTGCTGCGCATACTGCGAGCTATTTCACTGTTGGTTGTGAGGCGTCTCTGTTCTTCTCGAATCTGTGATAAAGGTTTATTGAAGTATTCTTCTAATTTCTGCTCAGAGCCGATTTCGTTGATCATATTCTTCAGCATAGCTTCTACATAGCGATTTATCAAGGTAGATTCAACAGTCACGCTATCTATCTTGGCTTGATTGAGAAGAAGCATTTGTATAGCTATTTGCTCTGCAACTGTGCAGTCAATATTACCGGATGGTAGTGTTTTTTCGTTTCGAATAAGAATTTTTTGATTTTCGATGTCCGATCTTAATATCGATTCATCTCCTATCTTCCACACTACCTCATCTATTATATTTTGTGGTTGAGAGAGTTGTGCCTGCATCTGTTGTCCCCCCCATAAGAGAGAGCATAAAGCCACTGTTACTACCTTTTTGTACCGCATTTCCATCGAATTTAGTTGGCCATATCTGACATAAATTTGATTCGAACTAATCGAATCTCTCGCTCTGAATAATCTCCATCAAACTCCTCCATAGCAGCTTCTACCGAGTCCGTTGTGGAATTTTTGAAGTAGTCATATATCTCTTCTATATGCTCTTCATCCATAATCTCTTCCAAGAAATAGTCAATTTTGATTCGTGTTCCAGAATACACGATAGACTCTATTTCCGTCAGCAAGTCATCAAACTCCAGGCTATGCCCGAAGGCTACATCCTCTAAAGCAACCTTGTGATCTATTTGATGTACAATAGATACTTTCATTTTTGACTTGTTGGGTAGAGTGCGAACTCTTAAATCTTCCGGACGGTCTATCTCATTGTCCTCAACGTGTCTTTTGATTAGGTCCAAAAACTCTTTACCATACCTTTGTGCTTTTCCTGCACCGACCCCGGGAATATTTTGCAATTCCTCCATTGTAATGGGGTAGAATGTTGCCATCGCCTCCAAAGACGGATCTTGAAAGATCACGTAAGGGGGGACTTTCTTTTGCTGCCCTATTTTCTTTCGGAGATCTTTCATCATAGAGTACAGCACCGGGTCAACAGCACCACCTGCTCCTCCTTGTATCTTGGCCTCTTCCTCTTCAGGTTCTTCATCATCATTACGCTTGGATCTTTCGTCTATGATGGAAAAGGAAACCGGCTTTTTGAGAAATTTCTTTCCTTTCTCGGTTAAGGTAAGCAGTCCATAGCTTTCTACATCTTTTTTTATGTATTCAGCCATTATGGCTTGACGTATTACACTGTGCCAAGTTTCCGGTTCCTCCTCGGCTCCACACCCGAAAACATCTAAATCCTGATGGTCATAAGTTTCGACTTCAGAAGTTTCGTTTCCCACCAATATATCTACTACATATTCTGCGTCAAACTTCCCTTTAAGGTCTTTAATCGTCTCTAATACGTTAGTAAGTAATTCTTTTGCTTCAAATAATTTCTTAGGCATAGTACAATTGTCACAACAACCACAGTTTTCTTGATCATATATCTCTCCAAAATAGTGCAGCAAGAATGTTCGTCGACATAGCTGGGTTTCTGCGTAGGCCGAAGTTTCAGCAAGTAGTTGCTTACCAATTTCCTGGTCGGCAATAGATTTCCCTTGCATAAACTTCTCCAACTTTTGGATGTCTTCTCGGCAGTAATACCCAATACAAATCCCCTCACCACCATCACGACCGGCACGGCCAGTTTCTTGATAGTACCCCTCGAGACTTTTGGGCATATCGTAATGTATAACGTACCTTACATCCGGCTTATCAATACCCATTCCAAAAGCGATAGTTGCCACAACGACATCGCATTCTTCTGTCAAAAAGGCATCTTGGTTGGCTGCCCTTTCTTTCGCATCCATTCCGGCGTGATAGGGCAGTGCTTTAATGCCATTGGCTTGAAGAATTTGCGCAAAAGTAGTTACTTTATTTCGGCTCGTGCAATAGACAATACCACTTTTTTTAGGTTGAGACAGAATGAATCTAACAATGTCTTTGTCTATGTCCTTCGTTTTCGGTCGAATACGATAAAAAAGATTGGGCCTGTTAAATGAAGACCGAAATATATATCCATCCGTTATCTCTAAATTTTTAAGGATGTCGTGCTCAACTTTAGGTGTAGCTGTTGCTGTAAGGGCAATGATGGGTTTTCTACCCAAAATATCTATAATAGGACGAATGCGCCTATATTCCGGTCGAAAATCGTGCCCCCATTCCGAAATACAGTGAGCTTCATCTATGGCATAAAAAGAGATAGGTATTCCGGTCAAAAAATCCATATTGTCCTCTTTCCCTAAAGACTCTGGCGCGACATAGAGAAGCTTGGTTCTACCTTCTGTAATATCCTTTTTTACAGTATCCAGTTGAACTTTGGAGAGGGATGAATTCATAACGTGGGCTATGCCATCGTGGGATCCATAAGCCCTAATAGCATCTACCTGATTTTTCATCAGTGCAATAAGAGGGGATACGACAATAGCCGTTCCTGGCATAAGCAGAGCCGGCAATTGGTAGCAAAGGGATTTACCACTCCCGGTAGGCATTAAGACGAAAGAGTCTTTTCCTTGTATCAAACTCTCTATAATTTCTTTCTGATTTCCCTTGAAGCGGTCAAACCCGAAAAAATAATTGAGTTGCTCTTCCAAATTATACTGCATATATACCCCTTGAGTATTTCCTTATTTTGGTTTCTTCGATGCTAAGTATTGAGAAATTATTTGAGCATTTTTTTTACAAATGCCCCGGTAACAGATAAATTCTTTTTATCTCCGGAGGGCACGTCAAACATAGCTTCCACCATTATTTTCTCTACAATTGACCTCAATCCCCTTGCTCCCAATTTGCTTTCAATGGCTTCGTTTACAATTAAATCCAAAGCCTCTTTGGAGAACGACAGCTTTACCCCATCCATTTCAAACAGCTTGATATATTGTTTAGTGATCGCATTCTTAGGCTCTGTAAGGATACGCTTGAGCGTATCCTTATCTAATGGATCTAGATAAGTTAGTATGGGTAATCTTCCTATGATTTCTGGAATCAAGCCATAGCTTTTTAAGTCTTGGTGAGTGACGTGCACAAGCAAATTGTCTGGATCAACGCGTTCTTTTGATTGAAGTCTGTTGTAACCAACTACTTTTGTGTTCAACCGAGATGCTATTTTTCGTTCTATTCCATCAAAAGCCCCGGCACAAATGAATAAGATATTCTTGGTATTTACTTGAATAAATTTCTGTTCGGGATGCTTACGCCCCCCTTGTGGGGGAACATTGACAATAGTGCCTTCTAAAAGTTTTAGCAATCCTTGCTGAACTCCTTCTCCACTGACATCTCTCGTAATGGATGGATTGTCTCCTTTACGCGCAATTTTGTCGATTTCATCAATGAAAACAATCCCTTTTTCTGTCTTCTCCACATCATAATCTGCATTCTGTAAAAGGCGAGACAAAATACTCTCTATATCTTCTCCTACATATCCAGCTTGAGTGAGGACCGTTGCATCAACCATTGCAAACGGTACGTGCAACATTCTAGCAATGGATTGAGCTAACAATGTTTTTCCCGTTCCTGTCGGGCCCACCATAACAATATTGCTTTTGCTTATTTCCACATCATCGAAGTCTGTGGGCTGCAGAATACGTTTGTAATGGTTGTATACGGCAACGGACAAGACTCTTTTGGCTGATTCTTGTCCCACGACATATTGATCGAGAAAATTCTTTATCTCCAGAGGTTTGGGGATATTGCTAAGAGAGAGAAGCTCTTCTGAAGAATAAGTAGGACTCCCTCCTGCGATTTCTCGGTTAATATCTCGGTCTTCGTATGTGCCTGCATTATAGAACGTAGACGCCAAACGAATAACGCAATCATTGCATATTGCCAAGCTCTGGTCGGGCGAAACAATCATAGGCACCTCTTCGATGCTTCGATTACAAAAAGAGCAACGACTCTCGTGTTCTGTTTTTTTCTTTGTCATATAACCTTTTGTCGGTGAGCAGAGAAAAGTATTGACGCTCGTTACTTTTTCTTTTGAGGTTCAAGAACCTTGTCAATCATACCATATTGTAGAGCCTCAGTGGCCGTCATCCATTTGTCTCGGTCGCTGTCCTTTTCTACTTGTTCTATGGTCTGACCCGAATGGTCGGCGATGATTTGATAAAGTTCCTTCTTTACCCGAAGAATTTCCTTTGCTGCTATTTCTATATCACTGGCTTGTCCATTCATTCCGCCCATAGGCTGATGAATCATAACTCTGGAATGAGGCAGTGCAAAACGTTTCCCTTTGGTTCCTGCTACCAATATAGTAGCAGCCATCGAGGCAGCCATACCGGTGCAGATAGTAGATACATCACAACTTACATATTGCATAGTATCGTAAATTCCATACCCGGCATAAACAGATCCTCCAGGGGAATTGAGGTATATAGAAATATCTTTTCCCGGATCTGAACTGTCTAAGTATAGGAGTTGAGCTTGTATTACATTGGCAGTGTAGTCGTTGATTTCTGTTCCCAAGAAAATGATCCTATCCATCATAAGACGAGAAAAGACATCCATCTGAGCCACATTTAATTGTCGCTCTTCTATGATTGTTGGAGAAATATAGCCAGATGAAGCGGTGATATAATCTGTAAGAGTATTTCCATTCATTCGCAGATGCTTGGTCGCATACTGTAAAAAGTCATTCTTCATTATTGTATAGTAGATTGTAATAAGTTTGGTCTAAGAGATACATTTTATCCCTACAAGTTTCTAAAACAAAGATAACATAGAAACTATAGATTTGCAATAAACAATTTGAGTACGCCAACCAACTCATTACAATATGAGTATTCTACGGGTATGGGCAGAGATAAAAAAAGAGGGAGATAGTTCTTTGAACTGTCCCCCTCTCTCCTAAGATGGTCTGTGAATTTGATCACGGATTTATGGTAGGCATACCCGATTTTATCCAAGCTTGAATTCCACCCTCCATTTCAAAAACTTTAAATCCCTCTTTCTGCATCCTTAGAGCAGCCAATCTACTCCTGCGTCCGCTTTTACAGTAGAGGTAGTAAGTTTTTTCTTTGTCGAACTCTTTCAGACCTGCATCAAAAGATTCCGGGGAAAGGATGTTCAACAATATAGCTCCTTCCAAATGAGACTCCTTGTATTCTTGCTCTTGACGAACATCAAGAATGATAGCCGAAGAGTCCGTATGAATGAGGCAATTATATTCTTGCGGAGATAGACTTTTTATCTCTGTTCGGTTCTGCCCATAGGCCGATAGTCCCAAAATGGTTGATATCATAAAGGGGAGAAGTTTCCTTATCATAGTTATAAAAGAAGGGCGAGGTTGGAAAACTGGATCTTCTTTTCTTTATTAGAAGCGAAAAGCGGCCCCAAAGGACAAGGGAGCAAGAACTCCAATCTCGCTCATAATAGCTAACGATGGTGTTAGGTAATAACGTGCTCCAAGACCGAAGTCATAGATAAATCCACCGGAGTTATTACCAACACCATAACCGAGCAGTACAGAGGCGTAGGTATCTAAATTCTCAACGAAATGATAGTGGAAAGTTCCTCTTGGTCCAAAAGTAAAGTGCGTGTAAGAGTCTCCATAATTGGAACTAATAAATCCCATACTGAGCAATCCTCCTATACCAATAGATGCTCTATTTTCCAGTATACTGGAAGATAGACAGTAATCAGCAGAGGCGGTCAAGGATGGGAAAAAAGTGGTTTGATTGTTGCTGCTAATCCAACGCGCAGATATTCCAGCATTCACTACGATGTCTTCTGGGTGAAATGTGTTGTTGGTTTGTGCTGTTAGTATCGAAAAGAAAGTGCACAAAGAGATGAGTGTAATAAATAACTTTTTCATTGTTTGGTTTACTTTAATCATTATCTGTTCTTTTGGCAATGCGTTTGCGTTCGTTTTCGTCAAGAATGATCTTGCGCATACGCATAGATTTAGGTGTGATTTCTACGTATTCATCTTGGCGAATGTATTCCAAAGCATCTTCCAAGCTAAATATAACTGGAGGAGCTAAGCTCACTTTGTCATCGCTACCCGAGGCACGCATATTGGTGAGCTTCTTAGACTTACACACATTCACGACCAAGTCTCCTTCTTTACTATGCTCGCCAACTACCTGTCCGGCATAGACTTCTTCCTGTGGTTCTATAAAGAATCTACCTCTGCTTTGTAAGTTATTGAGTGCATAGGCGTAAGCTGTACCTGTTTCCATCGCTATTATGGATCCATTAAGACGTCGCTCGATACTTCCTCTCCAAGGGGCAAAGTCAATGAATCGGTGAGCAATAACCGCCTCTCCGGCAGAAGCAGTGAGAAGAGCGTTGCTTAGACCTATGATTCCTCGAGAAGGAATGGAGAAGACCAAATTTATCCGATCGTTTTTACTTTCCATATAGGTCATTTCTCCTCTTCTTTTGGTTACCATATCTATGATGCGGCTGGAATATTCTTCTGGAACATTGATAGTTAGCTCTTCTATGGGTTCGCACTTCTGACCGCCAATCTCCTTGATTATTACCTGAGGTTGTCCAACTTGTAATTCATATCCCTCCCGTCGCATTGTTTCTATTAACACAGACAGATGCAATACCCCTCGACCATAGACAATCCAAGAGTCGGCCGAATCTGTTGTTTCTACTCTCAGGGCAAGATTCTTGTCCAACTCCTTCATCAAACGATCATATATGTGTCTGGAGGTGACAAATTTTCCTTCTTTTCCAAAAAAAGGAGAGTTATTAATGGTAAAGAGCATACTCATTGTAGGCTCGTCTACGGCAATAGCTTCTAGAGGTTCGGGGTTCTCCGCATCGGCTACAGTGTCACCAATTTCAAATTGCTCTAATCCGACCAAAGCACAGATATCCCCACTGTATACAGCCTCTGCCTTGGTGCGCCCCAATCCCTCAAAGGTGTGCAACTCTTTGATCTTTTCTTTGTGCTGCGTACCATCACTTTTGCAGAGCATAACCGTATCGCCCGGTCTGATAACTCCCCTGTGTACACGTCCAACGGCAATACGTCCTACATAGGAACTAAAATCAAGAGAAGTGATTAGCATCTGGGTGGTTCCTTCAAGCTGAGTGGGTGCCGGTATATTTTCTATAATGGCATCGAGCAGGGGAGTAATATCCTCGGCTGGTTGCTTGTAATCTAAGCTCATCCACCCGTTTTTAGCAGATCCGAATAGAGTAACAAAGTCGAGCTGGTCATCAGAAGCTTCGAGGCTAGCCATTAGGTCGAATACCATATCTTGAACTTCCGACGGACGGCAATTGGGCTTATCTACTTTATTGACAACGACAATTGGCTTGAGTCCTATAGATAGAGCTTTTTGTAGCACAAATCTGGTTTGCGGCATAGGGCCTTCGAAAGCATCGACCAAAAGCAGGCACCCATCTGCCATATTGAGCACTCGTTCTACTTCGCCTCCAAAATCGGCGTGCCCTGGTGTATCTATGATATTGATTTTACAATCTTTGTAACGTATACTTACGTTTTTAGATACGATGGTAATTCCCCTCTCTCGTTCTAAGGCATTGTTATCCAAATAGGTATCGACTTCTTGTGCTTTGTCGTCTCTGAATAGTTTTCCGGCCAAGAGCATTTTGTCTACCAAGGTGGTTTTTCCGTGGTCTACGTGTGCAATTATGGCAATGTTTCTGATATTTTGCATTCTTTGCTTTTTGTATGTGCAGTATGTATCCGCTATTTATTCGGTTATTGTAATAGAGTCTATGGCACGCTGTAAACGTTTTTGGGTTTCTTGCAGCCCCAGTTGTGCCATAATCTCGTGGATATGTGGACCTCTGGGTTGCCCAACTAAAGCCAAGCGGGTGCAATTCATTACCTGTCCCATAGGTAATTGATTGTTTTGTATCCATTGTGTAATGGAAGTATCGATCGTTGAGGCATCAAAAGAATCGAGAGATTGCAACATCAGAGATAATTGAGACAAATGTTGAGGAGAATCACTTTTCCAACGTTTTCTTATTGTTTTGCCATCATATTCTTCCGGTGCCAAGAAGAAGAAATCGGCTTGCTCCCACAACTCGGTTGTAAAGGAGGCGCGTTCACGAACTAGTTTTATGGCTTGTATGATGTAATTATCATCGAATTTCTGTTGCAGGTGTTGTGGCATT
The DNA here is from genome assembly GCA_023396255.1 of Bacteroidota bacterium. GTDB lineage: Bacteria > Bacteroidota > Bacteroidia > Bacteroidales > Porphyromonadaceae > Porphyromonas. Next base: position 34,661 of record JAEWWU010000015.1, read on the forward strand.
TGGGCTCGTAAAACAGGTACTAAGTCCGAAGGGTCTACTTCTTGTAGATAGTGGTGGTTGAACCACTTGGCTTTCTCTATATCGAACCGAGCTCCGCTTTTACTGCATTTTTCCAAAGAAAAATTGTCGATTAGCTCTTGCCGAGTCATCACCTCTTTTCCATCTCCCGGATTCCAACCCAGTAGAGCAAGAAAATTGACCAGAGCATCGGGTATATATCCTTTTTCTCTAAAGCCCATAGCAGCTTCTCCATCCTGTGGATGCCAGTCCAAAGGAAAAACGGGAAACCCCAACCGATCTCCGTCTCTCTTGCTCAACTTCCCATTTCCATCCGGTTTTAAGAGAAGGGAGAGGTGGGCAAAGTAAGGCATTGAATCTTGCCAACCAAAAGCTTCGTAAAGTAGTCTGTGCAAGGGGGCGCTTGGTAGCCATTCTTCTCCTCTAATGACGTGTGTTATCTCCATCAAATGGTCGTCTACAATGTTGGCCAAATGATAAGTGGGCAATTCGTCAGTGCTTTTGTACAATACCTTGTCATCCAAAACGGATGAATTGATTGTAACTTCTCCCCTGATAAGATCGTGAACAGTAATTTCTTGATTGGGTTCTATACGAAAGCGAACCACGTAGGGAGTGTTTGCTTGGAGCAAAACCTCTTCTTGCTCTTGGGACAGAGTAAGGGAGTTGCGCATTTGCATACGAGTAGAGGCATCGTATTGGAAATTAGGAATACGTTCTCTGGCTGCTTCCAACTCTTCGGGGGTGTCGTAGGCACGATAAGCTTTTTTGCTATCCAATAGTTGTTGTACATATACCTTGTACAACTCCCTTCTCTCGCTTTGTCTGTAGGGGCCATTATCTCCGCCAACCCCAACACCCTCATCTATCTCTATACCAAGCCATTTTAGAGACTCTATAATGTATGCCTCCGCTTGAGGAACAAACCTTTTGCTATCTGTATCTTCGATTCGCAAAAGCATTTTTCCACCCATTTTTCGGGCAAAAAGATAGTTATACAGAGCTGTACGTACTCCTCCAATATGAAGGGCACCTGTTGGGCTGGGGGCAAATCTTACTCGTACCATATTTATTGTGTCTGTTTTTATTCCTACAAATCTGTGGCGCAAAGGTAATCATTTGTAGTGAGCTGATTTTTATTCTTTCGGATTGAAAAATAATTCCCTGCGAAGAAAAATTTTCTTGGACGGAACAAAAATTAGTAGGGAATTATCAGAAATTAATTCCCTGCAAATCACCAAAAAGCAGGAAACTAATTTATCAGGCATTTCTTTGCTGTAGACAATACACAAACTCTTTTGTGAGAGATCAGTCGTTATTTTAATGATTTGATGAATATAACGTTGCTTATTTATATATACAGGTTTGTATAATATTTTACTGAGAAGCAGGCAACTCTGTCGAGGATATGTTTGGCAAAACATCATCAAAATGTTTTCTGATGATTTTGGATAAATTTTCTTTTTTGACGGCTTACTGTATTGTTTGATGGACTTTTAAATTCATAGGATTGATCCCCTTTTAAGATTTCTCTGCGGTGCTAATGTGGGTAATACCCTTATCTTTGCACAAAAAGCCACAAAGCAAATTACTATGAAAGAGGTGACATTGTCCCATTTATACGAGCTCTTTAGTGTTTCTTCCGGGGTATGTACAGATTCGAGAAAGCCCCGACCGGGGAGTATCTTTTTTGCTCTAAGGGGAGAAAACTTTGATGGGAACAAATTTGCTCTCGACGCAATTCAAGAAGGATGCTCCTATGCTGTTGTTAATGATCCTTCACTTCCCAAGCATCCGCAATTATTATTTACAGCAGGAGATACGTTACAGTTGCTTGCCGATTTGGCACATTATCACAGGCAACAGTTGAGTATTCCTATTATTGCCATAACCGGAACTAATGGGAAAACGACCACCAAAGAACTAATTGGAGCAGTCCTTTCTACTCAATACCAAACTCTGATAACCGAGGGAAACCTAAACAACCATATAGGTGTACCGCTAACGTTGCTTCGTTTACAAAAAGAGCATCAACTCGCAGTGGTTGAGATGGGTGCCAGTCACCCCGGAGATATCGAACACCTTGTTCGTATAGCAGCTCCAAATTATGGAATTATAACCAATATTGGTAAGGCTCATTTGCAGGGCTTTGGCTCTATAGAGGGAGTGCGTAGGACAAAGGGAGAGCTATACGATTATTTGAGAACTTCCAATGGCACGGTCTTTTTACACATAGACAATGACTATTTGCGAGAGATGGTGGGAGAAATTCCTTGTGTGACTTATGGGAAGACCAATTGGGCCCAAATAACGGGATGGGCGCATACTACGAGCTGTGGATTGCTAACTGTGAAGTGGATTAGTGTTCAGGATAGAGAGAAAGAATACACCTGCCAGACGCATCTTGTGGGGGATTACAATCTACCTAACGTGTTGGCTGCCATAACTGTGGGAAATTTCTTTGATATTCCTCCTCAAGTTATTTGTCGAGCAATAGAGAGTTATATACCCGGGAACCAACGATCCCAACTTGTACCAAAAACGTTGCGAAATAACTGTTTAGTTGTTGATGGATATAATGCCAATCCGGCGAGTATGGAGGTTGCCATTGACAACCTCTTACGTATGCCTATGAACGAGTATAAGCAACGGAGCCTCATTCTAGGAGATATGAATGAGCTGGGGGAGGAGAGCGAAAAGGAACACAAAGCACTTATAGAGCGTTTGTTGTCCCATATTCGAGCAAAAGAATTAACCTTGTATCTCTGTGGGCATAATTTTTATCAAACTCGCCATCTTTATGAACAAGAAGAAAATATCAATTTTTTCCCCACAACAGAGGCATTGCACCAATTCTTGCAAGAGTATCCTTTGTCCAATAATTTGATTCTTCTTAAAGGGTCCAACTCCTTGCGAATAACATCATTAACCGAATTATGTTAGATCTACGGCAAGAACTTAAACAAAAACAAGGGCTGTCTGCGTGGCAAATACAACAGATTAAGCTCCTCGAAATCCCGGCAGTGGAATTAGAAGCTCGCATCCGCAAAGAGTTGGAAGACAATCCGGCTTTAATGGAGGCCACTTCATCTGATGATGATAGGGGAGATTCTGCTGAAAAAGTTCTCGACGATGAAACTTTTGAAACTTCCGATACTGTGGAAGAAAGCCTCAATGATTATCGAGAAGAAGATGATATTCCTTATTATAAACTGCAGCAGCTATCGCAGCAAGAGGCCCGAAGAGATGAAATTCCGTTTGCCTCCAAAGGGATGTCTGTCATAGACTACCTGGAGGAACAAATAGAAATGATGACTCTAACGGAAAAAGAGCAGCTCATAGCTACTTACATTGTTGGAAATCTGAGAGAAGATGGTTACTTGGATCGCACTGCGACGGAAATAAGCAATGATATATTATTTAAGGAGAGCATAGATGTTTCTTCCGATAGCGTGGAGGAGATCATTAGGAAAATACAAACCTTAGATCCTCCGGGAGTGGCTGCATCTTCTTTGCAGGAGTGTTTGTTGATACAACTGAATCGTTTGTCGAACAGCGATCTATCGAAAACGGTGGCCGAAAACATACTAAAGTATCAGTATGATGCTTTTATCAATAAACGATATGAGCAGATTTACCAAAAGGGCATCTCTCCGGAAGAGTTGCAGGGGGCCATTGAGTTGATTGTTACTTTAAATCCCAAACCGGGAAACGGGTTTGATAATTCTGATCAGACCCTTTTGCAGCAGGTCAGCCCCGATTTTATTGTGACGTTGGTCGAAGATCGTTTGCAACTTTATCTGACGGACGAGAGAGAGATTCCTTCTCTTCGTGTAGAACCTACTTACGAAGAGATGGCCGCTTCTTTGGGGAATAATCATCGTACATCTACGACCTTGCTGAATGAAGAGAAAGAGGCCCGACGTTTTGCTAAAGAAAAGGTTGATTCGGCAGGTCGTTTCATAACAGCATTGCAGCAGCGCTTTCATACTCTTAGGGCAACAATGAATGTCATAATGCAATTGCAAGAAGATTTTTTTAGGACTGGCGATACAGCAGATCTGAAGCCGATGATTCTGAAAGATGTGGCTCAAAGAACAGGGTTCGATATAAGTACTATTTCTCGAGTAAGCAATAGTAAATATGTACAAAGCGATCACGGTATTTATCCCCTCAAATTCTTTTTCAGCGAAGCATCTCTAAAGCAAGATGGATCGGAAGTTTCTTCTCACGAGGTAAAGAGAATTCTCAAAGAAGCTATTGAGGGAGAGGACAAAAAAAATCCATTGACAGATATGGAACTATCCGAAATTTTACAAAAGCAAGGTTTTGTGTTGGCCAGACGTACTGTGGCTAAGTATCGGGAACAGCTACAAATTCCAACAGCAAGGATGAGGAGAGTGTTGTAAATTGTTCTATCCTTTTTGAGAATTATGAGGAGATTTCTTAGTCCTTACCTCTTATCCTTTTTTTTCATAGCTTTTTTGTGTTCATCGTTAGCGACAGCTCAATCTGTTGTTGTGGGGATATTGCAGGATGCAGATACTGGCAAGGCTCTTTCTTCTGCATCTGTATTTGTGGAAAGGGGCAAACTCCGAGAAGGGGTAGTAACGCAATCCGATGGATCTTTTCGATTAGAGATTCCTGAAGTTTTTTTCAAACAAGATTCTCTTCTTCTACAAATTAGTTCTCTTGGGTATACTCCCTGTAAGCGATCAATTCCCAATAAGCCGTATTATGATTGTGGAATATTGGAAATACCATCTTTGGAGCAACATTTGGAAGCTGTTGTTGTAACTCTCTCTAAATATGAATCTTATCGGCACAATAATCCGGCAATTGAGGTAGTACATAAAGTAGTAGAGAGACGAAGAGACAATGGAGTGGAGGGGCTATCCGCTTTTTCTTTTCGTTCTTATGAAAAGATATTACTGACTCAATACGGGGAACAGAAGGGAAGATCTTTTTGGGGAATTCCTGCCGAGGTGGTTGATGATTGGAAGGTCCCTTCTATTTTTTTCGATTCTCATTCTGTGCCGATCTCTTTACGAGAACAGTCTTCAGTAACTCTCGTACAGAATGGAAAGGAAGAAACAACGATAATAGGACGACGACATTTTGGCCCTGACGAAGTGTTGGATGAAGATCTGCTTACCAACAACCTTTTCGAAATGGTACGGTCGGTAGATCCTTATGCAAATGACATAGAACTTTTCACTCAACACTTTGTGAGTCCCCTTAACGAAATGTTGGGTTCTTTGTTTTATAAATATTCCCTGATGGATACCACTTTCTTTCGAGGAGATTCTTGTTTTGTCGTTCAGTTTGCACCAACGCACCATAGAGATGCGGCTTTCTTTGGAAGAATGGTAGTGGATATGAAAAACTATAGCCTTAGATTGCTGGAGATGGAGCTGTCGCAAAAGGCTAATGTAAGTAAGATAGATAGAATTCGATTTTGTACAGAATTTGCACCTCACAAAACGGAAAGGGGGGAATTGTGGTTACCTCAGCAACAAACTATCCAAGCAGCCTTTATTCCTACCAACCTATATCCAAAAGGTCTTGAGGGGCATATAATTCGTTATTATCACGGACATTGTTGGGGAGAGAAAGCTTTTTTGCCGGAATGCTTGGATCCAAGAAGTCAATTACCACCGGAGCTATACCAGCGAAGTTTGGAGAAATGCTCCGGAACATTTGGCTGGGTAGAACGCCCCATTCCCCTAACAAGCCAAGAGCAGAGAGCAATAGATTTTAATTCATATCTCTCGGGGAATAAGAAGCACAAAACTTTGGCTCAGATTATACACGCTTTGTATACTGGCTTTGTTCCATTGCCAATACATTCTCTATGGACAAAGAAAAACTATTTTGATTTGGGTCCCGTCGATGCTCTCTTTGGGGGAAATACAATAGAGGGTTTCAGAGTCCGATTGGGAGGTACCACCACGGCTATTCTACACCCTCATTTCTTTTTACAAGGTTATGGAGCTTATGGATTTAGCGACAGGCGTTGGAAATATTATATCAAGGGAACCTATTCTGTACATAAGAAGCAGTACCACGAGGAAGAATTTCCCAGAAAAAATTTTTCGGTCTACCTACACAATGATTTATTTATTCCCGGGAAAGAAAAAAGTACTCTCGACAGAGATCATTTAATCCTCGATTTCCCTGGAGAGGTAACCAATAGTACCCGATTCTATGGAACCAAAATAGGGGCAAATTTTGAGCAAGACTTTTCTCCTCAATGTAGTCTTACATTTGGCATTGAGTATATGCAAAAAAAATCGGCCGGGCTTTTGCATTACTACAAACAAACCGAAGATAATAGTAGGGTAGAGGTTCAGTCTATTTCTCAAACCTCCATTGATTTGGCTTTTGTTTATAGACCCTTGGGTCAACCTTTCAATCCACGTCGACTCAATGCCTATTTCGATATGCGTTCATCTAAACCGGTCCTTTCATTGGAAGCACATATTTTCCCTCCTTTCTTGAAGGGGAATAGTCACTTTTATTTACAAACTACAGCAATCTATTATAGGAAAATATTCTTGTCAGCATTGGGCTATATGGAAATGGCTGTAAAAGCAGGTAAGGTTTGGGGAGCTGCTCCTCAAGTGTCTTTGTTTTCTCCACAAACCAATACGGGATGGTTGTTGTATGAGGACGATTTTCAAACACTGAAGCCATTGCAGTACATAGCAGACAGATTTTTTGAATTTCGTTCTACTTACCATATGAATGGATTGCTTTTGAATCGTATCCCCCTTCTCAACAAACTTAAAATGAGAGAAGTATTTACTCTACACGGATATTGGGGACATACTTCTTCCGAACATAGAATTCCAAAGCCGGGAGCACAACTTTTGCCAGAAACATTGGTAACCCCGATGAATAACCATCTACATTTAGAAATGGGAGTAGGAGTTGAAAACCTATTTGGCTTAATGCGAATAGACCTTTATACTCAGTTGTCCAACTACATCAATCTGAACAGAAATAAACCCGTTATACGTCTCAATCTGTCCCTTTTCTTATAGTTTTTTAGTAATCAAACATATGATAAAAGGGGGCAAATTCTTAGAAATGCTCGAAAGATTTTTAATTGAAAGTTTTTCAAAAAGGATAGGTTAGGGTGTAATTTCCTTGGAAATACACTATCATAGCCGTACGACAACCTAATAGCTCTAACTTGAAGAGAGGGGCTGGGTTAGATTGAGGCGGATTTTTACTTTAAATGCAGGTAAAAGGAGGAAGTAAGTTGTCTATAATCTTGTGTGTAGTTTCCTTTGCTGTCTCTTATACTCAAATATGATATTTCTTCTTTTTCTTGAGAAGCTGCTGCAAATTTCCATTCCGAGAGAATTAATTGTGGCTCTCGTTGCATAGAGGTTTGAATATAACAAAGGCGAGAAAGAGCAAACAGGTTGCGACAACCTTGTAATCGGAGTTGTGATAACTGATTGCTTGGAGTGACTAAAGCCAAAGTTCCATTAGGAGACAAAAACGGAGAAATAAGAGAGAACAAGTCAGCCCCTTGAAAAGAATTTTTTGAACAACGAGCTACATTCCTTGCCAAAGATTTGCACGCCATTCCTCCATCAAAATAGGGTGGATTTGAGATGACTAAATCAACACAACAAACATCCGGAACACCTTGTGCTCCAGAAATGATTTGACAGATATTTTCTTCAAAAATGTGTATGCGCTGCGAGTAAGAGGAATTACTCACATTATAACGAGCAACCTGTACAGCAGAACTCTCTATATCACTTCCCCGAACGACAGCTATTGGAAATCGTTGTGCCAGCATCAAACTAAGGATGCCTGTTCCGCAACCAATGTCCCAAACGGAGCTGATGGATAGGGGAGAAACATCGCTCAAAGCCCAAGCACCCAACAAAACCGCATCGGTGGTTATACGCATACCACACTCCCCCTGCCAGATAGAAAATTGTTTGAAATGAAAACAATCTGAATCCATAATAGTAGGGGGAGTGTGTCAATTATTTATATTCGCGCCAACTTTTTATTTCAATATCGTCCAACGATAGTTTACAGAATGCATTGATAAAAGCAGAAGCTAAGCGAGCATTAGTTATGAGTGGGATATTGAGGTCGATTGCTGCCCTACGCAGCTTGTATCCGTTGGTTAATTCTCTTGCGGACAAGTTTTTATTGATGTTAATTACCAAATCAATTTCTTTGTCGTGGAGCATCTGCAAGGCCTGTGGTTGTTGCTCTTCACTGGGCCAAAAAACCAAGGTCGATTCTATACCATTTTCTTGTAAAAAACGGTGAGTGCCTTCTGTAGCAAACAACTTGTATCCATTTTGATACAAATTCTGAGAAGCTTCCAACAGATCCACTTTTTGTTTATATCCACCAGAGGAAATCAGAATATTTTTTCGGGGGATCTTATATCCGACAGAAAGCATAGATTTGAGAATAGCTTCGTCTGTATCTGTTGCAATACACCCCACTTCTCCTGTAGAGGTCATATCTACACCAAGAACAGGGTCCGCCTTTTGCAGACGAGTAAAGGAGAATTGAGAAGCCTTAATTCCTACATAGTCAAGAGAAAATTCATTTTTGTTCGGTATTTCGTAAGGCAACCCCAGCATTACTTTAGTAGCCAACTCAATAAAGTTGATTTTTAGCGTCTTGCTAACAAAGGGGAAACTTCTCGAAGCTCTCAGGTTACATTCAATAACCTTAATATCATTTCCTTTGGCCAAGAATTGAATGTTAAATGGACCAGAAATATTCAAAGCTTCAGCAATACGACGCGAAATTCGCTTGATGCGACGTACAGTTTCTACGTAGAGCTTTTGGGCAGGAAATTGTATGGTAGCATCTCCGCTGTGCACCCCCGCAAATTCTATGTGTTCGCTGATGGCATAGGCTATAATTTCACCTTTGTCTGCTACGGCATCCATCTCTACCTCTTTACTATATTCAATGAATTGACTAACAACAACAGGATGCTCTTTGGACACATTTGCAGCCAACTCCAAAAAGCGAACAAGTTCTTCGTGGTTTGAGCACACATTCATCGCAGCTCCGCTCAGAACATAGCTGGGGCGAACTAAAACAGGATAACCGACCTCGGCAACAAATTCTTCGACATCCTTTATTTCTGTGAGTTCTTTCCACAGAGGTTGATCAACTCCTAAGCGATCGAGCATTGCAGAGAATTTGTGCCTATCCTCAGCATTATCAATGCTAGTTGCAGAAGTACCTAAAATGTGAACATTAGCCCTATCCAGTTTTATCGCCAAGTTATTGGGTATTTGTCCACCGGTGGAGACTATAACCCCATAAGGGACCTCCAAGTCCACAATGTCCATAACTCGTTCATAGGTCAGTTCATCAAAATAAAGGCGATTGCTCATATCATAATCCGTACTGACGGTTTCCGGGTTGTAGTTGATCATAATAGAGCGATAGCCTGCTTCACTAATGGTTGATAAGGCATTTACTCCACACCAATCAAATTCGACAGAACTTCCTATTCGATAGGCTCCAGACCCAAGAACTATAACAGATTTATCATCGTTTTCAAAATCAATGTCGTGTTCTGATGCATTGTAGGTAAGATATAAGTAATTGGTCTCTGCTGGAAATTCAGCTGCAAGGGTATCAATGCATTTTACATAGGGTAAAATGGACAACTGTTTTCGTAATTCTCTAACCTGTAAGGCCACTGCGTTGATGTCCGAGACACTATTTTTCTTGATGGCACGTGCTATCTGGAAATCCGTAAAGCCTTGTTGTTTGGCTTGCAACAGCAATTCCGACGGAATTTGGGATAGTTGAGATAGCGATTCTAACTTTTGGGATGTGTCTAAGATGTCTCGTAGACGATACAAAAACCATCGGTCTATACGAGTTAGTTGGTGAATCTCTTCCACTCCATAACCTTGTCTAAAGGCTTTACTGATAACGAAGATACGCATATCGGTGGGCTCTTTGAGAGCTTTGTCTATATCTTCTATGACAAGCTCTTTGTTTTGGCAAAATCCGTGCATACCTTGACCAATCATTCGTAAGCCTTTTTGAATAGCCTCTTCAAATGTGCGTCCAATAGCCATAACCTCACCCACAGATTTCATACTGCTTCCTAATTGGTGCGAAACGCCATGAAATTTGCCCAAATCCCAACGAGGTATTTTACACACACAATAATCTAATGACGGTTCAAAGAAAGCCGGTGTTTGGCGTGTTACAGAGTTTTTGAGTTCGAATAGTCCATAACCTAAAGCCAATTTGGCGGCTACGTGAGCTAGGGGATAGCCGGTTGCCTTGGATGCTAAAGCTGAAGATCTGGATAATCGGGCATTAACTTCAATGACACGATAATCTTCGCTATAAGGATCAAGCGCATATTGTACATTACATTCGCCGACAATTCCCAAGTGGCGAATGATTCGAATGGCCAATTCTCTGAGTTTGTGATACTCACTGTTGGACAAAGTTTGAGAAGGGGCTACAACAATACTTTCTCCTGTATGGATTCCCAAAGGGTCGAAGTTCTCCATGTTGCAAACTGTGATACAATTGTCATAGGCATCTCTAACGACTTCGTATTCTATCTCCTTCCAACCCTTGAGACTTTTTTCGACCAATACTTGAGGAGAGAATGAAAAGGCTTTCTCACAAAGAGTCTTCAGTTCCTCTTCATTGTCACAAAAACCACTACCAAGCCCGCCGAGGGCATAAGCTGCTCGAACAATGATTGGATACCCAAGTTCCGCTGCAGCTTCACGAGCCTCTGCAAAAGTTTCCACGGCTTTACTCCTGATCGTTTTTACGCTTATTTCGTTCAGCTTTTCAACAAAAAGCTCTCGATCCTCAGTTGCCATTATGGTGCTCACTTGAGTGCCCAAAACATCCACTCCATATTTCTCTAAAACCCCCGAACGAAATAATTCGACACCGCAGTTGAGGGCTGTTTGCCCTCCAAAAGCCAGCAAAATACCTTGAGGACGCTCTTTGGCGATGACTCTTTCTACGAAATAAGGAGTAACTGGAAGAAAATAAACTTCATCAGCTACTCCGGAAGAGGTTTGTACTGTTGCAATATTGGGATTGACCAATATAGTTTTTATCCCTTCTTCTCGAATAGCTTTAAGTGCTTGTGAACCGGAATAGTCAAACTCCCCGGCTTCACCTATCTTGAGAGCTCCGGATCCTAACAACAGAACTTTTTTGTATTTGGACTTATCAATCATTGTTTTTAAGGCTTGAGAGTTATTGGATTGGGAATCAGCGAGACTTAATAAGTTGCTTGAATTGATCAAATAAAAATAGGGTATCCAAGGGGCCACCACAGGCCTCTGGATGAAACTGAACAGAAAGGAAAGGGAGAGTCTTGTGTCTAATACCTTCATTGGTCCCATCGTTGAGATTGATGAAGGATGGTTCCCAGTCTTTTGGCAATGTGGTTTGGTCCACGGCAAAACTATGATTCTGACTTGTTATGAAACAGCGTTGCTTTTGAAACATCCGTACAGGTTGATTGTGTCCTCTATGCCCATACTTGAGTTTATAAATTTTAGCACCTGCCGCCAAAGCTAAAAGTTGGTTTCCCATGCATATACCGAAAATGGGAATCTCTGCTTTTATGGCTTTTTTGATATTTACGACAGCCTCGCCACACATCTCCGGATTCCCTGGACCATTACTGATGAGCACACCATCAATAGAGCCTAATTGGGTAAAATCGTAGTTCCAAGGTACTCGTATAACCGTGAAGTCAGGATCAATAATCTGTCTTATTATATTGTTTTTTACTCCACAATCCAGTAGAACTACTTTTCTGGGACCATTACCATAAGTTAATACTTCTTTGCAAGAAGCAAGAGCTACAAGATTTTTCTCATCCAATGAACTGTGGGTAGGTAGCGTGTCATCTCCAATAGAGATCACCCCTGTCATAGATCCATATTCACGAATGTGTTTAGTTAGAGCTCTGGTGTCAATTCCCGCGATTCCAGCAACGCCTTCATCCTTGAGCCAATCGCCAAGACTTCGCTCCGAATTCCAGTGAGAATGCTTTTGTGAGTAGTTACTCACAATAATTCCGCTCATATGTATTTTAGGGCTTTCCCAGAATTTTTCAATGCCCCATTTGTCCTTTTCTTTTCCGGGAATTCCATAATTGCCAATCATAGGATAGGTCATAACGCCAATTTGTCCCATATAGCTGGGGTCGGTTAGGCTTTCGGGATAACCGCTCATCGCTGTATTAAAAACGACTTCTCCTACCGTAGATTTTTCTGCTCCAAACGAAATACCTCGGAACACGGTTCCATCTTGTAGTGTTAGGTTTGCCGAGATGATGTTTTTATTAGTCATTTTTGTACATTCTTCTTTTGAGTTTAGACAGCTCCGTTGTATTCTTTTTCCACAAAATTGATAAAGGCTTCATTCACGATGTGAGAACCTCCGGGAGTTGGGTAGTCTCCTGTAAAATACCAGTCTCCGGGGTGATTGGGTATTGCTTTGTGCAATCCTTCAATGGATTGGAAAACAATACTCACATCAGCATTCACCTCCTTGGACTTTAGCAAGCGTACCATTGTAGACGATATCTCTTCTGTCGAAAAAGGGGCATATATCATTTTTACCACATTAGGTATGAATTGAGTCTTGTCTATTTTGCGCAGCTCCAAAGCTTCTTTGTAAGCTTCAAAAATAACAGACTGCATACCCCTTTCTTCCAAAAGAGCTACTGCAGCTCTAAAAGCAATAAATTCTTTCATCTCACTCATATTTATCCCATAACAATCCGGATAACGTATCTGAGGAGAACTAGAAACAACCACGATTTTTCGAGGGCCAAGTCTATCTAAAATCTTTAGGATACTTTGTTGTAGTGTGGTTCCTCTTACGATACTATCATCTATGACTACAAGATTATCCACACCTCTTTGAATAGTACCGTAAGTAATGTCATAGACGTGGGCCGCTAAGTCATTTCTACTATTTCCTTCTGCGATAAAAGTCCGTAATTTGATATCCTTTATCGCAACTTTTTCACTTCGTACCGAACGATTGAGTATTTGGGCAACTTTGTTTTGATCTAAGGGAGACGGGAGAGATAATATTTCTTGTTCTTTTACTTGATTTAAGTGCTCATTGGCCCCCTCTAGCATTCCATAATACGCGACCTCTGCAGTATTGGGAATGTAAGAAAATACAGTATGGTCTAAATCGTAATCAACTTCTTTGAGAATTTGTGGGAGTAAACTGCGACCTAACTCCTTCCTTTCATTATAGATGTCTTTGTCACTACCACGGGAAAAATAAATTCTTTCAAATGAACAAGACTTTAGGCAACCTGGCTCCAATATTTGTTGTAGAGAGTACTCTGCCCGTTGGTTGATTAGTAGAGCCTCTCCCGGTTTTAGTTCCGTAATTTGTTCAGAGCGAACGTCCATTACTGTTTGGATTACAGGTCTTTCAGAGGCCACAACAATAATTTCGTCGTCTATATAGTAAAAGGCTGGTCGTATTCCATTTCTGTCTCTAAGGACATAACTATCTCCAGAGCCTGTTACACCACACATCACGAACCCCCCATCCCAAAGGGGAGCCGAGCTTTTGAGAACATTAGCCAAATCCACGCGAGCTTCAATGAAGTGAGTTATGTCCATTCCCTCCAAGCCAGATTTCTTCGCTATTTGATATAGCCGTTCTATTTCTCTATCCAATCTGTGCCCTGTTTGTTCCAACAATACGTGGGTATCAGAGGTTAGCCGAGGATGCTGACCAACAGAAGTGATTTCTCGAAATATTCCATCCACATTCGTCAAGTTGAAATTACCACAAGCCGCCAAACTTTTAGCACGCCAATTACTGCGACGCATCATAGGATGGATAAAATTAATCCCACTACGTCCGGTTGTACTATATCGCAGATGTCCCATATAACACTCTCCTATGAATGGAACATTTTCTTCCAATATTTTGGTTTTTTGTAGTTCCTCAGATGAGAATTTGGCAATCTCCTTGTGAACTCGGGCAAATATGGTTGTTATGGCATTAGAGCCTTCTGCTCTTTCCCTAAAGAGATATTCCTCTCCTACGGGAGCAGCCTGTTTTATTACAGCCAACCCGGCTCCATCTTGTCCGCGATTATGCTGTTTTTCCATAAGTAGGTAGAGCTTATTTAGTCCATAAAGGAAAGTCCCATACCGATCAATATAATGTTGTAGTGGTTTGCGTAGCCTCACATAGGCTATACCACATTCGTGTTTAAGAGGTTCCATTGTGTGTTTCTATGTGTAGAATAGCGGGGTGGCGATTGTCATCTGCGCTGATTCCTTTGTTCTCTAAGTTGACGCTCTCTTTCTTTTTGCATTTCTTCCAAGCGAGCCATAAATCCAGATTTCTTATGGGGCTTTTTCTTGTTCTCTTCGAGTCTCTTCAAGACTTTTTCTTCATTGATCAACACTCTGGATAAGAAGAACTGCAGCATTGTAATGAGGGTTGAAATGAGATAGTAATAGGTCAATCCGGCAGCTTGACTATTGAAGAAGAAAAAGAACATAATAGTCATAATGTAGGGCATCATCCTCATAGGTTTCATTTGTGGATTATCCATACCACCACCACTCATATTCATTGTATACCTTGTATAGAAGACATTAGTTATACACCACAACAAGCAAAAAAGGCTGATATGATTACCTATAAGACCAGAAATAATGGGGATATTTACACTCCAATGAATAATTCCATCATATGTAGACAAGTCTTTAGCCCATAAGAAGCCCTCTCCTCTAAGGTCTATGGCTGTAGGGAAATACATATATAGGGCAATTAGGAAAGGCATCTGTAGTAGCATAGGAAGGCAACCACTCATTGGGCTTACCCCCGCACTTTTGTACAAAGACATTGTCTCTTGACTTCTTTTCATCATCATTTTCTGATCTGTTCCCGGGTAGCGTGCATTGATAGCATCTATCTGAGGTTTAAGTACTCGCATTTTGGCTTGAGACATATAACTTTTGAAAGTCAGAGGCCAAAGCAATGTTTTTATGACCAGAGTAAGGAGTAGGATTATGAGTCCCCAATTGCTTACAAAACCCTTCAGAAAATCAACGATGGGCATAATCAACCCTACGTTGATCCAACGGAAAACGGAAGCACCCAAATATACCATTTGTTTGAGATCCAATTTTTCGTTGTCTGTAAAAGGCTTATCTAAGTCTTTGAGCATCTTGTATTGTAAGGGACCCATAAAGAACTGAAGATCTACTTTTTCTTTGTTTTGTAGATCAACGGAGAAACTTCCGGAGTGTACAAATTCTTTGAGATAATCGGAGTTTTCAGTCGCTGTTGTGAAGGCGAATTTATTGTTTTCTAATCTGTTGTTCTTTCCAGAAATAAGCACTGTGGAAAAATACTTATCGGAAAAACCAACCCATTTCAGAGCCTCTCGAATATTTTTGTCCTGTTCTTTTTTAGTGGCAGAGAGTTTTTCAACATCGCTTCCAGGGTACTTGTAATAGATGTTGGCATACTGGTTTTCAAATTTCCAAGATTGCTCTTGTTTTGGCATATGCAAACTCCATTCAAAGTCTTGTTCTCTGATGTTACTTGCCAAAACAGAAGATAGGTGAGACCAATCGATATCAAGACTGATCATATACCCCCCCTGAGGCAAAGAGTAAGTTAAATCCAAAAATTCTTGGTCTGAAAAAGGGAGTCTAAAAATAATCTGTTCCGGGGATGTTGAGATTACCCGAAAAGTTAGCTCTTGAGTGTTGAGTATGCGCTGTTGGTTGGTTCGCAATGGGAGGTTTAGAAAGAAATCTCCCTTTTGGAATAAAGTAAGAGGAGCACCTGTATAAGACTTGTGTTTTTTCAGAATAGAAGAAACTGGCATTGCCCCGAGATCAGAAAAAGAGACTGATAGGTTCTCATTTTCCAATATGTAGAGTTTGTTGGTTGGCTTTATTAGAGAAAACAGATATGTGGAGTCTACTGTTTCGGTTAGTTTTACGGGGTCAGAAGTACTAGCAAAATCTGTTGGTCCTTCTTGTTTTGTTTCCGTTGTTGCTGCGTTTTGAGAGACCTCTTGTTTTGATGGTTTATTGAAGAAAAATGAATAGGCAAATAACAAGATGCCAATCAAAGCAATCCCTATTAGATTTTGTTTACTCATTGAAAGTTATGCTACGATTTAAGTGTATGATGTTTCTGTCACTATAATAGTGTCTGTTGGAGTTATTTAGTCTTCGGTTTTATCCCCGATGGCAGCTTTTATAAATCCTAAAAATAATGGGCTGGGAGTTACCACAGTACTTTTGTACTCCGGATGATATTGCACTCCTATGTACCAAGAATGCCCTTTTAGCTCAATGGCTTCCACCAAGTTGGTTTCCGGATTATGACCAACGCACATAAAACCACTATTTTCAAACAAGTCTACATACTGGTTGTTAAATTCATAACGGTGACGATGTCTTTCCGATATATTGGTTCTGCCATATATCTGAGCCAGCTTGGAGCCTTTTCGCAGAATACACTCATAGGCACCTAAACGCATAGAGGCACCTAATTCAGTCACTGTTTTTTGTTCTTCCATCAAATCGATGATCTTATTTTCTGCCTCTGGCTTGATTTCTGAAGTGTTGCAATCTGGCAAATTCAGCACGTTAGAGGCAAATTCGATGGCCATACACTGCATACCCAAGCAGATACCCAAGGTGGGGATATTGTGTGTACGCGTATACTGTAGGGCAATAAGCTTTCCTTCTATGCCACGTGACCCAAATCCGGGGGCAACCAACACGCCGTCTATTCCCTGTAATAATTCGGCTACATTGTCTTCTTTAATTTTTTCACTTTGAATGCTGGTTAAAACCAATTTACGATCATTGTATATGGCGGCTTGCAGGAGAGACTCATCAATAGATTTATAAGCATCTTGTAGCTCTACATACTTCCCAACGAGTGCTATTCTGACTTCTTTTGTTGCTTTTCTTTTTTTGTCCAAAAAATCATTCCACTTAGACAAATCTGCCTCCTTATTTGGAATCATACCTACTTTGGTAATTACAGTGCTATCTAATTGCTGTTGTTGTAACAGCAGGGGAATTTCGTATATGGATGGCATATCTACACTCTGGACAACAGAGTCTAATGCAACATTACAGAAGAGAGCAACTTTCTTTAGAAGATCTTTACTCAATTCCTTTTCTGTTCTAAGTACCAAAATATCCGGTTGAATTCCCTTTTCCTGCAATTGTTTTACAGAATGCTGTGTTGGTTTGGTTTTGAATTCACCTGCCGCAGCAATAAAGGGAACGTAAGTCAGATGTACTACCAAACAATCTTTTCCTAACTCCCACTTAAGTTGTCTTACACTTTCTAAAAAGGGGAGAGATTCTATATCTCCCACCACTCCTCCAATTTCCGTAATGAGAAAATCGTAATTATTTTTTTGTCCTAACAACTTAACGCTACGTTTGATTTCATCTGTTATATGCGGAATAACCTGAACCGTTTTTCCCAAATAATCTCCCCTGCGTTCTTTGTTGATAACATTTTGATAGATACGCCCGGTTGTGATGTTATTGGCTCGAGACATAGGCTCGTTGAGAAAGCGTTCATAGTGTCCCAAATCTAGATCGGCTTCATGACCATCGTCCGTTACGTAGCACTCTCCGTGTTCGTAAGGGTTAAGGGTTCCCGGGTCAATGTTGATGTATGGATCAAATTTTTGTATCGATACTTTGTAGCCACGTGCTTGTAGCAATTTGCCCAAACTAGCTGCCACAATACCCTTTCCCAAAGAGGAAACTACGCCTCCTGTTACAAAAATGTACTTTGTTGTAGATGTCATGCTTTTTAGATCATTAGGAGTCTAACCAAGAAAAAGGAGAAATACAGCCTTGGATACATTGTGAAAAGTGTGCATAAATGCGATCTGTACTCATTGGCCATTCATCTCCGAAAATAATGTCACAAAGATACATCTTTGTGATGTAAAAACTACCTACAACCATATTTTGTAGGGATATAATTGATTCTCATCAACTTGGTTGTTCCAATAAACTCTATGCTTTTGGGATTATAGTTCTTCCACTTAGGGAAGTATGTAAACAAAAAGTATAATTACATTTGCTGTATTTCTCCATAAAAGATAGAGTCGCCAGATAATTCTGAGGGTACAGTGTTACTTGCACCAATGCTCCTTTGGGAGGAAGAAGGTGTTCCGGAAAGTGTTCCATCTGTTCAGGCGGTATAGAAAAAACAGATTGTGAAGTTTTCGGTATTTGGGTAATGGCCCTCTTATCCTTACTTCTTTTGGCTAACTTTTTTTTGAGATGTATTGCTTCGCATATGAGGAGTCCGGAAATACTTTTCCCGGAATAATGTTTTTTGTAAAACAACTCCATAGCTCCGTAGAAAGACTCTACGTATTTGGTTCTATTTTGTGCAGCGTGCTCAGCTTCTCCCTTGTAGTGGAGAATGGGAGTGGGCAGGTAATATACCTTATAACCGGCTTTCAGAAATCGGAATGAAAGGTCTATGTCCTCTCCGTACATAAAGAATTGCTCATCCAATAGTCCAATTTTGTCCAAAGCTTCCTTCCGCATAAACATAAAAGCTCCAGTGAGGACCTCTATCGCATTCTCTTGAGAAAAAGAGAGGTTGCCCATATAGTATTTGTTGAAAAATTTTGAAGAAGGAGCCATCTTGTATAGTCCTGTCATACGACAGAATGATGCCCAAGGGGATGGAATCCCCCGTTTGCTTTCTGGCAAAACTCTTCCATTGGCATTGATCATCTTTACCCCCGCAGCTCCTACAGAGGGATGAGTTTCCATAAATGAATGGCAGTAAGAAAGTGTTTCTTCAGTAATTACGGTGTCCGGATTTAGTAGCAATACATATTTTCCGGAACAACGTTTAAGAGCCAAATTATTCCCTTGAGAAAATCCTCCGTTATTAGGATTTGCAATGAATTGAACCCAAGGGAAGCGCTCTTGAAGATAAGACAAAGAATCGTCTCCGGAGTTGTTGTCCACAACCCACACCTCTGTTTCTATACCTTGCATAGATGCTTGTACAGAGTAGAGACATTGCTCCACAAATAAGGGAACTTTGTAGTTGAGGATAACAACAGAGAGGAGAGCCATCTTTTCTATTTAACTATAATGAGATAGTAATTCTTTTTACCACGTTGTACCAATAAGTATTTATCAGCCAAAAGAAGGGAGTTGTTTATAACAAATTCTGTGTCTTCGATCTTCTCCTTGTTGATGCTGATTCCTCCTGATTGAATCAATTTGCGCAATTCGCCCTTAGACTTGAAAACGGCTGCTTCTTCGACCAATAAATCGGTAACCTTGATCCCTTCCGAAAGATTTTCTCTAGCAACTTCAAAGCGAGGAACTCCCTCCATAACATCCATAAGCATCTGCTCATTGAGAGAACGCAAAGTGTCCGTAGTGCCATTGCCAAAGAGAATCTGAGAAGCCCCTACAGCATCTTTATAAGCTTGCTCTCCGTGTACCATAATAGTTATTTCCTGTGCCAATTTGCGTTGCAAGGGGCGTAGGTGAGGGGCCTCTTTTTGTTCTTCGATAAGTGTTTCTATCTCTTCTCGGTCAAGGGTTGTGAATATCTTGATGTATTTGTCTGCATCGTTGTCCGACACGTTGAGCCAAAACTGATAAAAAGCATAGGGCGATGTCCTATCGGGGTCGAGCCAGATATTGCCCTGTTCTGTTTTTCCAAACTTTCCTCCATCTGCTTTTTTGATAAGGGGGCAGGTAAGAGCAAAAGCCTCTCCACCGTCTATGCGCCGAATTAGTTCGGTACCAGTGGTTATATTGCCCCACTGATCAGATCCCCCCAGCTGTAACCGACAATTGTAGTTTCTGTATAGGTGGAGGAAATCATAACCTTGCAGCAGTTGGTATGAAAATTCAGTAAAAGAAAGTCCGCTGGCAGCATTGGCTTCCAAACGCTTACGAACAGAGTCTTTGGCCATCATATAATTGACGGTTATGTGCTTCCCTATGTCTCGTATGAAATGGAGAAACGAAAACTCTTTCATCCAGTCGTAGTTATTTAGGAGGATAGCCTTATTGGCTCCATCGGTTTCAAAGTCCAAAAATTTAGCCATCTGTTTTCCGATGGCTTTTTGATTGTGGCGCAATGTTTCTTCGTCCAACAGATTACGTTCGGCCGATTTCATAGAAGGATCTCCAATCATACCGGTTGCTCCCCCTATGAGCACAATGGGGCGATGTCCGGCCTTTTGTAAGTGGCGCAAAATCATCAAACCTACCAAGTGCCCAATATGCAGTGAGTCTGCCGTCGGGTCAAATCCTACATAACCGGAAATAACTTCTCCTTTGTTCAGTAGTTCTTCGGTACCCGGCATACAGTCGTGTATCATTCCTCTCCACCGAAGTTCTTCTACAAAATTTCTATTCATTTCTTTATTTGTTTTGGCTCTAAAATCTCTAATCTAACTTATTCCACGGCAAGAATCCAAGCGGAGCGAAGCTCCTTGATGGTGTGATGCAACAATTTGGAATTGAGCTGTTTATAGGCATCTTGTGCACTATGATGCCCAGAATGGAGTATAAGATAATTTCCTCCCTTATTTATAATTCGAGGCTGTGGCAAGGTGTTATCTTTCTCCCGAATTTGTTGGCTGTAGCTTATTGCTTTACCTTCCGTTTTGAAAGCTCCTATGACTATGTAGTACCCTTTGGCTAACTCCTTATATGATTGAGAAACAATGGTAGCTGATTCCGAAAGGGGAATGGCTTGCTGCTTTTCGATTGTAACAGTTGGCGTTTCTGCATCCTTGTTCTCCTTTGGTGTAGTATCATCTTGCTTAAGGTATTCTTGGTGTGTCTCGGAATTGAAAAAAACATTTGATCCGGTAAAAAATCCGGCGCTATAACGATCACCTACGGGATCAGTTGTCACAGGAATCAAGCACAGTAAAAATATAGCAGCTGCTGCGCTCCATCTTGCCACTGACTTGCGTACCCTAAAGTGAAAAAACAATTCATCGGTTTTAGTCAAAGGTGCCCTTGTGGGGTCGCTGCTTTGATCTTTTTTTGATGGAGATATAAGAAACATTTGAGGGTAAAGACCATATGAGTAGGCTGTAAGTTTGCCTTGCTCACGAGCCGATGGAGAGAAGAGAAAAGATCCATCTTCCGTAACTTCCAACACCCCCAAAGAACCAAAAGAGAGACATCCCAAACGAAAAAGATCTTTGCGTAACAGGGCGATATCTTCGTCAACCATAAGGCGAGCGCGTCGCATCGATATAGCAAAGAGTTTGGCATACTCTTGGTCCAATAATCCGTCTCGAGTATTGAGAGATTCATTGAAGTGGATTTGCTCTGATGCTGGGTACAACATATTTTGTTGTTCATCATAACGAGCGTAGACAAATTCTCGTAAAAAGGCTCCTATACCCGGCAAAACAATGCATTCGTGTGTTCGAAGAGCTTGCTCCAATAAATCAATAACCCTATACATATATAATACGTGTATTTCGATGAAGAAAAACAACTCTATGCGTGTTGTTTTTCCAGTTAAGGCGCAAAGTTAGCCAAAAGCATTCAAATCATTTGGTAGAAATTTCTTTTTTCTCACTCAAAAACTGTACATACACTCACAAGGTGCTTTAGAGAAGGGATTTAATAATGTTTAGGAGATTATTTTCTTGCAAGTATAAAGCAACATTGATCAAGTAGAGAGGTAAAAGAAAAACTATGATGCATCTGAAGTGATGTAACTCTTTGGTTGTTTGCGATTGAATGGTGTAAACCAAAGGTGAAAAATCGTCTCAAGAGAGGTTTTGAAAATTTTCTTGGACGGAATAAAAATTAGTAGGGAATTACCCGAAATTAATTCCCTGCGAATTGCCCAAAAGTAGGGAACTAATCATCTGTTTTGAGGGAATTATTTGTCTCGATAGAGGTTGCGATAAAGAAACCGGGAAAAACATTGCTTTAGAGACTTCACAAGTATTCTTTGTTTTTTTCAATGACTATGAGATAGTCTTCTGTGTGCTTTTGATCTTTGGTCAGTGGCTCTCGATTCCTTTTTGAGATTGCTGGGAAATGATGTCGTGCAAAGATTTTTTTTGTTGAAAAGCGCTTTTTGCAAAATTATGCATAAATCACTCCATTTTGTAATTCTAAGTAAACTTTTCTTAGTTTTTCTGTTTTCTGGGAGACTTAGCGATTAAGGTTGGAAATAGATCCGTTTTCAAGCTTTAAGAATTCTTTTAAAGTGGTGCTTTTGATGCCAAAAAGCACTATTCTTTTAGGTCAATAATTACTGATAAATTATTTGTATTACACTCATAATTAGATACTTAATTGACTTTCTGTCTATAATGAGAAGAGAGTAAATGACTGTAAAAATAAAATCGGTTCTTGCAATACGAAATAGTTTGCTTAATTTTGTTCGGTGCGTTATTCTACAAGGGACGCATCTTAGGAATAGAGCTATAAAGTAAAGGATACAATTAACCTTATCCCATTATTCAGATAAAATGGGGATTTTGCTATAATATTATATGATTAAGAAGCAAACCACAGTGCAAGAGGCGGCTTCCATTCTACGTGACGGAATGACGCTTATGATTGGCGGATTCTTAGGAAATGGTTCGCCTGAAAATCTTATTGATGAGATTGTTCGTTTAGGTCTAAAGAATCTTACGTTGATCGTGAATGATTCGGGTTATCCGGACAAGGGTTGTGGTAAATTGGTTGCCAATAACCAAGTCAAAAAGCTTATTGTTTCTCACGTGGGGACAAATCCTTATACTGGAGAAAAATACAATTCCGGAGAATTGGAAGTGGAGTTTTCTCCTCAAGGAACATTGGCCGAACGTATTCGTTGTGGTGGCTCCGGATTGGGTGGGGTATTGACTCCGGTTGGTTTGGGTACCATTATAGAAGAGGGTAAGGAGAAATTAACCATAGATGGCAAAGAATTTCTTTTAGAAAAGCCGCTAAGAGCCGATGTGGCATTGGTTTATGCATCCAAGGGGGATGAGTACGGAAATCTAGTCTATATGGGAACTATGCAAAATTTCAACCCTCTTATGGCAATGGCGGCGGATACCGTAATTGCTGAGATAGAGACTATTGTTCCGGCAGGAGAGATTTCGGTCGAAAGCATCCATACTCCGCATATTATGGTTGATAAAATTGTGCAACATCAATAAACAGATAAACCTATAGCATTATGAAATCAATGATTAGAGTACGGATGAGCTCTTCTGATGCTCATTATGGAGGCAATTTGGTAGATGGAGCAAAGATGCTTCAGCTATTCGGAGACGTTGCAACAGAGTTGCTTATAGCTCAAGATGGAGATGAGGGGCTTTTTGTTGCTTATGATAATGTAGAATTTCTAAATCCGGTTTTTGCAGGGGACTATATAGAGGCTACAGGAGAGATTACCAAGGTTGGCAATACATCTCGCAAGATGGTTTTTGAGGCCAAGAAAGTTATTCGTCCTCGTACAGATATTTCTCCTTCGGCAGCTGATGTTTTGGAAGAGCCGGTGGTTGTTTGCAGAGCCAGCGGGACTTGCGTTGTTCCCAAAGATTGTCAAAGGAAGAATTGAATAGGGGAATATGGAAAAACTGATTATCACGGCCGCTATCTGCGGTGCAGAAGTAACCAAAGAGCAAAATCCGGCAGTTCCCTACACTGTTGAAGAAATGGTTCGTGAGGCAAAGAGTGCCTACGATGCAGGAGCCGCTATTGTGCACGTACACGTTAGAGAAGACGATGGAACTCCAACGCAAGACAGAGAACGTTTTAGAGTTTGTATGGAGGCGATAAAAAAGGCTTGTCCGGATGTTATTTTGATCCCTTCTACAGGTGGAGCCGTTGGTATGAGCGCAGAAGAGCGACTACAACCCACTGAATTGTTCCCGGAAATGGCAACTTTGGATTGTGGTACTTGCAACTTTGGGGATGAAGTATTTGAAAATACGATGCCTATGATGCGAGACTTTGGAAAACGGATGATAGAAAATTCCATTAAGCCGGAGTACGAGTGTTTTGAAATGGGACACTTAGATACTATTGTAAGAATGGCGGAAAAAGGACAAGTGCCAGGAGGTTCTATGCAGTTTAATTTTGTCTTAGGAGTTCTCGGATGTACTCCCGCCACTACTGAAAATCTTGTGTGGTTGGTACGTAATATTCCAGCCGGTTCTACTTGGACTGCGACAGGAATTGGTCGGTACCAATTTACACTGGCGGCTTCGGCTATAGCTATGGGAGGGAACGTACGTGTCGGTTTTGAGGATAATCTTTATATATCCAAAGGAGTACTAGCCAAATCTAATGGAGAATTGGTCGCAAAGGTGGTGCGCATAGCCAACGAATTGGGACGTGAGATAGCAACTCCGGCAGATGCTCGTCGTATTTTAGGACTAAAAGAATTAAGCTAACATTTATAATCAACCCACAAAAATGAAAAAAGGAAATAAATACGGAACTCACCGTGTAATTGAGCCAGTAGGCGTTTTGCCCCAACCAGCTAACAAGTTGGACAACAATATGGACGAGATCTATGACAACGAAATTCTCATAGATGTTCAAACCCTGAACATAGACTCTGCCTCTTTTACAGATATCAGTAACCGTGCAGGAGGAGATAAAGCCGAGATTGCACGCATTATGATGGAAATTGTAGAAAAGCAAGGCAAACACCGTAACCCTTGGACCGGTTCTGGAGGTATGCTTTTGGGAACAGTAGAAAAAATAGGGGATGCTTTGGTCGGAAAAACAGACCTTAAAGTTGGTGATAAGATTGCGACTTTGGTCTCTCTCTCATTGACCCCTCTGCGTATCGATCAAATTAAAGAGATTAGAGAAGATGTAGACCAAGTGGATATTGATGGTAAAGCCATTCTTTTTGAAAGTGGTATTTATGCCAAGATTCCTTCAGATTTACCCGAAAAGCTTGCTCTTTCAGCTCTTGATGTGGCCGGTGCTCCTGCACAGACAGCCCGTTTGGTTAAACCGGGGGATAACGTTGTAATCATCGGTGCTGGAGGAAAGAGCGGTATGCTTTGCTGCTACGAAGCTAAAAAACGAGCCGGAGTAACAGGTAAAGTAATCGGGATAACACACTCGCCCAAGAGTACAGAACGTCTCAAAGCTTTGGGATTCTGCGACGAAGTGTTTTCTGCCGATGCAACTCAGCCGGTTGCCGTGTTGGAAAAAATAGAAGAATTGACCAATGGCGAATTGGCTGACATTACCATCAACAATGTAAATATTCCCGATACGGAAATGACAAGTATCTTGATAACCAAGGATACAGGTATTGTTTATTTCTTCTCTATGGCAACCAGCTTCACCAAGGCTGCTTTGGGTGCCGAAGGGGTAGGTAGCGATGTAACGATGCTTATTGGTAACGGTTATACCAAAGGGCACGCCGAAATCACTCTTCAAGAACTGAGAGAATCTGAATCTCTCCGCAAAATTTTTACCGAGCTATACGCATAAGTGAGAAAATCTTATGATTCAAGGAAATAGAAAAACATTCTTCCCTGAGGTATCAGACGAAGAATGGAATGATTGGAAGTGGCAGGTAAGACATCGAATAGAAACACTTGAAGATCTAAAAAAATATATTCATTTGACTCCGGAGGAGGAAGAGGGGGTAAGAGAATCTCTCAAGACGATTCGTATGGCCATCACTCCTTACTATCTGAGTTTGATCAACTTGGAAGATCCGCACGATCCCATCCGAAAGCAGTCTATTCCAACAATAAACGAGTTGCACGTAAGTGCAGCGGACATTCAGGATCCTTTGCACGAGGATGGCGATAGCCCTGTTCCAGGGCTAACTCATCGCTATCCAGATAGGGTGTTGTTCTTGATCACAGACCAATGTGCTATGTATTGTAGACATTGTACCCGCAGGCGTTTTGCTGGACAGAAAGATGCTTCGTCTCCTATGGAGCGTATAGATAAGTGCATCGATTACATTGCTCGCACGCCACAAGTAAGAGATGTATTGCTCAGCGGTGGAGATGCTTTGCTTGTGCCGGATGATCGTATCGAATATATTTTGAAGAAACTCAGAGACATACCTCACGTGGAAATAATTCGCTTTGGTTCGCGCACTCCGGTGGTGATGCCCCAAAGAATAACTCCTGAGTTTGTTGATATGATAAAAAAATACCACCCGGTATGGCTCAATACACATTTTAATCATCCCAATGAGATAACGCCAGAGTCAAAAGCCGCTTGTGAGAGATTGGCAAATGCAGGGGTTCCCCTTGGAAACCAAAGTGTATTGCTCCGAGGAATCAATGACTGCACCCACGTAATGAAGAAATTGGTACACGAACTTGTAAAAATAAGGGTTAGACCTTACTATATATATGTTTGTGACTTGTCTATGGGTATTGGTCATTTCCGTACCCCGGTATCCAAAGGCATCGAGATTATAGAGAACCTTAGAGGACATACTTCCGGGTATGCAGTGCCAACGTTTGTTGTAGATGCTCCGGGAGGAGGAGGAAAGATCCCTGTGATGCCCAATTATGTGGTTTCTCAAGCCCCGCACCGTGTTGTTGTAAGAAACTACGAAGGAGTGCTTACTACATATACGGAGCCGGAAGATTATAAAGAAGAGTGTTATTGCGAAGAGTGTAGCAAGAAAAAAGAAGGAGTTGCAGCTCTTTTGGCAGGGCAGAAATTGGCACTTGAGCCTACTGATTTAGAGCGCCACAATCGTAATAAACACTAATTTGGATTGTGTTTTGCTGAGTGGAGTGACAAACTCCCTCAGTATGTAATGATAAGAAGTGTTTGGGGAGGGGAAGTAGAAAGGTATTTTTTCTTTTCCCTCCCTCTTCAAAGAGGAGGTTAAGTTGCCGTTTATTGCAGACATATTGAAGTACAAAAGCGTAGCTATTGTTGGATTGGCAAAAAATACAGGAAAAACTGTTTGCCTCAACTATGTATTGCAGCGTCTCAGCCGTATGAAAGAGACGGTAGCTATTACTTCTATAGGGGTAGACGGCGAACTCACAGACCGTGTGACATCAACACCCAAACCCCAAATCACTATTTACAGAAATATGCTTTTTGTTACAGCTGAAGTCCATTATTTGCAAAAACGATTGGTTTCGGAAGTTTTAGATATAAGCAAAAAGCATACAGCTTTGGGTCGTTTGGTCACGGCTCGTGCGGTGCAGCCCGGAAAAGTCCTTATTTCAGGTCCTGCTGATACAGCTGGAGTGCGCGAATTAATTGATTCTTTGAGACAAAAAGGAGTACATACAACCATTGTGGATGGAGCCTTGTCGAGAATGAGTCTGGCATCTCCGGCAGTAACAGAGGGGTTGATTTTAGCAACCGGAGCTGCCTTTAGCGCCAATATTCCTCAGTTGATTCGCAAGACCAAATATGTGAAGCGGCTCATAGAGTTGCCCTTGATACAAGAAAGTTGGATACCAAAGCTTGCGACAATAAAGTCGGGAATTTGGGCAATAGATGATGATGGAAATGCCTATGATTTGGAAATTGCATCTGTTTTTTTGATAGAAAAGAGAGAGAAAGATTTATTCCGTTTTGGCACACGTTTACTTATAAACGGGGCTATAAGTGATCGACTGTTGTCCTTTTTGAAACTGCAGCAGAGAAATGTGGAACTTATTGTGACTGATTTTTCCAAGATATTTGCTACCCAAGAAGTTTTTGAGGCTTTCACAAGAGAAGGAAATCGAATGTATAGTTTACTAAGAAGTAATCTTATAGCCATAACAGCCAATCCTTACTCTCCTGCCGGATTTATACTAGACTCTCATTCCTTGTGTGATCAAATGAGTCAGGAATTACAGATCCCTGTTTATGATATAAAAAGATTGTCTGGAGAACAGATCTAGAAATTGCACAGATGCTATTGAAAGAGGTTATAAAAGAATTTGGCGAAATGCGTTTTATGGTGGAGTCTCTAAACCTATTGACTTCTTCCGGAAAACGTTGGCTTTTGTCTCAATCAATGATGACAGAAGTTGAAGACATCGAAAAAGCTTTACAGGACCAATCTCTTTTTCATAGAGCTTTTTGCCTTCGAGGGAACGAGTCTATTTTTTCTCTTCTTTCAGTAAAGATGATGCAGCTTTTAGATATTTCCGGTACAATAAGACATCTCAATCACGGAAACATTTTAACAGACATTGAGTTGTTCGAGGTCAAAAAGTTTGCTCTACTGTCTCACGACATTGTTCATATCATAACTCCTTTAAACTTTTCCTTTTTGACCTTTTCCCCTTTGGTTAAGGTGATAGATTTGTTAGACCCGGAAGGGAAACGAATACCTCACTTTTATATTTGTGATCAATATTCTCCTACGTTAAGAGACTTGCGGGAGCAAATGTCCCTATTAATCAATAATAATGGAGATGAGGCGAAAATAGAAGAACTCCGCTTTAGGGCGCAGCAAGTAGAAGATGAAATTCGGAAAGACATTTCCCAATCTTTATCCGTCTATGCTTCGAATTTGTTACAAAACTTAGAGCAGTTGGCTTACCTAGATGTCTTATTAGCTCGCTCTATTCAAATTGAGGCACTGAATCTGTCTTGTCCTATTTGCAACACAACAATAACTTCCTACCAAGGACTTTTTGCTCCAGAAGTAAGACAGCAATTGGAAGAGCAAGGGAAACATTTCCAACCGATAGACATTACTCTAAAGCAAGAGCCTACGTTAATTATGGGGGCAAATATGGCAGGGAAAAGTATTCTTCTAAAGAGTGTCGCTCTGGCGCAAATATTATTCCAATTTGGGTTCTTTGTCCCTGCCGAACAAGCCCAAATTGTCCCCGTCAAAAAGATAGCTTTATTGATAGGAGATGCAGAAGATACGCAGAGAGGACTTTCTTCATATGCAGCCGAAATGCTTCGTCTCAATGAAGTTATAAAAGATACAAAAGCCAATGTGAAACAATTGGTTTTGATAGATGAATTGGCTCGCACAACAAATCCGCAAGAGGGTAGTGCCATAGTCTGTGGCGTTGTCGATTTCCTCGAGGAATATTCTGTTTGTTCTTTGGTTACGTCCCATTATGCTGTAGATATCCCTTGTCGAAAATTGAGAGTAAAAGGTTTTAAACAAAAAGAGAATCAAGCCATTAACTTGGATAATTTGAATGATTACATAGATTATTCTTTGGAGGAAGCAGGAGATGGACAGGTCCCCCACGAAGCAATTCGAATTGCTGAAATAATCGGGGTTGAACCCTCTGTCCTCAACCGCATTCACCGTTATCTGAATAACGATACCGCTCAATAATTATAAAAGCATTTATATGCAAACTCAAAGTAAATTAGGAATAGATTTCAAAGATGTAGAACACGCTCGAATCTTGGCTCATAAGATCGCCGCTGATGTTCAAGAATTTGTAAAGGACTACACTACGGTAGCTGTAGAGAGAACTCTGTGTAGACTTATTGGTATTGACGGAATTGACGCAGAGGGGGTACCCTTGCCTAATGTGGTAGTCGATGACCTGAAAGGAAAAAATTCTTTGGAAAATGGAGTTTTGTTTTATTTAGCCAATGCAATAATAGAAACAGGGCAAACCCCTCAGCAGTTAGCAGAGAGGGTCGCTACCGAGCATTTGGATTTAACTTCTTTTGCTTTCAATAGTCCGGATCGGGTTTCGGAAGCAATTCTCCCTTTTGTTAAAGAGAGTATTTTTCGTATTAAGGAGAGAAGAAATAAAAGAGAACATTACATAGCGACTCTCGGAGAAGGAGCTCGTCCTTATTTGTATGTTATTGTAGCTACGGGGAATATTTACGAAGATGTTGTTCAAGCAGAAGCCGCAGCTCGTCAAGGTGCTGATATTATAGCCGTGATCCGTACAACCGGTCAGAGTCTTCTCGATTATGTTCCGTTTGGAGCAACCACAGAAGGTTTTGGCGGAACTTTTGCAACTCAAGAAAACTTCCGCATTATGCGTAGAGCTTTGGATAAGGTGGGAGAAGAGGTTGGACGTTACATTCGTCTTTGCAATTATTGTTCGGGCTTGTGTATGCCGGAAATTGCAGCAATGGGTGCTCTTGAGGGATTAGACGTGATGCTCAATGATGCTCTATATGGGATTCTTTTTAGAGATATCAATATGAAAAGAACCTTGATAGATCAATTTATGTCTCGTGTTATCAATGGTTTTGCTGGGGTTATTATTAACACAGGGGAAGACAATTATCTAACAACGGCAGATGCTGTTGAAGAGGCGCATACCGTATTGGCTTCTGACCTCATTAACGAACAACTCGCCCTTATGGCGGGGTTGCCTGAAGAACAAATGGGGTTGGGGCACGCTTTTGAAATGGATCCGGAGTTGGAAAATGGATTTTTGTTCGAATTGGCTCAAGCCCAAATGACCCGTGAGATATTTCCAAAGGCACCGCTAAAGTATATGCCCCCAACGAAGTTTATGACGGGAAACATTTTTAGAGGACACTTACAAGATGCTTTGTTCAATATGATTGGTATTTGGACCTCTCAGGGAATTCAGCTCTTGGGAATGCCTACTGAAGCTATTCACACTCCCTTTATGAGCGATCGTTACCTATCTATCGAGAATGCAAAATACATCTTCAACAATATGAAATCGATAGGAGAGGAGATGTTTTTCAAAGAGGATGGAATTATCCAAACGAGAGCCAAGCACGTTTTGTCAAAAACAATAGCTCTATTACAAGAATTGGAAACTGAGGGACTCTTTATTGCGATAGAAAAGGGTAAATTCGGTGATGTAAAACGACCACAAGATGGAGGGAAAGGGCTTGCCGGAGTTTGTCTCAAAGGACAGCATTACATCAATCCATTTATAGCGATAATGAATCCCAATGCTTAACTCTAAAAGACGATTTAACCAGATATGAGTGGAGGACTATATTCTACAGAGGCAAATGATTTTGATCAGACTCTTGATCTTACTAAAATAAAACCCTACGGGGATACAATGAACGACGGTAAAACTCAGCTAAGTTTTACTTTACCCGTGCCTGCTGGAGATGAGGCTGTAGAAGCCGCTAAGCAGTTGTTGAAACAGATGGGTTTTAATAATCCGCAGGTCGTATTTTTCAGAGAGTTGAAAGAAGGGTTTACTTTTTTCAATTGCTACGGAAGCTATACCAATACAATTGATTACACCACAATACACGTTCCTAAAGTTGAAGGAACCAAATGGGATATGGTGGAGACAGATCAATTCATAAAGGAACACATCGGACGTCCTATTCGTGTGATTGGTGCCAGTACGGGGACGGATGCCCATACAGTAGGTATTGATGCAATTATGAATATGAAAGGATTTGCTGGGCACTACGGCTTGGAGCGTTATGAAATGTTTGAAACCCTTAATATGGGTAGTCAAGTGCTCAACGAAGATTTCATAGCCAAAGGAATAGAGGTGAATGCAGATGCTTTGTTGGTTTCCCAAACAGTGACTCAAAAAGATGTTCATATTCAGAATATGATTGAGTTGGTCGAAATGTTGGAAGCAGAAGGCTTGAGGGACAAAGTTATTTTGTGTGCGGGAGGACCTCGAATTTCTCACGAATTGGCTAAGGAGTTAGGGTATGATGCCGGGTTTGGAGCCAACACTTATGCCGATGATGTAGCTTCGTTTATTGCACAGGAATTAGATAGAAGACTAAACGACAAGTAATAGAGATTATGGAAAAGAACCAAATTAGAGAAGTTATAGCCAAACGAGTGGCACAAGAGCTCAAAGATGGAGATGTGGTGAACCTTGGTATAGGATTGCCTACTTTGATTCCTAATTATCTTCCGGAAGGAATTGATGTTGTGTTGCATTCTGAAAATGGAATGATAGGTATTGGACCGACCCCGAAGGAGGGCGAAGAAGATCCTCATTTCATCAATGCAGGTGGGGGAGCAATCCTTCCGGCCAAGGGGGCAGCAAGTTTCGATAGTGCAACTTCTTTTGCCATTATCAGAGGTGGACACGTCGACATTAGCATCTTGGGGGCTTTACAAGTTGATGAACAGGGAAACTTGGCCAACTGGAATATTCCCGGCAAAATGGTTCCTGGAATGGGGGGGGCGATGGATTTGCTCACAGGGACTCGCAAGGTGATATTGGCTATGGAGCACACAGCCAAAGGAAAAGCTAAGATAATGAAGGAGTGCACCCTGCCTTTGACTGCTAAGGGGCAGGTAGATATGATCGTTACGGAAATGTGTGTTATAGATGTAACTCCAGCGGGACTGGTTGTTAAAGAATTGCACCCCGAGTTTACTCAAGAAGAAGTAGAAGCTGCAACGGAGGCGACTCTTATTTTTGCTCCGGATTTGAAACCTATGTGTTAATTCTATCTCTTTATAGGAACAATGAAAAGTAACATCATCTTTGATCGACAAGAATATGTCGCTGTAATTACCCTTAATAAGCCCCAATCTCTGAATGCCTTAAATCTCTCCCTCTTATTGGAGTTGGAAGAAGCGATTGCTCTATTTGCCAATGACCTACAGTTGAGGGTTGCAATCATCACAGGGGTAGAAAAATCTTTTGTGGCTGGAGCTGATATCCAATCTATGAGCACAATGGATTACACCAAAGCCAAGGAGTTTGGGCAGGTGGGTGCTCGAGTATTCCGTTCCATTGAGATGTGTCCTAAACCTATAATTGCAGCAGTCAATGGATTTGCCTTGGGAGGAGGGTGTGAGTTGGCTTTGGCGTGTGACTTACGGGTTGCATCGGAGAAAGCCAAATTTGGACAACCAGAAGTCGGCTTGGGTATCACTCCCGGTTTTTCCGGAACTCAACGTCTAGCCCGAACTATTGGATTGGGAAAAGCCAGAGAGCTGATTTTTACAGGGAAAATTATCGGAGCGACAGAGGCACTTAGGTTGGGGTTGGTTAATGATGTAGTTGTTCCGGAAGAATTGATATCGACAGCTTTGAATTTGGCTCACACAATTTCAAAACAGGCTCCTGTTGCAATACAAAATGCCAAGAAAGCAATTATGGATGGGTGGGATTTGCCAATAGACGAAGGAATAGCCCTGGAAGTAGATCTGTTTGCACGCTGTTTTGAAACGCAAGATCAAAAAAGAGGAATGAATGCCTTTTTGAATAAGGAAAAGATTGATTACGAAGGAAAATAGTATAATTATTCACCAATAAAGGAGGAAGAATATGAAAGTAGGAGTTTACGGTACGGGAACAATGGCTTCCGGTATTGTGCAAGTGATTGCTCAAGCCGGACATAGTGTAGTCGTTCAAGGGCGTAAAGAGGAATCATTGGCAAGAGCTTTGGACGCTGTTAAGAAGAATTTGCAACGCTTGGTAGCAAAAGAAAAACTGACAGAAGCCCAAAGTAGTGAGGTAATAGATCGGATAACAACTACTCAACAGACAGAAGGATTGAAGGACTGCGACCTTATTATAGAAGCTATTTCCGAAGATATGGAACTCAAGAAAGTGGTTTTTGCAGAGTTAGATCGGATCTGTAAGCCAGAAGCTATTTTGGCAACTAACTCTTCATCGCTTTCTATAACGGAAATAGCAAGTTATACCAATCGCCCAGAAAAGGTAATTGGAATGCATTTTTTTAATCCTGTACCGGTTCTTAAGTTAGTTGAGGTTATTCGAGGGCAACTGACAGCCGATGACACTTATAGTAGAATTTCTTCTTTTTCCGAAGAAATAGGAAAGGTCCCCGTTATGGTAAACGAAGCTCCCGGTTTTTTGGTAAATCGTCTGCTTATTCCAATGATAAACGAGGGTATTGCCGCTTATGCTGAAGGAGTTGCAACTGCAGAAGCAATTGACGAAGCAATGAAATTGGGGGCCAATCATCCTATGGGACCACTGGCTTTGGCTGATTTAATTGGGCTCGATGTTTGTTTGGCCATAATGGAAGTACTGCATCAAGAGTTTGGAGAAGATAAGTATAGAGCTCACCCCCTATTAAGAAAAATGGTTCGAGCTAATTTGTTAGGTAGAAAATCAGGCAGGGGTTTCTACCAATACTAAATAAAATGAGGAGGTGTTTGGTTGGCACCTTTTACTCATTTTTACTTGAATTTTATTTTGGCAGATCTTTCTCTCTATAGAAAGATCTGCCTTGTTTTTTCCCTTTTGCTGACAGAAAGAGATTCTTAACCCCAAAAATCCAGTTTGTACAAGTCTGGTACATTAAATAGAACAACTATTAGAAAAGGGTATTAGCCAATTAAATAGCTTAGTAAAGCCTATTTGAGTTTAAGACTCACAAAACTATGTCTTCTCGATATTTTTCAGCGTAAAAATTGATTTTGAGTAGACATTTATTTTCAGGGAATTAAATTCGAATAATTCCTTACTAATTTTTATTCTGTCCAAGAAAAAATATTTTTTGTACAGAGAAAAAAGATAATACACTCTATTATAATTGATCTGTTTGTGGATTTTTTAGAGGTAGAAATTCGAGATAAAAAACTCATTGATAATTGATGTAGAAGGAAATTCTACTAGAAAAGACTTTTGATGAAAATCTTTTTGATTACGACTGTAACGAAAGCCGATTTATCAAATTCTTAAAAACTTAAGGCAAAAGCTCTTTAATGAAGGGGAGTTAGACAGGTTTTGCCTCCAATCAATATTTAGAACAAAAAGATTAGACGATGATTTTATGTACAGACAAAATGACATTTTCTTATGACTTGGAGTTTCGTCAAAACAAATAGCGCGTACAATTCTATATAAACAAAAAGCTACAATTATCCAATTAATTCTCTACAATTGTGTAATTCCCAATAAAATCTATTTCGATACAACAAATAAACCTATACAAATAGAAGGGATAGAACATTTGTATTTTATGCTTTATTTTGAATAAAATTCTTTTGCAATAAACCACGATAAGTAGTTATATATAAGGTATTTATATCTATAATCAGAAGTTATAAAGCATATATATAAGCCAATAAGGCGTTGTTGATAATCTGCAGTGAATATGCTTATTAAATATATTCTATATACTCCTATAAAACAGCTATTTAGATAGATTATTTGAATGTTTAATTGATATTGAAAACACCTGTTTGTAATTGAAATTCATATCTATAATAAATGCCTTTCATTGTGTGTTTTTATTTGTTTTGTTCAGATTCTCATTTGTTGTGTAGAATTGTTTTGTATATTTGTGCAAGTATGAAATCGGAAACAATTGGTTACTAAAAAAGACAAAATGGCATATCCGGAGTTAGATTATGAAAAATTGATAGAGCGTATAAGGTACATTATGGATAGCTTGCAACTTACGCCATCCTCCTTTGCTGAGAAAATGAATATGGCTCCTTCTCGTATCATAAACATTTTCAAGGGGCGCAATAATCCCTCTTTAGAAGTTGTTTATTCTATTTGCAGATTTTTTCCTGATTGGAGCTATTCTTGGATTCTTTTTGGAGAAGGAGAACCAATGGTAAAAGATAACCAGCAACTCGATATTCTTTCATCAGATTTATTCGACACAAGCTATCAAAACAATGTTGGTGTGGACAACAATAGGTTACCGTCTTTAGACGCATCCACTGCTATACACAAAGAAATAAGACTTCTAAGAGAAGAATTGAAAAAAACAGAAGCAGACGAAAGAAAGGTTCAAGAAATACGCATCTTCTATACAGATGGTAGTTTTGAAGTATTCAAGAAAGTGTAAATAAGAGCCAAAGTTTTATCATTCTTTTTACCATTTGTATCATAATACCCATTTAGGAGCGAATTTTCTCGAAAAAAACCTGCTTTACTTTGACAGAATAAGGGATACAGAGTTGCTCTCGCCTTGCCCCAAAAAGTAGTTTTCCAATTACGCTAAAAACTGAAAGAGGAAACAAGAAAAAGTAAATGAATTGGCGAGATTGTTTTAACGAACAGGCGTTACACGTTTGAAATAACGATATAGAAGTAATCCCAAAGAAGTCAAACTAAATGGAAAAGAGAACCAAATGGCCATTAGTTGGAATCTTTCGTCAACCAAAACAAGCCCGAATAGAAAACATAGCAAAGGGGCTATTACTACGTGGCACAGTGCTGCAATAGGTACGAGGTAGCGAACTCGTGCCATCCCTCTTAAAGCATTGGCATAGATGACTTGAAGAGCGTCCCCAACTTGAAACAAATATACCGGAATGAGAGCGTACGAGACCAAGCGAGTGACGTATTGATCTGCTTTGAATAGAGCAGATATTTCTTGATTAAACAACAAAATACCAATAACCATACATCCTCCGGAGAACAAAGCTAGCTGGAATGATGCTGAGGCTGCGTTTCTCGCTTCTTTTAGGTTTCCCTGAGATCTAAAAACACTAACACGGATAGCCGTTGCTGCCCCCAACCCATAGTAAATTAGGTATCCGAGGGTTGTTATTATAGAGACTATTTGATGTGCAGCCAAAGATTGATTTCCAAACTTGGCAACAAAGACCACAGCTATAGAAAACGAAACCGCTTCCATCCCCATTTGCAATGATACAGGAATACTCAAGCGAAGTAGTGAAAGGACTTTCTTCATTTGTATCCGTATAGAAAAGAAAGCTCCTCTAACAACGCTGCAATATTGTGGGGAGCCAATCAAGAACCCCGAGGTGACTACAACCATTGCTATTCGCCCCCAAATAGTTGCCACGCCGGCGCCATAGAGTCCCCATTCCGGAAAAATCCAATTGCCATAAATAAACAACCAATTTAGAAGTATATTAATGACATTACCCAGCAGCGTCGCGTACATCGGAAAAGTAGTATTACCGGTCCCTTCTAGAAATTGCTTTGCAGTATTAAAGAGCATTGAAACTACAAATCCCCATACTTGTATGCGATAGTAAGGTATGAGAACGGGTAATAAGTCTTGATCAACATTGAAAAAATACAGATGATACTGTAAGAACCAAGCAATACCCCCTAATAGCAAAGCTAAAAACATATTTAGAAACAAACTATGTCTGAACCAATCGGACATTTGCTGCGGCTTGTTTCTGTGAAATGCCTCGGCAATAAGAGGAGTTAGTCCGTAAGAAAACCCAAGCCCCAAGATTATGACCAAATTGAGGAAGTTGTTGACGAACGAGGCTGCCGCCAACTCAACTAAGGCGTGACGGCTGATCATTATATTATCGACAAAGCCCAAAAGGATTACTCCTAATTGCCCCAAAATAATGGGCAATCCCAGTTTGAGAGTTGGTTTGTAATGTTGTTTTTGTAGTAGCTGTACCATAAAAACGAGGCTCCTCTCCCTCTTATAGTATTTCTAAAGCTCGGTCTTGAGAAACTTTTGCAGAAACTCTTCTTCGGAGACCAATTTTATTCCTAGTTGAAGTGCTTTTTCTCTTTTGCTTGGCCCCATATCATTACCCATCAAAACGAAAGCGGTTTTACTCGAAATGGAAGAACTATTTTTACCCCCTAAGGATTCAATAATTTCTTTGTACTCTTCTCTTGTATGGTGAGTGAAAATGCCACTGATGACGATGCTTTTCCCGGCCAAAGAGAGTTGTATTGGATTATTTTCCGAACCTTCAAATAAGGTTCTCGGTATATACAATTCGGGTTGGGAGGCTGTGCTATTATTGGGAGTATCTTGCATCACTCCGAAATTCAGTAAATTTTGAATTAGTTGGGCATTCGTTGGATTTTTGAAGAAGTCCATAATTTGTTGGGCTGTTTTTTCCCCGATGTCGACGACCTGTTTTAGTGCCTCTTCGGAAGCGTTTTGCAGAGCTTGAACATTACCAAATTCTTTGGACAAATTTTTAGCAGTTGTCTCTCCAACTCCTTTAATACCCAAACCAAATAGGAGAGCATAAAATGGCCGTTTTTTAGACTTCTCGATACTTTCTAGGAGGTTTTGAACAGATTTCTCCCTGAATCCTTTTAGTAAAGAGAGGTCTTGAGCTTGTAGCTGGTACAAATCATCAATATTGGAAATAATTTTGGAATTGAAAAGCTGTTCAATAGTCTCCGGACCGATGTTTATGTTGGCTGCTTTTCGTGTACAGTAGTGCTCAATTCTACCCATCCGTTGAGCAGAGCAAGAGTAAATATTAGGGCAATAAACAGCAACCTCTTTTTCAGATTGCACAAGAGCAGAACCGCAAACAGGACAAAGCTCCGGAAATTGAACAGCAATAGAATTAGCTTTGCGTTGAGCCAGATCAACACCTGTTATTTTGGGAATAATTTCACCTCCTTTTTCTATGAAAACAAAGTCTCCAAGGCGTAAGCCCAGTGCATTAACAAAGTCTTTGTTGTGCAGAGTTGCTCTACGAACCACTGTCCCGGAAATAAGAATTGGCTCTAAGTTGGCTACCGGAGTAACCACTCCCGTTCTACCGACTTGAAAATCGACCTCCGTCAATCGGGTGCAGAGATTCTCTGCTTGAAATTTATATGCAATAGCCCAGCGAGGGGATTTGGTTGTAATTCCCAATTTTTTCTGCTGTTGGTAACTGTCCACCTTAAGAACGATTCCATCTGTAGCGAAAGGAAGATTAAAACGTTCTTTGTCCCAGTGGGATATAAAGTCATATACCTCAGAAAGAGAATGACACAATCTGAAATGATCACTGACCAAAAATCCCATTTCTCTACACATACGCAATCGCTCAAAATGGCTATCGGGTAAAGAGCCTTCATCCTCGGAAATCAGTGAATAGATTAGAGTTTGCAGTTTACGCTCTGCAACAACTCCGGAATCTATGGTTTTCAAGGTTCCCGATGCCACATTACGAGGGTTAGCAAAGGGAGACAAGCCCTCTTGTGCTCGCTTTTTATTGATTTTCTCAAACTGATCAAAAGAGAGCAAAACTTCTCCACGGACTTCAATGTCGATTGTTTGATAGGGTGGGCGTAAAACAAGAGGGAGACTTCTTATTGTCCTTATATTTGCCGTAACATCATCTCCCTGTATCCCGTCCCCTCGGGTTATGGCGCGCTCAAAAGAACCGTTTTGATAACGAATAGAAATAGAAGCTCCATCAAACTTTAGTTCTGCTACAATAGCTACGGATTCCCCCAAAGATTGTTCAATTCGTTGGTAGAAGGCTGCAACTTCATCATAATTATAGGTGTTTGATAAAGACAACATAGGGGTTTTATGGAGCACCTGAGTAAAGCCCTTGTTAAGGTCTTTACCAACTCGTTGAGTGGGGGAGTTGACTGTTTTGAATTCAGGGTATTCCAATTCCAATTCCTCCAACCGTTGCATAAGCCTGTCAAAAGACGAGTCGTCTATTGAGGGGGATGACAGGACGTAATACCTGTAATTGTGTTCATTGATTTGGTTGCGCAAATCACGGATGTATTCCTCTATATTTTGCTCTGTGGAGGGGTTCATAATTCGATTTATATATAATCCTCTGCGTGGTAACCGCTTTCTGTCAGTTGCAGTAGGTGTAAGTCTTCGTAGGCTTGTCCATCCCAATACCATTCTGGAAGAGTTGCAACTCGTTTAAATCCTTTACTTTGGTACAGAATAAGGGCTGGTTGATTACTGCTTAAAATCTCTGCGTAGATTTGGTGCAAACGCAGATCCCTAAAAACGTAGTTCAGCATAAGAGAAACCGTTTCTTTAGCATACCCTTTCCCTTGATAAGAAGGAGAAATAAGCATTCCAATGGCCACTCTTCTGTGATATGAATCGTAGTTGTACAAAGAAATCACTCCAACCGGGAGATTGGAGGGATGAGAGAATTTTTCGATAATTAGGTGCAGGTTTCCTGAACTTTTGGGATCTATCGCTCCTTTATTTTGGCTAATGAAATGTTTTAATTGGTGCTTTGAGATTGGTGCACGCAGATTATTACTAAGACTGAGAACCGGATCATTTTCCCAAGCATATATTGTATCCAAATCGCTTGGTTCAATGGCCCTTAGGCGAACTCGTTTTCCGATAAAAGAGTCCAATCTCATAGTGTGTGTTTCTTACAAAAATCCTAACTCGGCAAAGTCACCCCTCAAAAGGAATTCGATGTGTTATAGCATTGCCCAAGGTTACTTCGTCGGCATATTCGATCTCATCTCCTACCGATATACCGCGCGAAATTTGAGAAACAATTATTTGAGGATTACCCAATTTACGATAGATGTAGTAGTTAGTGGTATCCCCCTCCATTGTAGAGCGTAAAGCCATTATTATCTCCTTGATCGGTTCTGTTTTTGTACGTTCTATAAGGGCATCTATATTCAAATCGGCAGGTCCGATCCCTTCTATGGGTGATATAATCCCCCCTAGTACGTGATACAACCCTCGATATTTCCCGGTTTGTTCGATAGCCATAACCTCTTTGATACTTTCAACAACGCAGATGACAGAGACATCTCGGAGAGGATTGGCACAGATGTTGCATAAATGGCTGTCGCTTATATTGTGACACCGACTACAATAGGTTGTATTTTTACGCAAGTCTATAATAGATTGCCCCAAAGAAACAGAAAGACCCTCAGGCTGGCGCAGCAAGTGCAACGCCAATCTGAGGGCTGTTTTACGTCCTATGCCAGGTAGCATAGAAAACTGATCAATGGCTTTTTCCAGCCACTGAGAAGGGTATCTCTCAATCATTAGAATCTAAGAAGTCTAATTCATTATGTTCTAAATCATAGAATCGGTAATCGAGAAATGCAATGTCTTGATCTTCAATG
The DNA here is from genome assembly GCA_023396255.1 of Bacteroidota bacterium. Taxonomy (GTDB): domain Bacteria; phylum Bacteroidota; class Bacteroidia; order Bacteroidales; family Porphyromonadaceae; genus Porphyromonas. The sequence continues at coordinate 75,393 of JAEWWU010000015.1, forward strand.
ATTTTGATACCTTTAGAGTACTTACGCTTCCATTTGGAGAATATGGATGTATTCAATATTCCCTTTTTTACGTAAGCAGCTACATATGGATGGAGGTGCAACAAAAACTGTTTAATTCCGTGTTCTTGGACCATAAAAGCAATCTTTTTCTCTATTTGGTCGGTGAAAAGAATTGAAGACTTCATTTTTCCGCTTCCCATACAAGTAGGGCAGGTTTCCTCGGTATTGACATCCATCGCTGGACGTACTCGTTGACGAGTAATTTGCATCACTCCAAATTTACTCAAAGGTAGTATGTTATGTCTGGCTCTATCTCCTTGCATAAGTTTTACCATATGCTCAAAAAGAGCTTGGCGATGCTTGGGGTCATTCATATCTATAAAATCGACCACAATAATTCCGCCCATATCTCTGAGTCGAAGTTGCCTTACCAGTTCTTCGGCAGCAGCCATATTTACGTCGAAAGCAGTAGCTTCTTGTTCCGTCGATTTTTTAGAACGATTTCCGCTATTTACGTCCACGACATACATTGCTTCGGTCTGTTCGATAATCAAATATGCTCCGCTCTTATAGGTTACAGTACGCCCAAACAAAGATTTTATTTGTCGAGTGATGCCGTAATGATCAAAAATGGGCTTTTCGTCTTCGTATAGTTGCACAATATCTTCACGCCCCGGCGCTATTTGGGCAACATACTCTTTTATCTCGTTATAAAAATCTGCATCATTGACCGAAATCTTCGTAAAAGACGGGTTGAAGGTATCTCGTAATATGTTGAGGGCTCTATTAGATTCTTCGTAGATGAGACTGGGAGCTTTAGCCCGGATAATTCTTTTAATATTTTTCTCCCATCTATGAACTAAACGATGAAGCTCTTCGTCTAATTCAGATGCCTTTTTCCCCTGTGCGGATGTGCGGATGATTATGCTAAAACCGATAGGTTTTATGCTCAGAATAAGCTGTTTGAGTCGAGCCCGTTCTTCCGAGTTTTTTATTTTTTGCGAAACAGATACTTTGTCTCCAAAAGGGACAAGTACCATACAACGACCAGCCAAAGACAATTCTGCATTGAGCCTCGGACCTTTGGTCGATATGGGTTCCTTGGCGATCTGTACAAGTATTTTTTGGTCGGCAGAAAGTACGTCCTCTATCTTCCCCTCTTTGGGCATTTCTTTGCCCGGTTTAATTTTATTCAGTGGGGGAATCATTTTCTGTTTAGTTGCAGCTTCCAGTAAATTGGTTGTAGCTCCAAAGGTCATTCCTAAATCAAAGTAGTGCAAGAAAGCATCCTTTTTGTACCCAACATCTACAAACGCAGCATTAAGCCCGGGCATAACTTTACGTACTCTGCCCAAGTAAATGTCGCCTACAGAAAAAGAAACGTTTCTCTTCTCTCTGTGTAGTTCGACCAATTTCTGATCTTCTAAAACAGCCAGAGAAACCTCTTTTGAGTTTACGTTTATTACTAACTCGCTATTCACCTTGTTACTAAGAATTGTTGTTCGTTTTCTACTAAAAAGCACATCGGCAGGGCTTTATTTAAGCAAAGCCCTGGCCGATAAAATCGCAGAAATCATTTCTTCTTGTGACGATTCTTTTTAAGTCTTTTTTTTCTTTTGTGCGTAGCCATTTTGTGGCGTTTTCTTTTTTTTCCGCTAGGCATATTATTCTAACTTTTATAGGGTTAAACAAAATCTTGCTAAAGGAACACTTCAAAGTAGAAGAGATCTACAACAAGGTGTTAATTGGCAAGAGTGTACTTTATTATTTTTCGTCGGTAAAAAGAGCCGTAAAAATCTTAGAAGGTTTGAATGTGGGAACCTTATGTTTGGGTATAATGATGGTTGTTTGCTTAGAAATGTTGCGAGCTGTTTTCTCGGCTCGTTCGCGAACCACGAAACTACCAAAGCCTCGCAAAAACACGTCATTTCCTTGAACCATAGACTCTTTTATTGTATCCATAAACAGTTCAACCACTTGAGTAACATCTTTTCGATCTATTCCCGTCTTCTTTGCAATATCGTTTATTACATCGGCCTTAGTCATACTATACTTCTTCTTTTATTTTGTTTGGTTCTCTTTTTTCATTCTGCAAATATATAGCTTTTATTTGACTAATTAGTAGGATATTACAAAGATTTCCGCTGATTTTAAACCATTCTTTCACAAGATCAGAAGGGATTTATTTGCCTATATTTTCCTCCATTTCTTTTGTCAATTAAACATAATACAACTTATAATTAGTATGAAAGGAAAGTGGGAGGAAAATTTTTATTCAAGGAAAAAAAAAAGTCTTTTTCCTTTTTTTACTCAAAACGAAAAATAGTATTCTGATGAGCGAACTAATTTGAAAGATTCGAGAAGATTGTAGGTATTTCGGGGTTGTAGAAAAAACATTTGAACCAAAGGGAATAAACTTGCCTCAGATGAAGCTGCCTATTATTTTTGAAGAAAATCTTTCCCCGTGCTCTTAAAATTTTTTCGTAGAAATTTATTGCACAATAATGATCAATTGTATTTTCTGAGGGGGGTAATAGATGATAATTCCCTACTAATGAAAATTAGCTTGGAAAGAATTTTTATTTGCAGGGAATTATTGAGGGAAATCACCTAAAGAAATTTAGGTGATGTGAGGATAACTGCCGCCTTTGCGAAAATAATAAAGAAGGCTGTATCATAAATTGGAAAATGACACAGCCTTCTTCTATACTGAATTTATTGAAACCTATAAGAGTTTCTTTCTCTTTCTGGACCACAATCCGTAAACTTCGCTTACTGAATTTGCGGTTATGAATGTGTGAAGTTTCTCTTTATCAATAAAGGTCATCAGCTTGGTGAATTCATCTCTAGTTAAAAGAACCTCAACCTCCATACTTTTTTCGTTGGAGTATCCACCAATAACCTCGTGAAGTGTAACTCCCCTTTGTATTTCATTGACAATAAATTGACGCAATTTTTCGTGATCTTTAGAGATGATACAGACTCTCGTTTTGGAACTTAATCCACTCATAAAGTGCGTAATAACCATTCCGTTGAACCACGTTCCTATTAGACCTATAATAACCAAGCCAACGGGATTGATAGTGAAAGCAGTACAGCAGATAAGGAAACCCGCAACAGTCACAGCGTTTCCCAAATTAACATTAAAATATTTGTTGATGATTTTTGCCAAAATATCTAATCCTCCGGTAGACGCATTGATCATAAAAAGGACAGTTTGCGCTCCACTAAGAATAACAACAAAGCACAAGAGATCGAACCAAGGATTTACAACGGATATGTTTCCTACCACATTTCCTACACTGTCTAAAACCTGTTGATGAGTGGTGAATATAGACTCTTTCATAGGGATAATCTTGTTAAAAAGATCAACAAATGGCCCTAAAATCAAGGCAGTATAAACCGTTTTTGCACCAAACTCATTCCCAATCAATAAGAAAGAAAGGACAAGAAGTATTGCATTGATTACAAAGATGATAGTACCGACCCCTATTCCCGGAATCCATTGAGCCACGACCAACGAAAGCCCCGTTATAGAGCCAACAATCAATTTACTGGGAATAAGAAAAAAGTGAATCCCAGCAGCGGTTACGATCATCCCCAACGTCATAATGATTAATTCAACCCAAAATTTTCTTGTTTTTAAGAGGGCTAAGATCATTGCAGGTGCTTCTTTTGCTTTTTGCAGTAGCACATTTTGTACATTACTCATACCTAAATATCTATTGTTTTTATTTTATATCAACTTGAACTTTTGCCTATTTTCGTTCATCTGCCGTTCCTCTCCTACCAATTCATTGTAATAGGGCGCACAAAGGTAACCCAATTTCTATTGAGAAAACACAAAATGGAGAATTTATATTTGGAAAGATGTCTTATTCTTCGGGAGGAAGCCGATCTCGCAACAAGTCAGCCTTATCGGGTTCGTCTAACAAATCGTATATTTCGATCAATAACAGGTAAGGCTCTCTTTTTCCGGGATTTAAAGCAATTGCAGCCAATAGATGAACAATAGCAGACTCTTCTGCACCCTCTGCTACAAAAGCTTTAGCCAACGCCATACGTGTAGAAATATTGGACGGAGCTAATTTAAAGGCCTCTTTCGCTACCTTTAGAGCTTCTCGAGGGGAATTTTCTGCCAGTAAATCAACTTTGGCACAAAGGGCCTCAATATTGCGAGGATTTAATCTCAACGCCTTATCGTAGTTTTTAAGAGCAGCCTTTTTACTGTCTTTCATTTGCTTACACATATTCCCCAACTCGACATATTCATTAGAAAGCTCAGCCAAAAAGGTTTTCTGCTTGTTCAATTCTGTTCGTAATTTCCTAATATCTGTCTGTAGTTGAGCAAAGGATCCTACCTTATGTCGTATTAGCCTACGATAGCGTTCCTCTTTCAGAACCTCCGGATATGATTGCAGTCCCTGCAAAAAAGATTCTGTAGATTCTGAAAAATGCTTACTATCCCATAATTTGGAAGCTTTTATAAAGAACGACTCTGCTCGTGCTCGAGTTAAAGCTGTTTTTATCTGTTCTTTATCATTCGCTTTTTTGTAAAAATCGCCAACTTCCGAGCTAACTATGATATCATATGGGAGAATTTCTTTGTGCAACGTTATCCCATCTAATGTTCGGCAACGGCTTAATGCTACATAGGCTTGTCCTTTGGCGAAGGAACCGCTAAAAAGATCTATCCGAACATTGTCAAAAGTTAGTCCTTGACTTTTGTGTACGGTTATGGCCCAAGCCGTTTTTAGAGGAAGCTGAGTAAAGGTACCCAAAATCTCTTCCTTAATCTCTCGAGTCTTGGCTTCAAATGTGTACCTCTTATTCTTCCACTCAAAGAGGGAAACGTCAACAGAGTCTCCATTTTCAAGGATTACGGATACTCCCCTCTTACTTTCGTCTATTGATTCAATAACCCCAAGAGTGCCATTAACCCAACGGTGATCTGGATCATTGGCAACAAACATTATTTGGGCGTTTACTTTGAGGGATAATTCTTTGTCTGTAGGCAAACTTCGCTCAGAAAATTCGCCTTTTATTTCTCCCTCAAAAGTGTATTCGTCGCCTTCTATACAATTGAGATGGCGTGCATTAATGCTGCTTGCCGCATCTTTTCTCGTTGTTAGGGTTATTTCCAATTTATTGGAATCGAAAAGGTTGTTTTCTGTGAGTTGAAGATTTTGAGAAGGAAAATACCGTTCATTGAGTTGGCGTAAATCCTCCGGGGTTTGTGCTCCAAGCCTAATCCTATCCAAAAGATCGATGAAATGACTATCCTTTTGGCGATATACCTTGTGCAATTCAATTGTAATGAGAGGTTTCTGGTTGAAAACGTGGGCATTGAAGAAATAAGGCGAAGAGTAAAAGTTTTTCAGTATTCCCCATTCATCTGCAGGTACAACAGGCTCAATTTGATACAAGTCGCCAACAAAAAGCATCTGTACTCCACCAAAAGGTAAGTAAGAGCACTGCCTTATTAGTCTTAAGCTAAGATCTATGGCATCCAAAATATCTGCACGAACCATAGATACCTCATCAATAATGATCAGATCTAAGCTCTTGATGAGTTTAACTTGCTGCTTCCTAAAACGTTTGGATGTCGTTTCTTTCAAGTTGCTATCCCCGGGAAGAAATGGTCGAATGGGAAGTTTGAAAAAGGAATGAATGGTTTGCCCTTCCACATTGATGGCAGCCAATCCTGTGGGAGCCAATATGACGTGCTTCTTTTTTGTTTTGTGTGAAAAGTACCGAACAAATGTCGATTTTCCCGTTCCTGCCTTTCCTGACAGAAAAATGGAATCTGATGTTTCGTTGAGTAGGTTCTCTGCATCTTGCAGTTCCGGGTTATCCCAATCCAAAACTTTCATACTTACAAGATCATTTGGCTTCTTTCAAAAAAAGATTAGAGCATATAAATTGTAGGATCAGCTATTCCCGTTTCTCTAAAAGCAGCCTTTCGTTCTCTACAAGTAGCACACTCTCCACAATGCTTCTCTCCACCGCAATAACAGCTATAGGTGTATTCGTATGGGACACTCAGACAATTACCTCGCTGCACAATATCAGCTTTTGACAGAAGGGTATAGGGTGCTATGAGTTTTACGTTATTACTTGTCCCCTGCTCTATGGCAATGCTCATCGGCTTTACAAAACTTTCTCTACAATCCGGATAGATAAAATGGTCTCCAAAATGATTAGCTATAAGAATATACTTCAAGTTAGAACTTTCTGCCATTCCTGCTAGTATACTCAGCATTATACCATTACGAAAAGGAACCACTGTCGAGGCCATATTGTCGGCATCATACTCGGCTTTAGGAATACTTCCCTGCCCCATCAATAGATTGCTGACAAAGTTCTCTTCAACAAAAGATAGTGATATTGTTTTGTGTTCAATATTCAAGAGTTTGCATAGACGGGAAGCGCAAGAAATCTCTTGTTTATTATGCTTTGATCCGTAGTCAAAACTTACAGCCAAAGCAACTCCATCCCTATATTCATACAAAAGAGTGCTACTATCAAGCCCTCCGGAGAGGGAGATAATGGCACTCTTTCGTGGAATATTCTCTTTTACCATCACTTTTTAGTACGAACGAGCTATAAGTACGCGTCTCTTGGACGGTTTTCCAGTCACCATACAAAAACCTGATTCTTCGGGAATATCGTCTGGAACACAACGAATCGTGGCTTTTGTTTCTTCTTTTATTCGCTCTTCTGTTTCCGGAGTACCATCCCAGTGACATAGAAAGAAACCACCGTCTTCTATACGTTGCTTAAATTCCTCGTAGCTGTCGCAGATATAGGTATGTTCTTGGCGCATCTGCAAAGCTTTGTTGTAGATATTGCTTTGTATATCTTGCAATAATTGTTTGATGTATTGCTCTATTCCTTCGAGAGGGAGGGTTTCTTTGGTTAAGGTATCTCTACGAGCCACTTCTACCGTTCCGTTTTCTAGATCCCTTGCTCCCATAGCCAACCGAACAGGTACTCCTTTCATTTCATACTCGGCAAATTTCCATCCGGGTTTCTTGTTGTCATTATCATCGACTTTTACAGAGATATCCATCTTTCGCAATTGTTCGGCTATTTTATCTGCTTCTTGCTTAATTTGTTGTAACTGTTCTTCACTCTTGTAGATGGGAACAATCACAACTTGAATGGGGGCTAATGTTGGGGGCAAAACCAATCCGTTGTCATCGCTGTGGGTCATAATAAGTGCTCCCATAAGACGAGTAGACACCCCCCAAGAGGTCGCCCAAACATAATCCCTTTTCCCCGTTTTATCCAAGAAAGTCACATCAAAGGCTTTTGCAAAATTTTGTCCTAAAAAGTGGGATGTACCTGATTGCAAGGCTTTGCCGTCTTGCATCATTGCCTCTATTGTGTAAGTGTCTATAGCTCCAGCAAAACGTTCGCTTTCGCTTTTAACGCCGGTTACAACCGGAATGGCAAGGAAGTCTTTGGCAAAAGTGGCATATACCTGCAACATACGTTCAGCTTCTTCTACGGCTTCCTCTTTCGTTGCGTGGGCTGTATGTCCCTCTTGCCATAAAAATTCAGCAGTTCGTAAAAACAAACGCGTACGCATCTCCCAACGAACAACATTGGCCCACTGGTTACACAGAATAGGTAAGTCTCTATAACTCTGGATCCAATTCTTGTACGTACTCCAAATTATAGTTTCAGAAGTAGGGCGCACAATTAGCTCTTCCTCTAATTTTGCCTCCGGATCAACAACCACTCCCTTTCCATTTGGATCAGACATAAGACGATAGTGTGTAACAACAGCACACTCTTTGGCAAAACCTTCTACGTGATCAGCCTCTTTACTGAGGTAACTTTTGGGAATAAAAAGCGGAAAATAAGCATTCGTATGACCAGTTTCCTTAAACATACGATCCAACTCTTTTTGCATCTTTTCCCAGATAGCATATCCATACGGCTTTATGACCATACAGCCACGAACGGCCGAATTCTCGGCCAAATCAGCTTTAGTTACCAAATCTTGGTACCACTGAGAATAGTTCTCACAACGTGAAGTGAGTTCTTTGATTTCCTTTTTTGCCATATTCGTTTGTAAAAACTTTTCAATTGCTCGCAAAGGTAACAATTTATTTAGTAGCTTTGAGAGAATCATTTAACTCATACTAGCATAGGATGTCTCCCAGTTCGATCATCTATTCGGTTGTTATGACCATTTATTTGCTCTCTATTATCGGAGTCATTACAGTCATCATTAGCGAAAATAGGAGTCCGGTAAGAGCCCTTCCTTGGATTATTGTGATTCTGTTTGTTCCTGTTGTAGGCATATTGTTTTATTTGCATTTTGGTGTAAACGTTCGCCGTATTCGTCTTATCAGCAATAAAACCTTCAAGAGGTTATCCTGCATTCCTCGCTCGGCGTTGTTAAGGGGAAATGAACACAGTTTGGCCACTTCCAAAAGTTTTATCCAACTATATACGCTGATCAAAAAATCATCGAATGCACCCATCACTCATTCAAGCTCGATAGAAGTTATAACCTCAGGAGAAGAATACCTCAACGCGTTGGTAGATACTTTGGGTAAGGCTCGGCACCACATTCATTTACAGGGGTACCGACTGCACGATGACCACACGGGAAAAACGATCTGTGATTTATTGTGTACTAAAGCTGAAGAAGGAGTTGAAGTTTGCATTCTTTACGATAAGGTTGGTTCTCGACGTAATCAAAAGATATTTCGAAAAAAATTACGTAAATCTGGTATTGCCGTACATCCTTTTATGAAGGTCAAATTTCCATTTTTGGCAGGAAAAGTAAATTATCGTAACCATCGCAAAATTGTAATTGTGGATGGGGAAGCAGGTTTCATTGGAAATATGGACTTGGAAGATCGTTTTTTATACACTCGTTCTCCAAACAAGACTTCTGCTCTTCAACTCAAACTATCCGGGGATGCAGTATATAGGCTACAGCAAGTATTTTTAATTGACTTATACATATCGGGTAAGCATACCATAAATACCAAGGAGTATTATAACAATAGGCAAGAAAAACCGATGGGGCAAAATCTATCTTCAACCTACCCTATGCAAATTGTGACATCTTCTCCTACCGATTTTTGGAGTTGTATGGAACAATATTTAACCCAAGTTATACTCAATGCAAAAGAAGAGATACTCATTGAGACCCCCGTTTTGATTCCGACCGATCAGCTGCAACAAGCTCTTGTTAGTGCGGCTTTATCTGGAGTTCGTGTGCACCTACTACTTCCTCGAAAGATGTCTTCGTTGTTCCCCAAGATAGCTTCTCGATCTTTTTTCAAAGAGTTGAATAATGCAGGTATTCTTATCTATTATGCTCCGGAAGGGTATAGAAATGTACAATATCTCGTTGTGGACTCGGCATTGAGTATTGTTGGTACTTCTCGATTAGATTTTAGAAGTTTTGAAAACAATTTTGAGATTGATTCCTTCATATATGGGGAGAGCTTTGCCTCCCAGCTTAAGAGCTTATTTTGGCAGACACAAAGCAAAAGTATCCTCGTGGATACTTCACTTACAAAAAAAAGCCCCATAAAATATTTAACACAGCGCATAATAAGGCTTCTAACTCCTCTAATTTAAGATTAAATGGAGAATCCGAAAATAGATTTGATAAAATTTATTGGTTATTTGTTTGACTAAGTTACGAAAAGAGTGTAATTTATTGGAAATGAGCGTAGGTTAATTGCTCATGATAGTAATAGGTTACGATTTAGTTAGTTATCTACTGCATCATCCTTCTGCGCATTGCGTAACCTTCAAAGAACTCTTCGTATGCAAAAGTAACAATAAAACGGGAGATTTTGAAATGAATCTCCCTAATTTTTTTCTTCTCATACAAGTTTTTCCGTAAAAGCGGTTTTATCCGTCGGTACACCATCGCCCAAAAGGATTTTGAACGGACGTATGCCGACTGCCGCATAAGCGGCGAAAAGGGCTTTGCCTCACGCCTAAACAACAGTTTAGACTGATGATGCAAGGCCCATTTCTTTTGTGCTTATGCCAAAGAGGTGCTTTTACGGGTTCGCAGATGATTTCTTTTTCCGCTGTTCCTTTGAGCCGTAAGCGGAAAGCCGTGTCTGACCGCCCGATCCATAAATGGAACAAGCCGTCATGCACGGCAGGCAAACCGGGAAGAATGATTTTATCCGTCAGACCGGACACGCTCGGACAGACATATAAAATCATACTTCCTTGCCGGTGGTTTACCCGGTTCCACGCTTCCGGCTATGTCCCTTTTCCTTTTTGGCGTTTTCCCTTTTTCACGGATTTCTCTTTTGAAGTTTTCCTGTCTAATCTGCCTCCACTTCCGTTTACCTCCATTTTCGCGTCTTTCAGTGAGCCGCATCAGGCAGTCATTTCCGTTCTGGGCGCAAAGGTAATTCCGGGATTGGACGGGAATGCAAGGTCAAGCCTCCTGTTTTCGGAAAAAATCTCCAGCCCTGCGGGTAGTATTTTTCCCGAAAAACCTTGCATTCCCTAATCCCTACCTTTTCAAGCACCCGAAACGAAAACGACCGATGCGACAGAAAGACGCATAAAAAAAATGTCGGATAAACGAGAGGCAGATAAGATAGTTTGAAACT
>JAEWWU010000024.1 GCA_023396255.1 Bacteroidota bacterium
CGTGGGGTAAGGGGATGGTGGCTACATATTGATGTTGTGCTGTTGCTTTTTACTGAAAGCTGCTACTAACGACTCATAAATCTACCCTTAATCGTGTATTGGATGATAGTTGCGGATTTTAGGTTGAATAGGAAATTGTCTTTTTCATCGTCCACAAATGGATACATAAGGGCAATTTTTGCAAATTTCCGTGTTGGCTGTTTGAGTAAAAGGCTTCTGAAGATCAAAAATATCCTGAACCAAACCAACAATGAGGAGGTGGGTTTGTTGTGCTTCTAACGGATAATTGTCAAAATCTATGGGCAATTTTACGGGGACAGATTCTTTCTGTGAGGTTAACCAGTAAGCTTGAGATTCTTTTTTCCCTCTATACTGAGGTTTAAGACCGTAGAGCAAGGGAACTACAAAGGGGGAGGACTGCAATGGTTGAGCATCTTTTAACTTGTCAGGAACTTCGCCACTAATTCGCAGTTGATTGAAAAAATAGGCATACAGATAGAGTTGTACTATTTTTTGTTGTCGATCTAAGGCTGAACTTTTCTCCAAATGAGTTGATTTGAGCAACTCTATTTTCCCCGTTTTATAATCTACAACACGATATTCTATAATGTTTCCTTGTAGATCTGTTAGGTGATCAAGTCTGTCTATAAACCCTTTGAGATTAACTTGCTTTCCATCGGGTAGTGTGAGTCTGTTGGTTACTCGTACTTCAAAGCCATCAAAATAGAGTAAACAGTTTTTTTGCACCGCTATTTGGCTATCTATGAACAAGGCATTATGGACGAATCTGCGTAAATCTGCCAAGTTGATTTCGTCAATATCTAACCACGCGGTTTTCTGTTTTTGATTTCCATATCTATGTTCCTGATAAACTTCCCGAAGGGTAGTTTCTATTAGTAGATCATCAATAAGGTCTCTTTGAAACGGTTTCTTTTCCGCTAAGATTGGGGTTAGCAATCTTTCCAAAGTGTTGTGTACAACCGTACCCAAAGAAGAGGCTGAAAGTATTTCTTCCTTATTTTGGGGCTCTGCCAATTTTTTTATTTTGGAAAAGTAAAATCTCAAAGGACACTGATAGTAGGTATTGATATCCGATGGAGATAGTGCCTCCGATGGGTTATTAGCATCGAGAAACCGGTTGAGAATCTGTTCAATATGGAGTGTCCTTTTGTCTATTTCAATTGATTGATATTCCGAGAAAGGTAGCGGCATTGTTATTTCTTTTCGAGAAAAAGGCAATATCGTTAGGTAGGTTAATTGATCAAGGTACCTGCTGGGGGTATTTTTATCAAGCGACTTAGTGCGAACGTCTTGCAAAAAGAAAATTTTAGAAGTACCATTCAACAATCTGTAAAAATGATATGTGCTAATATCTTCTTTGGTTCTGTAAGTAGGCAATCCGTAAGCAATTCTAAGAGAGTAGGGGATCAGAGAGCTACTTTTGCTGCTTTTGGGCAACTGCCCCTCTTTTACATCTAAAAAAATGACATAATCAAAAGACAAACTTCTTGTTTCAAGAAAGCCCATAACTTGCAGTCCCTTTAGAGGTTCCCCTTCGAAAGGTATGGTTTCGGCATTAATTAGACTTTGTAATAGCAACATAGCTGTATCTGGATCATCGAAATAATTGATGTCTGCTATTGTATTACGAAGTTTTCTCAGTAATTCTTGATATCGATAGATATACTCTATTTCCAAGTTTTGTATCGTCGGATTTTGAACCTTTTCTTGTTGTAGTAACGCGAATTGGAGGAGCCTTTCTAATAGAAAATCTACTTGATTGATAAGATCCAATCCTTTTTTCAGAGGCGGAAATATTTCTTCAAATAAGAGAAATGAGTTCTTCCTTCCTATAATTTCTTCTCTATACTGTTTGCTCAAGCTTTTGTATGATGTGTAAAAATATTGCTTTTGCAATATATCCAAAAGGGTATGACTCTCCTTTCCAAAGAGTTGTTCGGTAGTATTTGATCGGAGCCACAAAGAGAGTAAATCCACAGGAAACTCAATAGCTTCGTGTAAACTGTTTCTATTTGCTTTGTGATATATCTCCAAGTAACGTTGTATCCAGATCGCCACCATTGTTGACTTGAGGGGATACCCCATAGTGATATTTACATTCAAATCCGATAAATGAAGCGAATTGAGCATAGGTATGAGGGTCCGTTCATCACTCAGGACTACAGCAATGCGCAAATCATCAATGGCTCGAGCATCCTGCTCCAGGATGTTTTTCAGTATATGCTCAATATATTGGGGTTGTACGATAGAAGAAGAGGCATTGATAATTTCTACGCGAGTTTCATTTTTAGAGGTTATGCTTATGACTTCCCCTCCTAATAGTTGTTTATTTTGAGTAATGGTTTGATTGGGAAAATATACCCCTTCTCTGAATGGAATAGAGATTGATTCCCAAAAGAGATCAACAGAAAACTCGGCTGTATACTCTTTAATTGATCTAATTATCTTGCGTTCGGCCAAAGAGAGACTATACAATCCAGCAAAATAGATTTGTGATAGCTCGTTACCATAATTTTTCCGAGTTCGTTCTATAATTTCCTGTGCTGTCAGTTCTGCTACTGTACGGTAGATCATTCCTCTATAACCGCATCCTTCTTGACGTAATTTATCCTTCAGCACATTGTATACATTTAGCATCGTATCGGACAGATGGATAAAAAATTCCTGTATTGTGAAATTTTGTTCTCCATACTTTTCTGTCCAAGGTATATGAGCAGGCAGTTGTCCCCAAAAATCAACTATGGTTTGTTTTTGTTCGTCGGTCAAATAGTCGTATGTCTCCAATTCATTGAGGTGACGAATATTTGTAAATATCCTCTCTGCGTTTTGCAACGACAAGTCTATATCTTCATAGTCGGCCAACATCTTTTGTGCCCTGTCAAAAAGCAATAAAGGAGTATTGAAATCCATAGCCTTGTACTTTGGTCTCTCTTGCAAATACTGGTCATAGGCGTTGTAGAGATAGCACAGCAGAGTAGTGTTTTCGGGTAAAATAAGAGTACTGATACTTTCAATCCACTTATCTATGGTAGTTATGACAGGGGCAATAAAGGGTCTCTCTTTCCGAGTTGCACTTTGTAAACTTCGCTCAAAAAACAAACAAGCCCTCTTCGTTGGCAATATGACCAACGAGTTGTGTAGTTGGCTCGGATTCTTCTCTACAAGTCGAATAGCTACTTCGTCTAAGAAATTATATGAAACAGACATAAGAAAAAATCGCAATGGAATTGTTCAAGGTATGTAAAAGAATCCCAGGCCAAATGGAATGACTTCGAAGCCTAAGAAGTCCCAATAGCAAAGAAAGCCCCAATATAGGCAAGAATGAAGCAAAATTGAAATGTGCTATGGTAAAGCAGAGAGCTGTTCCCCATAGAGCTCCGGCTTCGTTTTTTGTTTCTTCGAGTAGCATAGTCATCATAGCTCCCCTAAAAAACAATTCCTCGGCAAAAGCCGTTAGCGGAGCAATCAGTAAGAAAAGTAAAAATAAAGTCAGCCCGGAAGTTTGACCAAGAAGTAGAGCCAATTGTTGTTGCTGTTGCAAATTGCGCCGAAGAAAATCGCCCACAGTCCCAGGGGCAATTTGCACTAACCATCCATTGACATAGGTCATTAGAATTAAAGAGGCAATGCAAAATAACCAAGAAAAAACTTCTCGTTTCCAGGATGTCTTTTGTGGATGCCACAACGTAGGTACAGAGGTCGTCTTATTTAGAGCAAAGTAGGTTTTAATTGACATCTTTTTCTGCAACAAAGCATACACACAAGCACTCAAAGAAAAAGATATTACTCCGGCTAATGATGAAAAAATTAAAGAGAGAACAGCAGAAGAAATTCCCCATAGGGATGGATAGACATTTCTTATCCAAGAGGTTACAGTTACGGAAACTCCTAAAAAAAGGACAAAGAGGAAGAGGAGTATTAAAGTTTTCTTTATCAAACGAGACATTTGGTTAGAACGCAGATTTGCTACTTAAAAATTTACAGTACCCTCCAAATCAACATAATTGTATAAACTATATAACATAGGACAAATATTCCCCCTTCGATACGACTGATTTTTTTTCTGCCCAATACGGATGCAAAAAAATAGAGCAACATAACAGAAAAAATCATAACAATGAAATCTTCCAAAATGATTCCTTGAGAAGATATCGGAGTTATAGTTGCTGTAGCTCCTAGGATGAAGAGGATGTTAAATATATTACTTCCCACAACATTGCCAATGGCTATATCTGGTTCTTTTCGTAGGGCAGCAGCAATACTGGTAGCCATTTCTGGAAGAGAAGTGCCTACTGCTACAATTGTCAAGCCAACAACAGCTTCACTAATTCCCATTTTAAGGGCAATTGCAGAAGCACTATCGACAAAAAAACGTCCACCGTAAACTAAGAGAAATAATCCTCCGATAAAAAACAATGTGGCTTTCCACACTGCCATTATTCTAGTTTTTTCTTTTTGTTCTACAGAATTACGATTGGGTGAAAAAGGTTCATTTTTTTTGGCTATTCGTATGTTGTAAAGGGTAAAAAGGATAAAACCGACAAGCAAAATACCCCCCTCAATTGTGGTAATAATATTTTTCTCAGTTCCAAAGAATAACACATCGTTGGCAAACACACACAGTAATGCACTTGTGAGAATGGTAAATGGAATCTCTATATTCATTGAACTTTTCTGCACAGTTAGGGGACAAATAAGAGCCGTAACACCCAAAATCGCTAATATGTTTGCAATATTGCTTCCCACTACATTTCCAAGAGCAATATCTGAGTTACCATTGATAGCAGAAGTTAAACTCACTGCAAGTTCCGGAGCCGAGGTTCCCATAGCTACAATTGTGAGTCCAATAACTAATGGAGAAATACGAAATCGTTGCGCGATAGCCACTGCTCCGGTAGTTAGGAAATTAGCTCCCAATGAGATCATAACGAGTCCGCCAATAAGGAGTAAAATATTTATTACAATCATAAGTGATAAAGATTTTTGGAATCTGTAATGTAGATGGGATTATAAAGGTTTGTTTGTTTCGTACTCAAAAGTCGTAGTTTGCCGAATTTCCTTTAACCACGAAGAAGAAGGATACAAGGCAATCTGTTTCTCTATCGAAGATTGAATGGTTTCGTAATATAACTGATTTCGAGAGAATCGTTTGATAAGTTCCAAAGAGGATAAAAAAGACTCCTTCAAAAGAAGTTGTTGTGGGTCCATCTGTGGGGATTCTTCTACCGGGTTACACAACATTGCAAACACATTTTGTAAAAGATCTTGATATGTTGAGTAGGTGTTCCAAAGCATTGATCTGCACAGGACGTGACAAGCCACTGCCCACCGTTGTTCTTGCTCTTGAGTATAAATATGTGATAGCTCTTTTATAGCCCAATTTATAGCTGTAGGAGAAGCCTCCTTTCGAGACAAGAGATTAAAAGCGAGCATACGTATCATCTCTGTATTATTGGTATGCTCTACTAAGTAATCAATCATTGGAAAAGATAATTTTTCGGGAGGTAGCAATAAGGTCGACAAGATACGCAATTCTCGAACTTGACTGTGATACAACTCCATAGCCAAAGGTATAGATGGTGTAAAACTTGTCGCTATTTCTTTGATATGGGGTAGTGTTAGCCCCCAATTCATAGAATAATTAGCCCCATTGGTACGCATATATGTGGATACAATTCCATCCATACGGGTACGTAACTGGCCTCGTATATCTCTCATTTGTTGCTCTATTTCAGGAGATAAGGGGTTGATACGCCAAGGACAAGAAGACGGAGCGAGATCCATTGATTTGAGATATTTATTCTACGAGATTATATTGGAGTTTATTCACTATTATTTTCCCTTTCTGAGTGCTCAAAGATACTAAATATACCCTTATTTACAGAGAAATGGATAGTTGACTTTCATCCCTCTGAACACCAAAATCGGATCTCTTATACAAAGGAATTGAGTGTGATTGAGAAATGCTTGGTGGTATTTTTATATAATATATAAGACGAACCTTGTAAGTATGTATGGTAAACTATAAAGAGGACTTTCAGGCAGATTTATTCCTGTCTGGCTGCGAGATCGATAAGCAGACCTATGAACAACGATTCATTTGATCTTATTACTTCTCTTATCTGATCAATTTCGGTGGTTGTTTTTCGTTCTCGAAGTTAGCCACCTCTGGAATACGGATGGGTAACGAAAAAATGAGCCAATATTTCCCTACAAACGAGGAATTTCGAGGGAATTAATCAACAATAATTCCCTGCCGTTTTTTATTCCATCCAAGGTTTTTATTGTACGACAGGGAACTATCTTTTCATTGCAACAGTTACAGTCTCCTAAGCAGAGAAAGACCAAGGTGATTGGTAAGGAAAACCTTTAACTAACTTTCGTGGAAAATCGAAATTTAGGAAACAAGGAGAACCTCCGTAAACTAAGATACCCAATTTTTTGCCGAATAATTTACTCTAATGAGATGATTCACTGCTGTGCATAACGAGTAGGGGAGTACCAGCGTGGAAGAGCATTCGCCGAGCCATACTCGGATTAAAAAACTTAGCCAAAAGATTGCGCCGATAGGTATTTACCACTATCATTTGAATCTGTTTTTCTTTTACGAAGGCATCTAAAGCTTCCGAAAAATCACCCTTATCCAATTCAGAAAATTCTATTTCTTCATCTGGATAATGCTTTTTATGATAATCACTGATAATACGCAAATGCAACTCTCCGGTTGATTCCTTTCCTCTGGAAATATTGAATATGCAGTAATGAGGATGATTGGGCAACATTAACTGTATCATTCGATCGAATAATACTAAATCCCTTTGATCAAATCCCGTTGCAACTCCCACTTGGGTCAAATCAGCCAAATCCGTTACTATAACGTCTTCCGGGACAACCAGAACGGGAACTTTCGCAGAATCTATAACCTCGGCAGCAACACTACCTATAAGATCTTCCTCATTTTTGGACCACCCGCGAGTTCCCATTACAATAGCAACGGGTGTGTGACGTTTGGCATAAGAGAG
Organism: Bacteroidota bacterium; assembly: GCA_023396255.1. Classification (GTDB taxonomy): domain Bacteria; phylum Bacteroidota; class Bacteroidia; order Bacteroidales; family Porphyromonadaceae; genus Porphyromonas. The sequence goes on from JAEWWU010000024.1 coordinate 7,044, forward strand.
TATCACTTCATCCGGAGTTCCCTCTCTAATAATACCTTCTATAGGTACAAGAGGAAGAAGGTTGTCTGATTGTTCCTTTCTTATTTTATCGACCAAGGCTTTCATTTTATTGTTGGCTTTGGTAAGTTCTTCCCGTATAACTTGCTGTTGTCGAATGGGTAAAATACCCAAATCACCAACATCCACCGTCACATTCCCAAAATAGGGAGCAAAAACGGAGTGAAGCAACATTACTTGCAGATTTCTGCGCAAGGCAAATTTCAAGCCAACCTTGACGACGTTATCTGTAGCTGGACTAAAATCAATCGGAATAAGGACAAATGGTTTTTCTCGATTGTTTTCTTTCTCTTCTTCTTTGAGCTGTGCTGTCCATTGGTGATCCTCCAATACAGCAAGAGCTCGTGGTAAGTCACTTTCTTTGATGCGAACTCTCACTCCAGAAGAGACTACGGGTTGTATTTGATTAACGTTTTGCAGCACCGCATCCACCCCGTGCGTCTGTAAAATGGTTTGTAATACTTGAGCCTTTTCATAGGTGTGTATGGCAATTGTAATCAGGGTGGAGTTGTCTGTTTTCTTATCTATACTCATATCATTAATTTTTTGATTTTCTATTCTGTTCCTTTGTTGGAAAATGGCTCTACAAAACAAGTAAGACACCCGACTTCCCCACTTCACTTGCCGTTTTGGGTACACATACTCCAAGCAAGAACCGTAGTAAGAGGACGGGTGTCTCTACCAAAGTGAAATAAACAATTCTAATGTTCAGTTGGCTTTTTTACTACTCTTGTGAGGGTTCGTCCTCATCCATCGGAGTTATCATAGCCAAGGCTTTTTCCAAAATTGTTGTGTCATCCAACTCTACAATTCCGCCATCGGGCCCCGGCTCAATATGTACACCTATGCTGCGACCCGAATTATAATGCTCTCCACCAAAATAGTTGCGTACAGTATCTACCCTTAGGCCTAATTCCTCAGCTATGCGACTCATAGCTCCATCTGGCAGGTTATCTTTAATTTTTCTCAACTCATTAAATGTGATTGTTTTCTTAGGCATGATCTTACTTGTTTTTGATTACGTTATACAAATCACTATCCCCAGAGCAGTGGAAGTAAATCTTTTCCATCTCCTTTTCTGCCTCTAACTTAGTAAAAAAAAATCATATAAGATTTCATTCGCGCACACAATATTGAAAAAATTTATTTTTATTCTGTTTGATGTATTGAATGTAATTTCTAACCAACAAAGTTACTACAAAAAAGTGAAATGCGGAAAGAAATAGTGATAGAATTGAGTTACAAGGGTTTCAGTCGTGCTTCCGATTATTCGTGAAGCCATCGCAATCACCGCTGAAGCCAAATCAGGACGC
>JAEWWU010000008.1 GCA_023396255.1 Bacteroidota bacterium
GGTATCTTTCTCAAAAGGAGAAGAATGAAATCCGAAAGGAAGTCGTTCTCTTGCAGGACACAATCAAGGGAAGGGACAGAGCTATTGCCGAATTGAAAGAGACCGTGCAGGTTTACGAGGAAGAGCGGAATTGGATAAAACGTTTCTTCAGTGGCTTCTACCAGCTTTTGAATATCCGTCTGATACTCCGAAAGATGGGCTTCTCTGACGACAGAATAGCGGAGATGTATCGCACGGAGACGCCCCAGCGAGGAACGGCTAAAGCCTATTCGGGATTATACAAGAGAGAATTTACAGAAGAGGACAGCGAAATTCGCATTGTTAAGGACGAGAAGAAACGACCTCTTTTGACCATCAACGGGCTTCCCATTGCCGATTGGTGCGAACAGAAATGGAAACAGCTTATCAACCGCAACCGCTCGCAACGGCTGTAATTGCTTTTTTCTTTCACTGACAAGAAGAAAAACAAGAAAAGACGCTCACTTTCCCTCGCAAATATGTACCTTTGCAAGTAGTAAAAGTGAGCGTTCTTTGGCTATTCAAAACAATGTGCCTCAATGCACTCCGCTCATTTCTAAATCGTTACCTATCCATCTATCCCTAAATGGTAACACTCTATTCTTCAAAAAGATAGCTCGCTAACGAAAAATCGCAGGGAACTAATTTGAGACACTTTCAGAAGCCAAAACAAAAAAAAGAAATAGGACAAACTTTCGTACAAAGAGCGGTCTTGTAAGGGGACTAATTCAAAGAGTATTACACTGCGAACAAGAGAAAAACCTCCGTTATTCCCACCCTTTCAACGAACGATTGTCCTCGGCTTTTCCGGCAAATAAAAGAAAAATCCTCGAGCACCACCCAACCTCATAAGAGATTCTATGACACTCGAGAATTAAGGAATTGTACAAGGCTTTTGTGCCACCTAACTAACACCTAACAGTTACAAATAGACTTTGGAGAGTTGGTTGCCCACCTTAAGGAAGTAGATTCCCCTGGGCAACTCCCATCTACATTCTTGTCCTTCCTCCATCCGCTGGGAAAACAACACTTCGCCAGTAGGCAGAAGCAACTGAACTATACCGGATATCTTACATTGCAGCATCAATAAATTTCCTTGCACTACAAAAATCGAAGCTTGGTCAGACTGAATTGATTCTACCCCATTGTCTTTCTTTCCCACTCTGACATTTTGAGTACGGTAGCTATTCTTCCCTAATGTTAAATCGGGGAAGGCTGCAGAAGTCATAGTACAGAAAATCTCCAAGGGTTCCTCAAACTTAAATGTAAATACACCGTCCTTTTCGTCGTACATAAGCCCTTTGACTATAAATTGGGACTCGTCTGTAGCGTGCAGCCAAACAAATTGCGTATCCTCCTCTTTATCAGAAATTCCTTGCAGTTTGGCAAACTTTGAGAGATCGACCGTAGTTCCGTTTATCATCTCCTTAGGGATCTCAAAAGCAGCTTGAGGAGCATAGATATACTTCTGCATCTTCCCTTTGGGAGGGAGCTGGTACATAGGTATGGCATTGTAGGCACAATTAAACTCTACAAAAGAAGCATTTTGCGGCAAAAGAAGTTCTCTGATTTTGTTGTGCGATATATCTGCTTTTCGCAACTCTGCCAAAGTACTCAAATCCAAATTAAGTAATTTATTGGACGAGAGATTTAGTTCTCTAAGCTGTGGATAGTTCCTAAGATCAATCTCTCCAAGTAGTGAAGATCGGAGTGAAAGAACTTGTAGCTCAACACTTTGAGGTAATAGTACTGTTTGAGCAAAACAAGCATTGGCTAAAATTTTCTTGGCCTTTGCGAAGGCGGAGAAATCCAACTCTTGCACTCTATTGTTATTGACTACAATTTCTTCGAGAGGCGAGTGGAGTACCTTCTTATCAAACCCCAAAAAACCTCCCACTTCCGGGATCTCTAATCGTTTGAGATGAGCGCACTCTATCTGTATGTGATGCGTCTTATCGACCTTGGCATCTAAGAAATGGTGCTTTATCTCTTGAGGCTCCAATCCCAAAGTTAGCTCCTCAATTACACCATCCCCCCACGCAATAAGGCACTTACTATTGGGCACTCCGGCGGAAAGGGTAAGATTGAATGTCAAATTCTCCGTTGTATACTTGTCGGTAAAGAAAGCAGCTTGAACTGATTGCAACTTGCGGTCTTCTCCGCTCAATTCAATGGGCAAAATTCCATATTTATCTGCTATGTTATGCAAATTGGGTAGCTCGGAATTATCAACCACACAGTAAATTTTCCCCTCCGGCTGTTGGTTAAAGGTAAATACCCCGTCACGCTCTGTGTAACTTTGAGGAGCTATAAGAGCTGCTTCTTCTCCAATATTTTTAGATCCGGTCAAATAATACCACCTAAAAGTTGATTTGGTACCATTTCCTCCTCTGAAAGTGAGCATATGTGTCAAATCGACCCTCAAACCACTTATCTTATCGGAAGAAAGAGCAATAGGACGCATCGGACCATACTTATAACTACTCATCTGCGAAGTCTTTTTGGGAAAATCTTCAATCGCCAAAGAGTTTCTGCTAAAATCTATCGAACGAAGACTGCCGGGTACTCGTAATGAAGAAATCTCGTTGCTGTTGCAAACCAAACTCTCCAATTTGGTACATCCGCTCAGATCCAACTTCTTAAGTAAACTATTGGCACACGAAAACTTGAGCAACTCCGTACAATCCTCCACCTGAATTTCGGTTACTTTCCTGTTAGACACCACGAGAAACTCCTTGAACTGGGCTCCCCAAATCTTTATCCGATGGGTAGAATTCTTATCCATATCGGCAAATGAGTAAAAATAAGTCTGGTTCACTCCGCTACCAATGGCGGAGTGTGTCCCCGTGCCATCTCCATAATCAATGTAAAAAGTAGCTCCCTTGGGTGCCATAATTTTGAGCGCAAACTCTTCCTTTTTGGCTTTGTTTGTCTCGTAAACGGTGGTTAAAGAAATAGTCTGGGCATCCATAGCACAGAAAGCCAGAAGGCCGACCAATGTTGCAAAAAATAGTTTTTTTATCATAAGTCCTACAAATTGTGGTTAAAGCTTGCTAAACAACTATTACATCTTCTCTACCAACTATTTCTTAGAAAAAGAGTCCCCCCTTTCCCTACAAAACAGCTGTTTTGAATAGAAGTTAAAACCTTTACTTTTTTATTCTTTTTTGATTGGTGTACAAATATAAAGAACTCCTACGGATGTAGAAAGAAGACAACTACAAATTACATCTTATTTCACACTCTACAACACCCATTCGACTAAAACAATATATCCATTGGTCAATAATCAATAATAGAGATCCTCAAACAGAGGACTATCAATTAAAATATTTGATTAGATTTGTTCGCCAATAAAATCAATTATAGTCAAACGACAACGAATAAAATGAACAAAAAAGATCTACAAAAAATCATTCTGCCGATTCTATGTGCCGTCTGCACAATCACACAATTATTTGCCCAGGTCAAGGTGCCGTCTACGGACGCAAAAACCTTCGAGGCCAGCAACATACAACTCGTCACGGATGGGAGCAATGAACTGGGATTATTGACACAAGAATATACCGTCATCAACGGGAAAGGTGAAGTAATGACCCTTCTCTACCTACCAAAGAATAACCGAGAAATAGATTTCACAGTAGGATACAAAACGAACGAGGCTAAAAAAATTGTCTTTGACCCCTCCAACAACACAGCAAAAGAAGTCCTTATAGAGGGAGAATGGCACGGAGCTTTGTACCTAACGGTAGAAGGAACTCTTTCTTACAATCCCATACAGGAAGCCAACAATGCACAATTGAGGCCCTATCTGCTCGAAGATAAACGCAAAGAAGAGGTAGAACGCTACGCCCTCGCCAAGATAGGGACACAAATTTGGATGCGCGAAAATTTACGCACAGCCCTCTTCAATGACGGTACAGCCATAACCACCAACTTACCCAAGGACCAATGGGAAGCAACCAAATCCCCGGCCGTTACTTATTACGATGGCAACGAAGCCAATAAAACCAAAATGGGAGCTCTGTACAATTGGTACGCTGTAATTAACGAGACTCCCATAGCTCCCAAAGGATGGGGCGTACCACAGATGCAAGATTGGGAAGCACTTGCCAAATATATCGATCCCAAAGGGGCTATGACCTTTGACTATGAAACAGCTTCTTTATCCTATACGGCAGGAGAAATGCTCAAAAGCCAAACGGAATGGATCAAGCCATCAACGGCATCGGGAACTCTTCTCCCGGGAAACAATGCCACTATGCTCGATATGAAGCCCTACGGCAGCACCTCTACCAGCAAATATTTCAACGGCTACTCCGGACTTAACCGTCAGGCATACTTTTGGACCTCGACTATTAGCGACTACTCCGATACCAAAGCCTTATTCATCAGGCTTTATTGGGATTCTCACACCATAAACAGTTATATGGATGATAAATTTATGGGGTATTCGGTTCGCTGCATAGCACAAACTCCTCTCAGTCTTGGTCCTTGGCAAAAAGTAAAGAAAGAAGAACTGAACCTAAAAGTTTCCTCCGCCGGAAGTTTGTTTTCGATGGTTCAACCCAACCAATTTGCATCTGTAAAGTCCCTAACTCTTCGAGGAGAATTGGATGCTCGAGATTTTGCCACCATACGTCGCTTCGTGAATTTGCAAACCCTCTCTCTTTCCGAAATAAGCATAAAGGCGTACAAAGGAGCCGAAGGTACTCTTGCAGGTGTCAAACAGTACCATATCAGCGAAATACCTGCAGAAAGTTTCAAGGGTATGACATCGCTGGAATCTTTTTCCGCCTCTGGTGAAATAGAGTCGTTTGGAGCCAAAACTTTCGAGGGATGCTCCGCCCTATCCGATGTAACCCTACCCAATACCTTGACCGAATTTGCCGGATCTAATTTTACCGACTGTACCACATTACACAGCATAGTACTTCCGACCTCTCTCTCCGACCTAGGGATGGCAACCTTCAAAGGATGTATTTCCCTAACCAAAGTCTCTATGCCCGAGACCATCACAGAAATAGGAGACGAAGTTTTTGCCTCTTGCCGAGCCCTTTCCCAAATCGTACTTCCAAAAGATCTTACCGAGATAGGGACCTCGGCATTCGAAGGATGCACCTCCCTTACCGAGGTCATTTTACCGGAAAATGTTTCTTCAATTGGGATGTTCTGTTTTGCTCAATGTGGCAAACTAAAAAATGTAACACTAAATGAAAAACTCGAAGAAATCGGCTACGGAGCATTTCTAAACAATGCCCTACTGGCTCAGCTCCGGCTCCCCAATCAACTGAAAGAGCTCGGAGCATTCTCCTTGCAGGGATGTACTGCTCTAACCAACCTTAGCCTCCCCCTTTCACTTTCTCGCATCGGCAATGGAGCTTTCAGAGGGACCAATATTTTATTTACTCTTCCGCAAAACTCCCAATACAAACTATACAACCGTATGCTAATGAGTGCCGACGGCAAAATTGTTTACAATCTACCCACCGACCACTCGGAAACTGTAATTGTGCCAGAGGGTGTTGAGGTCATTTCCGGTGCTGCCTTTGCCGACTGTAAGAGCCTTACACACATAGATCTACCCTCTACTCTCACGGAAATTAAACTGATGGCGTTAGAAAACACAGCTCTATACCATATAATACTACGAGTGAAGAATCCAACAACCATCAAACTTGGAGAAGAGGTTTTCGGGAAAATGGATTATGCTCGCTGCGACCTTTTGGTTCCCGAGTCCTCCTTAGATCTGTATCGCTCCACTCAACCGTGGAATTTATTCAAGCTGTCGAAGATTACCTCTACGGCTGCAATTGATAATGCGCCTTCTTTGTACGTCTCTATTCTGGAGAATACCATCATCATTCACACCTCCAAGTACATCGGACAAATACTTAGTCTGTATGCCGGCGATGGTCATCTTGTAAAATCTATCCCTATAAGCAGTGCCGAAACCTCCATTCCTGCCGAGAAATTAGCTTCGGGCTTATACGTTATTCAGATAGGAGCTGTTGCACAGAAGATAAATATACGATAGCAAAGTATTATATGCCAAAAAGAGGACCAAGAGGAGTTATTTCTCTTGGTCCTTTTCTTTTGCAGGATACTTGATAATGACCTTACTTAATCCACACAAATCTTTTTTACTGCAGATTGTTTTTCCGAGCAATTGACATACTCTACCATATACACCCCTTTTTCAGGAATGGATACCATAGTTTCTTCCGACTCTGGAACAAAGCAACGAAGCAGCTCCCCATCAATCGAATATATTCTCAGCGAACCATTCGTTCCATCGGTAATTATTTTGATAAGACCATCACCACAATAAGCTACACCAAAGAACTCTTGGGAAGGATCTTCTATTCCATTGTCTTTACACCCAGAACCATCGCCACGCACCGAGGGGGTCCAGTTTTTATCTTCTGCTATATCCGTCTTACTGGTTTTTGCAGCTTCATCTCCTTTCAAGCCATTGTAAAGATTGGCAGCAGGCTTCTTCTCTGACAATATCGGGAGTTGCTCATAAAGTTTGTCTAAAGTACAAACATCAAAACCGCATTCCACGATTCCCAATGTAGAAAGATGTGTCAGGGGGATAATATTTAATTCCTTCAAAGGATTCCCTCTCAGATTAAGGGTAGTCAGATTCGGGCAACTCGAGAAATCTATTTTCTCAACCTTATTCTTCCCCAAATCAAGGGTTTGTAAACTCTTTCCATCGGATAAATCGAGCTTCTCTATGTTGTTTTGTGCCACAAGCAGAAATAACAAAGAGCCGGATTCCGGTAAACTGATACTCTGCAACTGATTGTTTCGAGCATCCAACCTCTCCAGTACCGAACACTTGGAAGCATCAATCTTGGCCAATTTATTTCCCGTACACCAAAGCTGTTTCAACGAGGTATGCTGCTCCAAGTTCAATTGGGTCAAACCACATTCGCTCAAACCCAAGTTTTCCAAATAACCCAATCCACCGATATCAAACTTTGCCAATCTTTTGTTGCCTTTAAGCATAAGACTTACCAAATTCTTGGAAGCAGAAAGGTCCAATGTCTGCAAATCTGTTGATACAGAAGAAAGAGTTTCTAGTCTTGGAGCATTGATTTTCAACGAAGTGAGCGGGTTTTCCGAACAGTCCAAATTCTTCAGTTTATCAAAAGCCGTAAGATCGAGTTCTTTCAATTTATTTCCACTACACAACAACTCTACGATAGGGGCTTGAGCCGGTAGTTTTAGATTGGAGAAAGAACACCCACTAATAATCACGTGTTGCAACTTGGCACAATTAGAAAAATCGACATTCTCTATCCGACTCATACGAGCACAGTCAAAATAGGCCAAATCCGGACACTTGGAAATATCAACTGACGAGATAAAGTTTCCGGAAGCCACCAAGCGAATCAGTTTGGGATTCTGTGAAAGATCTATAGATTTAATGTTGTTGGAGAATATTTCTAAGTTTAGAAGATTGGGACACGAGCGAACATCTATCGCCGAAAGGAAATTGAAAGCAATCTGCAACACTTCCAAGGAGTTGCATTGTTCCAATTCTATTTCCGTAACCTTAGATCCTATGCAATTGAGCAAAGAGAGACTCCCCGAAATCGTAATTCGATCTCCTTTTACCGGACTCGTAAGATATTCTTGATTCTTACCAACCTTGTGAGCCTCGGTCTTCCCATCGCCCCAATCAATCTTAATATCGGTATCCTCTTCGGGTGCAGCCACTGATAAGCTCACTTCTCCCGAAGAGAGTACTGTTTTCATCCTTATCACCTGCTGTCCCCAAAGAGAAGGAGAGAACAACAAGGCTAAAAATAAACAGAAATAAAATACGTTTTTTTTCATATCAAAAGATCTAATTACTTGCTTACTACACATTTTACCACACTCGTATGTCCGGAAATGTGCTTCAACACAACCACATACTGCCCGCGAGGAAGAGATGAGTGCTGATTGAAGCTCCTTCCATCAACTGCATAAATACCGGCGATAGTCCAATCCAAATCTAATGAAGTTACAAGGCCGGACAAAGAAATACCAAGAAGAGGTTCTTGGGGTTGCTTGGCAACTTCAAATACGTGGGTAATATTCGCCTCATTCACGACGATGGAAGACGATTGCAAAACACCATTGTTACACTTCATCGGTTCATTTGTTCTATGCAAAAAAGCAACCACCCGATATTTATCCGAAACATAATCGGGAATCTTAAATGATTCTGTTGCAAGGGTAAAATACCCCTTCTCATCTGCCGTTATCTTGATCCCGTCTACGGGAGTCAACGTGGCAGAAGCCTTTCTATAAAGCTTACCTTCGGGAATATCTTCGACCTCTTGAGCCTCTTTATCAAACTTTGGGAGAGGGGTATTCTCAACCAAATAGGCAACCAATCGCAAATCACCCTTGATATTTTCATCTTTGCTAAGCTCTCCAGTAAAGGAACAAATCCAATCGTTCCCCTTTCGACCCAAACGGGTGGTCAAGGTTGCAAAACCCGGTTTATGGAAGCTTCTCTCTATCAGATATTGGTACACCGTAAGTAAATCTCCAATTTTCATCCCGGGGGAATAGGTACTCAAATCCAAAAGCTCCTTGTTATTGTTCAATGAACCATAAGGGGTCATAAGATCCCTATTGAGCATAATGCGGGGTAATCCCCCCAATTTGTAAGTTTGGACTATATTCTGTACAAAAGGGAAAGTTGAAACCAAAGCCCCCTCTTTTGCAGATGCTGTCATAGTTACAATTTCATATCTATCCGGCTGGCTTGTCAGCCCTTCTATACGACTTACACACCTTAAGATATTGGCATAAGCTTCCAAACTACTCTTGTCTTCCGGATCTACAAAGACTTCCAACAAATGTGTTGGCTGGCGAAATGTATTCTCTACATAATAAGTTCTCAACGGTCTTGCACGTTTGGAAAACCCCACAGGTTCCCCATTCACCCTAATTGGCTGAATGGTAAATAGATGAGGGTAAGTATCTTCTGGTATCTCAAAAGTGATAAATCCCGCTCCATCGGGAGTCTCTGCTCCGGGCAACAGTTGTACATCCTTCAACACAGCGGTTTTGGGCTCACTGTTATCGTACCAATAAGAAAATTCGATGTTGTCTACTGTTCTTTCTGTTTGGTTATTAAAGTAAGCCACGAAAAAAACTTTATTGGTTCCTCCTTTGGTTAGGGGAAAATAGTTAGCTCCATAAATGTCATCAAAAATAAGATTTGCCCAAGGCGAGGGCTTGGAAATGGGTAGTATCTCTTTGAAGCCCCATATGGTTTGTTTTTGCTTCTTGTATGCCTCAATAGCCTCCTCGGGAACATACAGAATGATCTCTGCCAAACGACTTTTTTCCACAAATGGATCTTTTCCCACATTGGGCACAACCTTTGTTGGAATAGTAATGCACTGCAATTTGGGACACCCATACAAAGCTCGGTAGGCAATCTTTACAACTTCTTGAGGCAAAATAATCTCCCTTAGAGAAGCTGACTGAGCCAATGCGGCAGTAAACTCATTTTCAGCAAATTCGTCGTAAGTTACGTCATCACTATATGCTTCTATATGTACCTGACTCAAATCCAAAACCTCCAAAGAACGACAACTGGATCTCAAAGTCAGTAAATCCAAATGATTTATTCTTCCTGTTACCACAATTTCTGTAGCCGAGGCATTCGCTTGAAAAAGACTCTCTCCGGTCCCCGGTTCGGTCACATTTATCGTGACTGGTTTTGCAAACAAAGAGCCGGCAAAAACAAGTGTCAAAATTGACAACAATACCCTGCGATGATTGATCATAATGCTCTGTACAATTCTCCCAAATCCAATAAATAACAAGCAGCAGGGGAGAATCTTTATCTGCTGCTTGTTACTGTATTCCTTTTTCGTCTAATTTTTTATGCTCCGGGATTATTGGCATAAGAACTTAATGCTCTCATTTTCGAAAGACAACACGTAAAAACCTTCCGAAAGTTGTACGTATTGTTCTGAGGATACCACAAAGTTTTTAACCAACGAGCCGTCCAAAGAATAAATAGAAGCGATTTTCCCATAAAAAGAGGCATCGAAGAAAAGGAGCACTCCATCTGCTTCTTTCTTTATTTGAATTGGGATCTGCTTAGCCACTTCTTCAACAGACTCTCGAATAGATCCCTCATAAGGAATTGTCCCGGCCACGCTACCCATAAAGTTTTGAACCAGCCAATTCTTCTCCTTGGCTGCCTTTACATCTTGAACGTAGCAAACATTGGCTTCTATCTCTTTGGTGGTATCTATCAATGTAATCTGCCCCTGCCCTTTTCCCTTAAGAGAAGGAAGAGACTCGATTGTCTTGCTCATTTCCTCTCCAGATATTTTGTTGAGGTAACAAACAACCATATTGAGAGAAGTATTCCCGGTAAGATCCAATTGGGTTAAGAGGTTGGCCCCAACATTGAGAGTTTTGAGTCTGGGGAGATTATCAACCTTAAGTGCTACCAATTTGTTGTGAAAGCACATTACTTCCGTAAGCATAGTACACTTGTCAAAACTTAAGCTGGTGAGTTGGTTATTGTAGCAACGTAGCAACTCCAAATCGGGAGCCGAATTTACCGACAATGTCGTTAGTTGGTTATCCGAGCAATCCAACATACTCAAGGCAACACAATCGGACAAATTCAACTCTGTAAGATTATTTATTTGAGCAAAGATTTCTTCAAGGTTGGGACATTTGTCTACTTTGAGGGTTTTCAAGCCATTTTGATAACATTCTACATAAATTAAATCGTTATTTCCAGAGAGATCTATCGAAGATATTTTGTTCCGAGAGCATTGGAAGCCGGAAAATGAGCCATAGATCTCCACGGTTTGATCCGTAAGGGTATAGTAATACATCCCTTCATCGTATTCCCCCTCCAAATAAGCCTCTTTCACTCCTTTCAAGACGATAGGACCAGAAGCCTCCAACTTAAGGGCCAACTGCTCGCCTACTTTCATATCGGTTACAATTGTTGCCGTTTTTTGAGCAATTGACTCCTCTTTTTTAGTCGTTTCTTTTACTTCCAGCAAAGAATGTTCTTTGAGAACAAAAGTATTTCCCACGACTTCCACTCCATTGACCAAAAGGGTTTTTACTTGTAAACCCTCCGGAGTCTTCATCTCAACGACCACTTCTGATCCTTTAGCAACCGAAGACCATTCGGGGACTTCTTGTCCGGACACTTTGGTAACAAAACCCTGTCCAGATTTATTCACGAAACGAATTCGCGCCATAGAACAGTCCGCTCCATTCCCCTTCTCGTCTATCATCCATCCCTTTTTACCTAAGTCCTTGGAAGCAGCTCCTAAAACTCCGGGATTTCCAGATAAGTTCAACTCCCCATACTCCTCTTGCCCCTTTCTATTGGGAAGGGTAAAGAGAAGATCATTAATGGCACAAGCATCCAGATTATTGTTTTGTAAGTGAAGTGTAGAAAGTTTCTCATTGTTCGAAACATCCACAGTCGTAAGTTTATTCTTCTTTAGAGAGAGATAGGCAAGCTGAGCAAACGGCTTCAAATCTATCGAAGACAAGAACAAGTTATCAGCTTTGAGAGTGCGTATATTGGACAAATGAGAAAGTTCCGGAAATGTTGTAAAGGGATTATTGCCCAAAGATAGATTCTTGAGAGCCGTATTTGCCGTTAAATCCAACGACAAAAGTTGTCCCCCATCTACGTGTAAAAGTCTCAGCTTGGTATTCATCGCTGTTCGCAACTCACTGAACTTATTGTTCATCGCGTAGAGTTCTTCCAATTCGGGCGAATGACTTATATCAAGGTTCTTAAGAGAATTGTGAGCCACATTCAGTTTTCTAAGATTGGGAAGTGAGGACAAATCCAGCCCATCCAGAAGATTGTCGGAAAGGTACAGCTCTTCCAATGTCTCTTGTCTGCCAAAAACAACAGACTTAATTCCTGCTTCCGAAGCATTGAAAGAAGATAGTTTTCCAAAAAGTTTGATAGTAGTTCCTTCTTTGATGATATGAGATATTTCTGTTTCCTCATCGGTGATGAGAGCATATTCTTTTTCCTCGTCTCCCCAATTGATTCGTACAGACGTAGTTCCTTCGGCAGGAGTTACATAAAAAGTGTGACTTCTCTGCACTACGGCTTTCCCCTCTTCATCGAACAGTTTACCAATGCCAACCTTGATATCGGCTGCCTCTGCAACAGAATGAGATGGCTCAACTCCTCCATTAGGAACACAATAAGCCATAGACCTCCAACCATCTTTATCACTGTTGCAGCGAAAGGCGATGGAAAGGGCCCCTGAGGAAGAGGAGGCAGAAACTCTCATCTTAGTATCTGCAGGTGTTCCCTTGAACGAGGCAATAGGCGTTACACCTTTGGGCCAATCGTATATGTACCCATCTTCATCCAAATAATTGTCCAAATCAACCGCCCCATCATAAATACGCATCTCATCAAATTTGCCAATCTTGATATCGTCAAAAAGGATGGTAATATGATGATCCGACAACTTGGGCTGGATACGAATGAGAGTCAGAGTATATAACCCTCTCATAGGTTTCTCCGGTCCCCCCGAATCGTAATAGCCTCGTGGTTTATTGGGTTCTACATCGTAGTCATAGCGTGGCCCTTCCGATCCGGTCTGGAAAATCGGAGAAACCGCAGATTGAGCTACCAAAACTATGAAAGAGAGTAGCAGCAAAACGATTGTAAGTAATTGTTTTCTCATAGCCATTGTAAATATTAAAATGAAAAATCAAAAAAGTGGAGCTATAAAAGATCTATACTCCACAATTCCTTCTTGGAGATTCTTTATACAGAGAACACCTCTTTCTACAACCCACGGAATCAAGGTTTCTTGCTCGACACAACAGTTATACACCATTCTCCCATTCATATCGTAAAGAGAGATTTGTCTCTTTTCTTGTGGAGAAACCAAAAAGCCTTGAGGAAAAACCTTGATAGTTGTTTCTGTATCAGTCCGTTCAATAGACATAGGAAAACGAGATGGACTCCACCCCTTTTTTACAGCTTCCACAGGGTCCGCCATCTCCACTCCGGTGGTATTTCCATAAAAAAGATTGTACCCTTGGGATGGAGTGGATAGTTGTGGCAAGGCCATAAAAATCTGCTGCAAAATCGTATGAGATAAGGGGTTACTACTTAAACTTAAAAAACTCAATCCGGGAAGAAAAGGTAAATGTATATCAGAAAGACTGTTGTTGTCTAAAATCATCTTCTTCAGGGGTAGTCTCTCTCGCAATAAGATTCGCTCTAAATGAGCTTCTCTAATATCCAAGTAAAGAAGGCTTTGGGCATTTCTCAAATCTACCGCTTGCGTTGGCGCATCGTTCAACTTTAGAGATTCAATAGCTCCAGAAAGGACAATAGTACCCAAAGACTCAACTTCCCAATCTGTTACACTGCTTTTCTCTACCACACGGTCTACTCCATCTCCACAATCTATGTAAAACCGGGAGACATCAGGGGCCAACCCTATTTGAGAAATCCTATAAGGTCCTGGCGGAGTGGCCAAAAGAATGCTGGCACGTCCGTTCCCTGCATTTCCCTCAACCGCAGGATACCAATTTTTGGCGGTTGCCAGATAGGTTTTGCTTTGCTCCGCTCGATTGGTGCCTCCGTTAAAAAGATTGGGATTCTTGGGCTTTACAGCTAAGGAAGGCAGGGCCGCATATATGGATTGGAGTACTTGTTCCGAGAAAGCGTTGTTTGCCATAAATAGCTCCGTTAGACGAGGCAAAGGAGAGACATCCAAGGCCTCTAATCGATTCATAGAACAATAGAGCCGTTCCAAAACAGGGGTTTGACTCAAGTCGATTTGCGTTAAACGATTATTTCCGCAATTCAAAGTTTTCAACCCCGACAATCCTTTTAGAGTTAGTTCGGAAAGAGCATTCTCGCTACAATTCACGTACGATAGAGATGCCGTTTCGGGGAGTTGTAACCAGCGCAAAGACTTACAAAAGTCGATTTCCAAATGTTGTAGAGCAAGTAAAGAACTTAGATCCAATTCTGCTAAGGGATTACTCCCCGCAACCAAACGCTGTAGTTTGTTTTGTCCATCAAGAGGAAGAGTAGTTAATTTGTTACTGTTACACTGCAAATAAGTAAGCTTCGCCTTCTTACTCAAAACTAAGTTTTCCAACTCATTGTAACGAATATCCAGAACCTCCAAGGCATCGCACCTCGCAATATCCAAATCTGTCAACTCCGAAGCCGCTGCATTCAGAACCCTAAGATGAGGACAATGGGATAGCTGCAACCGAACAAAATGGTTCGAATTGATATCTAACTCCTGTAACAATGTATTTTGTGTAAGATCCAAGGAAGAAAGCCCCACATTGACCAAAGTCAGATAAAGCAAAGAAGGAGCCTCCTTGGTCTGAACTTCCGACAAAACAATATCGGATAAACTCAATCCGACCAATTGCCCCTCTATGGCAATCCGCGTCCCAGCCTCCAAAGCTCCCAATTCGATAATGGTCCCATTGGAACTGATGGAGAATCTTTTATTTTCTTCGGCACCATCACCCCAGTACACCGTAATAGGTGTTCCATCAGAAAGAGAGCGACACTCAAACATCAAACCATTAGGATGGGGGCCCTTGAGTTGGAAAGAAATCCTCTCTTGAGCCTCCAAAGCTAAAGAGACACACAACAAACAAAGAAAGAAATTCAATGTTCTGCAAAGCAAAGAATACATATGTAAATATTTTAAGACAAAAAGTTTATACAACATCAACTTACATCACAAATATAATTACATTTTAATATCTATCACAAATAAAACAAAAGAACAAAAAGAAAATCCCGAAAAGTTCTTCACAACCTTCCGGGATCAGTCTAAAAACAATTATACCTCAAATACGCTATCGCAGCGCAGATACCTTTATAAAGCTGGCGCAAGCTTAACCGTAAAATGACGCATCACGGGCAGTTCCTCCGTAATTATATAACCACGAGTAATGCTTTCTCTGCGATCGTACACATTCTTGCAAGCGGCAGCCACAACATCCATATGATTATTGGTATAAGTACGGCGAGGGATAGCCAAACGCAATAGCTCCAGGCGAGGGTAACGGTTCTCTCTGGTTACAGGGTCTCGGTCAGCCAAAATGGAACCAATTTCTACTCCACGGATACCAGCTTCCAAATAGAGTTCCACACCCAGAGTTTGGGCAATAAACTCTTCTTTAGGAACGTGGGTAAGAATCTTCTTGGCGTCTAAGAAAATGGCGTGACCACCAGCCGGACGCTGATAAGGAATGCCATACTCATCCAATTTGGCTCCAAGGTATTCCACCTGACGGATTCGGGTATCTAAGGTGTCGAATTCGGTACCCTCATCCAGTCCAACCGCTAATGCACTCATATCACGCCCACTCATTCCGCCGTAGGTTACAAAACCTTCGTTCATAATGCAATACATTTGACAGCGATGCCATAGGCTCTGGTCTCTCATCGCCAAGAATCCACCCATATTCACAATAGCATCTTTCTTGCTGGACATTGTCATAATATCGCCATACGAAAGCATCTCGCGTACAATTTCTTTGATCGACTTATCGGCATACCCGTCTTCTCTGGTTTTAATGAAGTAGGCATTCTCGGCAAAACGGGCTCCATCTATTTGAAGCAAAATGCCATACTTCTTACACAAGGCCGCCGTTTCTCGAATATTTTTCATAGAAACGGGTTGCCCACCGGCTGTGTTGTTGGTAAGCGTCAAAACACAACAAGGGATTTTTTCTTTTGGAGTTTCTTGAAAAACTTGTTCCAACTTGGAGAGATCCATTTCGCCCTTAAAAGGAAGTTCTAATTGTGTATCAGCCGCCTCGTCTATAGTACAATCGATTGCAGTTGCACGACGAAACTCGATATGCCCCTTCGTGGTATCGAAATGTGAATTGCCAGGAACCACATCCCCCTCTTTCACAATGGTAGAGTAAAGAACATTCTCAGCCGCACGTCCCTGATGAGTAGGAAGAAAATACTCAAAGCCCAATATGTCGTTGATGGCTTGTTTCATCTGAAAATAAGAAGAAGCTCCAGCATAGCTCTCGTCTCCCAACATAATGGCACTCCATTGGCGATCGCTCATAGCCCCGGTTCCCGAATCCGTTAAGAGGTCTATAAAAACCTCGTCACTACGCAAATTGAATAAGTTATAATGGGCAGCTTTCATCCATTCTTCACGTTCTGCTCGGGTACTCTTGCGAATGGGCTCGACCATCTTGATGCGGTAAGCTTCTGAAAAAGGAAGTTTCATCTCTTTTATACTGTTTTATTGTTAATAATATTTTATTGGGTTCTACACAAAGCTACAAAAAAGTAAGATTACAACTCCAATCACTATATTCTTTGCTACAAATAAGACTTAAGAAAACCAATCATCGCTTTGTAAAACTCTATTCTATTTTCTTCGTGATAAAATCCGTGCCCTTCGTTTTCCTTAACCATATAGGGGGTGAATAGTCCTTTGTGCCTAAGAGCTTGTACCATTTGGTTGGCTTCGGACAACTTTACTCGAGGATCGTTGGCGCCTTGAACCACAAAAACAGGTTTCTGTATACGATCTATTTGTAACAGAGGCGAAACATCCCTTGCCTGTTGAAGTTCCTTCGGATCATCCACGTCGTACCAAATTTCTTTCATCACATCCCTCATCGGCTTCCAATACTCCGGGAAAGATTCAAAGAACGTCTCTATACTGGAAATTCCTACATAATCTATTCCACAAACAAATTTATCGGGATTGCGCACCAAAGCCATTAGGGTAGCATATCCTCCGTGACTTCCTCCATAGACAGCCATTCGCTTAGCATCTATGGGGTAATGGGCCACCACATAATCCACTGCATCTTCCATATCTGCCTGAACGGCATTCCCGATCTGCTTGAATCCTGCCTGCAAGAAAGCTTTTCCATAGCCTCCCGATATACGGAAATTGACCTGTAATGTGGCATAACCGTACTGAGCTAAAAGTTGCGCCTCGTGATCGAAACCCCACGTATCTCGAATCCCTTGAGGGCCTCCGTGAGGAATCAAAACCAACGGTACTTTTGTTGTTTCATCATCTCTGATGGGCAAGGTCAGATATCCCCTTAGGGGCAACCCATCGGCAGCTGTCAGCTCAATGGGAAGCATTGGAGCAAGGTACTCTTTCTTCAGATGTGGTTTCAAAGAGCACAGTAGTTGCAATTCATCGGTTGCTGTGCAATAGGTATAATAAGTGCCGTATTCCCTATCACTCTGTGCCACGACTAAGAAAGTCTCTTCCTCATCATCGTAGTCCACCACATAGTAAAGCTCCTCGGGGCACTCTTGTTTCATCTTTCTATCTATCTTTTTATAGGTATCGGATAAGGGAACAATGGTGTATTTATCGGCATCGTATGCCCAATAGTTTATTTCATAATTCCTCTTTCGAGAGAGGCTCAAATGGGCAACATCATAATCTTCGTTGACGAAAAGCTCTTTGATTGGTTTCATCGTGCGCAAATCATAGAGCAATATAGCCGTCTTGTCTCTACCGATATTCGAGGCAACATATGCTTCGTGCCGATTATTGGATGGGTAATTAAAGCAAAGTATATCAAAAGATTCGTCCCAACGAGTCGTTATCTTGTGGGTATACTCCCCTCCTTCCTGTTCCTGATAGTAAAGAGCCTGATTAACGCCACCTTCCAGCCGCACAAATCCTCGTAAAACAGCATATTTGTCGAAAAGGAATTCTTGTATTGGAGCTTGCGGATTGCTGTTCTCGTACAGCTGCTCCAGTTGAGCTGTATAAATATTTAGCTTGTAAGGCTCAAAAAGTTGAGGATTATTTTTGTTAATCCCCACAATAATGTGTTGGGGATCTTCTCTCAAAATAGCCAATATTTGTACTTTACACCCCTCGTAGGGAGTAAGACAAAGAGCATCTCCTCCGTAAATATCACAAGCGTACAACCAGTAATTTTCGTCTCCTCCACGATCCGACAAATAGAATAGCCGCTCCCGATTGAGCCAGCCATAGCCTTTGATGGGTTCTTCGCCTTCTTGCAGGGCACACCACGTGTTACCGGAAGCTAATTCTTGAACAAAAACATTATCCTTCCCATCTTCTTGATGCTCACGGAACAAAAGATATGCACCACACGGAGATAGAGAAAAAGAGAAACGACGTGGACGACTCAGCAACTCTTCTACTCCATAGTGACGTGCCCCTACGGCCTGTTGCATCAGTGTATTTAATTCGCTCTCCGGAGTGGCCAAGAGGCGAGCTTGTTGTAGTATTTCTTGGGTCATAAAAATTGAATGTTGTGTTAAAAGGATCCTCGAAAAGGAATACCATAAGATAAGCAAGAAGAGACGCACCTCTATGTTTTGTGGTGCGCCTCTCTTTATTTCTGAGAAGATCAACGAGAGGTTGTCTTCGTATCCATATCGAAAAAATGATAGTTTTTAGTAGGTATGATGACTTTCTTCCATCTCTTTACGATTGATTTTTCTCAAGTCCAAAGCCCTCCAGGCATAAAAGATATATGCCAAGACAAAAGGTATAATAAGAGAAACAATGCTCATCGCCTTAAGTGTATAGAAACTGGAAGAGCTGTTGGCCAAAGCCAAAGAACTTTGTGGATTAGCGATAGAAGGATAAAAAGCAGTATTGTTCCATCCGGCAATGAGCAGCAGTCCGAGTACTGCCAAAACAACGCCTACTCCGTGAAACCAAATACCCTTTTTGTAGCGATTAACCAACAAAGTTTTAACAACACCCAAAAGGACCAATGCCACCCCTGCCACAAAGACAACAGCCACCGCCGGCATCTGCAAAAAGTTGTGCAAATATTTGAAGTCTTCCTCTACAAACATCCTGGTCGAAGCATCATAGGTAAGTCCCTTGGTTGTAAGCACAAAGCCGACATAAGTCACAAAGAAAACCACAAAAAGAGCCGCATTGGGCAGAAGTTGCTTACGTGCTCCCGTGTAAAGCTTTTCATCATCTATGTTGTTGATGAAGTAGAGCAAAGCCGTTGTACGAGAAAGAAACAATACAGCAACCCCCAAAACAAGATTCCAAGGGTTAAGCACTGCTTCCAAACCGTGCAGCTGCACTCCCATATAGGGTTGCCAGACCGAAATAATCGGTAGAGCCCCCTCCATAGAGGTTATGGCACCCTTATCCACTATAAAGTTGCCGCCGGTAAAAAATGTAGAGACGGCAGCCCCCAAAAGCAATGGAGCCAAAATACCATTGATGAGTAGAAATGATTGGAAAACCTTCTTACCCCAAACATTGCCGTTTTTGGATTGAAACTCATATGAAACGGCCTGTATTACGAAGCAGAGGCAAATAATTGTCCAAACCCAATAAGCCCCTCCAAAACTGGTTGAGTAGAAAAGAGGAAATGAAGCAAAAAAAGCTCCTCCGAAAGTAACCAATGTAGTCAAAGTAAATTCCCACTTACGTCCAGTGGAATTCACAATCATTTTTTGTAGCAAAGGATCTTTTCCCGTCGCAAAAATGAAAGTTTGTCCCCCCTGCACAAAAAGCAAGAATACGAGCAAAGCACCCAACAGGGATACCAAAAGCCACCAATATTGCTGAAAAAAAGCGTAATCCATAATTGTTTGTCTGTTTATGTGTTCAACGTTAAGAGGAGGTATTTACTTTGTTCCGGATGCCACCTGCTCTTCGGGTCCCTGCTTAATGGATTTAAGCATAATATTAACCTCCGCAATCAGTAACACGGTAAAGAGAACGGCGAAAATAAAGAAAGTAACCACAACACTGTGTGCCTCTATTTTGGAAACAGCTGCCGAAAGGGGTAACATATCTTGGATAGCCCAAGGTTGACGACCCAACTCTGCCAAAATCCACCCGGATTGACTAGCAATATATACCAACGGAAGACACAATATAGAAAGAATATGGAAGAAACGAGCCTTTTTCATCTTCTCCGGTTTACGCATCAACCAAATGGCTATGATAAACAGTAAAATAAAAAGCATCCCCAAACCAACCATAATTCTAAACGAATAGAAAGTCACTGCCACATTGGGCACAGCTTCTTCTGCACTCTTGAGGTAACCATAGCCGAAATGGGCAAAATTTTCTTTCAAGATTTTTTCTTGTACAGCCATTTCACGGGTATCTCCGTTTTTTTCCGCCGCCAAAAAACTCCTATGAGCCTCTCTTGCCAAAACACCACGCTCTATCCGCTCTGTTACAGCCGGAATCTTTTCACCTTCGGTACTGTAATATCCATCATAGAGGAGATTGTTAATTCCCGGAACATAGCCATTCCAATCACGAGTTGCCAAGAAAGAGAGCATATTGGGAATCTCTATGGAAGCTCGAGGCGGTTTACCATCATTGATTACCACACCCATAGCGCACAAAGGTAACCCTTTACCCGATGCCACCTTCCCGTCGGGAGTAGACACACCCGAATCGTACAAAGCCTCCATTGCAGCAAACTTCATCGGCTGACGCTGCGCTACATTGTATGCCGAAGTGTCTCCGGTTACGGCCGTCAGAAGGGCGGCAATCAAGCCAAAAGGAGCTATAACCTTGATGTTGGCTATGGCAAACTGTTCGTTCTTTTTGCGCAAGAGATAATAAGCACAAACCGCCAAGGCAAAAACAGATCCCAAAAGCCAGCAAGAGGTTATGGTATGCCAAAACTTATTGATCGCCGAGAAAGAGAAAGCAACGGCAAAGAAATCGGTCATCTCTGTGCGTACCGTAGAGGGATTGAATTGAGAACCCACCGGATCTTGCATCCAAGCATTGGCAACCAAAATCCAAACTGCTGAGATAGTCGCCCCAATAATAGTAAGCCAAGTAGAAGCCAAGTGAAAACGGCGACTAACCTTCTCCCAACCAAAAAACATTACAGCAATAAAAGTTGCTTCCATAAAGAAAGCCAAGATACCTTCTATTGCCAAGGGAGCACCAAAGATGTCTCCCACCAGCCAACTATAATTGGACCAATTGGTACCAAACTCAAACTCCAAGATAATTCCGGTAGCAACCCCTATGGCAAAATTGATACCAAAAAGTTTTTGCCAAAATTGTGCCCACCGTTTCCATTCCGGTTTGTGGTTTCTGTAATAAATAGTTTCCACGATGGCCATAATCACCCCCAAACCTAAAGTCAAAGGCACAAACAACCAATGGTAACAAGCCGTTAGCGCAAACTGCGCACGTGACCACAGAAGTAAAGATTCTACGTTCATATTGTTTATTTTTTGATACTAATTCGTCTACATCTTCTCTACAAACAATCCTCCTATTGAGAAAGTTGTTCACGGGCAAACTCTATCTGTTGCTGCTTACTGCCTTTCTCCCCTATTATATTGGGAAAAAAGAATGCTCGCAAAATAGCGAACATAATAAATAGTTTTACCACTATAATAATCCACAAAGTTCGAGAGGTTTTGCTCATATTTCTAAACCCGTCTACATAGAGGTCTAAACTCCTACGCCAAAAACCTTTTTGGGAAGATTCTGTTTTTGGTGACATTTTCAAAAATTTACCTTTGTTGTAAAAAGTTCTATTCTCATCAAGCTCGAAGCATTGGGATGCTAAACAAACTCCAATCAATAGCCCCGAGACGTGCACACGCAAATATAAACAAAAAAAGCAACGATTTACAAATAAGGCTAAAAGCGACCAAACGTTAATAGTTCAGCAAAAAAGCCCAAAAGGCTCCGCTTGATTTCTCCTTCTCAAATCAATTCTTTGGAGAGTTTCATTTCTTGCATCTCTTGATATATTCTTGCAAAATCTCTTGAGGTATCATCCCCGAAAAGCAGACAAGGAGGCTCTTGGCTGTGAACCACCCTATCTTATACTTGTATACTTGGTAAGATTGAAAAATACCCCTGTCGAAGACAAAAAAACGCTCCTTGTACAAAAGTTTATTCTGTTTCTTTTTTCGTCTTCGCTTTCGAAAGTGTCTCAAATTAGTTCCCTATAAATGAACAATTAGTTCCCTGCAAATAGCCAATTTGTAGGGAATAGATTTCCGATAATTCCCTACAAATTTTTCTTTTCTCCGAAAGGACCGGAATTTAATTCCCTCAAAAACAACTTCCCCTAAGACAAGTGTCCTTTGTGGAAGAGAATAATATTTTTATTTTATCCAAAGAGAAACGTCCTCGGAGTTTGATCCCCTTTCCACCTTCGGTTAAAAATCTTTTTATCTGTAGATGAAATTCGCCCAATTCAACTACGTTGGGCTGTTCTCTGGCTCCAATCCATTGAAATAAAACGATTATTTTTTGTCCGGATATGAGGACACTGCCGAAAGAGATAGAATGTGTAGGTCCGGAATGTTAATCTTTGAAGAAGTTGCTATGAGGATACTTCTGACAATTGGATTGACTCGAAAGAAACAATTTGTTGCAAGGTAAATATATTATAGTGATATATTTTCTATGTTTTATGTGAAAAAGAATATAAAATAATATGCGTATGGGATTAATTTTTTTCAGAAATATTTGGTAGATAAGAAAAAAGGTTGTAACTTGCACTCAAATTCAGAGATGCACTACAAAAAACTGTGAATAAATTGGGGCTATCCAAGCTCTTTTTGGGGTGTCGAATTGGTTTAATAACCTTTCGTTGCTCTTGTTTTCGGAAATTTTTTGTTTAGGAGTATTTTGTATTGAGAATAAGTTTGGCAAAATTTCTTATATCATATATCAATTCAATTACCTATTTTTATGCCTATCGGGGAGATCACGGGAGTGATGAACCCCGATTTCTTTTTGTTGATAGGGTATGATATTTGGAATGATGTTTGAATTGGTAAACTGCTGATAAAGTGTCTGTTAATGCTATTTTTCTTGTCTTCCTGTGATGACGAAATTTTTATCTTATGGAACCCTTTTTGAGAGAATAGAGTTGTTCTGACTTCACTCGTGAGAGAATCTTCTTGATTCCGGAATCGTTACCTCTTTAGAGTGTTATAGAAGTTTTCTTGTGTTATGATTCTCTGTGAAATAAATTCCTTTTGTTTCTCTTTCGAGAGAGGTGAAGACGGAAATAAAAACGAGGGCGGATATACTCAAAGTAATCCGCCCTCGTTCTCGTAACTCAGCTCCAATGATATTAAGGAATTAAGAGTTTTTGGCTCTTTATGCTTCCGTCAGGAGCAATCACGTTGAGGATATAGTTCCCTGAAGCAGCCTCGTTTTGTAACTGATGGCGACCTATGGCAACAATTCTTCCATCAACAGTATATAGGTGGAAGAGACAATCTTCTCCTTCAGCCTTTATTTTGTGCCCATCAATGGCAACTTTGTACTCTGCATGGGGTAGTGGGGTAGCCGCTACACCGTTGCTTTGTGCCATTCTCATATTACCAATAAGGAGGAAAAACTTGTCTGTGGAGGTGTCTCGGAAAGCTAATCGTACCGTTTTTCCGGAAAACTTGGAAAGATCCATTTTATGTTGGTTGAAGTCTATATAGTATCTATCTTCTCCATCAACCGTTTCGATGAAAGCTTTTAGTTTGGGTTCTGCATCCATCTTGAAAATGTGAGAAGCTTTGGCAAAAGCCTCGGGGGTTGTGGCATTTTCATCGGCAATAACATATACTTCGTAGCTACAGAGCAGACTTTCGTCCTCGGAACCAGCTTCCCAGTGAAACCAAGAGGTATTCTCATTGACGTAGAATGGCGGTGTTATTAACCAGTGGTTGGCTGTTTGTGGCGTTCTTGGCTTTTTTTCGTACATCCCCGATTCTGTCAGTTTGGGACGGAATGCCGAAGAGGAAATAAAATAAGTGTACGATTTTCCTCCTTTGATGGGCAATACCCTGTCGCTCCACCCTCTGTCATTGGAACATCCCATTGCTTTGGATTGAACATTAAGCTCGTTCATATCCATATTGTAGATCAAGAAACTTCCTTTACGGTTTTGGGGGAAAAGAGAACCGGCTCGTCTTTCGAAGAAAGATGGCTTTTTGTGCTTATTGTACTGGTTGGGACTGTCTATTTCTGGGTCATAAGTTTCGTTGATCCATTTTAAAATAGGCATTGTTCCATTGATGTTGTGTTTGTCTTTTTCGAACAAATAAACAGCTCCGTTATTGATAGAGGACAGAAAAGCATCGGAGGTTATCTCTGCGTGAGTTTTGGCTTCTCCATAGAGAAATGCTGTTTGGGAATCCGAACTTTGGGGATTAACCTTGAAGCGGTAGCGATCCGAGTTATAGAATGTATTCACCATTTTAACCGGGGTTTTGGAGAAAGAAAAGGCTGCCACCGGTCCAAAGGTTTCCGAGTGTGCTACGCAAGACTGCCCATATGAATACGAATTAGATACTTGTCGGTGAATCTCCTCGGTACCGGTGAGATTATAGGCAAGACAACCAATCAAACCTCCAGAGACAGGATCCATAGACGAAACATCTCCGGCATTCATACACCCCTTCATCTCGGGATAAGAAAATACGTGCCCCTCGTCGGATAAAGGATAGTAACCTATGATTCCCCCGGCAAAACCTCCTTTAGACCAAATGTCTCCGAAGTTGGCACACCCCTCTATGGCTGCATATCCCGAAGAACCTATGATTCCCCCGGCAGATTTGTGTATGCCCATTCCATATACATTTACGTTGGCATAGTTAACGCATTCTTTTATCTTCATATAGTCACCATCAGTGGTCCCGACAATCCCTCCGGCAGTGGACCAGGCGAAGATGCGTACCTTGGGGCCTACTTTGCAGCGTTGTATAGTAGACCCCGGGTGCATAGTTCCGGCAATTGCTCCCACGAATGAGTGACCGTAAATGTGCCCGGAGGCAATAACTACATTCTTCACTGTAGCACCACTCCCCAAATCACCAAAAAAGCCAACACCGAGGTAGAGATCTTCTATCTCTTCTAACTGTTGGTCATCGTAGAGATTGAGATTGTATATCTTATGCATCCCTCCGTCGTAAGTTCCTTGAAAGCACAGATTGTCCGGTCTGGAAAAACTTCCCTTTGGAGCAGGACCTCCAATGGGTTCTACCGGAGTGCCTGGAGAAAATGTTATGTCTGCCGTTTGCAAAAGGAACTTTCCGAAAAAACTGTTCCCATTCTTATTCACTTCCTCGGCAAGGGTTCTGAGGTCTTGTTCGGTCGAGATTTTATACGGATTTCCTTGACTTCCGTCTCCTCCGGAAAAGAGGGTCTGGGCGGAGGCAGCAAGCGTCGTAAGAAGTACACAGATTCCTACGATAGATGTTCTTTGTAAATAGTTCATAGAGGTATAAAAAGTTTTGTCTCTAAAAACCTTCGGCTATACTAAAAATTAGGCATAACCGAAGGTGAAGAGGAGAATATTATTTATGGAATGATCACTTTGGTTACTACTGATCGGTTGTCCGATGTGAAAATGCGCACAACATAAACACCGGATATCAATCCATAGTTGGGCACCAAAGCTCCATAGATGTCATAGATTTGGATCCTATCAGCCTTGACATTCGTGTGAATGGATCCGTTTTCTACGTAGACATTCACTTTTTGATGGGTTGGTGACATTATCTCATCGAATTTGGTAAAGGATACACGGCGTTGCGCTACATTGATGACTTCGTTCTTCAGAAGTCGTGAGTCGTTTTCCTCTACGTTGTCGTTGGTGGGCAGTTCTGAATAGTGGTGGAGAACGGCTATAACGTTGGCGTGTTGCAGTGCATCGACTATGGTTTTGTTATCCTTTTCTATGAGAATTGTATTATCGGGCAGATAAGATTGAGTGTTGGTAGTAGACTGAATGGGTATTTCCTTTTCGAAAGAGAAAGAACCATCTGCATTGATGGTGACTTCTGTTCCTTTGAAGCCGGCATCATCTACCACGCGGAGCACGTTGTGGTGGGCAAATCCCGATACCTTTTCGGTGGGGTTGTACATCTGGTCTCGCGTGGCAATTTCGTCTTGTGTTACCATTATGGTAATATGAAGGGGACGTGAGCGGTCAAATCGAGAAGATATCAATCCGTCTACCTTAACATTCAGAGTATTGGTGGTTTTGTCGAAGAAAGGTTTTACAACAGCTTTAGCAGTGGCTGGATTCTTTTTAATTGCATAGTCCATTGCGTTGTTCAATACATCCTGTGTGGCTATAAGGCTGTAGATGGAGCTGTTTTGTCCTTTGTTCCCTTTTAGAGCCGGATTGAGTGTTCGGTTGATCATAACAGCGGGAGAGGTATAACCGGGATTGAGGCTTATTTCTCCTGATTTATTGATTACTCCGTAGAAAGGGGCCAACCCTTTGCTGTATGACAACGACAGGAAGTCCGGTTTGAAGAAAGAGTGATGGGATACGACTGCCATATGTTGGACGAGTTCTTTGTTTTCCGGTTGGGTCAGCAGATTTTCGAACCAGACATCAGCCTGAGGACACTGGCTGCAGTGTTCTGAAGTAAACACTTCAACAAGGGCAGTGCGTTCAAATGCTTCATCTTTTTTGATAACCTCAATCTCTGCAGAAGCCGTTGTGGGTGTTATTAGATCTACATTATTTACCTTTTTCAGGGTCACTTTTAGCGTCTTTACACCGACTTCCCCTTTGTGTTCAAATCCCTTTATCTCGATATCTTGTGATTGAGTAGAGACGATGGGGGCTGATAGGTCTATTTGTTTCTCTGTGGTGGTCCCATTGAAACTTATTTCCACAAGAATGTTGGATATGGCTTTTATCCCAGAATTGAGAATAGTGAAATTGGCATTTAGTGGCTCTTCGCTGTAAACCATTGATGGAGCCTTGACTTTTACCACTTCTCCTTTGTTTTGTTTGGTCGAGTTCATTTCTTTGGGCTCAACAATTACTTGAATG
The DNA here is from genome assembly GCA_023396255.1 of Bacteroidota bacterium. GTDB lineage: Bacteria > Bacteroidota > Bacteroidia > Bacteroidales > Porphyromonadaceae > Porphyromonas. The sequence goes on from JAEWWU010000008.1 coordinate 26,863, forward strand.
AGCAGAGGATGATCCCACGTGGATATATGGCTGGAAAACAAAGCATCGGAAAAAGTATAGGATCCCCAGTTAGTGCCTAAATAAACAGCATTGGGGTTTTTGGTGCGTTCTTTGATGCTCCCGACCACAATACCTCCTTTTTGGGCTGCATCGTAGGCATATAGACCTGCGAAAAATTCACTCTCAGCTGTGATTTCATAGGGTTTGTCGAAAAAGATTGAGTTCCATCCATCCTTAAATTGTTCAGAGGATTTGGTCATAATGGTGTCGTTGAGAGACCCTTCGGTATGCGTTTTGAGTGATTTTGCCAGAAATATAAAAGGATCTTTTACATCATAAATCCCTGAAGGGGTATTCACTTGATTTTTCTGCATACAGGCTGCGGTTACAAAGCGGAGGCCTACAACTTTGTCTCCAATATTATTTTTTAAAAGCTCTTTAGTAATTTTTATGGCTCCGCCGTGATGCCCTGCCCAGTTAGCGCCACTTGGATGGGTTGCGCTGTAGTTGGGTTCTTCATATCCGGTGTATCCGAGGTAGATGTACCGATTTTCCTCAGGTTGGTTCGTCAAAAAGATCGGTTCCGAGTACATAGACTTGTAACAAAGAGGCTTTTTGTTAGAGGGACGGATATCGCTATAAAGAATACGACATCCGACACGTTCTCCCTCAAGTTTAGCTTGGTTGTCATCTAAACATCTTTTGTCCAAATCGGTGAAAGTCCTGCTGTACTTAACGAAGAAATTGTCCCAAGAGAGCAAGTCGTTCGATGGCTCGCTGAGTGGTTTTGTATCCTTATAGCCAAACTCTTGGTAAAACGTACTACGGAAAGCGGTATCCCCTTTCTTGAGCTGTTGCTTCACTATAAAGGAGTCTGAAAATTCAACCTCCGTTTGGGCGGAAATCAATTCGATAACTAATCTGTGGCACCAGGTACCTCCAGTCATATTGAGGTTGTATGTGTGGAGTTTCCCATCATTGGGAACGGAAACTTCTTGTACTCCGGGTACAGCTGAGGTATATGCGTACTCTTGCATATATCCCATAATCCGTAGTTTGGCAGGGGAGCTCCCTTTAAGGACCTTGGCGGTGAATGTTAAGGTGTACTCACCCCCGCCGTTAGAGAGAGCCATTAAGGGGGAGGTAATGCGAGTGAAGAGCCCAATGCCATCAGGTGTTGGATTTTCCCCAGTATAACGTGTGGCATCAAGGGATATTCCATTTGCGGTCCAATTGCAAAGTGTACCGTACCACGCAGGTTGTGAAAGTTGTTTATCCAGCAAGGAAGGATTTATCATTCCCGACAGCTCTTGAGTTTTCCCCCCTTTTGCCGGTTGTATTTTGGCGTGAGCGATGCTGTATTCTTTGTTTTCCTTAGCCAATATTTCACGTGTTGTAGTGAAATGAAAATTGATCAGATTCCAAGGTGATCCCTTTTCTTCTTTTTGAATAGGAATGTTACTCCAAACAGCTGTCAGAGAAGTCGCAGTGACATCTGTTAGGGGATGCATTGCAGGTTTGGCTACGGTGAATTTCCACTCGGGGAGCTCTTGTGCGGAGGATTGGGTTGCGGAGAGTAGTCCGCAGCAGAGGAGTAAACAGATGCTGTAGCACAGTCGTGTAAACCTCAAAAAAGTAGCTTTTGTTTTCATTTTTTGTGGAGTTAAATTTGTTGGGTATCAATTCTTCACACCACCTTGAAATCACATCTTGAACACAACTGCAAGGTGATGTACTAACTTTTACACTCACGTATAAGAAAGACATTTAGCGAAGAATGATGCTCAGCGAAGGAATTGTCGGGAGGATTCCAGCCTTTCTTATTTTTTTCGAAAATAGATATATCTTTTCTAATAGAGCTTTTTGTTTGGATTATTTAATGTTTTTATGTATTGTTTTCGTGTTTGTTTGCATAAACCTCGGCCCATTTTGTCGAATTTGAGTAGAGCGTTTGCCCTATAAAGACAATTGTGAATTAATTAATCCATAGAAATCGGAAAAGTGGTCTTGTTCAGAGTTGTAGAAAAGGTCAATTGAGATGTTGGTTGGCTTTTTCTTTTTGGCTCTTGTAGGATTGGATAAATGTCGTATCTTTGCAATCGAAAATTCTCTCCGATTGGGCGGAGTTTTTGGCTTAGGAAGTGTGGGTGAGTGGCTGAAACCAACAGTTTGCTAAACTGTCGTACGGGTAACCGTACCGGGGGTTCGAATCCCCCCGCTTCCGCTTTAGGTACTCTGAAGACACTTTCAGAGTAAATATCTAAGAGACAATAAGTATCGTAATTCTAATGAGTTACGATACTTTTGTTTTATATAACCGCGTTGTTTCAGAGTACGTCCAGAGGTCGTCGAAACGCTCAAAATACTCTCCTATGGCTACAATCTGGCTACACTTTTTCGAGTGAAAATAAAATTGTAGCCAAGAGTACGTAGAGAGTTCGCACAGAGTACTTACATATTGTTGCTATTCAGATTATTATGTAGAACTTTGTGGCATGGCTACAATGAGATTAACAGTCTGAAAATAGATAGTTTTGAGCTCAAACTTTGGGTGTTTGGCTACAGAAATTATTGGCTGATCAAAAGAATAAAACGTCTTGTTGATTATTCCTATTTTCATGCAAATAAGGATGTGAAAGTCATCTCCAATCCAATACGTTCATCCCCCATAGTTATGGCTACAATTCTGTGATTTTGGCCACAAATCTTCTTTGGCTTGGCTACAATTAACCCAACAATGTATGAAGTCAATTTTCAGAACAGCATTCTACCTTAGAAGCAACTATGTGAATAAGGAAGGAAAGCCCCCTGTGATGATGAGGATTTACCTCAATAGCGAGCGTTTGTCGTTAGGCTCGACAGGCATTACAATTGTACAATCCCAATGGGATCGTGAGAAAGAACGAATGAAAGGGCGAAAGACAGAAGCCTTAAACATCAACTTGCAGCTAGATAATAAGATAAAAAAACGGGAGTATCCAATATTTTGGTATACTCCCGTTTCTTTTATTCGTCTCCCCAAATAGGCTCCTCATTCCATCTATTAAGAAATCCAAGCTTATAAATGGGTGTTTGGGGATTCTCTTTTATCAAAGCAAGGATCTTTTTCTTATAGCTATCTCTGGTATCAATAGCCTTACACAAATAAAGCATTGCCGTAATCATAAGATATGGCTTCTTCTTTGCTGCTTCCGAAAGAGGATTTTGCAACCATATCCTTTTGGGATTCCTTATATCCATAGGGCGTTTTACCATATTCCTGCTCCATACCCGGGAATGATGAGCAACGATATTTCTCAAATAAGAAATAGCTTCCAACCAACTTGATAGTTCATTATGCAGATTGAGTCCGAACTCATTAGCAATTTTTGCTTTCTCCGGAATCTGGTGGTTGAGATTCTTGTATATCTTTGAAAGCGTCCCAAAGGTGGCTACCTCAAAAATAACCCATGCATCAGGCTGTTGAGTGAGAGACTTACATTTCCCATTTTCCCACACTCCATACTTGTGTTTGTACTCTTTAATGAAAACTTCGCCACTACGCAGAAATTCATTCATCAAATCCTCTAAATGCTGTTGATGAAGCACTTCGCTGACAAAGAGAGTGTTGTTCATATAGAACAAACCGCCATAGGATTGAGACAGATGGTAAATCATCTTTGTACGTAAGGCGATCTCTATTGTTTCAATGGCATCGAACAGGATAAGCCGTAATTCTTTGTCAAAAGAATACCGTGCAATAACATCTTCAAAGCGAGAACCTATTTGAAAGACATGGTTATCTTTGTCTTTCTGCATATCCCACCAATAGCCTTTTAGTCGATAGTAACTAATATTTCTTAGATGAAGACAAGCAAAATCCTTATCATTTATAATCATACCTCTTTGCTTTAGCAATTCTATTTGTTCTTGAATAGAACGCGATTCTTTATTAGCCATATGATATATAAAAAAATGACCCGCCGGCAGATCTTACGGTATGCCAAGCGAGTACTGTTATCTTTGAAGTGCAGGCAACCTGCAACTATCGCTCTCACTCACAAAGGTAAGCATTTATTCTATTCTGACAAAGCAAATGCCAAGAATTTTATGCGATTCATCTCCATTCATCTCGTTTTCGCAGCATTTCATCGATCTCTTCACGCAGGAAGAGTAAACGTCCGTTGGCTTTGAGGTAGGGAATCTTACCAGCCCACACCCAGTTGTAGATGGTCTTTTGCTCCACTTTCAGCAGTTTTGATACATTTAGAATGTCCAAGTACTCAGGTTTGAGAGGTGGATGAACGGTTGTATCGACCGCTTGCTCTTGTAAGAAAAGTAAACGGTCAAGCTTATCATCTACACACAGCAGTTTGTCGAACAGACGTTTCTGCCAAGCCTCTTCGGATTCGGGACCTGTCTGTAAATCTAAATATGACATAGCCTCCCTTTTTGATAGTAGCCACTTTCATCTTGCCATAAGATACGCTGCTCTTTCATGTAAGCAATATATTTCTTTGCTGTTCGCTCCTTGATTTCCATTTCACGCATCAATACTGCACAAAGTTCTTGGTACGAAAGTTTGATTTTGTTTCGGAACGCTTCCTTGACAACGGCAATCAGTTCATCGGTTTTACGTTTCTCTTTGTCTTCTTTCGACTTTTCACCACGATAGACGTGCATGTCTGCTTCTTTGTCCCAACCAAAGAGCATCATCGGCACATCCAACGGACTCCCGTCCCTCACTTTTAATGCCTTGACCACCAAATACTCGGGATTGTCATCTTTCTCTATGGAAAATTACCCCACACGGAAGATGTATGATGAGCATGTCCAAACCGAATGCGTTTGCACACTTTTGGTAGGAACTGATTCGAATGTCTTTTTCCAAATTGCAAGTCTTAAGGAAATTCGAATATTCTATCCCGCCATTTTCTGCCGTCTGCTTAATGTTATCGCATGATGCTAACAACATGTCAAGAGTTGGATGCACAATGAACAGACGACCTTCTTCAGGATTGATGTTGCTCTGTTGTTTCTTGTTCATTAATAAATCCAATGTTGTTACAATTGATGCAAAGTTCCTAATTGAAATGCTGTTAGCATGAATAACCAAATACCATTTTTGGGTATTATTATACCATTTGTTTGTTCTGCAGTAGATCATTTGAAGTTTAAGTCAGAGATATCACAAGCAAGAAAGGAGGAAATTGATGATTGTAACAGACGAAAATTTAAGGACTTCCAGTGCACGGTGCAAGACCTTATATAAGGTCTTGCACCGTGCACTGGAATTGTAGCCAAAAATCTTGGAGCAATTTTATTCTTAGATATTTGGAGGATGTTCTACTTATTTGTACCTTGGAACTGGAAGAATACAAGTGTGTATTCCCTATAGCGATATATAGGTACTCTCAAAATACTCTCTTGTGGCTAAATTTGGCTACAAAAGAAATGGTGTGCCATATAAATAATTACGATATAGGAAGTTAGGTAGCTTAGTTCATACCCCCCCCCACACACACTTCCGCGATGAACCTTGGAAATCAAGGATTTATGATGTAAGTATAACGAAAGCGCTTTCGTTTCTTTTTACTGTAGAAATTCCAAACTTCAAATAATCTGAAGGCTCCCAACAAAGCCAACCATAAAACTTTTGGGTGTATTTCGTATTCTCCTATGAGTTTTTTATTCAATTATCCTGTATCGAATATACTTAGCAGGGCGAAGCTGTTTAGAGGAAATCTAACATTGTTTAACAGCGGAATGCTTTTTGTGGACTGGAGCGTTTTTCCTGTGTATATGTATAAAAAGAGAGAGCCTTATCAGATAGATAGGGCTCTCACACTCTCCCCCGATTAGTAGGCGAGGGATCCTAAATGTTCTCACAACGGAATAATCCTTATTGTAAGTAGCTTTCGGAGGCAAATATAATACATTTTCGGATAACAACTGCTATCTTTGCTGAAAGTAATCATTCCTTATTTGAAAAAATCTAATCTCAACGAAGTGAGGTTATCTCGAAGTTGAGAGGAGAGTGCAATGTTTACATAGAAGCGGTTGAATTTTTTGATAAAGGACTGAAGTGGAGAATCCTTTTTTGAAGGAAATTGTAAGTTTTTTGCAAGGGGAGAAAAACTTATTAGAATGAGAATTTTTTATTCGATAAAAATTATTCGAAGTTACACAAGAGTTTTTCTCTAAATATTGATTTCTCTGGAAGAGTCGGAGATGTATTTAATCTACTAAGGAAGAATATTATTAGGGTACTACGCAAATTTTTAGTAGGAGTATGAAGAAAATATTAGGTCTTGACCTTGGAACCACTAGTATTGGCTGGGCATATGTCCACGAAGCAGAGAACGACCAAGAACTCTCCTCAATCATAGATGTAGGAGTTCGAGTAAATCCATTAACAACAGACGAACAGAATGACTTCTTAAAGGGGAAACCTATTACGACAAACGCGGAAAGACGTCTAAAGAGAAGTATGCGCCGCAACTTACAGAGATATAAGTTGAGGCGCAGTCTGTTGATTGATTTGTTGCTGCAGAATGGAATTATTAGCAAGGAATCTGTTCTTCACGAAGAAGGAAAAGGTACAACCTTTGAGACATTGCATTTGCGTTCTTTAGCTGCTATTGAGCGGATAGAGCTTGAGCAGTTTGCTCGTGTTTTGCTTTCGATCAATCGCAAGAGGGGATACCGTAGTAGTCGCAAGATCGTTAGTAGTGATGATGGAGTGGTCATTGATGGAATGAAACTAGCTCGAGAGCTATATAATCTAAAACTTACTCCAGGACAATGGCTCTATCAACAAATAACAGCGGAGAAACTCAAGGGAATTCCGGATTTTTATCGTTCAGATCTTGTTCGAGAACTTGAATTGATATGGAGGCATCAGAGTGCCTATTATCCGGAAATATTGACAGAAAACCTTTACAATAGCATACAGGGAAAGGGGGGCAATGATACGGCGAAAATCTTATCTCAGCACAGTGGGGTAGAAATCCCTTCGAACAAGGGTAAACGGTCGGAGGTCTTTCAACGAATTTTGAGTTGGCGATCCTTAGCCATTACGAAGCAAATAGCAATAGAAGAATTGTGGGCTGTTGTTGTGGATCTAAATAAGGCCATTGCTAAATCTAGTGGCTATTTGGGGAGTATATCGGACAGGAGTAAAACTTTGTTTTTCAATAAACAGACGGTTGGGCAATACCTCTATTCGCAAGTCCTAAGGGATAAGCATTGTTCTTTACGCAATCAGATTTTTTATCGGCAAGATTATCTTGATGAGTTTGAACGTATTTGGGAAACACAGAAACAGTTTTACCCTCAGTTGAGTGATGAGCTGAAAGCAGAGATACGTGATGTGGTGATTTTTTATCAGCGGAGATTACGTTCACAAAAAGGACTAATTGACTTCTGTGAATTAGAATCTCGAGAAAAAGAAATTATCTTGCCGGACAGTTCGGGACGTGAGATAAAGGAAAAGACCATAATCAAAAAGGTAGGACCAAGAGTTGTACCTCGTTCATCTCCCTTGTTTCAAGAGTTTAAGATTTGGCAAATGTTGGGCAATATCCTTATTTATTCTAAAGGGAGTCGCAAATGTAAGGAGAGTGGAACGGCTCAAGTATTCAGTTTATCATTGGACGAAAAACAAAAGTTATTCCAAGAGCTCAATATCAAGGGATGTCTCAAGGCTGATCAAGCTCTTAAAATACTTCATTATCCAACTCAAGAATGGGAGATGAATTACGAGGAATTGAAGGGAAATAGCACCAATGCTTCCTTGTATAAGGCATATCTGCAGATCGCAGAACTTGAGGGGTGTGATATAGAAAAGAGTTTAGGGATTAAAAAAGAAAATTGGGCGGTAAATGATATTGATAAGCCGGCGAATTCTATTATTGAACTCATACAATCGCATTTTGAAATGCTTGAAATTGATGCGAGCTTACTTAGTTTTGACGCTTTACTCAAGGGAAAAGACTTTTTGCAACAATCATCATATTCATTATGGCACTTACTTTATTCTTATGAAGGAGATAACTCCATCACGGGCAATGAAACACTTTGCCATCTCCTTGAGAAGAAATATGGTTTTGCTCCAGAGCATTCTCAATTGCTGGCAAATGTGACTTTTGTGCAAGGTTATGGTAATCTATCGGCTAAGGCCTTGAGAGCAATACTGCCTTATATACCAGAGCATACATACAGTACAGCTTGCAGGCTTGCAGGATATAAGCACTCTCAATTTTCTCTAACGAAAAAAGAGATAGTACAGCGTCCGCTTGCAGACAAGCTACCCCTACTCCCTAAGGGAAGTTTACGTCAACCTGTTGTTGAGAAAATACTCAATCAGCTTGTCAATTTGGTAAATACTTTAATTGATAAGTATAGTTTGCGAGATGAGAATGGAAATGTAGTGGAAGTTTTTCATTTTGACGAAATCCGTATTGAACTTGCCCGCGAACTCAAAAAAAATGCAAAGGAGCGAGACAAATTGACGAAGAAGATAAATGAAAGCGAAATTAGAAACAAAAGGATTGTAGATGTATTGAAGAAAGAGTTTGGCATTTTCAATCCTTCTCGCAATGATATTATCCGTTATCGCCTTTACCAAGAATTGGAGGGGAATGGATATAAAGATTTGTATCGCAATAGATATATTTCTAAAGAGCAGCTATTCTCTTCGGAGATTGATATCGAGCATATTATTCCGCAATCACGTTTGTTTGATGATAGTTTCTCCAATAAAACGTTGGCCTACCGCAGCGACAATCTTAAAAAGGCTGACCGTACGGCCATTGACTATATTAGTCAAGACTATGCAACTGAATTGGATAGTTACACCGCTCGCATTGAGGATCTAAAGGCTCGCAAAGTAATTTCACCAGCCAAGGCACAAAAGCTTCTCAAGCGAGCAAGTGAGATTGGAGATGGATTTATTGAGCGAGACTTACGTACTACTCAGTATATCAGTAAGAAATCTCAGGAAATACTCCTCAGCGTTACTCGTAGTGTAGTTGCTACCAGTGGGCAGATAACCGATCGTTTGCGCCAAGATTGGGGGCTTATCAATGTTATGAAAGAGATAAACATAGATAAATACCGGGCTTTAGGACACACGGAACTGATTCAGCGACGCAACCAAGTAACGATAGAGGTAATAAAGGATTGGACAAAGCGGAACGATCACAGACATCATGCTATGGATGCTTTGACAGTTGCTTTCACCAAGCGTAGTCACATTCAGTATCTCAATCATTTGAATGCTCACGATGATGCAGAAAAGAGTGTTCAGCAAACAGAAACTGAATACAAACCTGACAACTGCAGACAAAAGAAAGATCTTTTCAAGTTGCCTATGCCCAATTTTCGTAGTGAAGCAAAGGAGCATCTTGAGAAAATACTTGTCTCTCATAAGACAAAGAACAAGGTGGTTACCCGTAATCGTAATAAGCCACAAGGAGGTAGTAAAGAACAAATCTGTCTTACGCCCCGAGGTGAGCTACACAAGGAAAAAATATATGCTAAAAGGAAGTGGCTTAATGAGAAACCTCGTCCTCTCAATAAAAAGTTTACACTCGAGCAGGTTGACCTCATAGCAAATCCGAAGATTCGTTGTGTTGTAAAGGAACATATTGCTCACTATCCGTCAATAGAAGTAGCCTTGGATAGTAAAACTTTGAAAAAGAACCCGATTTTATACAAGGGAGGGTCTCTTTGTGAAGTTGTATGCTATGATGAAATCTTCACAATACGAGAGCCGATTACTCCGGAGATTAAGATTGAAAAAGTCCTGGATAGGAGAGCTAGAGAGGTATTGGATAACCGCCTCAGAGAGTACGATGGAAATGCGAAGTTGGCTTTTTCTGATTTGGAGACAAAACCGATTTGGCTTAACAAACATCAAGGTATTTGTCTCAAAAGCGTAACTATCAAGGCTCGTCCGACCAGCCTTGAAGCATTGCGTTCCAAAAGAACGGCAGAGGGTGATTTGTGTTATGATAAACAGGGAAAGACCATCCCCGTAGACTATGTACTTAATAGTAGTAATCACCACATTGCCATATATCGTGATTCTCAAGGGGTTTTGCAAGAGTATGTTATGTCGTTTATGGAAGCTGTCGCCCGAGTTAATGTTGGATTGCAGATTATCAACAAGGACTACAACAAAGATCTTGGTTGGGAATTCTTATTCACTCTCAAGCAAAACGAGATGTTTGTTTTTCCAAATCCAGACACTGGTTTTGATCCTCACGAAATAGATCTCCTTGATCCCCGGAATAAGGCTGCAATTAGCCCTAATCTTTATCGGGTACAGAAATTATCGTCTTGTTATTATGTGTTTCGTCATCATTTGGAAACGAGTGTGGAGTCTGACATCAAAGACCTTACTTTTAAGAGAATCCAAACTACTAATGGCTTGAAAGACTGTATAAAGGTTCGTATCAACCATTTAGGGGATATCGTGCAAGTGGGGGAGTATTAGTATTTGCAGAACTATGCTTTACCGATCAATCTATATAGGCAATCCTGCCTATCTGCATCTTTGCTTGGGGCAGATGAAAATCATTTGCCCCGAGACGAATGAGGAACGAGGAAGTATTCCCATAGAGGATTTAGGTTTGCTAATGCTAGATCATGCACAGATTACAATTACTCACAAATTGATTCAAAAGTTGATGGAAGGGAATGTTGTTGTAGTAAGTTGCAGTGAGCAACATTTGCCACAGGGAATGATGCTACCGCTTTATGGTCATACTTCGTATTCTAAGCGTATTCGGGAGCAAATGGAGGTAAGCGAACCTCTGAAAAAACAGTTGTGGAAGCAAACGGTAGAGAGTAAAATTAGTAATCAACGGCAGGTGCTTATTTCATTAGGTTTGGAGAGTGACCCGATGGGTCTTTATCTTAAAGAAGTTCGATCGGGAGACTCTACAAATATGGAGGGTATTGCTGCCCAATTTTATTGGAAACAGTTATTTGGTCCAGATTTTTATAGAGAGCAAGATGCTGGAGGAGTGAATGGATTACTAAATTTTGGTTATTCTATTCTTCGGAGCATCGTTGCTAAAGCTATTGTTGATACAGGACTAATTCCCGTTTTGGGGATCTTTCATCGCAATCGTTATAATCCTTATTGTTTAGCAGATGATTTAATGGAACCCTATCGACCCATTGTTGATAAGGCGGTTATACAATGGATGAATGCATTTCCTGAAAATCACGAATTGTCGATAGGGGCAAAAGCTCATCTTCTCAAGATAGCATCAACAGATGTCCGCATAGAGGGTAAATGGCATCCCCTCCTTGTGGCAGTAAAGGTGACAGTTTCGTCACTTTATAAGTGCTATATTGGGGAAAAACGACAAATTTTATATCCTTCGCTATGATTAGTTTCAATAGGATAAATGCTTATCGGTCTATGTGGGTACTTGTTTTCTATGACCTCCCAACAGAAACTAAAAGAATGCAGAAAGAGGCAAGATGCTTTCGCAAATGCTTAGAGGAAGATGGATTTACTCTTTTTCAATTTTCTATTTACATACGATATTGTCCAAGTAGAGAAAATGCTCAAGTACATACCAAAAGAGTTCAAGACAATCTTCCGAAATATGGCAAAGTTGCTATTATGAGTATTACAGATAGGCAATTTGAGGATATTCAGATTTTCTATGCCAAGCAGGAGGAAGAGCCCCCTTCTGTTTATGTTCAATTGGAACTATTTTAGGATGAAAAATAGAGTCCTTATTATTGAGCAGTAAATGGCTGTGTAACCGTTTTTCTGATTCTAAAAAGCAAAAAGAACTATCTGTTACACAGATAGTTCTTTTTGCTTGAGGTTGTAACTAATCACAAAGTTACGGAATTGAAAGCTACTTACAACAAGGAGGAGCCTCTTATTGGCGACCTCGTAGTTGTAACTAATCACAAAGTTACGGAATTGAAAGCTACTTACAACTGATCAGGTTGCGCAGATGAATATCCGCAAGTTGTAACTAATCACAAAGTTACGGAATTGAAAGCTACTTACAACTTTTGCCCCGTCGTTCCTTTGAATTGGCTGGTTGTAACTAATCACAAAGTTACGGAATTGAAAGCTACTTACAACTCACCATTGTTGATCAAGAGAAAGAGGTAGGTTGTAACTAATCACAAAGTTACGGAATTGAAAGCTACTTACAACTAATCAGCAAATACTGCTTCATTTGCCCTTGTTGTAACTAATCACAAAGTTACGGAATTGAAAGCTACTTACAACTGTGTATCCTGACTTATTCCCAAGACTATTGTTGTAACTAATCACAAAGTTACGGAATTGAAAGCTACTTACAACTCTACTGAATGTAATGAAGTAGATATATTAGTTGTAACTAATCACAAAGTTACGGAATTGAAAGCTACTTACAACTGGGCTGGATGGGCAATTTTCACTCACTTTGTTGTAACTAATCACAAAGTTACGGAATTGAAAGCTACTTACAACAGCCTTATGCACATAATCAAGAACATTCCCGTTGTAACTAATCACAAAGTTACGGAATTGAAAGCTACTTACAACTATTCGATAGAATATTCGGCAAGGCTACCCGTTGTAACTAATCACAAAGTTACGGAATTGAAATGTAAAGTATCAATAGATCCGCTACACTTTTTCTTTTCGTAGGCAAATCTTAATCCATATCTTCGTAGCATGAAAGAAGATATACGGAAAATACGAATGCGCCAAAAATGGCTTGAGCTATACG